>NZ_CP088239.1:600000-1200000 GCF_021054785.1 Tannockella kyphosi | reverse complement strand
ATGGGTATGCAGTTGTACATTGTACAGTAGCAGAAGCAGGACAAGGGCAAAGAAACCAAGCTATTAAAGCAGCAGCAGAAATCTTAAATATGCCTTTTGAAAAAGTAAGAATTACAGATGCAGATAACTTAGTAAATCCTCATGAATTTGGATTAGTAGGATCAAGAGGGACTATCGTTGTAAGTACTGCAGTTGGGGAAGCTGCTAAAAAAGTAAAACAAGAATTATTAGAAAAAGGTGCAGCATTCTTACACTGCCCAGTAGAAGCAGTAGATACGGAAGATGGATTTATTTATTTAAAAGATAAACCAGAAGTACGTGTTCCTTGGATGCCAATCATTGGATTTGGTCATACAATGACTGGAGTTGGTAAATATGAAGAACAATTTGCTATTCCTAACTTCTGTATGTTATTTGTAGAAGTAGAAGTAGATACTGATACTGGAGAAACTACATTAATTAATGTAACTGGTGGTACTGATGTAGGTCAAATGTTAGATCCAGCAACATTAGAATTACAATTCCAAGGATGTATTGGTTCTGCAGCATTAGACACAGGTTTAATTGATGGACATGTCTTAGATACAACACAAGGTCGTTTAATGACTGCTAATATGATTGATTACAAGTGGAGATTATTTAATGAATTCCCTGAATTCAATTCCGTAATCTTAGAATCACAATATGATATATCTCCATTCAAAGCAATTGGATTTGGAGAAATCTCAGGTGCTCCTGGTCCTTCAGCAGTTTCAATGGCTATTTCTAACGCAATTGGAAAAGACTTTATTGAATATCCTGCAACACCTGCAGCAATTTTAAAAGCTTTAGGTAAAGCGTAAGGGGGGAGACGAAAATGAAAAAATTTGGATACAAATCTGCAAAATCATTTGATGAAGCTGCAGAAATAATAAAAGCAAATGAAAATAGTGTACCAGTTTCTGGTGGTACAGATTTAATTTTTGAATTAAAAAGTGATATTTTAACAAAATATCCAGAAGAATTAGTAAGTTTAAGAAAAGTAGATGGTGGATCTTATGTAACTGCACAAGATGGGACTATTAAAATTGGTGCTATCACAAAGTTAGGTTGCTTAGAAAAATCAGAAGAATTATTAGCTGGGGCACCAGCGTTAAGCCAAGCTGCAAAATCGGTAGCAACTCCATTAGTTCGTAATTCTGCAACTATTGGTGGGAATGTTTGTCAAGATGTTCGTTGTTGGTATTATCGTTATCCTGAAGATGTTGGTGGGAAAATGGTATGTCAACAAAAAGGTGGAGAAGAATGTTTTGCAGTATTAGGAGAAAATCGTTATCATTCTGTATTTGGTGGTATGAAAATTGTAACTAGTGCTTGTACAAAAGGTTGTCCTGCTGGAACTGATGTTTCCTCTTATATGGGTGAAATTAGAAAAGGGAACTGGGATGAAGCTGCAAAAATAATTATGCGTGTAAACCCAATGCCAATGTGTACTTCAAGAATTTGTCCACATCCTTGTGAAGACAGATGTAACCATGATAAAAATGGTGATAGCGTAGCTATTCACTGTGTGGAACGTACATTAGGAGATTATATTTTAGAAAATAAAGAAAAATTCTATGTAGCACCAAAAGCTGAAACAGGTAAATCTGTTGGTATTATTGGAGCTGGTCCTGGTGGTTTAACTGCTGCTTATTATTTAAGAAGTCAAGGACATAGTGTTACTGTGATTGATTCTCATGAAAAAGCTGGTGGGGTATTAATGTATGGTATTCCTCATTATCGTTTACCTAAGGATATTGTAGAAGGATATGCAAGTGCTTTGGAAGGTATGGGAGTTACTTTTGAAATGAATACTACTGTTGGTAAAGAAATATCAATGGAAGAAGTGGAAGGGCGTTTTGATACTGTATTCTTTGGTACAGGTGCTTGGAAACAACCAGTATTAGGTATTACAGGAGAAGAATTAACTCAATTTGGTTTAGACTTCTTACAAGATGTAAATACATTCTTACAAAAAGCTACTGGTGAAAACGTATTAGTTTGTGGTGGTGGTAATGTTGCGATGGACGTAGCATTAACAGCAAGACGTTTAGGAGCTAAGAGTGTTAAATTAGTATGTCTTGAATCAAGAGAAGCAATGCCTGCAACAAAAGAAGAAATTGCAAGAGCTTTAGAAGAAGGTATTGAAATTGAAAATGGTTGGGGTCTAAAAGGTGTTATCAAAGATGCCGATGGAAAAGTAAGTGGTTTAGAATCAATGAAATGCGTAAGTGTTTTTGATGAAAAAAATCGTTTTGCACCAGTATATGATCATGATGAAACTACTGTATTTACATCAGATAGTATTATCTTAGCAACAGGTCAACGTGTAGACGTAGACTTCTTAGGTGATGAGTTCGCTTCTCAAATTAAATCAGAACGTGGTTTATTAGAAGTAGATGAAGAAACTTATCAAACTAAAAATGAAAAATTCTTTGCAGGTGGGGATGTTGTTACAGGACCTAATATTGCAATTCGTGCAATTCATGCAGGTAACTTAGCAGCTCATTCTATGAGTGCAAAAATGGGATATCCAATCAAACGTGAAGCATCTGAAAAAGGTTATAAGACTTTTGATGTAGAAGGTGTAAAAGTAGAAGAATCTTGTAAGTTAGAAGAACTTCCTGTAGCTAGTCGTACATTAGTGGATGAAGATGAAAAATCATTATCTCTTGAATTAGCTTCAAAAGAAGCAAAACGTTGTATGAATTGTGGATGTTACTCAGTAAATGCTTCTGATATTTCACCAGTATTAGTGATGTTAGATGGAACAATTGTTACTACTAAAAAAGAAATCAAAGCTGTTGACTTCTTTACTACAAAACTAAAAACAAAAGATATGTTAGAACATGGTGAATTAGTAACTGAAATTCAAGTACCAGTATTAGAAGGATATACTTCTAGTTATGATAAATTCCGTGTCCGTGATGGGATGGATTTTGCAATCGTAAGTTTATCTTCTGCTTTCAAAGTAGTAGATGGAGTTATTGAAGATGCTAAATTAGTATTAGGTGGAGTTGCACCAGTACCATATAAATTAGATGAAGTAGAAGCTTTCTTAAAAGGTAAAGCGATTAGTGAAGAAGTAGCTGAAAGTGCTGGAGCTCTTGCTATTAAAGATGCAATTGCAATGGAACATAATAATTATAAAATTACTGAAATCAAAGCTTTAGTAATTCGTAATATTTTAGCAGTAAAATAATAAATTCGTTAAAAGCCTAGAAAACTAAATAATAGAGAGTATTCTGGGCTTTTTGTCATGGGAGGCAGACAAATGAAAATAACAAAGTTTGATGTATTATTAAATGCGTGGGTATCGTTGATTTTAAATATTTTCTTAAATACAATTGTACCTATTGCAAATGGAACAGGTTTAACATTATCTAGTTTTGCAAGTAGTTATGTATTAGGTGTTATTATAGGGTTTATTTTAATGACATTCTTACCAATTGCTCCTTTAGGGAATAAGTTTGGTGATTTATTTAAATTAGACAGAAGAGATATTAAACATCAATTAGTATCTACTGTATTAGTGGCATTAATTATGGCTACTATTATGAGTTCATTCATGACTTGGTGGGGAATGAAAGATGTTCCTGGTTACCAAGATTTCTATGTAGCATCAGTAGTAGCATCTTATCCATTATCATTATTCTTAACTTGGTTATCACAAAATATTGGATTATGTACAGGTATTCCATTAGTAAAAAAAGCGCTTGGTATTCCACCACACGCTTAATCGTTATTTAAATCGGTATTTATATATATCATACATAAATCTTTTACTTTTTCCCAAACACGAGGTTTTATATCAGCGTCGTCTGGTAGACCTAACATCCAGCGTAAAAACACTGGGTGTTCTACTTGGGAAATGATTCCACCAGTAATCATTCTAGCATGCAAAGCAAGGGTAGTATGAGTTATATCTGGGTATATTCTTTGAAGTAAGTTTTTAATTGGATGTTCTACATTGTCATAGATTACTCGAGAGAGTGGGAAGTCTCCTTTTGGAGGACTAGTTTGTTCTCTGATTAGTAGAAAGAATGTATTCTTTTGAGTAGGACTAGATAATGTCATAACAAGAAGTGTAATGAATTCTTCAATTAATTCCCATGCTTCTTCAATAGAACACTCTTCTTCAAGTCGTTTATTTACTTTGATCGTTGTTGGGAGTAAATGGCTATTCATTTCTTGGGCCATATGATTCATGGCGGCAATATATAAACCTTCTTTGTTTTCAAAATGATGGAAAATAGTTGAAATATTATATCCAGATTCTTTTGAAAGCATACGAGTGGTAGTGCCTTCGTAACCATAAATTGAAAATAAGTAGATGGCACTTGTTAGTATCTTTTCATGTGTTATTTGTTTTTTAGTTGGTTGTGTCATTATTTTGCCCTCTTAGTCTTGTGACTAATGATAGCACTAAAAAATAATGTTATCAAGCAATTAAATAATAAAACAAGATGGAATGTTTTAAATAAAGAAAAAGTATGATATCAAAAATAAATAATTAAGGAGGAAATTATGAGAGATACTGTAACACTAAATGTCAATGGTAAAGACTATGAATTTATGATTGGCGACAAGATGGGGCAAATTCCTACCAATGAATTATTGGTAAATACAATTCGTGAACGTCTTGGATTAACAGGTACAAAATTAAGTTGCGGTGAAGGGTGCTGTGGTGCTTGTGCAGTGCTTATTGACGATAAAGCAGAAGCTTCATGTGTCACTTTAACAGTGGAATGTGAAGGGAAGAAGATCGTTACAATTGAAGGTCTTGCTGATCCAGTAACTGGGAAATTAGACCCTATTCAACAAGCTATTTTTGATTATTCTGCATTCCAATGTGGATTCTGTACACCAGGTATTGTAATTGCGGCTAGAGCTTTATTTATCCGTAATCCAAACCCTACAGAAGAAGATATTTCTGAAGCATTATCAGGAAATTTATGCAGATGTATTAGTCAATATCGTGTTTTAGAAGCAATTAGCTCAATTAATGGAAAGGAGGAATAAGTGATGGAAGAAGTAAAAGAAGAATACAGATATCTCGGTAAACCAACATATCGTAAAGATGGTAAAGGGATCGTAACTGGTAGTACAATTTATGTAGATGATTACAATGAAACATTACCTGGCTTATTATATCTTCGTGCTTTAAAATCACCACATCCTCATGCTCGTATTAAAAGCATTGATGTAGAAGCTGCTAGAGCATACCCTGGGGTACGTTGTGTATTGACATACAAAGATATTGATAAATCATGGTGTACTGGATTACCACACCAAAAATATGTCCTTGATAAGCATCTTCGTTATGTCGGTGATGCTGTTGCATTATGTGCAGCAGAAACAGTAGAAATTGCTGAAGAAGCATTAGAATTAATTAAAGTAGAATATGATGTATTACCAGCTGTTTTTGATCCTTTAGAAGCGATGAAACCAGATGCAGTACAATTATATGATGAGGATGATGATTTCACATTCCCAGGTAATAAGTTCCCACCAGGATGCTTTATTTTCGACCATGGGGGAGATCCATTTTATAAAATAGTTCGTGGAGATGTAAAAGAAGGAGAAGAAAGTAGTGAAGTAATTGTAGAGGGAGAAGTAAAATATGATAAGTTCCCAACACCATTACCAATTGAAAATCCTTCCATGACTTCTCGTTGGGAAGATGATGGTTCCTTATCTGTTTGGGCAACAAGCCAATCGCCTCATTTACTTAGAACATGTGCTTCTATGAACATGAACGGAATCTTAATTAATGCCAAAGCATTTAATGTAGGTGGAAGTTTTGGTCATAAAGTAACATTAGTAGAACAAATTTTCTTTACTGCTGCATGTTCTCGTGCATGTAACAATGCCCCAATAAAATGGGAACTTACTAAACAAGACCATTTAATCAATTATGACCAAAGACTTGGTACTATTGTAAAAGGACGTGTTGGTATTACAAAAGAAGGTATTATTAATTTAGTAGATGCAGATATCGTTATTGATACTGGTTTCCATAGTGACCTTACTCAAGGTATTGGTTCAGTAGGGTTAGGTGAAGTTCAATTAGTTATGAATAAATGTAAAAACTGGAATGTTCATTCTCACATTATTGCTACAAACAGAACTTATTCAAGTGCTGTACGTGGATTTGGTGGGCAAGAAATGAAATGTGCAATCATGCCTTTATTCCAAGATGCAATGATGGCTATTGATATGGATCCAATTGAAGGATTTATGAAAAATGTTGTAACTCCAGGAGATTTATATACTTGGAGAGATGGACATGATTATATTTGTCGTGAAGTAAATTATCCACCTGCAATTCGTAAAATTGCGGATGAATTTGGATGGGATGATTTATGGAAAGGTTGGTTAAAACCAACAAAAGTAGAAGGAAACAAAGTAACAGGTGTAGGTACTTCATTACATCTTAATGCCGATGCTGGTGAAGATAACTCAACTGCTTATGTACGTATTGACCAATTAGGTTATATCTTTGTTCATAATGGAGCTTCTGAATTTGGTCAAGGTCAAAGAAATGCGATGGCAAAAGTTGCAGCTGAAGCACTTTATTCAAGTTTTGATAAAGTAACTGTAACACCAGCAGATACAATGACGACACCAGGTGACTTCGGATTAGAAGGTGCCAGAGGTACAAAATGTACAGAATCTGCAATATGGAATGCTGCAAAAGATTGTTACAATAACATCTTAATAAATGCAAGTGAAAAGATATTCCACAACCAAGTACCACCTCAAGCATTACAATTTAGAGATGGTTTCATCACGATTAAAGGTGAAAAAATGGATCCAATCCCTATTATTGCTGCATTACCAGATGTATTCTCTACTATTACTGGATTTGGTGAATATCGTGAAGACTTCACTACACCAAACTTCTTTATTAACTTTGTAGAAGTAGAAGTAGATTTAGATACAGGATATGTAGAAGTTACTAAATGTGGTGGTGGATCAGATGTTGGACAAGTTATTGACCCAGTACAATTAAAATTACAATACCAAGGTGGTATTGGTTCAGCAGGATTAGATACTGCTTTATTTGAAGGGCATGTATTAGATCCTTATACAGGAAGAGTTCTTACTGCGAATACAATTGATTATAAAATGAGACCATTTAATCAATTCCCAGAGTTTGGACCTGAAACAATGTTAGAATCACAATTCAATGTTAGTCCAATTAAAGCATTAGGTGTAGGAGAAATCACAGGAGCAGCAGCTCCAGGAGCTGTACTAATGGCGATATCAAACGCTATCGGTGTAAAAGTGCGTGAGTATCCAGCAACACCTCAAGTTATTTTAAAAGCATTAGGAAAAATCTAGAGAGAAGGAGTCTTATATGAGAAAGTTTGAACATAAAGAAGCAAAGACATTTGAAGAAGCCTCAGAACTTATCAAAGTGTCAAAAAGTGGGACTTCCATTGCTGGAGGTACGGATCTTGTTGGCTTGATGAAATCAGCCATATTAGAAAAAACTCCTGATGTTGTAGTTGATCTTAAAACAATAGGTGCTAAAGAAACTACAGTTAATGAAGATGGTTCTATCGTACTAGGTGCAATGAATACATTGTCAGAAATATCTGATGATGAATCTGTTCCAACAGGTTTACGCAAAGCTGCTAACAGCGTTGCAACACCTATTATCCGTAATGCAGCGACTATTGGTGGTAATATTTGCCAAGATGTACGTTGTTGGTATTATCGTTATCCGCATAACCAAGGTGGCCGCCTTGATTGTGCACGTAAAGATGGGGATTTATGCTATGCAGTATTAGGAGATAATCGTTATCATAGTATTTTTGGAGGTATGAAAACAGCTCGTACAAAATGTAGTAATGAATGTCCAGCTGGAACTGATATCTCTGGATATATGGAAAAAATTAGACAAGGTGATTGGGATGGAGCTGCCAAAATAATATTACGTGCAAACCCAATGCCAATGTTAACAAGTAGAGTTTGTCCTCATACTTGTCAAACAAAATGTAATCAAAGTAACCATGGTGATTCTGTTAATATTCATGCAGTTGAACGTACATTAGGTGATTATATCTTGAAAAATAAATCAACTTATTTCCCTGCACCAAGTAGTGAATCAGGAAAATCAGTTGGGATTGTAGGTAGTGGTCCAGCAGGATTAGCAGCCGCATTCTATTTAAGAAAAATGGGACATGCAGTAACAATTTTTGAAAAAATGCCAGAAGCTGGTGGGGTATTAATGTACGGTATACCAGAATATCGTTTACCAAAAGCATTAATGCGTGAATATAATAGTGCTATTGAAGGTATGGGAGTTGTATTTAAATTTAATACAACAGTAGGAGAAGATATTTCTTTTGAAGAAGTAGAAGAAACTTTTGATACAGTGTTCATCGATACAGGAGCATGGAAACAACCTATTTTAGGAATTGATGGTGAAAATTTAACTCAATTTGGTTTAAATTTCTTAGTTGAAGTAAAACAATGGATGACAAGTAAAATTGACGAAGAAGTATTAGTATGTGGTGGTGGGAATGTTGCGATGGACGTAGCATTAACAGCAAAACGTTTGGGAGCTAAGAAAGTTACTTTAGTTTGTCTAGAACAAAGAGAACAAATGCCAGCATCAAAAGAAGAAGTAGATCGTGCATTAGAAGAAGGTGTTATTATCTTAAATGGACTTGGATTAAACAAAGTTCGTTATGAAGGTGATAAAGTATTAGGATTAGAAACTAAAAAATGTCTTCATGTATTTGATGAAAAAGGACGTTTTAGTCCTGTATATGATGAAGCAGATGTTTCATTTATTGAAACACCAAGTATTATCCTAGCAACAGGTCAAAGAGTTGATTTGGATTTCTTAGGAGATCATTTTAAAGATGAAATTCAATCAGTAAGAGGATTAATTGAAGTTGGAGAACATAATGATACACGTCATGCTGGTGTTTATGCTGGTGGTGATGTTGCAACAGGACCTTCTTTAGCTATTCAAGCAGTTCGTGCTGGAGGAAATGCAGCTAGAAATATGACAAAATACATGGGTATGCCAATGGTTTTAGAAATTGAAAAAGAAGCTTTCTTAACATTTGATCCTGAAGGAGTAAAATTAGTAAAAGCATCTCAATTAGTGGATACACCAGTAGAAAAACGTTGTTTAGATGTAGAAGATTCTAGTTCATTAACAGAAATGGAAGCAGCAGTAGAAGCAAGCCGTTGTATGAACTGTGGATGTTATTCTTCGAACGCTTCTGATATGGCCAATATGTTATTAGCTTTAGATGTAACTGTAGAAACAACAGTACGTACATTATCTGGAGTAGAATTCTTTAGCGATAAATTACGTCCAGAATATAAACTTGAAAGAGGAGAATTAGTAAAAGCAATTCATATTCCTTCAAGAGATGGATGGAAGAGTGATTATGCTAAATTCCGTTTACGTAAAGCAATTGACTTTGCATTAGTAGCAGTTGCTAGTGATATTAAAGTTGTAGATGGAACTATTGAAGATATTCGTTTGGTATTTGGTGGAGTTGCACCAGTTCCATTCCGTGCAAGTGCAGTAGAAGAAGTATTAAAAGGACAAGTTCCAAGCAAAGAATTAGCGTTAAAAGCTAGTGAAGTGGCAGTGGAAAATGTCATGGTAATGAGAGATAATGGTTATAAAGTAGAATCCTTACGTACAATGGTAAGAGATTTTGTGGAAACACTTATCTAAAGAATAAAAAATAATAGCATCATAATAGAAATATTATGATGCTATGCTTTGATAAGCGAATTGTAAAAAAATATAATTCGAAAAAAAGATTAGGAGGGGTCTAAATGCAAAGAACAGGAGCTGTGATTGTAGCAGCTGGGATGTCTAGTAGAATGGGTGAATTTAAACCAATGATGAAAATGGGTTCTATTACGATTGTAAAAAGAATTATTGCAAACTTTCAACAAGCGGGAGTATCACCAATTGTGGTAGTAACAGGATATCGGGCAGCAGAATTAGAAAAACATATTGCAAAACAAGGTGTTATTTATATTCGTAATGATTCCTATGAAACAACACAAATGTCTGATTCAGCAAAAATGGGATTTTCATTTCTATTAGATAAATGTGATCGAGTTTTCTTTACACCAGTAGATGTTCCTTTGTTTACGGTAGGTACAGTACGTAGATTGATGCAAACGAATGTCGATTTTATTAAACCTGTTTGTGATAATGAAGATGGTCATCCAATCCTATTTTCTAATAAAATATTACCAAAAATAATCGCTTGTAAAAGAAATGATGGTTTAAAAGCAATGATTTATGAATGTTGTCCTAAAATTGATATTTTACAAGTAGATGATGAAGGTGTTTTAAGAGATGCTGATACGATGGGTGATTATGAACGTTTAGTAAAAATGCATAGTGAACAGTTATTAAGACCAATTATTGATATTTCTATTATTAGAGAAAAAAAGATATTAGATAAAACCTCTACTGTTTTATTACAAGCTATTGAATATACAGGAACAGTAAAAGATGCATGTGATAAAATTGGTATTTCTTATAGTAAAGCTTGGATAATGATTAAAGAAATGGAACAGGCTTTTGGTTTTTCTTTGTTGGAAAGAAGGCAAGGAGGAGAATATGGAGGTACAAGTAGTCTTACTAAAGAAGGAAAAGAATTATTAAATAAATATGAAATGTATATAGAAGAAGTTACTGCTTTTAGTGAACAATCATTCACAAAGCATTTTGGTAAGGGGGAATAAAATGAAAAATTTATTAATTTTTGGAGCAGGACAGATGGGTCAAGCAGTATTACCTCTCATCAATCAAAAACATTATCATTTAATAGGTTTTGGTGATAATGCAAAGAAAGAACAAACAATGATTAAAAATATTCCTCTTTATACAATGGAAGAAGCATTATTATTGCCTATTGATGTTATTTTAGTGGCTGTTACAGGAATAGAACGTCAAACTGAAATAATCAAACAATTACATCATAATGGTTATAATAAAGAAATTATTGAAATAACCAAATTAATAGAAGCAATTGATATTCGTAGTGCTTTTACTATCAAATTAAAAGATAGATTAAAAGATATCGAAGGAGCAGTAGCGGAATTAGGAGTTTTTCAAGGAGAATTCTCTAAAGTATTAAATGCAGTTTTTCCTAGAAGAAAATTATATTTATTTGATACATTTAATGGTTTTGATGAACGAGATATTCAAATGGAAAATGAAACAGGATTATCAAAAGCATATAAAGAAGAATTTCAAAATACTAGTATTCAAATGGTTTTAGAAAAATTATCGAATCCTAGTCAGGTAATTATAAAAGAAGGTTATTTTCCAGATACAACAATCGGGATAGAAGAAACCTTTGCTTTAGTTAGTATTGATGTAGATCTTTATACACCTACTTATGAAGGATTAAAGTGGTTTATTAAAAGAATGAATAAAGGAGCTATTATTTTATTACATGATTATGGGAATCAAAGATTTCAAGGAGTTAAAAAAGCAGTTGAGGATTATGAAAAAGAATATGGATCATTGGTATTAGTAGAACTTTGTGATTTGCATGGAACTGCAATTATTATAAAGCAGTAGTGAGGGATGAAAAATGAAAAGATATGTTTATTTAATTCGTCATGGAAAACCACTATTTAAAGAGGGAAAGAAAATCTGTATAGGTAGTCAAACAGACTTGTTTTTATCAAAAGAAGGGAAAGAACAAGTAAGAGTATGGAAAGATTGTTTTTCAAACATCGACACTATTTATTGTAGTAATCTAGCAAGGAGTTATCAAAGTGCTTTAGAAATGGTTTCTGTTCAACAAAAATATCAACCAATTGTTTCTTTGCAAGAATTAGATATGGGAGATTTTGAAGGAAAGACATTCCAACAAATTCAAGAACTATATCCAACTCTTTATCAACAAAGAGGAAAAGATTGGTCGATAGTCCCTAGTAATGGGGAGACATTAGAAGATGGTGTAAACCGCCTTATCAAAACAATACAGTTCTTACTTTTAAATAAATCTAGTGACTTAGTGCTTGTTATTCATGATGGATTAATACGAGCGTTAGTACATAAATTAGAAAATTTAGATCCTTGTAAAGATGGAATGCCACGTGTTGATTATGGAACTCTTAGTGTAGTGGAAATAGAGGAAAAGAAGTGGAACTTTGTTGCAATAAATAAAAAAAGGGATTCAATCCCTAGTCATCAAGAAATAGAACAAATATTCTTTCAATGTAAAACACCACAAGTAGTCATAGAACATAGCTATGAGGTACAACGTGTTTGCCTTGAATTATATGAATTATTAAAAGATCAATGTTCATTGGATAAAGAATTGCTTCTAACTAGTGCTTTGTTACATGATATGATGCGTCATCATGGCAAAGATCATCCATTACTAGCAAAGGAACAATTATATCATTTAGGATATATTCAATTAGGGTCTATTATCCAACTTCATCATGATATCAAAGGTGATGCATTATTAGATGAGGCAATGATTTTGTATTATGCAGATAAATTAGTACAAGGAACATTAAGGGTATCCTTACAACAAAGATTTGAAGCAAGTCTTCGTAAATGTTGCACGCAAGAAGCAATTGAAAAACATCAAGAACGATATTTACAAGCATTAAAGGTAGAAGAAAAAATAAGGAATGCTTTTATTAGGGAGGAATGAAAATGAAAAGTATCAAAACGGTGGATGCAGTAGGACAAGTGTTATATCACGATATTACTCAAATTATAAGAGGGGTTACAAAAGATGTTGTTTTTTCAAAAGGGCATCTAATAAAAGAAGAGGATATTCCTGTTTTATTGTCTGTTGGAAAAGATCATATTTATATTTGTGAAAATGATGAAACGATGTTACATGAAAATGATGCAGCAGAGATTCTTAAGGAACTAGCAATGGGTAGTAATATTGTTGCTGGAAAAGTAAAAGAAGGAAAAATAGAATTGATTGCAAATTGTGATGGTTTGTTATGTGTTCATAAAGAAGGGATAAACGCTATTAATTCTTTTGGACAAATGATGATTGCATCTAGACATGGTGGTTTTGCTGTTAAAAAGGGAGACAAACTTGCAGGAACTCGTATTATTCCTTTGGTAATAGAAAAAGAAAAGATGGAAAAGGCAAAAGAAACAGTAGTAAAGGTTTCTAATGGAGAACCATTACTAAATGTGATTCCTTTTCAAACGAAGAAATATGGTGTTATCACAACAGGTAATGAAATTTATCATAAACGTATTCAAGATACCTTTACTCCAGTTATTCAAGATAAACTAGCAGAGTTTGGTGGAGAAATGGTACTTCATGAAATAGTAGATGATGATTTTGAAAAAATAACCCTTATTATTCAAGATATGTTAGATAAAGGTGTTGATATGATTATTTGTACTGGTGGGATGAGTGTGGATCCAGATGATAAAACACCATTATCTATTAAAAATAGTGGAGCTACTATTATTACTTATGGGGCACCAGTATTACCAGGAGCAATGTTCTTGATGGCATATTCAAAAGATAATAAACCAATAATGGGGTTACCTGGATGTGTAATGTATGCAAAACGAACTATTTTTGATCTTGTTTTACCAAAAGTAATGGCAGATGTGCCAATAAATAGAGAAATGATAGATAGACTAGGTGAAGGTGGACTTTGTTTAGGTTGTGATATTTGTACTTTCCCGAATTGTGGATTCGGGAAATAGGGGAAAAAGTATGAAAGAAATAATAAGATCGTTAACTAAAAAATTAGATGTTAGTGAAGATTGTATGTTAGTAACAATTGTTGATAATGTTGGTAGTGCACCTAGAACTACGGGAGCATTTATGGTAGTGGATAAAGATGGGTTAATGAGTGGTACTATTGGTGGTGGGATGTTGGAATTTCAATCAATTGAATTAGCCAAAATACATTTACAAAACAAAACAGGGGAGTTAAAACAGTATCGTTTACGAATTGAGGAATCAGCAAATTTAGGTATGGTATGTGGAGGAGATGTAGATGTATTATTCAGTTACATTTCTTATCAAAAAGATGCTTCTTTGATTGAAACATTAACAAATCATATGGTCTCTAATCAATTAGGTTGGCTTGTTTTATCGATGGATGGTATGCAAGTGGGATACTGCTATGAAGATGAAATAATAGGGATAACAGGAATTGATTGTAATAACTTACAAGCAGGTCTAATGAAAGTAGGACAAGATTGCTATTATGTCCACAAGATTGAAAACAAAAGTCGTGTCTTTATTTTTGGTGGAGGACATTTAGCTCAAGAGTTAGTACCAGTTTTATCACATTTAGGATTTCGTTGTATTGTTAGTGATGATCGCGAAGACTTTAGTAAAAAAGAGTTGTTTCCAGATGCAATTGATACGAATGTTTGTCATTATGAACAATTGATGGAATATCAAGCATATTATCAAGTCACTAACCATGATTATATTATCGCTGTAACTAGAGGTCACTTAGGAGATCAATACGTCCAAGAGTTTGCTTTAAAAACACCTGCTTGTTATATCGGAGTGGTTGGAAGTCGTAGTAAAATTAAAACAGTACAAGCAAAGTTAATGGAAAAAGGATTTAATGAAGAAGATATAAGTCGTATTACAACACCAATAGGTATTTCTATTAAAAGTGAAACACCAGCTGAAATAGCAATTAGTATTGCAGCTCAATTAATTCTAGTAAGAGCAAACTTAAAATAAGAGAAGGGAAGAAAGATTATGGGAATGGTAAAAGCAGTATGTATTAGTGAAAAAAAAGGAGTTCAAAAACAAAATATTCATCAAGCAAATTTTATTGTTAATTTTGGTATTGAAAATGATGCTCATGCTGGTAATTGGCATCGTCAAGTAAGTTTATTAAGTTTTGATAAAGTAGAGGAGTTTCGTAATTTAGGAGCACCTATTGTAGATGGTTCTTTTGGAGAAAATCTTTTAGTAGAAGGAATTGATTTTAAAACATTACCAATAGGTACAAAATTTGCTTGCAATGATGTATTATTAGAATTAACACAAATAGGAAAACAATGTCATCATGGATGTGAAATCTTTAAAAAAATGGGTGATTGCATTATGCCTAGAGAAGGTGTCTTTGCGATTGTATTAGAAGGTGGTTCTATTAAAGAAGGGGATATTTTAAAAATTCTTGAATAGTAAATGAAGAAATAGAGGGAGAGAAGAATGATAGATAATTATGGAAGAAATATTGATTATGTTCGTATTTCTGTGACGGAACGATGTAATTTAAGATGTGTCTATTGTATGCCGGAAAAAGGAATAGAACAAATATCACATGATGAAATTATTCGTTATGATGAAATAATCAAACTATGTTCTATTTTTGCAAAGCTTGGCGTAAAAAAAATCAAACTCACAGGTGGAGAACCTTTGGTTCGTAAAGGAATTGATCAATTAATTAAAGAGATAAAAGGAATAGAAGGTATTGAATCTGTTTCAATTACTACTAATGGAATATTATTAGAAGATAATATTGATAAGTTAAGTAAAGCTGGCTTAGATGCTATTAATGTTAGTTTGGATACATTAGATGCTACTCATTTTTCATTACTTACTAGAGGTGGTAAAATAGAAGATGTGTTATCATCCATGGATAAAGTATTAGCGTATCCAAATATTAATTTAAAGACAAATTGTGTTTCTAATAATATTAGTGATCAAGAAATTATGGACATTGTATTGCTTGCAAAAAATAAAAATATACATGTTCGTTTTATTGAATTAATGCCAATTGGTATGGGAAAAGAAATGATCGATGATGATAAACAATATATTGATCAAGAACAAAGAATTAAAGATTTATTAACTGCTAACTTTGGTAAAATAAAGGAATACGAAGGAAAATTAGGTCATGGTCCTAGTCGTTATTTTGAAGTAGAAGGGTTTATGGGTAAAGTTGGTTTTATTAGTGCTATTAGCCATAAGTTCTGTGATTCTTGTAATCGTGTTAGACTAAGTTCAAAAGGATACTTAAAAACATGTTTACAATATGATATTGGAAGTGATTTATTATCTTTATTAAGAAATGGTTCTTCTAATCAAGAAATCGAAGATGCTATTATAAAAACGATTCAAAGAAAACCCAAAGCACATGGTTTTTTAGAAAAAGGTATTGAAAGTAGTGAACAAAAATCAATGTCACAAATAGGTGGTTAGAAAGATAATTGAATGAGGAGGGGAAGATAATGAAAGTAAACATAAAAAATATAACAGTAACTTTCTTAATAGCTACAATGATACTACTGAATGGATGTAGTGCAAATACAAGTAATCAAGAAACTACTCTTACATCTCTTTTAGATTTAACAACAGATAGTGTATCCCTTATCGCTCTTGGTAATGATGATGTACCAGTTGGCCGTTATGCCAAAGAAGCTTTAGTAAATTATGGTATATGGGATGAAATTGAAAGTAAAATTTCTTATGCCAGTAGTGTAAAAGAAGTGCTATCTCAAGTAGAACTAGGGTCTGTTAGTTGTGGTATTGTATATGCAACGGATGCTATTACAAGTGATGGTGTTTATGTAGTTGAAACAATCGATAGTTCTTTATTAGAGAGTCCTGTTATTTATCCAGCTGCTATTATGAATGATTCAATGAATCAAGAAGCAGTTCAATGTTTTATGGACTATTTAACAACAGCAACTGCAATAGCTATTTTTGAAGAAAATGGATTTACCTATTTGCCAGAAGAATCAATAGAACAAGAAGTAGAGTTAGAAGCTTGTACTATTACTATTTTTGCTGCTGCTAGTTTAATGGAGTCGATTAGTGAGATTTCGAACATGTTTATGGAAGAACATGAAGGAGTAGAGATTATAGCAAGTTTTGATTCAAGTGGGACATTATCATCACAGATTCAATATGGTGCTATAACGGATATTTTTATATCAGCATCAACTAGTGAAGTAGAGACACTAGAGGAGTTAGGTTATATTGATGAGGATAATGTCTATGAATTGTTATCAAATGAATTAGTATTAATTACTGCAAAGTAACCAAATAGAAAGGGTGGTGTACATATGGATTTATTTCCTCTTTATAATTCAATAAGAATATCTCTAATATCAAGTGTTTTCACTTTGATATTAGGTGTTTTGTTTGCGTTTTATATTACTAAGTTACCAAGAGGATACAAAGGTGTTTTAGATGCACTATTAACGATTCCAATGGTACTTCCACCAACTGTAGTTGGATTTATATTACTTATGTTTATTGCTCCTAATGGTCTTTTAGGTTCGATTATTAATGAATATTTTGGTATTACATTAACAATGACTTGGTATTCGTCCATTTTTGCAGTTATTATTATCACATTTCCGATTATGTATCGGACAGCAAGAGGATCTTTTGAGCAACTGGATAAGAATCTGATCTATGCAGGAAAGACATTGGGGCTAAAGAACTCTGTTATTTTCCGTAAAATAATCCTACCAAATTGTCGGACAGGAATTGTTGCTGGTTTTGTTCTATCTTTTGCACGAGGGCTTGGTGAATATGGTGCAACATCGATGGTTTCAGGTTTTATTCAAAACAGTACCGCAACTATTTCAACAACTGTTGCTTACTATTGGCAGACTGGGCAAGACTCACAGGCAATGTTTTGGGTAATGATTAACTTAGTTATTTCATTTGCTGTTATGTTAACAGTGAATATGTTAGAAAAAGATAAGTAAAAGAATAGGGAGGAGGAGTGATTATGTCTATTTATTGTAAGATAAAAAAAGAGTTTGATAATTTTAAATTGGATATTGAATTTTTTGGTGAAAATGAGATTTTATCACTTCTAGGAGCTTCTGGTTCTGGAAAGAGCCTGATTCTACGTTGCATTGCAGGTGTTGAAAAGCCTGATTCTGGGACTATTGTGGTAGATGATTGTATATACTTTGATAGTGAGAAAAAAATCGATTTATCACCACAAGAACGTCACGTGGGTTTGTTGTTTCAAGACTATGCATTATTTCCTAATATGACGGTTCGTCAAAATATAGCAATTGCTTATCAACCAACTTGTCACAAAACACTAGACCAAGTATTAGAAGATTATCAACTTACACGCCAACAACATCAATATCCTGATCAATTGTCTGGTGGACAGAAACAACGTTGTGCACTTGCTCGTATGATTGTTACATGTCCTACTATTATCTTGTTAGATGAACCATTTTCAGCATTAGATAGTTTCTTAAAATATAAGTTAGAAAAAGAGCTATTCCAAACATTAGAAGAATATGGAAAGACTGTTCTATTTGTTTCTCATAATCGAGATGAAGTATATCGACTTAGTCATAAGGTTTCTGTTATTACAAATGGATCAAATCTTGCTATGAAAGAAAAACATGAATTGTTTTTAAATCCACAAACCTATGATAGTGCGATACTAACAGGATGTCAAAATCTATATCCTGCTAGATTAGATGGGGAATTTATCGTAATAGAACAATTAAATCTTCGATTCCATTATCCTACTTCACGATTGTTTCGTTATGTGGGGATTCGTGCAAATGACTTCTATTATATCGATGCTAGTGATATAGAAGATGATTCGATTGTTACTTTTCATTTTCATATTCAAGATGTTACGGAAAGATTGTTTAGTTACCTTTTAACGATTGTTCCTAGAGGTGGAGAATTATCTTTTGTAATGGAAGTATCAAAAGATAAATTTGCACAAATAAAAGAAAGTCAAGGCGTTATAGCGGTTGCAAAATCAAATATCATGCTTCTTAAAGATTAAATAATTGATATGTCTTTTAAATTAAGGTAGTATAAGTGGTAAATAAAACATAGTGAGGTAGAAAATGAAAAGAAATATTCCAAAAGTAATAATTAGTGATGAAGGTATTAAATGGTTAGAGAATGGACAAATGTGGATGTATCGAAATAATGCTGAATCAATGGATGATACATTAGAAAATGGGGCATTAGTAGATATTGAAACTAAACAAGGAAGTTATATGGGTACAGGATATGTTTCTTTGGATAGTCATATTACGGTACGTATCTTATCTAAAAATAAGTTGGATACTTTTGATGAAACATTCTTTAAAGAAAGAATTCAGTTTGCATATAATTTTAGAAAAACACTAGAAGGAGAAAATATTACGAATTGTCGTATTATCTTTGGTGAAGCAGATGATTTACCTGGCTTAGTAGTGGATCGATATAATAATATACTAGTAGCACAAATAAGTTCCTATGGGCTTGATATTAGAAAAGAAATGATCTATAACGCCTTACTTGAGGTTTTAAGAGAAGATGGTCAAGAAATTGATGGTATCTATGAAAGAAACGATATTAAAGTACGTGCAAAAGAAGGACTTGCTTTAGAAAAAGGTTATTGGAACAATGTAACTATGCCAACAACTACTATTATTAATGAAAATGGTATTCAATTACATGTAGATGTTGAAAATGGACAGAAAACAGGATATTTCTTAGATCAAAAAGAAAATCGTGTTTTATTACGTAAAATGTCAAAAGGGAAACGTGTATTAGATTGTTTTAGTCATACCGGTGGATTTGCATTAAATGCAGCTTATGGACAAGCTAGTTATGTTGAATCTGTAGATGTTTCACAAACTGCATTAAACCAAGGATATCAAAATGCGGTATTAAATAATTTAGAAAAGAAAATCAAATTTACAAAAGCGGATGTCTTTAAATATTTAGATGAATGTCCAGTTGGAAAATATGACATTATTGTTTTAGATCCTCCTGCTTTTACTAAATCTAGATCTACTGTTATGAATGCATATAATGGTTATAAACGTATTAATATGCAAGCAATGAAGTTGTTAGGTAGGGGTGGTTATTTAATTACGTGTAGTTGTTCTCGTTTTATGGAAACGGATAATTTTGAAAAAATGTTACGAGAAGCGGCTAAAGAATGTCAAGTTACTTTAAAACAAGTATCTGTTACACAACAAAATCACGATCATCCTATTTTATGGACAATGGAAGAAACATCTTATTTAAAGTTTTACATATTCCAAATCATATAGAGCCAAAAGGCTCTTTTTTTATCGTGGTTTATACCACGTTATATAAAAGGTTTGAAATTATGGGATAAAAATGGACAATGATATTGAAATACACCCTTTTTGTCTAAAAATACCATACTTTTTATTAAAAAGTTGTTTTTTTTTTATGAAAACGCTTGTATTTTGATGCAAAGGGTGGTATATTTTAGTCATAGGTGGTATATACCACCGGATAATCGAAACAACTAAACTGTTATAACACGATAAGGGAACAGTAAAAGTGTTGTAACTGTCTACTTTTTATTTAGCAAAGAGAATTGCGAGATAAATGAAAAGGAAAAAGCGGGAAAACAAACAGACAGTAAGTTAGTATCTTTCGATAATCTAAAAGGAGGATAACATGGAAAAATTTTCAAACTTTATGGAAGAACATTTCGTACCATTAGCTACGAAGATAAGTTCTCAAAAACATTTAGTTGCAGTTCGTGATGCATTCATCGCTATCATGCCTGTTACTATGGCAGGTGCTATTGCAACATTATTAAACGTATTTGTTAGAGATTTACCAACTACTTATATTCCTGATGCTGGTATTGCAGAGATGTTTGCATGGCTAATCGGAATTAATGGTTTAGTATGGTGGGGAACTTTAGCAGTAATCTCACTTGTATTTATCTTTGCTTTAGGATATCAAGTATCTAAAGTTTATGGTGTAAATGAATTAGCTGGTGGTTTAATTGCTACTTCAGCATTCATTACTATTACTCCTCAAGTCGTAGGTGAAACTTGGGGTGGATTAAGCTGGGCTTACTTAAATGCAAATGGTTTATTCACTGCATTAATCGTAGGTTTAGTTACTTCAATCATTTATGCAAAATTAATGATCGCAAACGT
Source organism: Tannockella kyphosi (assembly GCF_021054785.1). Taxonomy (GTDB): domain Bacteria; phylum Bacillota_I; class Bacilli_A; order Erysipelotrichales; family Coprobacillaceae; genus Tannockella; species Tannockella kyphosi. The sequence continues at coordinate 1,179,068 of NZ_CP088239.1, read as the reverse complement.
TACTATTAAAATGCCGGATTCAGTACCACCTGCAGTTTCTAACGCATTTGCTTCAATCATTCCTGGAACAATCGCTATTTATGTAGCTGGTTTAGCTGGTTACTTAGTATCTACTTTCATGGGTGGTCAAGCTATCGGTGATTTAGTTGCAACATATATTCAAACACCTTTCTTAAATCTTTCTCAAGGAATTGGTGCAGTATTAATCGTAGTAATCGCAGTACAATTATTCTGGTTCTTCGGAATTCACGGAACTAACGTATTAGGAGCATTATTAGATGGTACTTACTTATCAGCTACATTAGCAAATGAAGCAGCTGCTTCAGCTGGAGAAGTTATGCAATATGTATGGGTTCGTGGTAGTTTCGATGCTTATGTATGGATGGGTGGAGCTGGATGTACAATCGCTTTAATCATCGCAATCTTCATTTTCTCAAAACGTGCAGATTCTAGAGCAGTAGCTACTATGTCAGCACCAATGGGTGTATTCAACATCAATGAACCAGTAGTATTCGGTATGCCAATCGTGCTTAACCCAATCTACTTCATTCCTTGGATGTTAGTACCAATCGTATTAACAATCATCGCTTATGCAGCAACTGCAGCAGGATTAGTTCCTTTCGTACATGTAGTAGTACCTTGGGTTATTCCTCCAGTATTATATGCATTCTTAGCAACTGGTGGTTCATTTGCAGCAGCTTTACTTGCAGCAGTTAACTTAGTTATCGCTGTAGTAATCTGGGGAGCATTTGTATTAGTAGCTAACAAAATGGATAACGAATAGTCAAAATCGATAGATTTACTATAGAACATTAATAGGAAGAACATATGATGTTCTTCCTATTTATATTTTGAATTAAGTTAAATTATGTGGTAGCTATTAAACATAAAATAGGATAAAATAATGATATATGCAGTATAAATAGAATTAGTTTTTGTTTATACTACAGGGAAAGTGTATAGGTGATATTATGAGTCAGTGGTATTTGTTTTTAATTAGTTTTGGATGTGTATTAATTGTACTAAGTTATCAAGCAACAAGTCCTATTTTAGTTGTTATCAGTGGTTGTGTTGTAGCAGGGTTTGGAGCTTACAAATTGTGGAGAGGCAAAGGAAAATAATATGGAAATAAAACGTACTTTAGCAGTTAGCGTCAGTGAGTTTGATGATTTCATAATTGAAATGATCAAAACAGATGTTCTCAATTGTACTGAAAAAGAACCAACAACACAAGAAATAGTGAATGGTTATCAATATCGTAAATCAATACCTAATAAGATGGGGAAACCACTAGGTGTAACTACGGAGCTTTTAGAAGTTGTTTCAGGTAGTTATCGAGCTTCTTTTACAGGAGGTTCTGGGATAAACTATTTATCATATATTTATGAACAATCAGGAGAATGCCAAATTGATTTAACGTATGCAGAAGATTTTCAAACAAAATCGAAGTTTACAATGTTAAATTTTAAATTAATGTCTTTTGCTTTTTCTCGTAAGACAAAGAGAAGAATTAATCAAGTATTAATTAATATTGAAAATCATATAATTGAAAAAAGAAAAACGGAAGAAGAATAGGAGAAAACAATGGCAAGATTAGGGATTTCTATTTATCCAGAACACAGTTCATTACAAAAAGATTTAGATTATATTACACTTGCTGCAAAGTATGGTGTAAAAAGAATTTTTGGTTGTTTATTAAGTGCTGAACAATCAAAAGAAGAAATACAAGCACAATATAAACAACTAGTAGCTCATGCTCATGCTAATGGGATGGAAGTTATTTTAGATGTTGCGCCATTTGTATTTGAAAAATTAGGCATCACTTATACAAACCTTTCATTCTTTACAGAAATCGGTGTTGATGGAATTCGTTTGGATGAAGGATTTGATGGATTAAAAGAATCATTGATGAGTTGTAATAAAGAAGGATTTAAAATTGAGATTAATGCAAGTTTTGGAAATAAGTATATTGCAAATATTGTTTCTCATTATCCAAATCCAGATGCTATTATTACTTGTCATAATTTCTATCCACAAAGATATACAGGACTTAGCTTAAAACATTTTAATAAATGTAATGAAGAAATTAAAAGCTATAATTTAAAAATAGCTGCGTTTGTATCTTCTCAAGTAGAAGGTTCTTATGGTCCTTGGCCAGTGAATGAAGGATTATGTACATTAGAAGAACATCGTAATTTACCAATGGATGTACAAGTTCGTCATTTGTTTGCAACTCGTATGATTGATGATGTTATTATTGCAAATTGCTATCCTAGTGAAGAAGAGTTGAAATCTATTGCTCAAATTACACCAGGTGTTTTAACATTTGATATTGCTTATGAAAAAGAATTACAAGAATCAGAAAGAAAAATTATTTTTGAACATGCACATTATGTACGTGGTGATATGAGTGAATATATGGCAAGAAGTACATTCCCTCGTGTGACATATGCTAATGAAGATGTAAAACCTGAAAATACGAGAGAGTTAAAACGAGGAGATATTGTTATTGTAAATAATGAGTATGCTCGTTACAAAGGGGAGTTACATATCATTTTAAAAGATATGCCAAATGATGGGAAAAAGAATGTAATTGGACGAGTTCCAGAACATGAAATCATGTTATTGGATTATATTGAACCATGGCGTCCATTTGCTTTCATGAATAAACTATAGAATATAGTTTATGGATAGACCAAAATATTTACAAATTAAGCAAAGCATCCTAGAGGATATTGCTGATAAAGAGCCCAATACACCAATAGCTAGCGAAAGAGAGATTTCCTCTCTATTAGGTGCGAGCCGCATGACGGTTCGCAAGGCTATTGAAGAGTTATGTGGAGATGGGGTTTTGTATCGAGATGGTAATAAAGGTACATTTGTTGCAGATGAAAAAATGCATAAAAACACGAAACCAATCATTTTAGATGATGTTAGTGATCAGTCAACATTTAAAATATTATATTTTGATATTAAATCAGATGGGGAAGAAGATGTTTTAAAAAATCTAGAAATGACACACAGTGAATATTTCTTGCGTTTAGTAAGGTTAGTCAAAACACAAGGAAAACCTATTTGTGTAGAAGAGATATTTGTTCCTAGAAAAAATATTTCTGATGAACAACTAGGACAATTATCTAAGTTTCTTGATTTAGATCATCTTATTGCTACAGTACGTACAAAACAAATATTTGTACCAATACTAGTTCCTACTCAGTATGCAACTTTGTTAAAATTAAAAATAGGTACCCCTATTATTAGAATTGATAATTTGTTGTATGAACAAAATGGGGAACCACATATTTTTATAAAAAGTTATTATAACCCAACATTAAAGGTGATTGAAATAAGTACTTAAAAACAGTTTTAACATTAGTGAATACTAATATTGAAACTGTTTTTTATTATATGTTGATGATCAATGAATAATCTTACAAAACTATTTTATATCCGTTAAGCTTTAATAGCCCAACGCATTTTAGTAGAAGTAGCACGAGGATTTTGGAAACATTCTTCTTTAGAAGGGCGAATTACATCTCTTGTTACATCGCTATAAATACCTAGATTTTTTAATTCTTTAAAAGCTTTTTTGACCAAACGATCTTCTCCTGAATGAAATGTTAAAATAGCTACACGACCACCGCTTTTTAGGGCTTCTGGTAATTTTTCTAAGAAATCATATAAAACATCATATTCATTATTTACATCCATGCGTAATGCTTGGAAAGTTCTTTGACATGTTTTTTTAATTGTGATTTCTCTTTGTTTAAAGGGAACAGCTTTATCATTTTCAATAATTTCTTCTATAATTACTTTTAATTTAGTAGTAGTATCTATCGTATTACCTTGATTTATATTTTTCATAATTGCTTTTGCAATAGGACTAGCATAAGGCTCGTCGCTATAAGATTCTAAAATATCTCTTAATTCATTATATGTCATTTGAGTTAATCTTTCACTAGCAGGAATACCTTGATTAGGGTTTAATCTCAAATCTAACGGACTTTCTCTTTTAAAAGAAAAACCACGACTAGGGTCATCTATTTGCATGGATGATACACCTAAGTCTGCTAAAATAAAATCAAAAGGTCCATATTCTCTAGCTACATGATCTATATTTTTAAAATTAGTATGAATAGCACTAAAAATAGTTTCATCAAAACCTTTTTCTAATAATCTAGCTTTTGTTTTTTCTATTTCAATAGGATCAATATCTAATCCATAAACATGACCAGTTCCTTGTAATTGTTCTAACATTTTAGAAGTATGACCACCATAACCTAAAGTAGCATCTAATCCTATTTGACCAGGTTTTATTTCTAAAAAATCAATAATTTCTTGAACACATATTGAAATATGCATACCAGCAGGAGTATTTCCTTTTTTTATTATTTTTTCTATATCATCTTTGTATTTATCAGGGTTGTGTTCTTTATACTTTTCATGAAACTTAGTAGGGTGAGTACCTTTATAACGTACTCTTCTTTTGTGTGTTTTTTGTTCGTTATCCATATTTATCTCTTTTCTAATAATCTTTTACAATTTTATCATAAAATGAAAAACTTTGGAAACAAAAAAACCTTGAGGTTATCAAGGTTTCGTTTTTTATTTAAAAGCTTCTTCAATAGCAACTGCAACAGCAACTGTAGCACCTACCATTGGGTTATTACCCATACCGATTAATCCCATCATTTCTACGTGAGCAGGAACTGATGAAGAACCAGCGAATTGAGCATCTGAATGCATACGTCCCATAGTGTCAGTCATACCATATGAAGCAGGACCAGCAGCCATGTTGTCAGGGTGTAATGTACGTCCAGTACCACCACCTGAAGCAACTGAGAAATATTTTTTAGATTGTTCAATACATTCTTTTTTGTATGTACCAGCAACTGGATGTTGGAAACGAGTAGGGTTAGTAGAGTTACCAGTAATTGATACGTCTACACCTTCTTTGTGCATGATTGCAACACCTTCTCTTACATCATCAGCACCATAGCAGTTAACTTTTGCTCTTGGACCATCTGAATAAGCAGTAGTTGATAATACTTTTACTTCACCTGTATAATAATCAAATTGAGTTTCTACATAAGTGAATCCGTTAATTCTTGAAATAATTTTAGCTGCATCTTTTCCTAAACCATTTAAGATAACACGTAAATCAGTGTTTCTAACTTTGTTTGCTTTTTCAGCAATTTTAATTGCACCTTCAGCAGCAGCGAAAGATTCATGTCCTGCTAAGAAAGCAAAACATGCAGTTTCTTCATTTAATAACATAGAACCTAAATTACCATGTCCAATACCTACTTTACGATCATCTGCAACAGATCCTGCAATACAGAATGCTTGAAGCCCTTCACCTAAAGTTTTAGCAGCATCAACTGCTTTTACATCACCTTTTTTAATTGCAATAGCAGCACCTACAATGTAAGCCCAACATGCATTTTCAAAACAAATAGGTTGTGTTGATTTTACGATTTCGTAAACATCAATACCTTTTGCATCACAAATTTCTTTTGCTTCTTCGATTGAACCAATACCATAGCTAGCTAATACTGCGTTGATTTGGTTTATTCTTCTATCATAACTTTCAAATAATGCCATCTTCGTATCCCTCCCAATTATTCTTTTCTTGGATCGATGTATTTCACAGCTTCAGTAAATCTACCATAAGTTCCAGTAGCTTCACTCATTGCTGTAACAGCATCTTTTCCAGCTTTAACCATATCCATCATTCTACCTAAGTTAATAAACTCATATCCAATGATTTCATCATTTTTATCTAAAGCGATTCTATTAATATAACCTTCTGTTAATTCTAAATAACGAGGTCCTTTTGCTTTTGTTGAATAAGCAGTACCAGTCATACTTCTTAAACCTTTACCTAAGTCTTCTAATCCAGCCCCGATAGGTAAACCACCTTCAGAGAATGCTGATTGAGAACGACCATAAACTATTTGCAAGAACAGTTCTCTCATTGCTGTATTGATAGCGTCACATACTAAGTCAGTATTTAACCCTTCTAATATAGTTTTTCCTACTAATGCTTCTGAAGCCATAGCTGCAGAGTGAGTCATACCTGAACAACCAATTGTTTCAATCAATGCTTCTTCAACAATACCTTCTTTAACATTTAATGTTAATTTACAAGCACCTTGTTGAGGAGCACACCAACCAATACCATGTGTTAAACCAGAAATATCTTTGATTTCTTTAGAATGTACCCAATTTCCTTCTTGAGGAATTGGAGCACAACCATGTGAAGCACCAACTTTAACGCTACACATTTGTTCTACTTCGTGTGAATAAATCATGTCTTTTAAACTCCCTTCTCTTTTTCCTTAATTTAAATTTGAAGTGGCCCTAAACCACTCGAGTAAAGTATAGAATAAAGGTCGCTTAAAGTCAATGAAATATAGGTTAGTTTGTCGAAAGATGATAACGTTTTCATTGCGAAATAATATAAAATCGCTTGTACATATTATTCCTATATGATATCATGGTTTTTGTAATAAAAGATGTTAAGACTTAGTTATAGGAGGAAGAAAAATGTCACTTATTATTGATGTATTTGCAAGAGAAGTAATTGATTCAAGAGGAAATCCAACGATTGAAGTAGAAGTTACTACACAATCTGGTGCTTATGGGCGTGCGATGGTTCCTAGTGGAGCTAGTACAGGAGAAAGAGAAGCATTAGAATTAAGAGATGAAGATAACACTCGTTTTTTAGGTAAAGGTGTTTTAAAAGCCGTAGCTAACGTAAACGAAATAATTGCACCTGCTATCATCGGGTTAGATGCAACTAACCAAAATTTAATTGATAGCACAATCATTGCTTTAGATGGTACTGCTGGAAAATCAAACTTAGGAGCTAACGCTATTTTAGGTGTTTCTATGGCTGTAGCATATGCTGCTGCTGATTTCTATGGTATGCCATTATATAAATATTTTGGTGGATTTAATGGAAAAACTTTACCAGTTCCAATGATGAACGTAGTAAATGGTGGATCACATGCTGACTCTACTGTAGACTTCCAAGAATTTATGATTATGCCAGTTGGAGCTAAAGATATTAAAGAAGCATTAAGAATGGGAGCAGAAACTTTCCATGCTTTAAGAAAAGTATTAAAAGATAAAGGTTATAACACTAACGTTGGAGATGAAGGTGGTTTTGCTCCTTCATGTAAAGATGGAAATGAAGAACCTTTACAATTAATCGTTGATGCGATGACTGCTGCTGGATATGTTCCAGGTAAAGATATGATGATTGCTATGGACGTTGCTGCTAGTGAATTCCATAACCATGAAACAGGTACATATGATTTAGTAAAATCAGGTCAAGGTTCTAAAACAACAGAAGAAATGATCGATATGTATGCAGAGTGGTGTGAAAAATACCCAATCATTTCTATTGAAGATGGATTAGGTGAAAGAGACTGGGACGGATGGAAAGTATTAACGGACCGTTTAGGAGATAAAGTACAATTAGTAGGAGATGACTTATTTGTAACTAACCCTGCAATCTTAAAAGAAGGTATCGAAAAAGGTATCGCTAACTCAATCTTAATCAAAGTAAACCAAGTAGGAAGTTTAACAGAAACTTTTGATGCTATTGAAATGGCTAAAAAAGCTGGTTACACATGTGTAATCTCTCATAGATCTGGAGAAACTGAAGATGCTACAATCGCTGATATCGCTGTAGGATTAAACGCTGGTCAAATCAAAACTGGTTCTATGTCAAGAACTGATCGTATTGCAAAATACAACAGATTACTTAGAATCCATGATGATTTAAATGGTCGTGGAACTTCTGATATTGCTGAATATCAAGGATTAGAAGCATTTTATAACATTAATAAATAATTTTTAAAAAGGATAGCTTGCTATCTTTTTTTTATTTATTTTCATCATATTCATGGAAAAAAATAAAAAAATAAGTTATTATATAAGAAGTGGAGGTGGCTTATGTACGAATCAGGGGAAATGTATTTAGAAACAATATTATTATTGCAAAAAAAGAACGAATATGTTCGCTCTATTGATATAGCACGTCATTTAGAATTCAGTAAACCAAGTGTAAGTCGTGGAGTAGGTATTTTAAAAAAAGAAGGATATATTTTAATAGATGAAAGTGGTCATATTTCACTAAGTGAAAAAGGTTATAATAAGGCTAATAATATTTTGGAAAAGCATTATATATTAACTCAGTTCTTGATTGCTACAGCGAAAGTAACAGCTGAGATTGCTGAAGAAGATGCTTGTAAGATGGAACATATTGTTAGTGATGAAACATTAATGGGTATTAAAGAGTTTTTAAAAGCAATGCAAAAGGACGTTTAAACGTCCTTTTTTATATACTCTACAATTGGATATAATGCTTCTTTGGATGTAAAATCAACTATTTTACCATAAGCGTTCATAATTTCTTTTTCACCAATATCTAAAGATGAAATATCATCTTTAATGTGTAAATGATGAATTAATAATAATACGAGACGATGTGCTAATGGTAATTTTTTGTGGTTAATACCGCCATGAAGATGAAATATTTTAATAGCTTGATAAGATTCTTTAGTTAACTGTTGTTTCATGTGATCGTTGCGATGGGCAACTGTTTCGGGTAAGCTAGGGTCTGTAAGTCCACAAGTAAAAACAATGGTTTGTTTCTTTTTGAAAATATCAGGGTATCGATCAATGACATCAATTCCACTAACACCACCTACATAAATAGGACCACCATAAATGATACAATCATATTCTAATAATTCATCACTTTGAATTCTTTTTCGGTTATATACAGGACAGTCTAGTAGTTCGCCTAACATATAAGCATATTTTTTTGTATAACCATATTTTGATTGATAAATAACGATTGTTTTTTTCATAGTTATTCCTCCGTTTTTAAATAATAACATAGCTAATTAGGAAAGGCTAATCTTTTCTTTTTGAATGTTGAAAAATTGATTTGTTTTAAAATATGTTCTTTTTATGCTATTGAATTGGGTATCCGCTTTCATCTAAAAAACAGACAGTACTTGATGAAAAAAGGTTGTCAAAATATAGGGGAAATGGTATTATCTTTGTAGTTATACAACTGACGGAAGTGGAATTGACCACAGGGAGTATAATCATAGTGAGCCGACCGTCTGGGCAAGAGTCCGGATGATCAGGCTCTTTTTTGTTTTTTTGATAAGATTACTTTTTAATCTAATGAAAATATCGATTATATATGGTATAAATATAGTGTATTTTCTTAGTTAAAAAGAATAAGAGAAAGGATGAATTTATGTTAACAGATGTAGAAATTGCACAAAGTGCAGCAATGCAACCAATTAGTGATGTTGCAAAAAGAATCGGTTTAGAATTTGATGATCTTGAGTTATATGGTAAATATAAAGCAAAGATTTCATTAGACACGTTACAAAGAGTAGAGGGTAATCCAGATGGAAAGCTTATTTTAGTAACAGCTATTAACCCAACTCCAGCAGGTGAAGGGAAAACAACAACCATGATTGGTTTACACCAAGCATTATGTAAGATGGGTAAAAACTCCATTGCAGCAATGCGTGAACCATCACTAGGACCATGTTTTGGAATAAAGGGTGGTGCTGCCGGTGGTGGATATGCTCAAGTTGTACCGATGGAAGATATAAATTTACACTTTACAGGAGATATCCATGCAATTAGTGCAGCTAATAATTTAATTGCTGCCATGTTAGATAACTCTATTCAACAAGGAAATCTATTACAAATTGATGTTCGTAACATTACATGGAAACGTGTAGTAGACTTAAATGACCGTGCTTTACGTCAAATTACAATTGGACTAGGAGGAAGATTAAATGGTGTTCCTAGAGAAGATGGATTTGATATTACAGTAGCAAGTGAAGTAATGGCTATTTTATGTCTTGCTAGTGATATGGAAGATTTAAAAGAAAGAGCAGCAAGAATGATTGTTGCTTATAATACAAGTGGACAGCCAGTAACTGTAGAAGATATTCATGCAACAGGTGCAGTAACGATGTTATTAAAGGATGCGATTAAACCTAATATTGTTCAAACCTTAGATAATGCTCCCGTATTTGTGCATGGGGGACCATTCGCAAATATTGCCCATGGATGTAACTCAGTAATGGCTACAAAACTAGCTTTAAAATTAGGTGATTATGCAATTACAGAAGCCGGGTTTGGAGCAGATTTAGGAGCAGAAAAGTTCTTAGATATTAAATGTCGTCAAGCTGGTTTAAATCCAGATGCAGTAGTTGTTGTTGCAACTGTTCGTGCTTTAAAAATGCATGGTGGGGTTGCGAAAGCTGATTTAGCAGTAGAAAACCTAGAAGCTTTGGAAAAAGGAATAGAAAATTTAGAAAAACATATTGAAAATATTACAAAATTTGGTTTACCAAGTATTGTAGCTATCAATGCTTTTCCTACTGATAGTCAAGCAGAATTACAATTATTATTTGATATTTGTAAGAAACTAAATGTGGAAGTAGCAATTTCAAATGTTTGGGCACAAGGAGCTGATGGGGGAATTGATTTAGCTGAAAAATTATTAGCTATTTTAGAAACAAAAGAACCTAACTTCAAACCATTATATGAATTAAATACTTCTATTCAATCAAAGATAGAAACAATAGCAAAAGAAATTTATGGTGCTAGTGGTGTTACTTTTGAAAGAAAAGTAATCAATAAGATGAAACAATATAGTGAACAAGGATTAGGAGAATTACCTATCTGTGTTGCTAAAACACAATATTCCTTGTCAGATCAACCTACATTATTAGGTCGACCAACAGACTTTACAATCCATATTAATGATTTATTACCAAGTGCTGGAGCGGGATTCTTAGTAGCTATTTCTGGAAGCATTATGCGTATGCCAGGATTACCAAAAGTACCAGCAGCAAATCATATGGATATTGATAAAAATGGAAAAATTACAGGATTATTTTAAGAAAAGGACGGATAAATAAATGAGAGTAGCAGTAGTAATGGGATCAACAAGTGATTTAGTAAAATTAGTAGATATGATTGACTTTTTAAAGAAATATGATATTCAAGTAGATGTGAGAGCATTATCAGCACACCGTGCTCATGATGCATTAGCTAGTTTTATTGAAGATACAAAAACAAATGGTACAGAAGTAATTATTGCAGCAGCCGGAAAAGCAGCACATTTACCAGGTGTCATTGCAGCTATGACTACCTCTCCAGTAATTGGTGTTCCTATTAAAGGATCAGCGTTAGATGGAATGGATGCATTATTATCAATCGTACAAATGCCGGCAGGAATCCCTGTTGCTACAGTAGCTATTGATGGAAGTATGAATGCTGGAATTTTAGCAATGCAAATGATGGCAATAAAACATGATAATTTAAAAGCAGCCCTAATAGATTATAAAACAGCGATGACAAATAGTTGTTTAGCAGCAAATGAAAAATTAATGGAAGAATATAAATAAGAAAGAGGACGGAAAAATGGCAGAATTATTATACGAAGGAAAAGCAAAACAAGTTTATGCAACAGATAAAGCAGATGAATATATTATTCATAATAAAGATGATGCTACTGCTGGAAATGGTGTAAAACATGATCAATTTCAAGGAAAAGGTGTTTTAAATAATACTATTTCTTGTATTATCTTTGATATGTTAGAAGAAGCTGGTGTCAAAACACATTTAATTGAAAAAATAAATGAAAGAGATGTTTTAGTTAAAAAAGTAGAAATCTTTGCATTAGAAGTAATTATTCGTAACATTACTACAGGTTCTTTTTGTAAAAGATTAGGTGCTCCTGAAGGGGTTGTATTAGAACAACCAATTTTTGAAATGAGTTATAAAAATGATGATTATGGTGATCCATTAATCAATGATGATCATGCTATTGCAATGGGTCTTGCTAGTCGTGAAGAAATCGCATTTATTCGTCAAGAAACATTAAAAATCAATGAATTATTAAAAGCATTCTTCTTAGAATTAAATTTAAAATTAGTAGATTTTAAAATTGAATTTGGAAAAACAGAAGATGGAGAAATTCTATTAGCTGATGAAATTTCACCAGATTCATGTCGTTTATGGGATGTAGAAACAAACCAAAAATATGACAAAGATGTATTTAGACAAGATATTGGAGATTTAATTGAAACTTATAAAGCAGTATTAGCTAGAATGCAAAAATAGGAGAAAAATAATGAGTGATAAATATAGAGAAGCCGGTGTAGATTTAGAAGCAGGATATGAATCAGTAAGATTAATTAAATCACATGTTGCAAGAACAAAGATCAAAGGAGCAGTAGATTCAATTGGTGCTTTTGGAGGAATGTTTGATTTAAGTGTATTAGGTTTAAAAGAACCAGTATTGGTTTCAGGAACAGATGGTGTTGGTACTAAATTAATGCTGGCATTTGATGTAGATAAACATGATACAATTGGTATTGATGCAGTTGCTATGTGTGTGAATGATGTTTTAGTACAAGGAGCAATGCCAATTTATTTCTTAGATTATTTAGCAGTAGGTAAAAATCATCCAGAAAAGATCGAACAATTAGTAAAAGGTGTTGCTGATGGATGTGTTCAAAGTGAATGTGCTTTAATTGGTGGTGAAACTGCAGAAATGCCAGATATGTATAGTGAAAATCATTATGATATTGCTGGATTCTGTGTTGGTGCTGTTGAAAAAAGTAAATTATTAGATGGACAAGCTATTGCTAGTGGACAAGTGTTAGTAGGGTTACCTTCTAGTGGATGTCATTCTAATGGATTTTCTTTAATTCGTAAAGTATTATTAAAAGATGCTAAATTGGATACAAAAGAATTTTATCCTCAATTTAATAAAACATTAGGAGAAGAACTATTAACTCCTACAAAAATATATGTAAAAGCGATTAAACATTTACTTACTAATAATGTTGCTATTAAAGGAATGTCTCATATTACAGGTGGTGGTTTCTATGAAAATCTTCCAAGAATGTTAAAAGAAGGTTTAGGAGTAGAAATTGATGTAACTAGTTTCCCAAGACCTGCTATTTTTGATTTAATTCAAGAAAAAGGAAATATTGAAGCAAAAGAAATGTATAACGTATTTAATATGGGGATGGGATTTGTGTTAGCCGTGGAACCTGAAGATGTTGATACCGTACTATCTTTATTAAAAGATATTGATGAAGCAGCTTATGTTATTGGTAATGTTAGTGATAGTGGTGAGGTTGTATTAAAATGGTAAAAAAAATTGCGGTTTTAGTATCAGGTGGTGGAAGTAATTTACAATCTATCATTGATAATATGGATACTATGAATGGAGAAGTGACGTTAGTTGTTTCTAACCGTAAAAATGCATATGGCTTACAAAGAGCGATGGATGCCAATATTGAAGCAGTACATATTAGTAAAGATGATCAAGCATTAATTGCATTATTGCAAGAAAGAGAAATTGATTTAGTGGTTTTGGCTGGTTATTTAGCTATTTTAAGTGATGAGTTTATTAGTGCTTTTCCTAATCGTATTATTAATATTCATCCTTCTTTAATACCTAGTTTTTGTGGACATGGGGCTTATGGAATCCATGTTCATGAAATGGCTTTACAAAGAGGTGTGAAGGTAACTGGAGCTACTGTTCATTTTGTTAGTGAAGTAGTGGATGGGGGACCAATTATTATCCAAGAAGTATGTCAAATAGGTGATTTAAAATATGCTAGTGATATTCAAGAAAGAGTATTAGAAATAGAACATCGTATTTTGCCAAAAGCAATTAAGTTATTTTGTGAAGATAAATTAAAAGTGCATCAAGAAAGGGTAACTATTTTATGAAAAGAGCGTTAATTAGTGTTACTAATAAAGCAGGAATTGTTGAGTTTGCTAAGGAGTTAGTTGCTTTAGATTTTGAAATTATTTCTACTGGAGGAACTATGGCTCAATTAGTAGAACATGGGATTGCTTGTAAATCAATTGATGAAGTAACCAATTTTCCAGAAATGTTAGATGGTCGTGTAAAAACATTACACCCATTAATTCATGGGGGATTGTTGTATCGTCGTGATCTTGCTAGTCATGTTGAAACGGTGAAAGAACATGGGATTGAAGCAATTGATTTAGTGTGTGTTAATTTATATGAGTTTGAAAAAGCTTTAAAAGCTGGTAAACCGATGGAAGATATGATTGAAAATATTGATATTGGTGGACCTTCAATGATTCGTTCGGCTGCAAAAAACTTTAAAGATGTATTAATTGTAACGGATCCAAGTGATTACAATGATGTAATAGAAGTTCTAAAAGATAGTAAAGATACTTATGAATTCCGTTTAAATTTAGCTTATAAAGCATTTAGTGCTACTGGTAGTTATGATGCTATTATTTCTCGTTATTTTGCAGGTGTTGTAGGAGATAGCTATCCTGAAACATTAAACTTAACATTAAAGAAAACAGACTCTTTGCGTTATGGTGAAAACTCTCATCAAAATGCTAGTAATTATGTAGATCCTTTTGTACAACATACTTTATTAGATTATGATCAATTACATGGAAAAGAAATTTCTTTTAATAATGTAAATGATTTATATGGGGCAGTTGCTTTGGTTCGTGAGTTTGATGGACAAGTAGTAACAGCAGCAATTAAACATTCTACACCTTGTGGTGTAGCTATTGATAAAACAGGTTATGATTCTTATATGAAAGCGTATAATGCAGATCCTCAATCTATCTTTGGTGGTATTGTAGCTGTAAATTATGAAATAGACGAAGCAACAGCAATCGAAATGAATAAAACATTCTTAGAAATCGTTGCAGCACCTAGCTTTAGTGAAGCAGGGTTAGAAGTATTAAAGAAAAAGAAAAATTTACGTATTTTAAAATTAAAAGATTTATCAGTACGTGAAGCAAAATATGATATTAAGTATTTAGAAGGAAAAGTATTAGTTCAAGATATTAATGATCAAATGATTCAAGAAATGAATGTTGTAACAAATAAAGAACCAAATGAAGCACAATTAAGTGATATGGAATTTGGTATGCGTGTTGTTAAATTTGTTAAATCAAATGCTATTTGTATTGTAAAAGATGGTGTAACATTAGCGATTGGTGGTGGTCAAACATCACGTATTTGGGCTTTAGAAAATGCAATCCATAACAATCCAGATAAAGACTTTACAAATTCAGTACTTGCAAGTGATGCCTTCTTCCCATTCAATGATTGTGCTAAAGTAGCACATGAAGCAGGAGTTAGTGCTATTATTCAACCAGGTGGTTCTGTTCGTGATCAAGATTCTATTGATTATTGTAATGAACATGATTTACCAATGGTGTTTACAGGATATCGTCATTTTAGACATTAGGAGAAAAACGATGAAAGTATTAATAATTGGAAGTGGTGGTCGTGAACATGCGATTGCTTATAAATTAAACCAAAGTCAAAAAGTAAATGAAATATATGCTATTCCAGGTAACCCTGGGATTAGTAGTATGGGAACATGTGTACCAGGATCAGTAGAAGATAATCAATTTATTCTAGATTTTGCTTTAAAACATAAAATTGATTTAACAGTAATTGGACCAGAGGTACCATTATGTAATGGGTTAGCAGATTTATTAGAAGCAAATAACTTAGTTGCTTTTGGACCAACACAACATGCTGCTACTTTAGAAGGAAGTAAAGCTTTTTCAAAAGATTTTATGATTCGTCACCATATTCCTACTGCTAAGTATGATGAAGTAACTGATTATGATCATGCTATCAAAGCATTAGATAACTATAGTTATCCATTAGTTATTAAAGCAGATGGTTTAGCTGCTGGTAAAGGGGTAGTTATTGTTGAAAACAAAGAAGACGCTATTGTAACATTAAAAGAGATGTTAATAGATGGTATTTTAGATGGAGCAGGTTCAAAAGTAGTATTAGAAGAGTTTTTAACTGGTTTTGAGTGTTCTTTATTATGTTTTGTTGATGGAAAAACAATTGTACCAATGGTAAGTTCAAAAGATCATAAACAAATTTTTGATGGAAATATGGGTCCAAATACAGGAGGTATGGGGACTGTTTCTCCTAATCCTTTTTTACCAGATAGTATGGATGAAGTTATTAAAGAAACTGTGTTAGATCCTTTTATGCAAGGATTAGTGGATGATAATATGGATTATCGTGGAGTTATTTTTATAGGGTTAATGATTGAAAATAATGAAGCAAAAGTATTAGAATTTAATGTTCGTTTTGGAGATCCTGAAACACAATCAATTTTAATGCGTTTAGAAAGTGATTTATATGATATAATGGTTGCGTGTGCAAACAAAACATTAGATGAAGTAGAAGTGAAATGGTCAAATGAACATGTTGCTTGTTTAGTATTATCAAGTGGAGGATATCCTGGTGATTATCAAAAAGGTATTGAAATCACAAATTACCAAGATGACCAAGATACAATTATATTCCATGCTGGAACAAATATGGATAATGGTAAATTAGTAACAAATGGAGGCCGTGTTTTAAATATTTTAGCAACTGGTTCTTCATTAGAAGAAGTTCGTGAGAAAGTTTATAAAAAAGCAGAAACTATTGATTTTGTTGGCAAATATTACCGTCATGATATTGGATTAATATAAGGAGGCAATTATGGTACAAGTACGACGTATTTATGTAGAAAAGAAAACACAATATGCTACTGAAGCAAAAGAATTACAACACACACTAATTCAACATTTAAATGTTGAATTAGATGCATTACGAATTATTCATCGTTATGATGTTTCTGGGGTTAGTGAGGAGTTATTAACACAAGGAATTGAAACTATTTTAGCAGAGCCAATGGTAGATAATGTTTATGATGAAGTAATTGATTTAGAAGGTTATGTTGTATTTGCAATTGAATACTTACCTGGTCAATATGATCAAAGAGCGGATTCATGTGAACAATGCTTCCAAATCTTAACAGGAAATGAAGAAACAAAAGTAAAATGTGCTCGTGTATTTGCTTTAAAAGTATCTCAAGATGCTATTGATCGTATTCAAAAATATATCATTAATCCAGTTGATCAAAGATTAGCTTCTTTAGAAAAACCAAATACATTAGAAACTGAATCTCCAGTTGTTTTACCTGTACCAACAATTACAGGATTTGTTTGTTTTAAAGAAGAACAATTAATGAGTTTCTTAAAAGATAATGGAATGGCTATGTCTTATGAAGATTTAAAAGTTACACAAGATTACTTTAAAAATGAAGAAAAAAGAGATCCAACAGAAACTGAATTAAAAGTATTAGATACTTATTGGTCTGATCATTGTCGTCATACTACGTTTGCGACAATTATTACTAATTTAGAAGTAGAAAATGGTGCTTTTAAAGAAGTTTTAGAAAAAGATATAGAAGCATATAAAACAAGTAGACATATGGTTTATGGTCTAGAAACAACAAGACCGCTTACTTTAATGGATTTAGCTACTATTTCAATGAAAGAATTACGTAAAACAGGATATTTAGATGATTTAGAAGTATCGAAAGAAATTAATGCTTGTTCTATTGAAATTACTGTAAAAACAAATATGGGTGAAGAACAATGGTTATTAATGTTCAAAAACGAAACTCATAATCATCCTACCGAAATAGAACCATTTGGTGGAGCTGCAACATGTTTAGGTGGAGCAATTCGTGATCCATTATCTGGACGTGCTTATGTATATCAATCAATGCGTATTACTGGTGCAGGAGATCCACGTAATAGTTATGAAAACACTATTTCAGGGAAGTTGCCACAACGTAAAATTTGCCAAGAATCAGCTCATGGATTCTCATCTTATGGAAATCAAATTGGTTTAACTACTGGTTATGTAAAAGAGATTTATGATGAAGGTTATGTTGCAAAACGTATGGAGTTAGGGGCTGTTGTAGCAGCTGCTCCAAAACATCAAGTAAAAAGATTAGAACCATTAGATGGTCATATTGTCTTATTATTAGGTGGTCGTACTGGTCGTGATGGTGTTGGAGGAGCGACAGGTTCTTCTAAATCACATGATTTAAAATCGATTGAAACTGCAGGTGCTGAAGTTCAAAAAGGAAATCCTGTTGAAGAAAGAAAAATTCAACGTTTATTTAGAAATGCAGAAGTTTCTAATAAAATTGTTCGTTGTAATGACTTTGGAGCAGGTGGAGTATGTGTTGCAGTTGGTGAATTAGCAGATGGACTAGTTATTAATTTAGATGCTGTATTAAAGAAATATGATGGTTTAACTGGATCGGAATTAGCGATTAGTGAATCTCAAGAACGTATGGCTATTGTTATTGAAGAAAGCGATGAAGCTTTTATCATGGAAGAATGTCATAAAGAAAACTTAGAGGTTGTACGTGTTGCGACTGTAACAGAAGAAAAACGTTTAATAATGAAACACTTAGGAAAAGATATTGTTAATATTTCTAGGGATTTTGTGGATGCAGCGGGAGCTAGTCGTTATCAAGATATTAAAATTGAATTACCAGATTTTGATAATCATCCATTTGTTGCTAGTGCTTCAAAAGACTTTGTTACAACAATAAAAGATACAATGAGTAGTTTGAATATTGCTAGTCAAAAAGGATTAGTAGAACGTTTTGATTCTTCTATTGGAAATGGTACTGTTTTATCTCCATTTGGAGGAAAAACATTAAGAACAGAAACAGAAGGAATGGCAGCATTAATTCCTGTTTTAGGAAAAGAAACAACGACTGCATCTTTATTTGCTCATGGATATGATCCTATCATTTCATCATGGTCACCATATCATGGGGCTATGTATGCAATCGTAGAATCAATGAGTAAAATAGTTGCAATGGGTGGAGATTATACAAAAATCCGTTTCTCTTTCCAAGAATATTTTGAAAAGTTATTAGATTGTCCTACAAAATGGGGAAAACCAATGGCTTCTTTGTTAGGTGCATATCGTGTTCAAAAAGAAATGTGTTTAGCATCTATTGGTGGTAAAGACAGTATGTCTGGAACTTTTGAAGAATTAAATGTTCCACCTACATTAGTTTCTTTTGCTATTGCTCCTAGTGAAGTAGATCATATTATTTCACCTGAATTAAAAGAATCTGGACATATTTTAGCTGAAATTCAGTTAAAGAAAGATGATTTCTTTGCTTTTGATTTTGATCAAGTGAAGCATCAATATAATGAAATAAAAGATTTAATGAGTGCAGGTAAAATATATAGTGCTTATACTGTAAAATCTGGTGGAGTATTAGAAGCTGTAAGTAAAATGGCTTTTGGTAATGATATTGGAGTAGTTTTAAATAGTGAAGAGACTTTAGAAAGTTTCTTACAAAAAGATTATGGAAATATAGTTGTTGAAGTTAAAAATATTCGTGATTTAACTACTATTTGTGATTATCGTATTGTTGGTACATCAAGTGATGAAAGTTTTGTATCTTATGCAGGACAATCAATTAGCTTAACTGATTTATATGCTTGCCATACAAATACATTAGAAGAAATCTATCCAACTACACAAGTAGCTCCTACTAAAGAAAGTAAAGTGGCTAACTGTATGGAAAAGAATCCTTTACAAGCAAAAGTAATAGTAGAAACACCTCTAGTAGTAATTCCTGTATTCCCAGGAACAAACTGTGAGTATGATTCGAAACGTGCTTTTGAACGTGCAGGTGCGAAAGTAGAGTTAGTATTAATTCGTAATAAAACATCACAAATGTTAAATGATTCTATTGATGAATTAGAAACACTTATTAAACAAGCAAATATTGTTATGTTACCTGGTGGTTTTAGTGCTGGAGATGAACCAGAAGGATCTGGTAAGTTTATTGCTACTGTTTTACGTAATCCTAAATTAAAAGCAGCGATTGATGATTTATTAGATAATCGTGATGGTTTAATGATTGGTATTTGTAATGGATTCCAAGCATTGGTAAAAATGGGATTATTACCTGATGGTAAAATTCGTACAATGACTAGTGAAGATCCAACGCTTACATTTAATACGATTGGTCGTCATTTATCACAAATGGTAGATACACGTATTGGTAGTGTTAAGTCACCTTGGTTAACAAATGTTAATGTTGGTGATATCCATACTATTGCTATTAGTCATGGGGAAGGACGTTTTGTAGCACCAAAAGAAGTATTGGAACAATTATTTGAAAATGGACAAGTATTTAGCCAATATGTTGATAATAATGGAAAACCAACGATGGTATCTCCTTATAATCCAAATGGTTCAATGTATGCTATTGAAGGTATTGTATCAACAAATGGACGTGTGTTAGGAAAAATGGGACATAGTGAACGTGTTGGTGAAAATAGATTTAAAAATATTTATGGACAAATGGATCAAAAATTATTTGAAGCCGGTGTAAATTATTTTAAAGGGGCGAAATAAAATGGATAAACAACAATTTGAAAGTATGACTTTATGTCCTCTTGATGGAAGATATGGGTTTGTAAAAGAAGCTTTAGGAGATTATTTCTCTGAGTATGCATTGGTTAAATATCGTGTGTATGTAGAAATTCAATGGTTAAAGTTTTTATTAGAAAATATGGAATCAGATGTTTTAAAACAATTTGATAAAAGTAAGATGGCTTCTATTGAAGCAATTAGTGATAATTTCAATTATGATTCTTTTGCAAGAATCAAAGAAATTGAAGGAGTTACTAGACATGATGTAAAAGCAGTAGAATACTTTATTGATGAACAATTAGTAGAATTAGGTTTTGATTATTTACAAAGTTTTGTACATATTGGGTGTACTTCAGAAGATATTAATAATACTTCTTATGCATGTATGTTACGTGATGGGCTAAATAAAGTTTGGTTACCAAAAGCAAAAGAGATGATGACTCATTTAGATGAGTTAGCTTTTGAGCATGCTAGTGTAGCAATGCTTGCTCATACTCATGGGCAACCGGCAACACCTACTACAATAGGGAAAGAGTTTAAAGTATATGCTTATCGTATGTTAGAAAGTATTAAAAAAATAGAAGCTATTGAAATGAAAGCAAAATTTAATGGTGCAACAGGAAACTATAGTGCTATTTTAAGTTGTTTTAGTCAAGTAGATTGGCAAGTAATGGCAAAGAAATTTGTAGAAGAATATTTAGGATTAACATTTAATCCTTTAACAACACAAATTGAAAGTCATGATTATACTTGTCATATCTTAGATGGTGTACGTCATTTTAATAATATTTTAGTAGATTTAGATGTAGATATGTGGTTATATATTTCAATGGAATACTTCAAACAAATTCCTGTTAAAGGAGAAGTAGGAAGTAGTACAATGCCTCATAAAGTAAATCCTATTCGTTTTGAAAATAGTGAAGCAAATGTAGATTTATCAAACTCATTATGTGTATCTTTATCAAATAAATTACCTAAATCAAGAATGCAACGTGATCTTTCTGATTCTTCTAGTCAAAGAAATTTAGGATTAGCGTTTGGTTATTCTTTACAAGCAATTAGTGAAACTTTAAATGGTTTAGCGAAGTGTGTTGTAAATGTTGATAAAGTAGCAAGTGATTTAGATGGGAAATGGGAAGTATTAGCAGAACCTATTCAAACAGTATTACGTAAATATGGTATTTCTGATGCTTATGATACATTAAAGGAATTAACAAGAGGGAAAAGTATTTCAAAAGAAGATATTTTAGCTTTTGTTGAAACATTAGATGTATTATCACCAGAAGATCGTGACGTATTAATTCACATGTCACCAGCTAGTTATATTGGTGATGCAGTTGCATTAGCAAAAATAAAATTATAAATAGAAAGCTCTTTTCTTAGAAAAGGGCTTTTTGGTAAAGGTAAATGAAATGAAAAAAATAATAATTATAATAAGTGTATTTGCCATGATGATGGTAAGTACTAGCATTGATTCTTATGCAATGCAAATATTTGTAAAAACACTCAGTGGAAAACATGTTACATTAGAAGTAGAAGCAACAGATCGTATTGAAGATGTGAAAGCAAAAATAGAAGATAAAGAAGGTATATTACCAGAAAATCAGCTTTTATATTTTGCTGGAAAATTATTAGAAGATGGAAATACTTTACAAGATTATAGTATTCAAAAAGATTCTACTTTGCATATCTTGTGTAAAATGGATATAGAAGTAATACAAGAGGATACGTATTATGGTCAAACAGTAGAACCTACTGTCTTTTATGAAGAAGAAAATTATATAGGTGATGATGTAACTATTAAAATAGAATATTCTTATAAGTTACAAGGGCAAGATGATAGTTGCTATGTTCAAGGTGTACCAAACTATGTTGGGGATTATACACTTCTAAGTGTTGCTGATGAGTATTATCAAGGAACGGTAATATCTAGTTGTGAGGTGTTAACAGATTTTTCTATTTTACCAATCGATTCTTCTTTATTAGAATATCAAGAATTAATGGTAAGTGCAGGGGAAAGTATCGATTTAAATGATTATTTTGATTATGAGAATATTGTTTTTACGATTGCTTCTGGACAAGGAGAAATAGATGGAAGTATCTTTTATGCAAGTGATCAAATAGAAGAAGTTGTCATTGATGCTAGTATAATAGGTATCGATGATAATCAAGATGGTGTTCTAGAATATACAAGTAGTATATTTGAAGATTTAGTTACTATTTCTGTGGTAGTAAATGAAGAAGGTAATCATTCTATTATTTTAGGAAATAATCAAACTGTAATGAAGAGTGATACGATTTCATTTACTAGTGATGCTTCTTTTAGTAGTTATTTACATACATTAGTAGATGGACAAATCGTAGATGAACAATATCTATCATTAGAACAAGGGAGTACTATAGTTACTCTTAGTAATGAGTATATTCTTAATCTATCATTAGGTGAACATACGTTAGCTATTGTTTCTACTACTGGTGAGGCATCCACTACTTTTATGGTGGAAGAACTTATAGCTAGTGATGAAGTAGATGTAGAGGGTACTGTTGATACTGGTGATCATAGTTCTTTATTAATCTATATGACATTAGGTACTATTAGTGTTATTTATGTATGTTTTGATATAAAAAGAAGACAAAGAGTATAACCTTATTATTGAAAACGGAATTTTAATTCCGTTTTTTCGTTTGTTTAAAATATGAAATACAATATTTGTTGTTTTAGAAAATGGTGGATTATGCTAGAATGTAGTTAATAATGAGAGGGCTGTTTTATGGAAGAAATCAAGTATAAACAATACATACAAGTATTAAAAGAAGAATTAATTCCAGCAATGGGTTGTACAGAACCAATTGCATTAGCTTATGCTGGTGCAAAGGCTAGAGATATTTTAGGGAATATTCCTGAAAAGGTTATTGTTGAAGTTAGTGGTAATATTGTTAAAAATGTAAAAAGTGTGATAGTTCCTAATACAAATGGATT
The DNA here is from genome assembly GCF_021054785.1 of Tannockella kyphosi. Classification (GTDB taxonomy): domain Bacteria; phylum Bacillota_I; class Bacilli_A; order Erysipelotrichales; family Coprobacillaceae; genus Tannockella; species Tannockella kyphosi. Next base: position 1,155,720 of record NZ_CP088239.1, on the reverse strand, counting down.
AAAAGGGATTGATAATGCAGTTTTAGTTGGAATTATAGCTGGAGATGCTAGTAAAAAATTAGAGGTTATTAGTAATGTTTCACAAGCTAAAAAGGAAGAATTACGACATTCTAATATTGATATTCAAGTTTTACCGAAGGAAACAAAACATGTATTAGATATTTTATTAACTGTATTTTATCAAGAGGATGTTGTGAAAGTGCGAATTTTAGATCGTCATAATTTTATTCAGTATATTGAAAAGAATGGGGATGTTTTAGAAAATAATTTGATAGAAAATAAAACAAATGATAAGAAGCGTGATTGGATAAATATTAATGATATTTATGAATTTGCAACGAATGTAAAGATAGAAGATATTAAAGATGTTATTCAAAGACAGATTGATTATAATATGGCAATAGCAAATGAAGGAATGAAAAATGATTATGGTGCAAACATTGGTAAGACATTAATAAAAATACATGGAGATGGGGTTTTTAATCGTTCAAAAGCATATAGTGCTGCTGGAAGTGATGCCCGTATGGGTGGTTGTGAACTGCCGGTAATTATTAATTCAGGTAGTGGAAATCAAGGAATGACGGTATCAATACCAGTCATTGTTTATGCTAGTGAAGAAGGTCATAATCAAGAAAAGTTATATCGTGCACTTGTCCTTGCAAATTTAGTTGCGATTCATCAAAAGACGGGGATAGGAGCGTTGTCGGCATATTGTGGAGCCATTAGTGCGGGAGTTGGAGCAGGAACTGGTATTAGCTTTTTACAAGGTGGTGATTTAAAAGCTATCAAACATACAATAGTAAATGCATTGGCAATATTATCAGGTATGGTATGTGATGGGGCTAAACCTAGTTGTGCAGCAAAAATTGCAGCTAGTGTAGATGCAGGGATATTTGGTTATCAAATGTATCAAAATGGACAACAATTCTTAGGAGGAGACGGACTAGTTAGTAAAGGTGTTGAAAATACTATTTCTAATATTGGACGTTTATCTTGTCAAGGAATGAAGTCAACGGATGAAGAAATCATTCGTATTATGACTGATTGTAACTAATATACTTTAAGAACATGTAAATATTAGAAAACGCTTTCTAAAGCAGTTGTTTTTTCTTTTCAAGAAATGTTCTTTATAGTATAATTTAAATATATACCTAGGAGGAATTAGAATGAAATTTTATATTGGAATTGATTTAGGTGGAACTAATGTTCGTACTTTATTAGTTGATGAATTAGGAAAAACTTATAGTGAAGTAAAAGATAGCACTGATAGAGAAAACGGACCAGATTTTGTATGTGATAAAATTATTGGTCAAATAGAAGCATTAGATACTACTGCTTGTGGTGGAATAGAAAATGTAGAAGGAATTGGGATTGGTGTTCCAGGTCCTGTAGATACAAAAAATGGTGTTATGATTATGGCAACCAATTTACCTGGTTTTGAAGATTATCCAATTTGTGATAAATTAACTGCTAAATTTGGATTACCATGCTTTATTGATAATGATGCAAATGTTGCTGGTCTTGCAGAAGCAATTTTAGGTGCTGGTAAAGATTATGCTACTGTTTATTATGTAACTATTTCTACTGGAATTGGTGGAGCATTTATTGTAGATGGTAAATTAGTATCTGGTGGACGTGGTCATGCTGGTGAAATTGGAAATATCGTAGTTAAAAATAATGGTTATAAACATGGTGGTTTAAATGCAGGTGCAGCAGAGGGTGAAACTAGTGGTACTGCTATTGTTCGTAAAGGACAAGAGGAATTAGGTGATCAAGTTATCCATGCTGGTGATGTGTTTCGATTAGCTAGTGAAGGAAATGAAGTAGCTAAAAATATTGTAGAAGAATGTATTGATGAATTAGCGTTAACTTTTGCTGATATTGCTCATACAATTGATCCTCATTGTTTTGTAATTGGTGGAGGAGTTATGAAGTCTAAAGAGTATTTCTATGAAGAATTACTTGCTAGATTTAATAATTCTATTCATGTAGGAATGCGAGGACATATTCCTTTATTGGAAACTGAACTTGTTGATTGTGGTGCTATTGGAGCAGCAATGTTACCAATGTCACGTTTAAAATAATAAATTTGAAAAGAACAGACAGGATAGTTTGTTCTTTTTTAGTGATAACTGTTTATTTGCTTGGATGTAAAAGTGAGTGGTGGCAAAAGCTATTAGAATATTATGGTATGCACCATTCTTATTGATTTATGAAAAATAACAAGTAAACTTTTTTATGTTATTTTTAGTTTCTTTGATGATTTTATTTTACTAGTGTTTTGTTATGAAAAATGCTAAAATACTTAAATAAGGAGGCAAATATATGGCAAAAAAAGTAGTGTTAGGACTAAGTGGTGGAGTTGATTCAGCAGTAGCTGCTTATTTATTAAAAGAACAAGGATATCACGTTATCGGGGTATTTATGAGAAACTGGGATAGCCAACTAAATAATGATATTTTAGGTAACCCAACGAATGAAAATAGTATTTGTCCTCAAGAAGAAGATTATAATGATGCAAAGGCAGTTGCTAAACATTTAGGAATTGAAATTAAGAGAGTTGATTTTATTGGAGAATATTGGGATCATGTTTTTACTTATTTTATTGAAGAATATAAAAAAGGAAGAACTCCTAATCCTGATATTTTATGTAATAAACATATTAAATTTAAAGCTTTTTTAGATTATGCAAAAGAGCTAGGAGCAGATTATATTGCTACTGGACATTATGCTCGTGTTGAACATTTTGAAGGATTGGATTCTATTATGTATAAGGGACATGATAATAATAAAGATCAAACTTATTTTTTATGTCAATTAAATCAAAAACAATTACAAACAACACTGTTTCCTTTGGGTGAAATTGATAAATCAGAGGTTCGTAAAATTGCCAAAGAAATAGATTTACCGGTTGCTAATAAAAAAGATAGTACTGGTATTTGTTTTATTGGAGAAAGAAATTTTAAAGAATTTTTACAAAATTATATTCCTGCTAAAAATGGAAAAATGGTAGACATTGAATCTGGTAAAGTAATTGGAGAACATATTGGTATTATGTATTATACAATTGGTCAAAGAAAAGGTTTAGGTGTTGGTGGACCTGGAGAAGCGTGGTTTGTAGTTGGAAAAGATTATGATAAAAATGTTTTATATATTAGTCAAGGTGATCAAAATGATTGGCTTCTTTCATCAGGAGCATTGATTAGTGATGTAAACTGGGTAGGTTCGAAAAAACCAGAAGGTACTATTAGTTGTCATGCTAAATTTAGATATCGACAAGCTGATAACCCAATTCAATTGAAATTCTTAGATGAGAATACTGTTTATTTGACTTTTGATAAACCTGTCAAAGCCGTAACTCCTGGACAAGCTGCTGTCTTTTATGATGGACAAATATGTTTAGGTGGTGGAACTATTGAAAAAGTCTATAATGATGGAAAAGAATTGGAATACTTATAATGATTGAATTTACTGGTAAAATTCAATCAGTTCGTTTTTATAGTGAAGCAACTTGTTATATTGTATGTGTAGTGAAGGTGGAAGATAAAGAAATTATAATGACAGGTAATATCGCAAACTATACAGATTATGATACTTATGTTTTTAGAGGCGAATATACAACTCATCCAAAGTATGGCCAACAATTTGCTTTTAGTGAATATGAAGTACTAGCAACTAGTGAAAAGGAAGATTTAGTTCACTTCTTTTCTAGTTCTCTATTTCCAGGAATAGGGAAAATAATGGGACAAGCAATTGTTGATACGTTAGGTGAAAATTGTGTTGAATTAATAAAAGAAGATATAAAAGTACTAGATAGTGTTGATTCGATGAATGATCTAAAAGCACAAATGATTCAAAAGGTTTTATTGGAACAACAAAATGATTATGAAGTAATGCGTTTTTTTATGAAAAGTGGAGTTAGTGTTAAAAATATTGGTGTAATACAATCTTTTTATAAAGAAAAGACATTACAAATACTAGAAAATAATCCTTATCAATTAATTGATGATATTGAAGGAATTGGTTTTAAAACAATTGATCAATTAGCTTATAAAGTAGGTATTGCTTTTGATGATCAAAGAAGAGTGAAGGCTTTGATTGTTCATGTTATTAAAGAGTTATGTTTTAAAACAGGCAGTACTTATGTAACATTAAGTATGATTCAAAAGGAACTTGTTCGATTCTTAACAGCTTTTGATTTTCAATTAATGGATGAATATTTATTAGAATTAATAGAAAATGGTAAAATTGTTGAAAAACAAGGAAAATATTATGAATATGCATTATATGATGCAGAATGTACAATCGCAAAGTTTATTGGAGATTTAGTATCAAGAAATGATTTATATTATAATGATGAAGCACCAGAATATTTAGAAATGTTGGAAAAACAAAATGAAATTGAATATGCTGTGAAACAAAAAGAAGCAATCTATGCTTTTTTACAATCACCTGCAATGATTTTAACTGGTGGTCCAGGAACAGGAAAATCAACGATTGTAAAAGCAATTATTGAAATATACAAGAAGTTATATCCAAATCATAGTGTTGCATTATTAGCACCAACAGGGAAGGCTGCTAAAAGATTAAGTGAATTAACGAATATAGAAGCTCAAACAATTCATCGTTTATTAAAATGGGATTTAGATGCGAATAAATTTGGTATGAATCAAAAGAATCCGATTAGTCAACATGTTTTAATTATTGATGAAGCAAGTATGGTGGATTGTTTATTGTTAGCTAATCTTTTAAAAGCTAGTAAACATGTTATTAAAATATTATTTATAGGTGATTTCCATCAGTTACCTTCGGTAAGTCCTGGTAATGTCTTACATGATTTAATGGATGGGATTGTTCCTACGGTTTATTTAGAGGAAATATTTAGACAAGAATCAGGATCAGGGATTGTTGATTTGTGTGATCAAATAATTCATCAAGATATTAGAGATTTATCTTTTACTAAGGAATATAAAGATGTTCATTTTTATCCTTGTATTGGTAGTGATGTTGTGCATAATGTGTCTTTTTTAGTTGAAAAGGCGATGGAACAAGGTTACTCTATGCATGAAATTCAAGTCTTATCACCAATGTATCAAGGTGATGGAGGAATTAATGAGTTAAATAAAGTATTACAAGATGTAATGAATCCTTGCGATGATTGGTCTGCTAGTTATCAGGTAGGTTCTAGAACATATCGTGTAGGCGATAAAATTTTACAATTAAAAAATAGACCAGATGATGATGTATATAATGGTGATATTGGAATATTAACGCAAATAATGAAAAAAGGGGAGTATGAGGTTAAGCAAGATACGTTGGTTGTTGATTTTGAAGGAAGACTTGTAACTTATACGAGTAATGATTTTGCTACTATTTCACATGCTTATTGTATGTCTATTCATAAATCACAAGGGTCTGAATTTAAAATTGTTATTTTAGTTTTATTATCGAATCATTATATAATGTTGAAAAGAAATATTGTATATACGGCAATTTCAAGAGCAAAAAATCACTTATTTTTATTAGGTGAAGAAAAGTCATATATAAGAGCAATTCATAATATTCATGATAATGCTAGAGTAACTACATTAAAAGAACAGTTTGAAGTAAGTTGTTCTTCTTCACCGTATGATTTTATGGATTAAGGTTATCCTAAACAAGAGGTGATATAATGAAAAACAATGCAATTCTTATTTTAAGTATGGCTACTTTTTTAGTAGCTATGTGTAGTTGCGACTGTGTTTGCGATATGATGCATGATGTTCGAGAAAGAATATAATTTTTTAGTATTGTTATTGTAATATACATGGTTTTTGTGTATAATTTCTTTAAATCGTTGACAAAGATAAGTATCTATTTATATTTTTTTAGAGAGAACATGGTTGGTGGGAATGTTTATGATAGAATAGAGAAAGCTACTTTCGAGTGTAAGTAAAACTTACCGGTGACACACCGTTATTGTGAATTGAGGGGCATGTATTTATACATGAACTAGGATGGTACCGCGATTAGTCGTTCCTAGAAATAGGACGACTTTTTATATTTTAGGAGGAAAAAATGAAACAGTTAAGTGGAAATCAAGTAAGACAAATGTTCTTAGATTACTTTGAAAGTAAAGGACATAAAGTAGAGCCTAGTCATTCTTTAATACCAAATGATGATCCTACTTTATTATGGATTAATGCAGGAGTAGCAGCAATTAAAAAATATTTTGATGGTTCAATTACACCTGAAAATCCTAGAATTACCAATGCTCAAAAATCAATACGTACAAATGATATTGAAAATGTTGGTAAAACGGCAAGACATCATACTTTTTTTGAAATGTTAGGAAACTTTTCAATAGGAGATTATTTTAAAGAAGAAGCAATTGATTTTGCTTGGGAATTTTTAACAGATGAAAAATGGATTGGTTTTGAAAAAGATAAATTATATATTACAGTCCATGATGGAGATGATTTTGCATATGATTATTGGGTTAATAAAAAAGGAATCGATCCAACACATATGTTAAAAACTCCTGGAAACTTTTGGGAAATTGGAGAAGGACCTTGTGGACCTGATTCTGAAATATTCTATGATCGTGGAGATTTCTATGATTTGGAAGGACTAGGTACAAAGTTATTTTATGAAGAGTTAGAAAATGATCGTTATGTAGAAATATGGAATTTAGTATTTTCTCAATATAATTCTAAAGATGGTGTTGCTAGAGAAGAATATCAAGAATTACCACAAAAGAATATAGATACTGGAATGGGATTAGAACGTTTAGTAAGTATTATTCAACAAGGGGAAACTAATTTTGATACTGATTTCTTTTTACCAATTATTCATGCAGTAGAAGCAAAAGCAAATTGTGCATATAGTGATAATAAGATGGCTTATCGTGTTATTGCAGATCATATTCGTACAGTTACCTTTGCTTTAAGTGATGGAGCATTATTTGATAATGCCGGTAGAGGATATGTGTTACGTCGAATTTTACGTCGTGCTGTTCGTTTTGGAAAACAAATTGGAATTGAACAAGCATTTATGTATGAGTTAGTACAAGTAGTATGTGATATTATGAAGGACTATTATACAAATTTACCGGAACAAGTTGATTTAGTAACTAAATTAGTAAAAAGAGAAGAAGAAGCTTTCCATAAAACATTAAGTAATGGAGAAAAGTTATTAGGTGATATTATTGCTAAAAACACAAGTGGTATAATTGAAGGGAAAGATGTATTTAAGTTATATGATACTTATGGTTTTCCTTTTGAATTAACGTTAGAAATTGCAGAAGAATCAAATAAAGAAGTGGATGAAAAAGGATTTAGAGAAGAATTGAAAATTCAACAAGTTCGTTCTCGTAGTTCAAGAAGTGATGTAGAATCAATGGCTAGTCAAAATATTGATTTAATGGAATTTATGGAATGTTCAAGTTTTGATTATGATCCTAAGATTAGTACTGGTAAAGTTATTGGTTTATTTAAAGAAGGCCAAAATGTAGAAGTATTAGAAGGAGAAGGACAAGTTATTTTAGATGCTACTACTTTCTATGCAACGATGGGTGGTCAATGTAATGATACTGGTGTAATGTATAATGAACAAACAAAACTAACAGTAGTAAATGTATTGAGTGCTCCAAATAAACAACATTTACATTGTGTAACAGTTGAATCTGGAACAGTGCAATTAGGAGATGAATTCACATTAGAAGTAGATGTAGCTAGACGTAGTCGCATTACTGCAAATCATACAGCTACGCATATTTTACAAAAAGCATTACAAGTTACATTAGGAACACATGTTCACCAAGCGGGTTCTTATGTGGATGATGAGCGTTTACGTTTTGACTTTACACATTTTGAAAAAATAAGTGATGAACAATTAACAATGATTGAAGAAAAAGTGAATGAAGAAATTTTCAAAGGAGAATTAGTTACTATTGAATCAATGAGTCAAGAGGAAGCAATTGAAAAAGGTGCGATGGCTTTATTTGGTGAGAAGTATGGAGATGTTGTTCGTGTAGTTAGTGTTGGTGATTATTCTGTGGAATTATGTGGTGGTTGCCATGTAACGAATAGTGCTAGTATTGGATTATTTAAAATTGAAACAGAAGAAAGTATTGGTAGTGGTACAAGACGTATTGAAGCAGTTACTGGTAAAAAAGCATATGATGCATTGATTGCTAAGAAGAATACAGTATTAATGATTGCGGATACGTTAAAATTAAAAAATCAAAATGATGTAGTTACAAAAGTAGAATCTATTGTAAAAGAATTACATGATACGAAAAAAGAATTAGAAGCACTTACTTCTAAAATGAATAGTTTAGTTGCTGCAAGTAAAGCAAATGATGTTTTAGATATCAATGGACTAAAGGTATTATTGGTAGAAGAAGAAATGGAAGCTGGGAAAGCAAAACAATTAGCGTTTGATTATCGTGATCAATTAGAAAGTGGTGTTGTAATTTTAGTAGCAAAACAAGAAGATAAATGTTCTTATTTTGTTGCTGTTACCAAAGATATTGTTGCAACAGGTAAAAAAGCTGGTGATATTGTGAAAAATATAAATGCTTTGGTAGATGGACGAGGTGGTGGAAAGCCAGATTTAGCACAAGGTGGTTGTGTTTATAACGATACAAAAAATGTAATTTTGCAAGCTTTGAAAAACATTTTGTAATTTCCTATTAAATGGTGTAAAATATTGTAGTATGAAAGGGGGTAGGATTATGAAAGATTTATCCAAAACAAAAGTTTTTAGCTCTGAAGAAATGCGTCATGAAATGATTAAAAATAATCTTCAAACTGTTATTGGTGCTTTGGAAGAAAGAGGATATAATGCAGTGCATCAAATATCCGGATACCTAGTATCAAATGATCCTGCTTATATTTCTAGTTATAAAAATGCTAGAAGTATTATTCAACAAATTGATCGTGATGAAATCATAGAAGAATTAGTGAAATCATATTTGGAGAAATAAATGGAAAAAATAATTGGTTTAGACTTGGGATCAGTCACATGCGGAATTGCGATGTCTGATGTCTTAGGAATGATAGCTCACGGTGTTGAAACATTTCATTTTGAAAAAGATCAAGATGAAGCGGCAGTAGTACGAGTTAGCGAACTTGCTAAAGAAAATAACGTTAAAAAAATATGTTTAGGTTTACCTAAACATATGAATGGAGACATTGGAGAACGTGCTCAAATTTCAATTGATTTTAAAGCGAAACTAGAAGCAGCAATTCCTGGAGTAGAGGTTATCTTAATTGATGAACGACTTACTACCAAGGTTGCTCAAAATGCACTTATCTTTGCAGATGTTTCAAGAAAAAAAAGAAAGAAAGTCATTGATAAAATGGCAGCAGTGACAATTTTACAAGGTTATTTAGATAGTCACTAGAGAAAGGAATGTAACATGGAAGCAAACAAAATTATTGTAATTGACGAAAGCGGTAAAGAAATTCAAATGGAAGTATTATTTACTTTCGATGATCCTGAATCAGGGAAAAAATATGTTTTATATTTTAATCCAGAATTAGATGAAATGGAAATCTTTGCATCAGGATATGATGATGAAGGAAATTTATTTGAAGTTGAAACTCCTGAAGAGTGGGAAATGATTGAAGAAATTTTTAATACATTTGTAGCTGAACAAGAGTCAAAAGAAGGACATGAATGTTGTGGTGGGCACGGACATCATCATGATGAAGATCATGAATGTTGTGGTGGGCACGGACATCACGAAGAAGGTCATGAATGTTGTGGTGGGCACGGACATCACGAAGAAGGTCATGAATGTTGTGGTGGACACGGACATCATGAAGAAGGACATGAATGTTGTGGTGGACACGGACATGATGAAGATCATGAATGTTGTGGTGGACACAAAGAAGATGAAGAACACGAATGTAAATGTTCAAAATAATCGAAACAAAGCTAAGATTACTTAGCTTTTTTCTATAAGGAGAAGGAAAATGGCAATATTTAAAGGTGGTATTTTTACAAAAAGAAGAGAGTTAGATTCGTTTTTTGTAAATTCATATGGAAATGCACAAACAAGAGGAGTTTATACATTTACGATTGATGTTGAAACTGGAGAAATCTTTTTCAAATCACATTTCAAAACGCCTACAAATCCTATTTATAGTTTTAATTATGGGAGATTTGTTTGTACAACTTATAAAAATAGAACTGGAGCACTTTCTGATGGTGGGGTATGTAGTTATACATCAACAGCTCAAACATTATCACTAGTGTCACGAGTTACGGATGAGGGAAAAACTTATATGCATGGCTGTGTGAATGGTGATGATGTAAGTGCGGATAAGTTCTTTGGAGTAGATTACTATAATGGGGAAATTATGGTAGCTCGAATTGTTAAGAAAAAATTAAATAAAGTAATCTATGTACATAAATTAGAAGGTGTGGGAGTGGATCCAATACGTCAAACTCAATCACATCCACATTATGTTGGATTTACACCTGATAATCAATTATATGTCGTAGATTTGGGACTTGATCGTGTTATAGTATTTGATGTTCAAGAGGATGGTACATTGGTAGAAGATGTTGATGTTAGTTTTGATGTAACACCAGGATATGGTCCTCGTCAAATGACTTTTAATAAAGAAGGTACAATTGCATATGTTGTAAATGAATTAGTAAATACGATTTGTGTCTATCGTTATGAAAATAAAACATTTACTTTTATGCAAGAAATAGATTCTTATGATAAAGAAAAATTCCCTGAAGAAGATAACTTAGTTTCTGAGTTTAAACTTACAGAGGATGGTTTATTAGCAGTTGTTTTAAATAGAGGGCATGATAGTGTTACTTTGTTTTCAATAAATGAAGATGGAAGTTTAACTTATCAAGATTTTGTGGATACTTCTGCAAATCCTCGTTGTTTAGAGATTTTTAGAGATCGTTGGATTGTGGTTGGTTGTCAAAAAGGTGGAATTATCGAAGTTGTAGAAATTTCACGTGAGAAAAATGGATTATTGTTTGAAAGAGATTATTCATACTTGATTGCTGAACCAGTTTGTATTAATGAATTCTTTGATATTTTAGAAAGAAAAGGTACTACAAATAATTCTGGAGTATAATACTAATTTAGTGTAAGATAACTTGAGGCTTTATCAAAGCCTAAGTTATCTTGTACTAGTAAAGAAGGCTATTGACCTTCTTTTTATTTGAAAGAATAAGTAAATTCATTTATAATGTAAAAAGGAGGAATTTTCATGAAATTAAAAATAATAGTAGGTATTCTATTTGTTTTGTTATTGACAACAATTGCGACTACAACTTATATGTATAGTAGTGGTTTAGAAGCAGTAGGTAGTGATGAGGATGTTATTGTTACTATTGAAGGTGGTGACAGTAGTGTTTTAACACAGTTAGAGGAAGCTGGTTTATTAAGTAACAAACTATCAGCACAAGTTTATCTAAAAATCACAGACCATGCGTTTCAAGCAAATACATATGTTTTAAATACAAGTATGGATTTCGAAGAGATTTGTGCTATTTTAAATGAAGGATCTTTTGAATATTTATTAAAAGATACTTTGACAGTAATTGAAGGAACTTCAGTTGCAGATTTTGCAACAGAAGTAGCTAGTAAATTAGGTATTACTCAAAATGATGTAATAACGAAATGGGCAGATCAAGATTATTTAGAAAGTTTAATTGAGGAATATTGGTTTATTAGTGATGAAATCTTATCAGAAGAATTATATTTTCCTTTAGAAGGGTATTTGGCACCAAATACCTATTATATAACAGAGAGTGATCCTACTATAGAATCTATTACAAAACTAATGTTAGATCAAATGGATGTAGTATTAAGTCAATATCAAAGTGAAATAGAGTCTTTTGAAGTAGATGGAGAAGTTTGGTCTGTTCATCAGTTTTTAACTTTTGCTTCTATTGTTGAAAGTGAGTCTTTGTATGAGGAAGATCATAGTAAAATAGCGGGAGTGTTTATTAATCGTTTAGAAGATCATACAAGTGCAGGTACTTATTGTTTGTTACAAAGTGATGTTACTGTTAATTATGCAAATCAAGTAAAGAAGGTTGCTGTTACTTATTCTGATTTAGCAGTTGATTCAGGATATAATACTTATTTATATGCAGGATTACCAGTAGGGCCAGTAAGTTCAGTGAGTGAGATTATTATAGAGTCTTGTTTGAATTATGTAGAGATGGATGAGTTTTATTTCTTTGCTATTTCTTCAGGAGAAGTAATTTATAGTGTGACATATAGTGAACATTTAGAAGGTATTAGTGAAGCAAAGGCGGATGGTTTATGGTTGGAGGATTAGTTTGTTTTGATGCTATTGAAAAACATGCTTTGGATCGTAATATTCCGGTTATGCAAAAAGAAGGAATTGAATTTTTAATTGATACATTTCAGCAACATCAATGTAAAAGTTGTTTAGAGATTGGTAGTGCTATTGGTTATTCATCGATGATGATGGTAAGTAATATTGATTCTTTTGTTGTAGAGACTATTGAAATTGATGAAGCACGTTATCAGGAAGCACAAAAGAATATTAAGGATTATCAGTTAGAAGATAAAATTTTTATTCATTTAGATGATGCTTTGGAATTTGATTGTAATAATAGAGTTTTTAAATCTTATGATTGTTTATTTATTGATGCTGCAAAAGCGCAGTATCAAAAGTTTTTTGAAAAATACATCCCTTTTTTAAAAGAAGATGGGATATGTATTGTTGATAATTTAGATTTTCATGGGATGATATATGATATTGATAATATTAAGAATAGAAACACAAAACAATTAGTGAAAAAAATTAAACGATTTAAGGATTGGATTTTTGATCATGATGCTTATAGTGTAGAATACTATCCTATTGGTGATGGGATTTGTGTAATAAAAAGAAGGTAAAGTATGGAATATTTTGTTTCAATAAATAATGTAAATACAAGAGAACAATTAGAAAAAATTGGTGTAAAGCATTTTGTGTGTGGAATGCAACAATTTTCATGTCGACAATCAATATCTTTTGATTATCAACAGTTGGATTGTTTTGTTCGTGATTGTAAGGAAAAAGTATATGTTTTGGTGAATGCTTTAATTGAAGAAAAATATCTTGATGATTTACGATTACATTTAAAAAAAATAATAGAATGTGGTATTGAGGGTATCTTTTTTCAAGATTTTGGAGTTTTGAATATTTGTAAAAAATTACAATTTCAAGGACAAATGATTTATGCTCCTGATACATTAAATACAAATTATGCTACTTTAAATGTATTGCTTTATCAAGGTGTTACGATGGCTTTTTTAGCACGTGAAATATCGTTAGAACAGAAGTTAGAAATAGTGGCACATAGTAAGATGCCTTTAATGATGCAAGTTCATGGAGTGGAATATATGGCATATTCGAAACGTCATTTACTGACGAATTATTATGAACATCATAAAATAGAGGATAAAGGGAATAACTTTATTCAAGCAACAGGGGTAGATTATCGTTGTCATATCTATGAAGATAGGAATGGTACTCATATTTTAAGTGAAAAACAAATGGAATGTTTGAGTATTTTTGAACAAGTGAAAGATATTCCTTATGGTTATATTGAATCAATGTATTTGAGTGATAATGAATTAGTGGATGTAGTGACAAGTTATTTTCAAGAAGATAAGTTACAAGCTAAAAATTGGTTGCAAGAAAAATATCCAAATGTAGCGTATTATCATAGTTTTTTATTTGATGAGACGGTATATAAAATGGAAGATGTAAGAAAGCGAGAAGCAGATGAGAAAAATATCAAAATATCAAAATAATCGTCGTGTTATCGTGAAGAAACCAGAATTATTAGCTCCAGCTGGGAATCTTGAAAAACTGAAGGTAGCGATTCTTTATGGAGCAGATGCAGTATTTGTTGGAGGAAAAGAGTTTTCTTTGCGATCAAATGCATCTAATTTTTCATTAGAAGATATTCGAGAGGGTGTTGAGTTTGCTAGAAAACATGGGGCTGATATTCATGTTACTTGTAATATTATTTTGCATGATGATAATTTAGAAGGAATTGAAGAATATTTATGTGCTTTAGATAATATTGGAGTAAAGGCAATTATTGTTGCTGATCCATATATTATGCATGTTGCAAAAAGTTTACATTTAAAATTAGAAGTTCATGTTTCTACACAACTTTCCTCATTAAATAGTGAAGCTATTGATTTTTTTGTAGCAATGGGGATGGATCGTGTTGTATTAGGTAGAGAAGTTAGTTATGAAGACTTGGTAGTGATTCGTAATAATAATGCGGTGGATATAGAGTATTTTATTCACGGAGCAATGTGTGTGCATTATTCAGGAAGGTGCATGTTATCTAATTATTTCTCACATCGTGATGCAAATAGAGGCGGTTGTTCGCAATCTTGTCGTTGGGATTATGATTTATATCAAGATAGTCAATTAGTCAATGACAAAGAAAATAAGTTTAGTATGTCTTCTAAAGATATGGCATTAGGGTTAAATATTACTAGTTTAATTGAATTAGGAATTGATTCTTTTAAAATAGAAGGAAGAATGAAGTCTTTACATTATGTTGCAACAGTAGTTTCAACGTATCGTAAACTAATTGATACATATTGTCAGGATCCTGATGGATTTATAAATAGTGATTTTTATAAAAAAGAATTATTAAAGGCAGCAAATCGTGCTGTTTGTGATGGCTTTTATTATGATAAGATGGATCAAGATAGTCAATTGTTTTCTTCTCGTCAAGAGCATCCTACTCAAGAATTTGTGATGCGTGTTTTGGATTATGATAAAACAACGAAACGAGCATTAATTGAACAAAGGAATTATTTTAAGGTGGGTGAAAGAATAGAAATATTCTCTCCTAGACATGATAATATTGAATTTGTAGTGACAAAAATATATAATGAATTACAAGAGGAAGTGGATGTTGCAAATCATCCAATGGAGTTATTGTATATTGATATGGATCATGAGGTTATGTTCAATGATATGGGAAGGAAGGTAGTGTAATGAAAAAAGTAGTTTTTATTGGTATTGCTGGAGGTAGTGCTTCTGGGAAAACTTCGATTGCAACTAAGATGTATGATTATTTTAAAGGACGTCATACAACTAAAATAATTAAGTATGACGATTATTATAAAGATCAAAGTCATCTGTCAATGGAAGAAAGAGTAAAAACAAATTATGATCATCCTTTTGCATTTGATAGTGAGCTTTTAGTGAGTCATTTAGAAAGCTTGAAAGCAGGTAATTCGATTGAAAAACCTACTTATGATTTTGTAGAACATAATCGTAGCTCTATAACGGAAATAATTGAGCCTAGAGAGGTTTTTATTATTGAAGGGTTATTTGTTCTAGGAGAACAAAAAATACGTGATTTATGCGATATTTTGATTTATGTAGATACTGATTCAGATATTCGCTTTATTCGTCGTTTAAGAAGAGATGTAGAAGATAGAGGACGTAGTTTGGATTCAGTTTGTAATCAATATTTAGATACTGTTCGACCAATGCATGAACAATTTATTGAACCAACAAAGAAGTTTGCACATGTGATTATTCCTGAAGGTGGAAGTAATCATGTTGCAATTGATTTATTAATTACAAAAATATCTAGTATTGTTGATTAATACTAGTATTTTTTACTAAAATATGATATATTACTAATTACGAGGTGAAATTATGGAACACGAAAAAGTACTGTTAACGCAAGACGGTTTAGAAAAATTAAAACTTGAAAGAGAACAATTGGTTAATGTAGAAAGACCACTAGTTATTGAAGAACTTCAATTAGCTCGTTCTCAAGGGGATTTATCAGAAAATGCTGATTATGATTCTGCTAGAGAAAAACAAGCTCATTTAGAAGCTAGAGTAAAAGAAATAGATTATATGATTCAACATGCAGAACTTATTTCTGAAGAACAAATTGATCTTGAAGTAGTAAAAGCAGGGAATACTGTTACTTTAATAGATTTGTCTGAGAAAAAAGGAAAGCCTGAAGTTTTCAAAATTGTTGGTTCTTTTGAAACAGATCCTGAAAATGGAAAAATATCAAATGAATCACCATTAGCAAAAGCTGTTTTAGGACATGGTGTTAATGAAGTAGTAACTGTAGGGGTTGCAGATCCTTATGATGTTAAAATTGTAAAAATTGAATTTGTGCATTAGTCAATATTGAAATGGATATTATTGCATAAGATTAAATAACGAGTATAATAACATGCTCGTTTTTTTGTAATTAAATAAAAAAGCTTATAGTAGTGTTTTTAGTTTTTAAAGGAGAACATTTTTAGATAAAGAAATAAAGAACGAAGTTGTTAATCAACTTCGTTCTTTATGCATTTAGAGAGGATATTTATTTTGTTTTTTTAATAATAATAGAAAAAGGATAGGTACGAAAAAAGCAATCGAACGAATAGTTAGAGATGTTATTGGAATAATAGGATAAGACCAAATAATACTAATTATAAAATAAATAATAATAAATAAAAGATGTAATAACAAAGGGAATTTAATAGATTGTTTAAAAAAGAATAAACTAATTATTATCAATAAAAAACAACTTAAAAAGGTTGTTATTAGTTGATAAATCCATGTGTTAATTGGTATAAAAGATAAAAAAATGGCAAAAATGAAACTAAATAATAAGTAACTAATGAAAAGGAAACAGTATCCTTTTAAACATATATAGATATAGGATCTCATAAGTACCTCCTATTTTAGTATATGATAACAGGAAGAAAGTAGAATAAAATGATTGAAATTATTTTAACATGCATAAAATTATATATCTATTTGATTATACTATTAAGATTCTTTGGAAAAAAAGAGTTTAGTCAATTAAATGTGTTTGATTTTGTTATCTTTTTAATATTGGCTGAATTAATGGCTTTGTCAGTAGGGAGTGAAGATTTTCCATTTTATTATAGTGTTATTGCTACCTTTTCATTAATTATGATTGATAGAATAATCAGTATCCTTTTATTAAAGAACAAACATATCCGTGATATATTAGAAGGGAGACCAACTTATATTATATTTGATGGTTGTATTTGTCAAAAGAACATGAAAAAACTTCGTTATACAATTGATGATTTATTTCATCAATTAAGAGTAGGGGGAGTAGATAGTGTGGATAATGTTGCTTTTGCAATGTTAGAAACAAATGGACAGCTATCTATTATATTAAAAGAAAATCAAATGTTAGATATCCCAGAACCTTTAATAAATGATGGAAATATTAATGATTATGTTTTATGTAGTCTACAAATAAATAGAAAACAATTTATTTATGAATTATTTAGTTTAGGGTACCAACCAAAGGATATCTTTTATTGTGGTATGAAAGAAGGAGAATATCAAATTATTATAAAAGAAAAATAATTAAAAAACCATATTCAATAAAGAATATGGTTTTCATACTTTAATCTTTTGATAATAACATTGTATCATTGTCCATTTCAAATCCAACCGCTTTTTCAAACATTTCCAATAAGTCAGATACTTTTAACTTTTTCTTTTCTTCACCTTTTACATCTAAAATAATAGTACCTTCATGCATCATAATTAAACGATTACCAAAAGTAATAGCATCTTTCATGTTATGAGTAACCATTAAAGCAGTTAAGTTATCTTCACTAATTAATTCTTCTGTTAAATCAAGTACTTTTTTTGCAGTACGAGGATCTAATGCAGCAGTATGTTCATCTAATAACAATAGTTTTGGTTTTTGTAAAGTAGCCATTAACAGTGTAAGGGCTTGTCTTTGTCCACCAGATAGTAAACCGACCTTAGATGTCGTTCTTGTTTCTAAACCTAAATCAAGTCTTTTTAAAGCTTCTTGATAGATTTCTTTTTCTTCTGGTTTAATACCCCAACCTAATGTTCTTTTACGTCCACGACGATATGCAATTGCAAGATTTTCTTGAATTTCCATATCAGCAGCAGTTCCAAGCATTGGATCTTGGAAAACACGACCAATTAAATTAGCACGTTTGTATTGAGGCTCTTGTGAAATGTTATGACCATCTAAATAAATATAACCTTGATCAATTGGATAAACTCCTGCAACCATATTTAAAATCGTACTTTTTCCAGCACCATTTCCTCCAATAATTGTAACAAAATCTCCACGATCAAGTTTTAAATTAATATCTTTTAGAGCTACCTTTTCATTGATTGTATCTTTATTAAAGGTTTTATAGACATGTTTAATTTCTAACATCTTATAACTCCTTTCCTGTTAACTTCTTATAAGAAGAAACTTGTTTACGTTTTTCTAATAATACTGGAACAGCAAGGGCAACAGCTACTAAGATAGCAGATAATAGTTTCAAGTCATCTGTATTTAAACCCATTTGTAATACAATAGCAACAATAATACGATAAATAATAGAACCTACCACAATCGAGAACAAACGGAAACGGAATCCACCTTTACGACCAAAGATAACTTCTCCAATTACAATAGAAGCAAGTCCAATTACGATTGCACCAATTCCCATTTTAACATCAGCTGATGATTGTTGTTGAGCAACCAATGCTCCAGACATGGCAATTAAACCATTACCAATCATTAAACCGAGCACTTTTGTTGTATTGGTATTAATTCCTTGGGCTGTAACCATATTCTCATTATTACCAGTAGCTCGGATTGCACTTCCAATTTCTGTTCCGAAAAACCAATAACATAAACTAATAACAATAACAACACAGACACTACCAACCATAATAGTTACGGCAGAAGATCCAAGACCTGTTATTTCCATTAGATTTTTGAAAATAGTATCATATTGTAATAATGGTAGATTTGATCTACCCATAATACGTAAGTTGATAGAATACAAACCTAATTGAGTTAAAATACCAGCTAAGATAGGGGGTATTTTACATTTTGTATGTAAAAAACCAGTAATAAATCCAGCGGCAAAACCAGCAATTGTAGCCAAAACAACACCAATCACAACATTTCCACCATTTGTTATCCAAATGGCACAAACAGCTCCACCAGTAGCAAAACTACCATCCACTGTTAAATCTGCAAAATCTAATAAACGATAAGTCAAATAAACACCCAGTGCCATAATTCCCCATAAAATACCTTGACCAACGGCACTTTGTATGGCAAGTAATATACTAGTCATATTAATCTCCTATTTTTATTCAGTAGTTACAATTGTTGCACCTTCTAATAAAGATTCATCAATAGTAATTCCTAACTGATCAATAACATCTTGATTGAATTGTAATTCACAGCTTTCTGCATCTAAATATACAATAGACATTTCTGAAGGAACAGATTCACCATTTAAAATTAAAGCAGCTTGTTCACCAGCTAAAACACCTAATTCATAGTAATCTAAAGCAATTGAAGCTAAACCACCAGCAGTAACCATACCACCTTCACCAACAACTGTAGGAATACCATTTTCATTTGCTACTAAAGCAACAGAAGACATATATTCAGCTAATAAGTTATCAGTAGGGATATAAATACCATCTACTTTACCAACTAAAGATTCAGTAACTTGTTGAATAGTACTAGAATCAGAAACAGTAGCGATTTCAACATTAACACCTAAACCTTCTAAGATTTCTTGTGCAATTTCAGCTTGATAAATAGAATTATCTTCTGAACTACAATACATAATAGCAATAGTTTCTGCATCTGGAACAATATCTAACAATAATTCTAATTGTGCTTCAATTGGACCTAAATCACTAGCACCACAAACATTTGTACCAGATAATTCATTTGATTCCACTAAACCAGCACTTTCAGGATCTGTAATTGCTGAAACAACAATAGGGATATCTGTAGTTGCACTAGCAACAGCTTGAGCGCTTGTAGTTGCAATTGCATAAATTAAATCACTACCATCATTTACTAATTTATCAGCGATAGTAACACAGTTAGAACTATCACCTTGTGCATTTTCAAATACAATATTAATGTTTTCACCATCCACATAACCTGCAGCAGCTAAACCATCCACAAAACCTTCATAAGATGCATCTAATGCACTATGTTCAGCTAATTGTAAAACTCCAATAGTTAACATGTCACTATCGGCATCATCTTCACTACATCCAGCAACAGCTAGACACATAGAAAATGCAAGACATACTTTTAATAATTTTTTCATTTTCATTTTCTCCCTTTTTCTCCCATACATGTAATAAAAAAACTCATCCCAATAGAGGACGAGCGAATCGTGGTACCACCTCAAGTTTTCTGTGTTTTCACAAACCCAGACTTACAAGTAAATTACTTACATGGTAACGGATGTTAACCGATGATGCCTACTGTTAGTTCAGCATATAACTCCATGGTGAATTCAATAATGTGAATGAGTTACTTGCACCAACCGTAACTTCTCTAATTCATCTTCATTATTTACTAGTCCACTTCAACGTATTTATTAATGTAATGTTATTAACATGATAAATTATTTTCAAAACAATGTCAACAGAAAAATCACACAACAAACCAACATTTTTTTTGCTTTTTCACAAAAAAACAAATAATATATAGCATAAACCAAAAGCTTATTCAATATTGAATAAGCTTACATCAAGATAAGAGTATATCTAAAGACATCATTACAATAAAACCAATAACAAAAGCAAATGATCCTAAATCTTTTTTGGAAGCATTACTTGCTTCTGGAATTAATTCTTGAACACATACAAAAACCATTGCTCCAGCAGCAAAAGATAATGCAAAAGGTAATAAACCATCTAAAAAAGAAGCAAATAAAAATCCTAAGATAGCACTAGGGATTTCTACTAATCCAGAAAACTGACCATACATAATGGAACTCTTTTTACTTCTTCCACACTGATGCATTGGTAGTGCAACAGCGGTGCCTTCAGGAAAATTTTGAATCCCAATCCCTATCGATAAAATTAATGCTGGTAAATAGTTGTTATTTACAACACCTGCAAAAGCTACTCCAACAGCTAAACCTTCGGGAATATTATGCAATGTCATTGCAAACATCAGTACTTTATTTTTTAAATATTTTTCTTCCTGTTCATGAATTAGGGCATGTTCGTGAGGAAAAAAGAAGTCGGTGACTTTTAAAAACAACACACCACATAAAAACCCAATTGGAATAATTAGTAAATAGAAGGTATTTAAGCCTTCTAAACGCTCTTTTGCAGGAAGTAATAATGAAAAAAAAGATGCAGCAATCATAATACCAGCGGAGCTACCTAAAGCAATACTTACTAGTTTTTTGCTTTCTGTTTTTACAAAACAAATTAGACTTGCTCCTAGAAATGTCATTAACCAGTTAAATGTTGCTGCTAGAAAAACAAATAATAACGGACTATAAATATATAAATGATCCAATCCATTCACCTCACTTATTATATGCATCTTTTATAAAAGTGTTTGGGCTCATAAAAAAAAGAGGATTTACATCCTCTTAAAAACCAAAATCAACATATTCTTCTGTTGTAACAATTAAAATAGCTTTACTACTAATTGTTTGTTTTTTATTATCAAAAGTAGGTAATACTGTATATTCTACTTTATCTCTTTTTTGAACATCTTCATCATAAACAAAATCAGCTTGTCTAAAGAAGATACCATCTTCTTTATAATCAGAACCTATTGTACCGATTTTAGATTTATCATTATAATAAACAACACTAGCTTCTTTTCTTTCTACTAATAAAGATAAGTTAGTCATTACTTTATTATAAACAATATCATATAAATCACTAGAAGAAGCAGTAGTTTCATATTCTTTTAATGCAGTATATGCAATATTTTTTTCTTTTGTTAAAGCACTAATAAATTCATCAACACAACTAATTAATTCTTCTTTTTCAGTTTTAGTGATAGCTGCTAATAATTTTTTATACATTTCTAAATGATCAATTGAATATCCTTTTTCAAAGAATGCATGTAATAAATAAATATTTGCTTCTTTTTGATCACCATTTTCACTAAATACAGTATATAAGACATCATTGAAGTCAACTCCACGAATACGGTTTTGTAGTGATAAGAAAGCATGTTTTGCTTCTACATAATCTTTTGTTTCTACTAAAGATAAAGCACGATAGTATGCAATCCAAGATTGAGCATTGTAATGCCATTTAAGATTTAAGCTATAAGCAATATTTGCTTGTGTAATACATTCTTCATATTGTTTAGTTTCATATAAAGCACGTACTAATAAACGATAATAACGTTCTTTTTGTGATTCAAATTCTTTTCCTTCTTTATTTGTAAAAGGTTCCATTGATAAATCACTTACTTCATAATTTCCTAATAACTCAATTAAACGAGAGTAGTCAATAGGGTTAGAATTAGTAACAACACGAATAGCTTTATTTAATGTTGCATTGAAAGGTGAAAATCTTTCAGGTTTGCACATTGAAATAATTTTTTCAACCTTTTCAAAAAAAGTATCTAAATCTGCTTTGATTTTTTCATCTTCCACATTGATATAAGTATTGTATAATACATATCCATATTGGTTAATATATTGTTTTAATTCTGGTACTTCATTTAAGAATGTTTCTCCCACTAAACATGCTTCTTCCACCATATCCAATGATTTCAATAATTTCATGTAATCATTTGCAAGTGATTCTGTGAAAAGAGTAGGACTAGCCTCAAATTTCATTTTGTATAGTTCATAGTTTTTTTGTTCGATTTCTGTCATAAAATTTTCCTCCGCTTTTCCATTATAACATAAAATTAAATCGTTTTCATTATTATTCATAAAATAATGTTTTGTATTACATGTTTCTATGATATAATACATTAGACAAATAACGAGGTGAAGAGAATGAATAAACAAGTGTTTAGAATGGATTTTTATGGAAAAAATCTAGAAGTAGAAGTAGGGGAAATCGCAAAACAAGCGAATGGATCAGTTTTAGTACGTTATAATGATACTGTTATTTTATCAACAGTAACAGCTGGTAAAACGCCAAAGGATATTGACTTTTTCCCATTAACAGTTACATATGAAGAAAAATTATATTCAGTAGGGAAAATTCCTGGAGGATTTTTAAAGAGAGAGGGACGTCCTAGTGAACATGGGACATTAACGTCTAGAATGATTGACCGTCCAATTCGTCCATTATTTGCGGATGGATTTAGAAATGAAGTACAAAGTGTGAATACGGTTCTTTCAGTAGATCAAGATGCTAGTCCTGAGATGGCGGCAATGTTTGGAGCTTCTTTGGCTTTATGTGTTTCCGATATTCCTTTTAATGGACCGATTGCAGGTGTGAATGTAGGTTTAGTTGATGGTGAGTTTATTGTTAACGGAACTCCAAAACAATTAGAAAATAGTTTAATTAACTTAGAAGTAGCTGGAACTAAATATGCGATTAACATGGTAGAAGCAGATGCAAAAGAAGTAGATGAAGAAACAATGTTAGAAGCTTTAATGTTTGGGCATGAAAAAATTAAAGAATTAATTGCTTTCCAAGAAACAATTTTAGAATCTTTTGGTAAAGAAAAAATCGAAATTCCTTTATTCCAATTAGAAGATTCTTTAGTAGAAGAAATCTCAAATCGTGCAAATGATGAAATGATAAAAGCAGTATCTATTCCTGGTAAGTTAGAAAGATATGCAGCTATTGATGATTTAATGGATGCTGTTATTAGTGAATATGATGCAATGGAATATGAAAGTGATGCAAGCAAAGCAAAAGTAATGAAACAAGTAAAAATCATTTTACATGATTTAGAAAAAGATGAAGTACGTCGTTTAATTACAGTTGATAAAGTAAGACCAGATGGTCGTAAAATCGATGAAATTCGTCCTTTAAATTCACAAACTGATTTATTACCAAGAGTACATGGTTCTGCATTATTTACTCGTGGTGAAACACAAGTATTATCTGTTTGTACGTTAGGAGCACAAGGAGAATATCAAAAAATTGATGGTTTAGGTGTAGAAGATCAAAAAAGATTTATGCATCATTATAACTTCCCACCATATTCAGTAGGGGAAACAGGACGTATGGGTTCACCAGGACGTCGTGAAATCGGACATGGAGCATTAGGAGAAAGAGCTTTATTACAAGTGATTCCTAATGAAGAAGCATTCCCATATACTATTCGTTTAGTATCAGAAGTATTGGAATCAAATGGTTCTTCATCACAAGCATCTATTTGTGCATCTTCGATGGCTTTAATGGCTGCTGGGGTACCTATTAGTTCACCAGTATCTGGAATTGCAATGGGATTAGTTGTAAAAGGTGATGATTATACTATTTTATCTGATATTCAAGGTATGGAAGATCATTTAGGAGATATGGATTTTAAAGTTGCTGGTACTGATAAAGGTATTTGTGCTTTACAAATGGATATTAAAATTGATGGTATTACAAAAGAAATTATCCAAGAAGCGTTAGCTCAAGCAAAAGTTGGTAGAAAACAAATTATGGACAATATGTTAGCTACAATCGAAGGACCTAGAGAAGAATTATCAACATATGCTCCAAAAGTATTTATGATGCATATTCATCCAGATCAAATTAGAGATGTAATTGGTCAAGGTGGTAAAGTAATTAATGAAATTATTGAAAAATCAAATGATGTTAAGATTGATATTGAACAAGATGGTAAAGTAGTTATTTATCATACTGATAAAGCATCTATTGATATTGCTGCTGGTTTAATTCAAGCAATTGTTAAAAAAGCAGAAGTAGGAGAAGTGTATGATGGAAAAGTAGTTCGTGTTGAAAAATACGGTGCGTTCGTACAATTATTTGAAGGAACAGATGGTTTATTACATGTTTCTCAAATTGCTCATGAAAGAGTTGAAAATCCTGCAGATATCTTTAAAATCGGAGATATTGTTAAAGTTAAAGTAACGGAAGTAGATGAAAAAGGACGTGTTAATATTTCACGTAAAGTGTTGCTTCCAAAACCAATTAAAAAAGAAGAAAAGAAAGAAGAAAAATAATATGGAACCTATTGTATTAGCGAGTAGCTCTCCTAGAAGGAGAGAATTACTAGAGCAATACAACATTCCTTATATTGTAGACTTTGAAGAAATAGAGGAAGTGTTGGATGAAAGTCTAACACTTTTTTATCAATTACAAATGTTAGCAATAGACAAAGGAAAAGTTGTAGCATCTAGACATTTGCAGGAAGTAGTAATTAGTTGTGATACGATGGTTTGTCTCCATCATAAAATGTTAGGAAAAGCAAATAATCGTCAACATGCTAGAGAAATGCTTCAAGCAATGTCAAATCAAAAACAAACTGTATATAGTGCAGTAGCAATCTTTTATAAAGGACAAATACATACTTTTGTAGAAAGTAGTGATGTTTATTTTAAAGAGTTATCATCGAGGGAAATAGAAGATTATTTAGACACAAATGAGTGGGTTGGTAAAGCTGGTGCTTATGCAATTCAAGGTATTGGAAATTGTCTAGTAGAGAAGGTAGAAGGCAGTTTCGAGACTATCATAGGGTTTCCAGTATTTCGTATTCTTGAAGTTTTAGTAAAAATTAAAACTATTTAGTAAAGTTATTTATGTAAACGGTAACATTATTGTTGAATTTTTTCACAAACATATATATAATAAGGTTATATGGAGGTTGTGTTTATGACAAATGGGAAAATTAAAAAAATCGCATTATTAACTGCTGGAGGAGATTGTCCAGGGTTGAACGCGGTTATTCGTACGATTACAAAAACTGCTATTCATGAATATGGATATGAAGTTATTGGGTACGTATATGGATATAGAGGGTTATATCAAAATAACTTTATTGAATTAACGGAAGATAAAGTAGAAAACATTCATAAAGAAGGTGGATCTATTTTATTTAGTTCAAATAAAGATAATTTATTTGATTATTTAGTTGATGATGGTAATGGTGGTAAAGTTAAAAAAGATGTTTCTTACGTAGGTGTAGAAAACATGAAAAAAGAAGGTGTTGACGCTTTAATTGTTTTAGGTGGAGATGGTTCTTTAACAAGTGCTAGAGATTTCTCTAGACTAGGTGTGAATGTAATTGGTGTTCCTAAAACAATGGATAATGATTTACCAGCTACTGATTTAACATATGGATTTATTAGTGCAATGTCTGTTGGTACTGATTTTATTGATCGTTTATCTACAACTGCAAAATCACATCATCGTGTTTTGTGTTGTGAGTTAATGGGTAGAGATGCTGGATGGATTGCTTTATATGCGGGTCTTGCTGGAAATGCATCTTGTATATTAATTCCAGAAATTCCTTTTACAATTGATAACATTAAAAAACACGTAGAAGCACGTGATAAAGCAGGATATCCTTATACTGTTATTGCGGTAGCTGAAGGTGCAAAATATGCAGATGGAACTAAAGTGATTGGTAAGATTGTAGAAGATAGTCCTGATCCAATCCGTTATTCTGGTTTAGCTGCAAAAGTGGCAGATGATTTAGAAGCAGTAATCGAAAATCATGAAGTACGTTCTGTTAATCCTGGACATATTATTCGTGGTGGAGATATTGATCCTTATGATCGTATTCTTGCTATTCGTTTTGGAGTAAAAGCTTGTCAAATGATTGATGAACAATTATTTGGTAATGTAGTTACTTTAAAAGGTGAAAATATGACATATACTTCTTTAGAAGAAGTAATTGGGGATGCTAAGTTTGGAAAACAAAAACATGTAGAACCAGATGGAGAATTAGTAAAAGCAGCGAAGTCAATTGGCGTATGCTTTGGAGATGAATAGTAGATATTGAAAAATACACTCTTTTTAAAGGTAATATAACTTAAAAAAGAGTGTTTTTATTATTAGAGGGAGGATAAGATGAAAAAGACAATTATTACAAAAGACAATTTATTTGTGTTACATACAAAAACGACAACCTATGCTTTTCATGTGATTGAATCTGGTCATATAGAGCATTTATATTATGGTACTACATTACCTATTACAAATAGTTATGAAGCAATTAAACCAAAATATGAGTTTAGAGAAGGGAATTTGATTACCTATGATTCACTTTATTCTTTTGTAGGATTAGAAAATCGTAATTTAGAAATTAGTACAAGAGGAAAAGGTGATATTCGTGAACCTATGGTAGAGATTACTTATTCTAATGGTTGTTCAACTTGTGATTTTTTATATGATAGTTATAAAATTCATAAAAAACAAGCTTTATTAACGTTACCTTGTAGTTATGATGAAAATGAAGAAGTTGAAACATTGGTTATTCTTTTAAAAGATAAACAATATGATTTGGAATTAGAGTTACATTATTCTGTTTTCTATGATAGTGATGTTATTGTTAAAAGTACGAAATTAAGAAACTGTAGTAAAAATGAAGTAAAAGTAGATCGTTTACTTAGTGCCCAATTAGATTTTGATAAAGGACCCTATGTATTTCATACATTTAAAGGTGCTTGGATTCGTGAAATGAATCATCAACAAACGATATGTCAACAAGGGATTGTGGTAAATGACTCGAAATGTGGAACTTCCAGTAGTCGTAGTAATCCTTTTGTTATGATTAGTACACCACAAACTAGTGAAGATTATGGAGATTGTTTTGGTTGTAATTTAATTTATAGCGGAAATCATTATGAAGCAATGGAAGTAAATGCTTTTTGTAATAATCATTTTTTATGTGGTGTGAATCCTTTTGGGTTCCAATATAATTTAGATCCTGGTAGTACATTAGAAGCTCCAGAAGCAGTTTTAACGTATTCAAATAATGGATATGGTGGTATGAGCCAACATATGCATCAATTTGTAAAAGAACATATTGTACGTGGTGTTTGGAAGAACAAAGAAAGACCAGTATTATTAAATAGTTGGGAAGCATCTTATTTTGATTTCAATGAAAAATCTCTACTAGAGCTTGCTAAAGCAGGGAAAGATGTCGGTGTAGAGTTGTTTGTATTAGATGATGGTTGGTTTGGAAAAAGAAACAATGATCGCTCATCATTAGGTGATTGGTATGTTAATAAAAAGAAACTACCTAATGGTTTAGAGGGTTTAGCCAAAAAAGTTAATCAGTTAGGTATGGATTTTGGGATATGGGTAGAACCTGAAATGGTTAGTTATGATAGTGATTGCTATCGCAATCATCCTGAATTTGCAGTTGAAATACCAGGACAAAGACATTCATTAGGGCGTCATCAATTATTATTAGATTTAACAAATGAAAAGGTTCAAGATTATTTGATTGATCAAATGACTCAAGTATTTTCAAGTGCAAACATTAGCTATGTAAAGTGGGATATGAATCGAATTGTAAGTGATGCTTTTTCTCAATGTTTAGGTAGTCAATATCAAGGAGAATTTTATCATCGATACATGCTTGGTCTTTATCGAGTGTTAGAAGTTTTAACTACTTCTTTTCCGACTATTCTTTTTGAAAGTTGTGCTTCAGGAGGGAATCGTTTTGATTTAGGAATGATGTGTTATATGCCTCAAGTTTGGGCTAGTGACAATACAGATGCAATATGTCGTAGTGAAATTCAAACAGGGTGTAGCTATGGATATCCAATGTCTGTTATTGGGGCGCATGTATCAGCTTGTCCAAATCATCAAACATTAAGAAATACTTCTTTAGAAACACGTTTTCAAGTTGCTTGTTTTGGTTTGTTAGGTTATGAATGTAATTTAGTAGATATGAATAAAGAAGAATTAGGAAAGATAAAAGAACAAATTATTTGGTATAAAAAATATCGTAAGGTATTACAGTTTGGTAATTATTATCGTTTGAAAAATGAAGAGGGTATTTATCAATGGATTACTGTTTCTAAGGATAGAACAATTGCTATTGGTTGCTATTTACAAACACTTGTAAAGGCTAATTTTGTATCTGGTTATTTTAAGGCAAAAGGGTTATGTAATAATGGACAATATCATTTTACAAATAGAATGATTACTTTTGATGAAAAAGAATTAGGGAATTTAGTTGATCAAGTAAAAAAAGATGAAATGAATCGATTTTGTTGTGAACAAGAGGATTATACAATTAATGGACTTGTTTTATCTACTATTGGCGTGCGATTAAAACAAGGATTTGGAGGTTCTCATTATAATGAAAATATTCGTATATTCCAAGATTTTGCAAGTCGAATTTATATAATGGAAGAAATAAAAAGGGTTTAAATTATAAAAGTGTGTAATCGTTTTTTAAAAGCGAATAGAAAAGAGGGGAGTAAGGATTTATTTAGGATAAATCTAGAAGCTATTATGATAGAAAAAATATATTTAAATAATGACTGGAGTTTTACAACAAGTAATCAACCAGAATCAAAGATTGTAAGAATTCCTCATACATCCATGGAAACTCCATTTCATTATTTTGATGAAAAGGAATATCAGTTTATTAGTTTCTATAAAAAAGAAGTCAATATTCCAATAGAATGGCTAGGATTGCATCTATTTCTTACTTTTGAAGGAGTTGCACATATAGCTAAATTGTATGTAAATAATCAATTTGTTGGAGAACATAAAGGCGGTTATCATGCTTTTAGCTTTGATATCGCTCCTTTTGTACAATTTGGTATGATCAATAACATCTGTGTAGAAGTAGATAATCGAGAAATAAACAATATTCCACCTTTTGGAAATGTAATTGATTATTTGTGTTATGGGGGTATTTATAGAGATGTTTATTTAGAAATAAAAGAAAATACATATATAGCAGATGTGTTTGTTAAAACAAAATTTGTAGATGATAAACAAGTACTTTTATATGATGTAACAGTTAATGGATTGATTGAAAATATAGAAGTAGATAGTTTTATAAAAGAAAAAAATAAGGGAACATGGGAATCTTTAGGTACTAATCTTATTTGTGAACAGACTTCTACTTTTTGTCATGCTTTTCAAGATAAAAGAATTTGGGATATGGATAACCCGAATTTATATGAATTAAAAATAATCATAAAAAAACAAGAAGAAATAGATCATACTATTATTACTTTTGGGTTTAGAACATGTGAATTTCGTAGGGATGGTTTTTATTTAAATAATCAACTTGTTAAACTACGTGGATTAAATAGACATCAATCTTATCCCTATGTTGGTTATGCCATGCCTAAAAGAGTACAACAACTAGATGCAACTATCTTAAAAGAAGAACTAGGTCTTCATGCAGTTCGAACATCGCATTATAGTCAGTCACAGTATTTTATAGAACGTTGTGATGAAATCGGATTGTTAGTTTTTACAGAGATACCTGGATGGCAGTATATTGGTAATCAAGAATGGAAAGATGTAGCATTGGAAATGACAAAAGAGATGGTATTACAGTATCGTAATCATCCTTCTATTATACTTTGGGGTGCTCGTATTAATGAATCTCAAGATGATGATGAATTTTATAGTGCCACTAATAAAATAATTCATGATTTAGATGAAACAAGACAAACTGGAGGAGTTCGTTTTACAAAAAATAGTCATTTATTAGAAGATGTATATACATATAATGATTTTTCTCATACTGGCAATAATGCTGGTTTAGAAGCAAAACAAAAAGTTACGAATAAAAAGAACGCTCCCTATTTAGTAAGTGAATATAATGGTCATATGTTTCCAACCAAAGCTTTTGACAAGGAGAGTCATCGTTTAGATCATGCCCTTCGTCATGCTAATGTCTTACAATCATTTTATAATAGCCAGGAGATAGCTGCTGCCTTTGGTTGGTGTATGTTCGATTATAATACCCATAAGGATTTTGGTAGTGGTGATCGGATTTGTTATCATGGTGTGATGACAATGTTTCGTAATCCTAAATTAGCAGCCAGTGTTTATGCGAGTCAATCGGATAATCAGGATGTTTTAGAAATTAGTTCTTCGATGGATATCGGTGAATATCCAGGTGGGAATATTAAAAAGGTATATGCTTTTAGTAATGCGGATTATGTAAAGGTATATAAAAATAATGAGTTTGTTCGAAGCTTTTATCCGAGTAGTCAAGATTATGGCAAGATGCCACATCCACCTATTTTAATTGATGATTTTATAGGGCAATTGATAGAAGTAAATGAGGGTTATCGTCCTAAAAATGCAAAAGTGATTAAAGAAGTATTATTAGCTATTGTAAAATATGGACAATATAATTTACCATTATCTTATCAATTAAAAATGGCAAAAGTAATGCTTTTAGAAAAGATTAAAATAAGTGATGGTGTAGCTTTGTATTCAAAATATGTTGGTAATTGGGGTGATGAGTCTACTACTTATCGTTTTGAAGCAATCAAACAAGAAAAGGTTGTTAAAATAGTTGAAAAATCAGCTACTACTAAAATTAAACTATCTGTTTCATGTGATACACTAGAACTGAAAGAAGATACAAGTTATGATGTAGCAACGATCCGTATTCAAATAATAAATCAATTAAACCAAGTAGTACCATATTATCAAGGTGTTTTACATTTAGATACTACTGGATGTATTGAAATAATTGGACCAAAATCAATTAGTGCGATTGGTGGTAGTACTGGTACTTATATAAAAACAATTGGTCAAAGTGGAAAAGGAACTTTCATAATTAGTGGTGATGGATTAGAAGAAGTAGTGATTCATTATATTGTTTTGTAGGGAGGTTAAAATAATGAAGAAAATGAAAATAGGTTATGGTATTGGGGCTGTTGGTAAAGATATGGTTTATGCCTTAGTAGCTGGTTTTTTGATGTATTATTATAATACTGTTTTAGGTGTTAGTTCTACTTTTATTGGAGTTTTATTTATGGCAGTTCGTATATTTGATGCTTTTAATGATCCAATGATGGGTGTTTTGGTAGGAAAAACAAATACGAAGCTAGGTAAGTTTCGACCTTGGTTACTAGTAGGAACTTTATTGAATGCAGTTGTGTTATACTTTTTATTTGCGGTACCAGTAGGTATTCAAGGAAATGATTTACTAATCTATTTATCGGTTATTTATTTATTGTGGGGGATTACATATACAATTATGGATATTCCTTATTGGTCAATGATCCCTGCTATTACAAAACCAGGGAAAGAAAGAGAAAGTGTTTCTGTTATTGCTAGAAGTTGTGCAGGATTAGGTTATGCCTTGCCAACTGCTCTAACAATGCTTTTGGTAGGTATTTTAGGTGCTGGAAATGAACGAGAAGGATTTCGTATATTAACACTGATTATTGCAATATTGTTTGTGTTTGCAATTTTAGTTACTGTTTTTACTGTAAAAGAAAAAAATGATATTCACTCTAAAACTTCTTCTGTAAAAGAAATGTTTCATTCCTTATTTCAAAATGATCAAGCATTAGCAGTTGTCATTACCATTGTTATTTTTAATTCTTCTTTGTATTTAACACAAAATTTAGCACTTTATTTCTTTGAATTTGATATTGGAAATGTTGCACTATATGGTGTCTTTGCAACAGTAGGGGGAATAGCTCAAATCCTATCGATGATGTCTTTACCAATGCTTAGAAAAAAATATGAAACAATAGAAATATTTATTGGTGCAATTTCATTAGCAATTATAGGTTACGTATTCTTATTTATATTAGGAAGTTTGCATATTACGAATATTATTGCCTTAGCCATAGCTGCCATTATTATCTTTGCAGGATTTGGATTAGCTACTGTATTAACAACTATTTTCTTGGCTGATACAGTTGATTATGGTGAATGGAAGAATAATCAAAGAAATGAAAGTGTTGTTTTTTCATTACAAACATTTGTTGTTAAATTAGCGTCTGCTATTTCTGTTTTTATTGCTGGAGTAGGTTTAGATTTGATTTCTTTGGATGTGAATGCTAGTATGCAGTCTGCAAGTACACTTTTAGGAATGCGTGTTATGATGACACTTATTCCAATTGTAGGGTTGGTAATTGCAATTATATTATTTAAAAAGAACTATTTTTTAACACAAATAAAAATAAATGAAATAACGAATGAAATAAAGTTACGAAAGGAATAAAGAAGATGGAGGAACAAATAATCGTTCAAAAGAATCTTTTTGTTTTACAAACCAAAGATACTACCTATTGTTTTCATGTATTACCATCAGGTCATTTAGAACATTTATATTATGGTAATAAAATAGATTTAGAAATAGGCTATGATGCCATTGTTCCTAAATATGCTTTTCCAGAAGGAAATTTAAATATTTATGATTCCAATTTTCCTACTATTGCTTTAGAAAATAGAAATTTAGAGGTTAGTACAAGAGGAAAAGGTGATATCAAAGAACCAATGATAGAAATAGTATTTGAAGATGGGAGTACTACTTGTGATTTTCAATATAGTAACTATCATAAAGAAAAAAAACAACCATTATCATCTTTACCAAGTTCTTATGACGAGGATCAACAAAGTGAAACTTTAATTGTAGTATTAAAAGATAGAAATCATGCAGTTGAATTAGAATTACATTATTCTGTTTTTTATGAAAGTAATATTATTACTAGAAGTACAAAGTTATTGAATAAGGGTATGGAGTCGATAAGGGTGGAACGTTTATTAAGTGCTCAATTAGATATGGATCAAGGAACTTATGATTTTATTACACTGAAAGGTGCTTGGGCTAGAGAGATGAATAGACAAGTTGACTTGTGTAAACAAGGCATTATTGTGAATGATTCAAAAACAGGATTTTCTAGTAATCGAAGTAATCCTTTTGTTATGATTAGTAAACCGGAAACTAGTGAAGACTATGGAGAATGTTATGGTTGTAATTTAATATATAGTGGTAATCATTATGAAGCTATTGAAGTGAATGCTTTTGAAATGACTCATTTTGTTAGTGGGATTAATCCTTTTGGTTTTAGTTATCATTTAGATAAAGATCAACAATTAGAAGCTCCAGAAGCTGTTTTGACGTATTCTAATAAAGGATTTGCAGGTATTAGTAAACATATGCATCATTTTGTAAAGGAACATATTGTCCGTGGTGTTTGGAAGAACAAAGAAAGACCAGTATTGTTAAATAGTTGGGAAGCATCTTATTTTGATTTTAATGAAAAATCTCTTTTAGAGCTTGCAAAAGCAGGGAAAGATGTAGGTATTGAGTTGTTTGTATTAGATGATGGTTGGTTTGGTAATAGAAATGATGATACTAGTTCTTTAGGGGATTGGTATGTTAATAAAAAGAAATTGCCTAATGGATTAGTTGGTTTGGCTAATAAAATAAATCAGTTAGGAATGGATTTTGGGATCTGGGTAGAACCAGAAATGGTTAGTTATGATAGTGATTGTTATCGTAATCATCCTGATTTTGTAGTAGAAATACCAGGTCAAAAACAATCTTTAGGGAGACATCAATTATTGTTAGATTTAACCCAAGAAAAGGTCCAACAATATATTATTACTCAAATGACAACTCTTTTTAGTAGTGCGAATATAAGTTATGTAAAGTGGGATATGAATCGAATTATTTCGGATGCATTTTCACAAGGACTTCCTTATCATCAACAAGGAGAGTTTTATCATCGTTATATAGTAGGGCTTTCTTATGTTTTAGATGAATTAACAAGACGTTTTTCACATATCTTGTTTGAGAGTTGTGCATCTGGGGGTAATCGATTTGATTTAGGGATCATGTGTTATATGCCACAAGTTTGGATTAGTGATAATACTGATGCAATAGCTCGAAATGAAATTCTAACAGGATGTAGTTATGGTTATCCTTTATCACTATTAGGTGGCCATGTTTCTTCTTGTCCTAATCATCAAACATTGCGTTGGTCATCTTTGGATACACGTTTTCAGGTTGCTTGTTTTGGTTTGTTAGGGTATGAGTGTAATATTGCTAGAATGTCAAAAAAAGAAACAAAGGCAATAAAACAACAAATAGAATGGTATAAAAAGTATCGTTTGATATTACAGTTCGGAGATTTTTATCGGATCAAGAGTGGAGAAAATGGAATTTATCAATGGATAGTAGTAGCAAAAGATAAAACTTTAGCAATAGGATTAAATCTTCAAACATTAGTAACACCAAATTTTGTCAATGGTTACTTTAAAACAAAAGCATTAGATTCAAAAAAAATATATCATTTTACAAATAGACCACTTCTATTTGATCTTCGTGAATTTGGTGATTTAGTAAATACAATTGCACCAATCCATGTTAAGCAAGATGGTATGCTTCATACCATCGCTGCTCAGTTTGTCAAGATGCATAGTGAAGTGGAAGACTATCAGGTAAGTGGTGAGGTATTAAATAATGTTGGTGTTCGATTAAAACAAGGTTTTGGTGGAACAGGATTTAATGAAGAAGTAAGATTGTTTCAAGATTTTGCTAGTAGAATTTATATAATGGAAGAAATTAAAAAATAGATTAAAGTTACTTTAATCTATTTTTATTACTTTTTCATAAGCATTTTCATATAAAACATTACCAGTATTCATTTGTTCTCCATAAATTCCTTGGGCTTTTAAAAAGTTATTTTTACAATAAAATTGTATTGCAGGTAAATTGGATTGGACTACAAATAATCGTAAATAATGGATATTTTTTTGTCTTACTATCTTTATTATTTCATTTAAAACTTTTGTTGCAATGCCTTGATTAGTATAATCACTATGAATACCAAAACGATCTAAATAAAGTACCGGTGCATTCTTTTCATGCCATTTCATACTATTAGAAGCCTTATGTTCACTGTTTAATGCAAAACCACCAATTAATTCATTATTTTGTTCGACAATATAAAATGTTTGATTGGTGATGTCATTTTTTATTATCTGATAAGGATAATAGTCATCCCAAATAAATACATTATTTTTATACATCGATTGAATGACATTTTCATAAAGTAATTGAATCCTTGGTAAGTCTTTATTTGTTGCTATTGTTAGTTTCATATATTTCCTCATTAATTGGGCTAAGTAATGGATGACGTAAGTCATTAGTGCGATCTTGTCCAATTTTTCTTTGATAATTTTTTTGATAATCGTTATTAAAAATACAAGAAAATAATAAATCCAATAGATAAGTCATGGATGTAAAAGATGCGATAGGTGCAATCTTATTAAATATCTTTTCTCTGGAACTAGTATTTAATGTATAGCTAGCATATTTAGAAAGTTGATTTTCTCCTAGCGATGTAATGGCAATAATTGAGACATGATTTTTATGTAACTGTTTTGTGCATTCGATCACTTCAGGAGTTTCTCCAGAATAAGATATTACGATAGCAATATCTTTTTTTGTTGCATTATAGGATAAAAAAACTTGTTCACCTGTTAATGAACGCATTTCTACTAGCTTTCCAATACGTAACATTTTATGTTGAAAATTTAATCCTGCAAGCATTGAATTACCACAACAGAAAATATAAATACGTTCTGCTTTTTGTAATGCTTGGGAGATAATGTCTAATTGTTTATAGTCAATTAGTTGAAGTGTATCTTCAATTGTTTCTTGATAAACATTAGCTAATGATTTCGTTATCTCTTTATAGCTAGCATTCTCTTCAAATGGAAAATTAACATCTGTACGTTTTTTAGAAGAATCATATTGTAATTCTGCAGAATATTTTATTTTAAAATCTAGGTATCCTTGAAGTCCAAGCTTTTGACAAAGACGAACAATCGTAGCAGGTGAAGTATAAGTACTTCTAGCTAATTGTTGGACAGATTGTTCTAGGACAGCTTCTCCATTATTTAAAATATATTTTGCGATTTCTTTTTCTGAATTAGAGAAATTTAACTCAAATTCTAATTGTGTCATAATACTCATTTTATCACCTCTATTTACTATATCATGAAACATTATTTCAATAAAAGCTTTATTTATATATATAACACGAAACAATCTTAATTTATAAAGTATATGTTTGTAAAACGAAGAAAGAAGAAGTAAAATAATGTCTATAAGGGAGGATTTACTATGACAATTAAATTACCAGAAGATTTCTTCTTTGGAGCTGCCATGTCTGGCCCACAAACAGAAGGATCTTATAATGTTGGAGGAAGATTACGTTCTTATTGGGATATGTGGTCTGATAAAGAAATAAGTGCATTTCATAATCGAGTAGGATCTTATGTTGGTAACGACATGTACCATCATTATGAAGAAGATATTAAATTATTAAAGAGTATGAATTTTAAATCTTTTAGAACTTCAATGCAATGGACTCGTTTACTAGATAAGAATGGAAAACTAAATCAAGAAGGTGCTGCTTGGTATCATAAATTAATTGATTGTGCAAATGAAAATGGGATTGATATTTATATGAACATGTATCATTTTGATATGCCAGAATACTTATATGAACGTGGTGGTTGGGAAAATAGGGAAGTAGTTGATGCATACGCTAATTTTGTGCGTATTGCAATGGAAGAATTTGGTCAAAAAGTAAAGTATTGGTTTACTTTTAATGAACCGATTGTAGAACCTGAACAACAATATTTACATGGTGTATGGTATCCATATGAAAAGAATTTTAAAAAATCAATTAATGTTCAATATCATATTACAATAGCTCATTGTTTAGCAGTTAATAATTTCCGTAAATTAGAAAAAGCAGGAAAATTATGTAAAGGTGCTAAAATAGGGATGATTAATTGTTTCTCTCCACCATATACAAAAGAAAATCCATCATCTGCAGATTTAGAAGCAGTTAAAATGACAGACGGTTTACACAATCGTTGGTGGTTAGAAGTA
The DNA here is from genome assembly GCF_021054785.1 of Tannockella kyphosi. Classification (GTDB taxonomy): domain Bacteria; phylum Bacillota_I; class Bacilli_A; order Erysipelotrichales; family Coprobacillaceae; genus Tannockella; species Tannockella kyphosi. The sequence goes on along the minus strand of NZ_CP088239.1, from coordinate 1,118,127 downwards.
GTAGCACATGGTAGGTTACCACAAGATGTATTAGATAAAGTACAGAATGATTGGAATATTGAAATTGTTATGCAACCAGGAGACCAAGCAATTATTGCTGCTGGTAAAGTAGATTGGTTAGGATATAATTATTATCAACCAACTCGAGTACAAGCTCCAGATAGTGAATTTGATGAAAATGGAATGCCTTGTATTGCAAAACCATATATTTGGCCTGATAGAAAAATGAATGTTTATCGTGGTTGGGAAATTTATCCAAAAGGAATTTATGATTTTGGTATGAAAATTAAAGAAGAATGTCCAGATTTACCTTTCTTTATTTCTGAAAATGGTATGGGAGTAGAAGGAGAAGAAGGTTATATGGATGAAAATGGTACAATTCAAGATGATTATCGTATTGAATTTGTACGTGATCATTTAGAATGGATTGCTAAATCTATTGATGATGGTGCTAATTGTTTAGGATATCATTATTGGGGTGCTATTGATAACTGGTCATGGGCGAATGCTTTTAAAAATAGATATGGATTTATTCGTGTTTGTTTAGATAAAAATTATGATCGTAAAGAAAAGAAATCTGCTTCATGGATTCGTGAAGTAGCAAAAACAAATAGTTTTGAATAAAAGAGGCGAAAGCCTTTTTTATTTATGAAATTATATTTCATTAGATAGGAAGTTATAGAATGAATAATGAAACATGGAAAACATTTATTCCAAGCCAATCACAATGTCTTTATTGCACATTGCAAAGCAACAAAAGCACTTAGGGAATTAGTTCCAGATGCTAAAATGTGTGGTATGAATGCAATTGCACCAGTATATCCTGAAACATCTGATCCTGACAATTTATTATTTGCTCAAATGGCCCGTCATTATATGAATGGATTCCATACTGAAACTCCCACCCCTAAAGGAGTGGGCTTCCTGCTAGGTTATTGTGATATGTCAAAACGTTATGGCTTTGTTTTTGTAAATAGAACAAATAAAGATTTAAGAGATATGAAAAGAGTTCCTAAAAAATCATATGCTTGGATAAAGAAAGCATTTGAATCAAATGGAGAAATTTTAGAATAAAAAAAACTTGAATTCCTAAGGAATTCAAACTTTTTTAATTTGATGCAGGTATTACTGAACCATCACTATATGTTTCTAAAATAAAGTTTTGGATTTCTTCTGATTGTAATACTTCTACTAATGCTAAGATTCTTTCATCATCTGCTAATTCACTTCTTGTAGCAACGATATTTACATAAGGATTATCTTGATCGGCTTCTTCTAAGATTAATGAATCAGTAGTAGGGTTTAAACCACCTTGAATAGCATAGTTCCCATTAATAGCTACTAAATCACCTTCACCTAAATCAAAAGTATAAACTAATAATTCTGGATCAATTTCAAGGAATTCATATCCATTAGGATTGTTTGTATCATTATCAATATCTGCGATTGTTAAATCTAAAACATCAATATCATCTGGTAAAACAATTAAACCAGCATCTGCTAAGATAGATAAAATACGACCATTATCACTAATTGAATTAGAAATAATAATTTGAGCTCCATCTTCTACTTCACTAACATCATCATATACAGAAGAATAAATACCAAATGGTTCAATATGAATACCACCAACATTGACAATATCATATCCATTTGTTTCTACTTCTGATTCAAAGAAAGGTAAATGTTGGAAATAGTTTGCATCTACATCCCCATCATCTAACGCTTTATTAAATACATAATAATCATCTAAAATTTCAATCTCTAAAGTAATTCCATAATCTTCTTCTAAAATCACTGCTGCTTCTTCTAAAATCACTGAATGTGGATCCAATGTAGCAGATACTACTAACGTATTTTCATCACTGCTAGAACTCCCACAACCAGTAAGTAATACGGCACTTCCTAATACTAATAAACCTTTTCTTAGACATTTCATTTTCATTTCCCCCTATCTCTTGTCTATTTTCTTTACAATATGGTCACCAATTCCTTGGATTATAAAGACAAAAATTAAAATAATAAATGTAGATACATAAGTTGCAACTGTATTTTGTCTAGCTGCTCCATATAAATATGCAAAATAACCTAAACCACCAGCACCAATGGCACCTGCCATTGCAGTATATCCAATTAAAGATACACCCATTACGGTAATACTTGATACTAATGCAGGTTTCGATTCTGGTATTAATACTTTTAATATAATTTGACGATTTGTTGCACCCATTGCTTTGGATGCTTCAATAACACCTTTATCAATTTCATTTAGTGCAATAACACACATTCTAGCGTAGAATGGAGCACTTGATATAATTAACGAAGGTAGGGCAGCTGTAGCACCTAGTGAAGTACCAATAAGTGCTTTAGCAAAAGGCATAAGAATAAATAATAAGATAATATATGGTATTGAACGTAAGATATTAATTAAAAAATCCATTGCTTTCGATACCTTTTCATTTTCATATAACCCATCTTTTTGAGTCGTATAAACAATAATGCCAAGCATAAAACCTAGGATTACAGCAACAACCAAAGATGCTAATGTCATGTAAAGAGTATCAATAGATGCTTCATATAAACTTTTATAATTAATTCCATTTAATAAATTATCTAAAAACTCACTCATTATATCACCTCCACAGTAACTTCTTGTTCCATTAATTGTTGAACTACTTTTTGATAATCATTACAATCACATTGTTCAATATAAACATACATTACTCCAAAAGAAGAAGTTAGTGTATTGGTAAGATTAGCATGAACAATACTAATAGGAACATCATTATCTTTTATAATAGTAGATAAAATTGGCTTTTTAGCAATACTTTCTTTAAAAGTTAATCGTAAGATAGAACCATTGTTATATACTTTTTTTAATGTTTGATGAAGTGTATCTTCATCAAATGATTGATTTCTTGTTTGTACAAAACGTTTCGTTGTTTCATGACTAGGATGTTCAAATAAAGTCGTAGTATCTCCAACTTCGACTATTTTTCCATCTACCATAATAGCCATTCGATGACATAATTTTTCAACTACTTCCATTTGATGTGTTATTAACATAATAGTTAAATTAAGTTTTTGATTAATTTCTTTTAATAAATCTAAAATAGATTCGGTAGTTTGAGGATCTAATGCTGATGTAGCTTCATCACAAAGTAATATTTTAGGATTATTTGCTAATGCTCTAGCTATTGCTACTCTTTGTTTTTGTCCACCAGATAAGGTACTAGGGTAGTCTGCTTCTTTTCCAGTAAGTCCAACTAATTCAATGAGTTCTTCTACTCTTGAAGCAATATCTGTTGCATTTACCCCAGCAAATTCTAAAGGCAATGCAATATTATCACGGACAGTACGTGACCATAATAAGTTAAAATGTTGGAAAATCATACCAATATGACTTCTTTGAACTAATAACTCTTTTTTACTTAATTTATTAATTTCAACGTCACCAATAAATACAGAACCACTATCTTGTTGTTCTAATTGATTCGCAATACGAATCAAAGTAGACTTACCAGCACCACTATAACCAATAATCCCAAAGATTTCTCCTTGATCAATTGTTAAAGATACATCATCTACTGCTTTTACTTCTTTCTCTCCAACATAAAATGTTTTCGATACATTTTTAAAAGTTATCATAAATTTACCCCCTCCAGAATATAAAAAAACTCATCCTATATAATAGGACGAGATTATCTCGTGTTACCACCTAAATTCATTGTTACCTCACGATAACAATCTCATTGAGTACAACCATACTCTAGCACAATAACGGGTGCACCCGTTGAAGATTACTTATCACCTTCAAAACTCCAAGACCATCTTCACTCATCCTTCGCTAAACTTTTCCACCAACCAAGTTCTCTCTATCAACTACCTATAAGTTACTCTTCTTTTCACTGTTGTTGCAATCATAATAGCTCATGATAAAATAATTGTCAACTAATAAACCTTTATTTTGTAAAAAAAAGTGATTCACTTTTTTAGCACTAAAGTGTTGACAGTGCTAAAAGTAAGAGTATAATGATAGTTAGCACATAGGACAAAAGAGTGCTAAAAGATGGAGGACATATGATGGCAGAGAAAAAACAATTTCAAGCAGAATCACAAAAACTATTGGATTTAATGATTCATTCTATTTATACGCATAAGGAAATCTTTATTCGAGAGTTAGTCTCGAATGCGAGTGATGCAACAGATAAATTATATTATAAAGCTTTAACAGAAAATATTTCATCAATCGCTAGAGAAGATTTATCTATTGATTTAATGATTGATAAAGAACACCGTGTTTTATCTATTCGAGATCATGGTATTGGAATGACAAAAGAAGAATTAGAATTACATTTAGGAACTATTGCGAATAGTGGTTCAAGTGCTTTTAAAACAGAAAATGAACATGATGATATTGATATTATTGGTCAATTTGGAGTAGGGTTCTATTCTTCATTTATGGTAGCTAAGAAAGTAGAAGTAGTAACACGTAAATTTGGAGAAGAATCAGGACATATATGGGTGTCAGAAGCAATTGATGGTTATGAAATATCACCATGTGATGTAGATAATAATGGGACTGTGATCCGTTTATATTTAAAAGATAATACAGATGATGATAATTATGATGAGTATTTAGGTGAATATGCGATTCAATCATTAATTAAAAAATATAGTGATTATGTACATTATCCTATTAAAATGAATATGACGACATATCAACCAATTGAAGGTAGTGAAGAAACACAAGAAGTAATAGAAAATAAGACTTTGAATTCAATGGTTCCATTATGGAAAAGAAATAAAAGAGATATTTCAAAAGAAGATTATACTGAATTTTATAAAGATAAATTTAATGATTTTAATGATCCAATTCATACAATTCATACAAGTGTAGAAGGAACAGTATCTTATGATTCATTATTGTTTATTCCTTCTAAACCACCAATGGATTATTATTCAAATGATTATGAAAAAGGGTTACAATTATATTCTAGAGGTGTCTTTATTATGGATAAAGCAACTGATTTATTGCCAGAACATTTCCGTTTTGTAAAAGGATTAGTAGATTCTCAAGATTTATCTTTAAATATTTCTAGAGAACTATTACAACAAGATCATCAATTAAAATTTATAGCAGATAAGATTGAAAAGAAAATTCAGTCTGAATTAGAAAAATTATTAAAAAATCAAAGAGAAGAATATGAAAAATTCTTTGAAAGCTTTGGTTTACAATTAAAATTTGGTATTTATCATAGTTATGGTATGTTAAAAGATAAATTACAAGATTTATTATTATATTATTCTAGTAATCAAGAAAAAATGCTTACATTACAAGAATATGTAGATGCTATGCCAGAAAATCAAACTGAAATATATTTTGCTTCAGGAGAAAGCTATGATAAAATTAATGCTTTACCTCAAATTGAAGCTATTAAAGATAAAGGATTTGATATTTTATATTTAATTGATAATGTTGATGAATTCTGTTTCCAAATGATGAGAGATTATAAAGAAAAAGCATTTAAAAATGTAGCTCAAGGTGATTTAGATTTACAATCAGATGAACAAAAAGAAGAGATTGAAAAACAAGTAGAAGAAAATAAAGGTTTATTAGAACTTATTAAAGAATCATTACAAGATAAGGTAGTAGATGTAAAAATATCAACACGTCTAAAAACACATCCTGTTTGTTTAGTAAGTAGTGAAGGTGTTTCATTTGAGATGGAAAAAGTATTAAGTGCTATGCCTGATGGTAATGATGTAAAGGCTGGACGTATTTTAGAAATTAATCCAACACATCCTATCTTTGAAGCAATGCAAAAAGTATTTGAAATGAATCAAGAGAAAATAAATGATTATTCATCGTTATTATATGATCAAGCATTATTAATAGAAGGATTCTCTGTAGAAAATCCAGTTGAATTTTCTAATAAAATTTGTCAATTAATGATTGATGCAAGTAACTAGTTGTGGTTTTCCACAACTTTTTATATGTTTCTAGGATATTTGTTGTATAATAAAAAAAGAAAGTAGGTAATTATGATAAAAATTAATAACAAAAAAAATACAGATTTCTTAGTAGAAATCATTGATCCAAGTAGTTTTAAAGATTTTCATTTAGGATTTAAGTCTCATGTTTATGATGCTAAGACGAAAACAATTTCTTTTGCAGGAAAAGAAAGTTATGATAATGAAGAGTTAATGGAATTATTTGCTAGAATTTATAAAACAGTAGAAGCAATGAAGTTAGATGCTGTTTCGATTAATATTCTAAATTTTAGTTCTAATCAATATTATGCAATTGTAATGGGGTTGGTTTTGGCTAGTTATAAGTTAAAAGAAAAAGATGAAGTGAATATAGAGATTACGTTAATAACAGATAGTAAAAAAGAAGCATTTGAAGAATATCTGATTGTTGCTAGTAATATGAATTTTGCAAAAATGTTATCAAATGCACCAGCATGTAATATGACACCACAAATATTTGTAGATGTTGCAACAAAAGCATTAGAAGGACAAGCAAATGTGAGTATTGATGTAATTTTAGAAGAAGAGATTGTTCAAAAAGGTATGGGTGGATTATATGGAGTAGGTAAAGGTAGTGCAAATCGTCCATGTATGTTAGTTATTAACTATACGCCATTAGAAAATCAAGCTGTTTTTGGTTTAGTAGGAAAAGGAGTTACTTTTGATACTGGTGGATATAGTTTGAAACCTAGTGCTTCAATGGTTGGTATGAAATCAGATATGGGTGGAGCTGCTAGTGTTTTAGCTGTTATTAAATCAGCTATTGAACAAAAAGTACAAAGAAACTTAGTAGCAATAATGCCTTTATGTGAGAATCGTATTTCTGATAGTTCTATTTTACCTGGTGATATTATTTCTATGTATGATGGTACTACAGTAGAAGTATTAAATACGGATGCAGAAGGTAGATTGATATTAGCGGATGCTGTTAGTTATGCAATTAATGATAAAAAAGTAGCAGGAGTTATTGATATGGCTACTTTAACTGGAGCAGCAGTTGCTGCTTTTGGACATACTATTACTCCAATTCTTACCAACAATGATTGCTTATGGGAAGATTTGAAATCAGCTTATGAATTTACACAAGAGAAGTTTATTTCGATGCCTTATTATAAAGAACATTATAAAATGATTGAAAGTAAGATGGCTGATTTAAAGAATTTAGGAGGTAAGTCTTGTGGAGTAGTGACAGCAGGCTTATTTATTGAACATTTTGCAAGTAGTGTGCCTTGGATGCATTTTGATATTGCCGGGACACATGATGTAGAAGCACCTTTGTATGAGTATCAACAAGCTGGGTGTGTTTCAGGAGCAATACCAAGTGTTTATTATATGATTAAAAAATAAATGAAATGAGGGAGAAAAAATGGAATTAAAGGATGTTATAGTTCAAAGACGTACTGTTCGTAAGTATTGTGGAAAAGAAGTGTTAAAAGAGGATTTAGAAGCTTTAGTAGAAGCTGCTAATTTAGCACCTTCTTGGAAAAATAGCCAAACTGGTAGATATTATATTATTCATAGTAAAGAAATGATTGATAAATATCGTAATGATTGTTTTGGAGAATACAATGCCGGTAATACTAAAGGAGTGGGAGCTCTTATTGTTACTACTTTTGTTGAAAAAAGAGCTGGATTTGAACGTGATGGAACACCTAGTAATGAATTAGGGAATGGATGGGGATGTTATGATTTAGGGTTACAAAATCAAAACTTATTACTAAAAGCCCATGATTTAGGGTTATCAACATTAGTAATGGGTATTCGTGATGAACCAAAAACTAGATCATTGTTAGATATTCCAAGTCAAGAACTAATAGTTTCTGTTATTGCAGTAGGTTATGCATTAGAAACACCAGATAAACCTAATCGAAAAGCAGTTAGTGATATTGTTAAATTTTATTAAGATGATGAACTGATAGAAATGATGTAGTAGGTAAATCAAAGAGGGTGGTTATAAAAATGGAAAAAATTAAAATTGGTATTATAGGTAATGGCTGGCGGACAATGAATTATGTTCAAATTATAGAACATTTAAATGAAGTCTTTGAAATAAAAGGGATGTTACTTCGAAATGACAAAAAAGCAAAAGATTTATCAAATAGATTTCCTACATTTACTAATAAAGAAGCATTCTTTCAATTAGATGTTGATTTTATCTTTTGTTTGCTTCCTAAAGGAATTATGGTGGAATGGTGTCAGGAAATATTTGAAAGAAATATTCCCGTATTAATAGAAACATCACCTGGAAAAACAATGGAAGATCTTCACGCTATGTGGGAGCTAAAAGAAAAATATAATGCAAGAATTCAAGTAGCAGAACAATATTTCTTACAACCTTATCACAGTACGCTTATTAGCGTTGCTAATAGTGGATTATTAGGTGATATTACTGATTGTACGATTGGAGCGATGCATGGTTATCATGGGACTTCTGTGATGCGTAAACTTTTAGGGATAGGGTATGAGAATTTCAAAGTATCAGGGAAAGAATTTCATTTTCCTGTCACGTATACTCATGGTAGAGCTGGTGCTAGTCAAGATGGTGATATTGTTCAAGATTGTACTAAAAAAGCTGTATTTGAGTTTGAGAATGGAAAAGTAGGTTTCTTTGATTTTGGATCTGAAAAATATTTTAATCGCATTCGTGATTTACAAATGTCACTAAGAGGGGTTAGAGGAGAAGTTTTTAATACGACTATCCATTATTTAAATGAGGATAACTTACCTATATCACAAGAAATGAATAGAGTAGATGCTGGTACTTTTGGTAATCTAGAAGGATACTTCCATATAGGTTTTACTTTCCAAGGTAACTACGTGTATAAAAATCCTTTTGAAAAATACAAGGCTCGTTTATCAGATGATGAAATAGCAATGGCAGGAATGCTTGTAGGTATGGCAGAGTATGTGAAAACAGGAAAAGAATTCTATTCATTACAAGAAGCATTACAAGATACTTATTTAATGCTTTTAATGGAAGAAAGCATTGAAAAAGGCACAGTAGTTCAATCAACTACCATGCCTTGGGCTAAATAACAAAAGAGATGTTGCTTTTAAAAGCAACAATCTCTTTTTTAATTACTCTTCAACTATTGTAAATAAACAGTAGCAATGATATCTAAATAACTACTTAAATCAAAAGAAGATGCAATTTCTATATAAACACTATCACTATAAACAATAACTAAATCAACAATACCTTCACTATTATAACAACAATAAATAGGATAAGTATCATCTAATACAATATCAGTTACATTTTTTGTACTTGGATCAAGCTGTATTTTTGTAAAATAAGCTTCAACTAAAGTAGCATTATAATCTTTATAATAATTCACGCTAATCAAATCACCTGTCATCACTTCATCTTCATAAGAAAAGTCACTAGTCATTTGTAAAGATTGATAACTATCATTTAATAACAAACTACTAGCTTGATGATAAGTTTGACTATCTATGTCTGTCGTATATCCAAAATCCTCTAGAGTGATGATTGGTAACTCTTTTGAATAGGGCAGGTTATATTCAATCGTATCTAATACAAAAGAAGCTAAACAAGCAACTATACTAATAGTAAGGACTCCTTTTATAAAATAAATAGTTCCTAAAGTTGGCTTTAAAGTTTTTTTATTTACAAAACAAACAGTAGAACTAAAACAACTAAAAACATGAATGATAAACATAATAGCAACAAAACTTGGTAAAACAGTAGAAAGAATTCTTCCATTATTAGAATAATCTAATAAAGAATCAAATTCAAATAATGTATTCATAAAATAATATCCAAGAAATAATCCTAAAACTAATTTCATAGATAAAGTAAAAATACGTTGTACTTTAAAATAATCTTCTATTCTATCATTATCTTGAATAATTGCTTTATTAGAATCACTATTAAAAACAAACATATTTCCAGTATGTCCCACATACTGATAACCTAGATCATGTAAATTATTGATCCATTCTCCTCGTTCAATTTGTTTTAATCTTTTTCTTTTTTCTTGAGGGATAAAGAAAGCTATATGGCTATGTTTAGGATTTTCTTTTTTCTTAAATAAACTAATAGGATAAAAAGCATGACATTCATATCCTTGTTCATTTAACTTATTTATTTTTTCTTGTAATACTTCTTTTAAACTTTGATCATAACTTGTATATATTAATTTCATAGGATCTCCTTTTTTAGTATTATAGCATAAATAACAGAGAAGTTCCTTTAAAAAAAAGAAACCACATATTCTTCTTAAGAAGAATATGTGGTATTTATTATTTATTGTGCTTGAATTTCAGGATGATGAACTATTTCATCAGTTGAACTATAATATTCAGCAATGTTTTGACAATGATCTCCCATTCTTTCTAAATTAGAGATAATATCAACATAAGTAGAGTTTACTAAAGGTGATTTTTCAACTTTAGTAATAACACGTTGAATATGTCTTTGTTTTGCTTTTTTTGTTAAGTAATCTAATTCATTTTCTAATTCATCGACTTCATCACGAACCTTAGAATCACTATTTTCAAATGCTATCATTGTTTTTTCTAACATTACTAAAACCATATCTAACATTCTTATAACATCTTCTCTTGCTTCTGGTGAGAAATCATCTCTTTCATCAAATACAGCTTCAAAATATTTTAAGATATTCATACTTAAGTCACCAATACGTTCTAAATCTTTGATTGCTTTCATATTTGATAAATAAGTTAAAGCATCAGAATCATTTAATGTTTCAGAGCTAATTAATACTAAGTAATGAGTAATACGATCATCTAATAAGTTAATCGCATTTTCCATTTCTAATGCATAAGAGCGATCATTATTTGATTTAGCTACAAAGTATTTTTTAGTACTTAGTACACAATCTTTAGTAACTTTACCCATTTCAACTGTTTTTGTTTTCGCTATTTCTAAAGCATGGCTAGGGAATATTTGAACAACGTGAGGATCTAATTCACTTAAGTCCATTTCATATTCTTGAGCATTGCTAGGAATAATTTTCTTTACAAGTGTAACCATTTTTCCAATAAATGGGAATAATAAGATAGTAGTAGATACATTAAATATACCATGAGCTAACGCTAATTCCATTTCCGGGGTCAGGTTGAGTAAACCATTTATATATTCAATCATGGATTGGAATGGAATAAGTAGTAACATAAAGAATACAGTTCCTAAAACATTGAATAATGTATGGAAAGCTGCAGCTCTTTTTGAAGGGACTGATCCACCAAAGGATGCTAATATAGCTGTAATAGTAGTACCAATATTACTACCAAATGTAAATGGTAATGCAATTCCTAATGTAATAGCACCAACACCATACATTTGTTGCACAATAGCAATAACAGCACTTGATGATTGAATTATCATTGTTAAAACAATCCCGCCAACTAATCCTAATAAAGGATTTTGTGCTAAATATACAGTTGCTGCTTGAAATTCTTCTACTTGAGAAATAATCTTTAGATTATCACCCATTAATTCTAAACCATAAAATAAACAACCAAACCCAAATAGAATTTGTCCTAAATATTTCATCTTCTTAGAACTAAAGAATAATAATAAACAAGCTCCTGCTGAAATAAAGTATACAGAATATTCTGCAATATCTAACCCAATTAAAAAGGCAGTAATAGTAGTACCTATATTGGCCCCCATAATAATACCAACACCTTGAGTTAATGTCATTAATCCTGAACGAATTAATCCAATAGTTAATGCAGTAGTACCTGAACTTGATTGTATTAAACAAGTAACTAATGCTCCAATTAAAATACCTTTTATTGGACTAGAAGTATATTTATCAATAATATCTTTTAATTTATCTCCAGAGAAATTCTTTAAACCTTCTCCCATATACTCAATACCAAATAAAAACAATCCTAACCCAGCCAAAATTAATGGCCAATCAATATCTGCTAATGTCATAAATTCACCTTCCTATAAGTGCAATATTAAATTAATGTTAAGAAAATGTAAATATTGTTAACAGTATCTTAACAATTCTAGGGCTATATTCTATAAAAAAGAGGGGCGTTGATAGATATAAAAAGTTTTGTTCGTAGTATCAAACATATTTATAACTGTTTAGTCAAGATAGATCATTCTTTATTAGCAAGTTCTATCACTTTATTATACCCACCTGTTATAGGATATATAACTGTGATGTCTCTAATGAATTAAAAAGTAGACTTTTAACAAAATAGTATTTTACTAGTTCGTATTTTATCCTTATGTAAAGATTCTATTCTATATTTCTTGCAAAGAAGTCTTCATAACAAGACTTAATTTGATAAATCTTAAATCATCCCTAATATATCTACTTATTTTATATATAACTGTTTTTTACTCTTACTTATTGTAGGCATTGCCTACATGTGTTTGTTTAAGTTTATATAAATTCTTTTTATTGATGCATGAAAAATTAAAATGCTAATAATTCCATATTATATATGGTTTTTTTATATATTTTTATAATTCTAATGAAAGTTTGTAACAAATTCTAATAGAAAACTGATTTAATTGGGTAAAAAAGATTGCAATAGTACTAATAAAGCTTTATAATCTCCCTAATTGTAAAATACTTAATTCATATAGGAATAGTATGGATTAGAAAGCAATTAACATTTTTGGTATAGGAAGACTAATTAGAATTTATTAGAAAAGGGGAAAATAAGTGGATAAGAAAAAAATGTTGGTATATGCACACTATGGATTAGAAGGCGTTTAATATTTTTGGTATAGGAAGACTAATTAGAATTTATTAAAAAAGGGAAAAATCAGTTTATATATTTTATATATAAGATTTTTACATAATAAAAGGTTTAGTCATTATTAAAAATTATCATTTGGTTTTTTGATGAATAAAAGACAGGACAGTTATTGTCACGGATGATAAATGTGTATTTGTCAAAACATGATGGACCTCTCGTAGTGATTTGTTTCTACTTTTGGTGCAATTTTAGTATAACTCAGCGTTCTCGTCATTTTACTATAAAGATAAAATGATTAATAAGTGAGGGTATAGATAGTGGCTTTTCCACTGTTCATGTAAAATAAACAAGTCGGATGAGTTTATATGAATTTTACTGATTTTAACACTATCTGTATTACCATAGGTATTATAATTATAAAATCAACTGATTTAAAGAATTGTTAATTGCCAGAGTAAGTTTATAAGGGGATACTTTTTTTAATTATATAGTTACAGATTATCTAACAATTTTCAAAAAACAACTAAATTACTTCATAAATAAAAGTAAAGAAGGAGAATAAACGATGGATAAAATTAAGATAGGAAAATATTGTGGAAAGGGTGTTGTAAGCTTTATAGTTCCTGTTTACAATGCCGAAAAATATTTATCAAGATGTATTGAAAGTTTAATTAATCAATCTTATCGTGAAATTGAAATTATTCTGGTTAATGACTGTTCTTCAGATAAGAGTGCTGCTATTTGTGATCAATATGCAGAAAAGGATAAAAGAGTAAGAGTAATTCATAAAAATGTCAATCAAGGCGTTTCAAAGGCAAGAAATGAGGGTATTACATTGGCAAATGGAGAGTTGATAACGTTTGTAGATAGTGATGACTATGTATCTGTTTTGATGGCAGAAGATATCGTAAATAATATGACTGATCAAGTCGATATGGTAGTGTATGGCAAAAGGGTAGTAACCATGGATTCTAAAGTGCTTTTTGAAGAGAGGTATGCAGATACAAAATCATCAGGTTTAGAGATTGGAAAAACTCTAAATAATATTAACATGGCATATATGTATGCTAAGGTATATAGAAAATCAATATTAGATATATCTCCTATTAGGTTTGATGAAAATGCTTCGATGGGGGAAGATTCTATTTTTGTCAAAGAATATATTTGTCATATAAATAAAGAGTTAATAACATCTTCAAAATGTTTTTACTTTTATGTCCGAGAAAATAATCAATCATTATCGAATAAGTATTATGATAATTTGGAGTATGTTTACGGTAGGATATGGAAACAGAGCGAACTATTATCAAAAAGATATCCTGAATATATCCTGAAAGGTACAAAAAACACATTGATTATAACAATGGTAATACAAAACCTATATGCAAAACAAAGTAAACTAACGTTTAGAAAAAGAGTAAGTGTGATTAAAAAATATATGGATAATGATATCGATCGATTAGAAATGATTTCATTAGATGGAAAAGGTATGCAAACAGTCATTAGAAGGATTTGTTTTAAATTGAAAAATCCATACTTATTAGATTTTATTTTTTTTATAGCAAAGCAAATAAAAACGTTGTGTTATAAGTAACTATTGTAAAAATATATTAAAAATTAGCAATGGAAAATTATTGTTTCGCATTTAAACAAAATGCGTATATTTCCACTATATAAATTTGTTAATTATTTGCTGTATATACTCTATGCTTCATTAAATGTATACCTTTAAAACATTTGATGTCAAATCTATATGAATTTTATGGCTACACATTACATCAATATTAAACAATAGAGATTATAGGTACTGGATGGTTTAGAGAAAAACAGAAAATTTATCGAGAAGATAAATTAAATATAATACTTGTTTTCAATTTCAAGTAATGTATTGTTAATTTTTTTAAATATTGCTGAACAGCAATTTACAATTGATAAGAATTTATATATTAAATTTTTCCTTGAAAAATAGTGTTTTATATGTCACACAATTTGAAAAAGGAAATAATTAGAAATGTTTTGTTGAATTTGATGAAATCAATAGTCTAAAAAAGAATACAACAAGCAAATAAACAAGTATTAGAATTAACAGATAGAATATAAGTATATTTATTCATTAAGATTAAACACTCTTTGGATGATTTTTTTCAGTATATATGTTATTAACCACAAAGTAATAACATATCAATAAAAAGTACATACTAAAAAAATGTAGTTTTTAATAAAATATTTTATGAAGAATAGTATAAATATAAAAAAGCTAAAAGCCTATACTATTTAGACACGCAACAGTTTTAAGGTTAATTTAGCACTGAAATATTTTAATTCACCAATAAAAAGGTTTAATGTTAGGGCATTCATCAATTTTTTTATAATGTTTTAATATCCTACTGATTATATAGGAAAATATGATTAGATACGTTAAAATCGTTGCATTCAAACAAGCAAACAAGCAAACACGTATAATCACTTCTAGTTATACCAGAGGAATTTATATTTAATCCTAGTGGGATAAACGGTAAAGAAAAGTCCTTCTTTAAGAATGGTATTCTTATAAAATACTTTTAATTTATAGAAAATTGAAAAGAGGAAAAATAAGTGGATAAGAAAAAAATGTTGGTATATGCACACTACTATGTCCCTGACGCAGCATCAACAGGACAAATTTTACGTGAATTAGCTGAAGGTATGTTAGATAGTTTTGATATAACTATTATTTGTGTTGTACCTAGTTATTTAGGAACAGTGGAAGATAAATATAAAAGTAAAAAGTTTTATTATGAATCATTGGATGGTGTTAATGTTGTACGTATACGTGTTCCAGAATTTACTAAAGCAAATAAAATAAGCAGAATAAAGAATATTTTATCTTATTTTATAGGTGCTATGATTGCTACTTTTAAAGTGGGTAATCAGGATTATGTATTTTCTATTTCTCAACCACCTATCTTAGGAGGTTTATTAGGGATATGGGGAAAATTAGTAAAGAAGGCAAAGTTTATATACAACATTCAAGATTATAATCCAGAGCAAGTGATGGCTGTTGGTTATAGTAAGAATATGATTATTTTAAACTTAATGCTTTTTTTAGATAAGTTTAGTTGTCAAAATAGTGATTTAGTTATTACAGTTGGAAGAGATTTAATTCAAACTCTTGAAAAAAGATTTATAGGGAAACAAGTTCCTAAAAGTGCAATGATAAACAATTGGACTGATGAAACACAAGTCTATCCTGTAGATGAAAATCATAAAAAAATAATTGAGTTTAAAGAGAAATATGATTTGTTAGATAAATTCATCATTATGTATTCAGGCAATATAGGGCTTTATTATGATTTAGAGAACATTATAAAAGTAATAAAAGAAATAAAACCAGATACTAAATCAGTAGATGGAAAAGAAGTAGTATTTGTATTTGTAGGTGCAGGTTCTATATTAGATAATCTAGTTGCTTATAAAGAAGAAAACAATCTTACAAACGTAATGTTTATTCCATATCAAGATAAAAAAGATTTAGTATATAGTCTAAATGCTGCTGATGTACATTGGGTAGTTAATGCAAAGGGGATAAAAGGAGTATCGTGTCCTTCTAAGTGTTATGGAGTAATGGCTGCTGGAAAACCTATTTTAGGTGTTTTAGAAAAGGGATCTGAATGTAGATTATTAATAGAGGAAACTAATTCTGGTATATGTTGTGAACCAGGTGATTATAACGCTATATTAGAAAATATCAATTTCTTTATAAAACAAATTGATAATAAAGTTATGGGTATGAGAGGTAGAACATATCTAGAAAAATATCTTACTAAAGATATTTCTATTGAAAAATATAAAGATGAAATATTAGATTGTTAGGAGAATGCTATGAATAGTAATTGGTTTAAGTTGTTTTTAAAATCAAACAATATTAAATATGGAAAATCTCTTTTATTAAAAGGAACCCCTGTTATGTTTAATAAAAAAGGAGCTTCTTTGAATATAGGAGATAATGTAACTATTAAAAGTAGTTTCTTATCTAATCTAATAGGTTTATATTCTAGAACAATCATTGTTACAAGAACTCCTGAATCAAAAATACTTATAGGAAATAATGTAGGGATATCTGGCGCTACTATATATGCTAGAAAATCAATAACAATAGGTGATAATACTCTTATCGGTGGAAATGTAAAAATCTTAGATAATGATTTTCATCCTATTGAAGTAGAAGCACGTAATAATGATGATAAAGATAAAATAGGTACTAGAGAAGTAGTTATAGGAAAGAATTGTTTTATAGGATGCAACTCTATTATATTAAAAGGAACTGTCTTAGGTGATGGTTGTGTAGTAGGGGCAGGATCTGTAGTAACAGGAAGGTATGGAGATAACTGTGTAATAGCAGGTAATCCAGGAAGAATAGTTAAAATTTTGGAGGGAAGCATGTAATGGTTGATTTAACGGTTATTATTCTTACAAAAAATGAAGAAAAGAATCTTAGGAAATGTATTGAATCATTTAGAGGTACAGTAAAAAGATTTGTCATAGTGGATAGTTTCAGTGATGATGGAACTGAAAAACTGTGTAAGGAATTAAATGATGAATTACATGAAATAGGCAGTTGCCTAGATTTCTATCAAAATAAGTTTGTAAACCATGCTAATCAGTTTAATTGGGGATTAGAAAATACAAACATCACTACGAAATGGTCTATGCGTATGGATGCTGATGAAGAAATCATGGCAGAATTAGCTGATGAAATACAAAAAAAAATATCTACTCTAGATGAAAGTATTAGTGGTGTAATCCTAAGAAGAAGAGTCTACTTCATGGGTAAATGGATTAAACATGGTGGAAGATATCCTGAAAAATTACTTAGAATATTTAAGACAGGACAAGCTACATGTGAATTGAAAGTAATGGATGAACACATGATTTTACATCATGGAAATATTATGGAGTTTGATAAAGATTTAATTGATAATAATCAAAAGAATCTTGAATGGTGGACGAACAAACATAATTGGTATAGTAATAGAGAAGTACTTGATCATCAATTAACTTTGGAATCAAAAATGGATAAATCTCTAGAAGAAGGTGCAAAGTCATCATTACAAGCTAAAATAAAACGCATTGTAAAAAATGGTGGATATTATGGATTACCTAAATTTTATAGAGCTCACTTCTATTTTATTTATAGATATTATATTAGACTTGGTTTCTTAGATGGACCTGAGGGTAGGATATTTCATTTCTTACAGGCGTATTGGTATCGTTTTTTAGTAGACGCTAAGATGTATGAATGCGAAGTTAAAGGAATTAAGATGGAAAATCAAAGTGATTTGAAAGCATAGAGGAATAATCTTATGAAAAAAAGAAAGATATTAATTATTATGGGAAGATATCTACCTGGATATAAAGACGGTGGACCTGTTCGATCTATTAAAAATCTTGTTGACTATCTTGGAGATGAGTATGATTTCCAAATACTAACATGTGATAGAGATCATGGAGATGATCATTCTTATCAAAATATTAAAGTAAATGATTTTAATCAGGTAGGAAATGCTAGTGTTTACTATGTTTCACCTAAATGTTTTACATTTTCTGTCATAAGAAAATTGTCTAACAAAGCGGATATGGTGTATGTATGTGGATGTTTTAACGATTATGCTATCAATACTTTAATTCTTAAGAGATTTAATATCATAAAGAAACCTGTAGTTGTTGCAAGCATGGGACTTTTCTCACCTATGGAATTTAGATTGAAATACAAGAAAAAGAAATTGTTTACAACATTATTTAATTTAATGGGTATGTTTAAAAACATTTACTGGTCTGTTACATCAGAGATTGAAATGGATGAAGTAAAAAAACAAATAAGTGTAATAAATAGTAACTTTTATATAGCAGAAGATTTACCAAGGGTTGTTGATAAAGTGATTGTTCAAAAAAACAAGGTCAAAGGTGTTATTGATATTGTTTGGATTTCAAGAATTACAGCAAAAAAAAACTTATTACAAGCAATAGAAGTATTAAAATATGTTAAGAGCGAGGTGCATTTTACTATTTATGGACCGATTCATACTCCAGAATATTGGGATAAATGTTTGAAAGAACTTGATAAGTTGCCTGTTAATATTTCGTATGAGTATAAAGGTAACGTTAATTCTGAAGAAGTAGTTAAAACATTATCGAATTTTCATATATTTTTATTTCCTACATTAGGAGAAAATTATGGACATGTTATTCAAGAAGCATTTTCTGCTGGATGCGCCTGTATTTTAAGTGATCAAACACCTTGGCAAAACCTAGAAGCACATCAAGTGGGGTTCGTATATCCGGTAGAGGATATAATAAATTTTGCAAAGTCTGTAGACTATTATGCGGATATGAAGCAAGAAGAATATAATAGAGTAGCTAATAAGGTTGTTGAATACGCCATTGCAAATAGTAATGAAAAAGTAATAAACACAGGATATAGAGTGATTTTTTCGATAGGAGAATAATAAAATGAAAATAGTACATGTAATGCTTTGTGGACCAGTAACAGATGGGTGGAATTATCAGGATAACTTACTAACTAAATATCACAGAAAATCAGGTCATGAAGTGACAATAATAACATCCCAGTGGGTCTGGGGTTCAAACGGAAAACTCACAAAAAATAATGATACAACTTACTTTAATAAAGATGGCGTAAAAATGATAAGAATTCAATTGTTTGGTAGAGATGATTTTAATAAAAAAATAAAACGATACAAAAATCTTTATACTACTCTTATTAATGAGAATGCTAATATTTTATTTATTCATGGATGTAGCATTGGTGATATGAATGTAATTGTCAAATATCTAAAACTAAATCCAAAGGTTAAAGTATTCGTAGATAATCATTCTGATTTTTCAAACAGTGCAACTAATTTCTTATCTAAAAATATTCTCCACAAAATAATTTGGAGAACAACAGCGAAAATGATCAATCCATATGCAATTAAATTTTTTGGGGTATTGCCGGCAAGAGTTGATTTTTTGGTTAATGTATATGGATTACCTAAAAATAAGTGTGAGTTATTAGTGATGGGTGGGGATGATGATTTGATTGAATCTTCATCAAATCCAGAGATTAATAGAAAAATAAGATCTAAATACGGTATAAGGGATGATGATTTTTTAATTGTTACGGGTGGAAAAATAGATCAGTGGAAAATGCAAACTTTATATTTAATGGAAGCTGTCAAAAACATAAAAAATCCTAATGTTAAATTGATAGTATTTGGATCTGTCTCTGAAGAATTGAAGGCTTCCGTTTCTAAACTTTGTGATGAAGTAATTGTCCAGTATATTGGGTGGGTAGAATCAAGTGATTCTTATAATTTTTTTGCTAGTGCAAATTTGGTAGTGTTTCCTGGGAGACATTCTGTTTTTTGGGAACAGGTAGTTGCTCAAGGAGTACCTATGCTTTGTAAATATTGGGACGGAACCACACATATTGATATTGGAGGAAATGTAAAATTTTTAATGGAAGACAGCATGGGTGAAGTACAAAATGCAATAGAAGAACTTATTGAAAATCCTAGAGTTTATGAAAAAATGAAGAATTCAGCTAATAATGATGAAAAGAAATCTTTTCTATATAGTGTCATTGCTGAAAATGCTATAAAGGTGTAAATTAATAATGATAATAAAACAAAAAAAGCAAAAAAATCACAATTTAGAAATTGGAATAATATTAGCTTTAATTGGGACACAGATTTCTAGAATATTTATTGAATTTTTTAATTTACAAAATATAGAATTAACCAATATTATTTTTGCACTAAGCTTAGTATTGGTTATAAATTTAAAAAACTTAGTTACGTTAAAGCTTCCTAAGTTTAGTGGATATCTATTTCTTATTTTTGGATATAACATATATTCACTGGTGGCTGCAATTATGGCAGGAGAAGGTTTATTCACGCAAAATCAAGGAATTATTTATACATTATACGTTATATTCTTTTTGATTTGTTTGTCAACCAATCATAGAAAAATTGATGGAAATTATTTAGTTAATACTATGTGGCTTATATCTGGGGTATTGACTATGATGCTATTATATAAACTCACTGATTCATTCAGTAATTTTAACACGAATGTAGTATATATGGCCAATAATTCTGACAGGTTAACTTTATCCGTAATTGCATTTTATAACCTTTGTTCCTTTTTGCTTCTTAAAACCCATAAAAAAATTGTTGTTTTTATGAAATATTTATTTTTGATATGCTCAATATTAGTAATGATGATAGTGTCAAGACGTGGACTAATGGTTACTTATGTAGTGATATTACTTTATCATGTTTTTATTAATGCGCAGTTCAATTTAAAAATTGAGAAAAAGACATTTGTTAGTATATTCAAAATCTTAGGAACGTGTGTAGTAATGCTTGCGACGACAGATTTTATTTTACCTGATTTTTGGGTAATGGTAGAAAAATATTTTGAAATTTTAATTAAAGGAGTTAGTACATATTTTGGCTTTTTTGATTCTGGCATTGATGCGGCGGCAATAAATAGATACAATAATATCACTACTGTGCCTTCTGAGTATCTGAATTCTGATTTTTTAACGATAATTTTTGGAAATGGATATGGATTTAAGCAATTAGATATTCCATATTTACAGGCGTTTACAGATTTAGGTTTAATAGGTGGTGTTTTTTATTTAGTAGTACAATTGTTTTATCCTATTAAGATATTGATGATTAAAACAAATGATTATTCAATTAAATTTTTGCAATATATTGCAATTTTGACATTATGTTACAACTTGTATTCCGGAATACCATATAATCATTATAAATTTATAGGAATTATTTTATTAGCATATGCGGTAACTGAAAAAAGAAATAAAAATGATAAATGTAGGAGAGTTACATATGAAAACAATAAAAATTAAATATTCTGGTATGGGTGGTAATTTTGACGAAAAAAATAATTTTATCTCCAATATATTAAGGGAACACTTTAATATTGAATTAAGTGACGATCCTGATTTTTTAATATATTCTGTAAATTCTAAAGAATACTTAAATTATAATTGTGTAAGAATTTTTTATACTGCTGAAAATTTGGTTCCTGATTTCAATGTTTGTGATTATGGAATAGGATTCCATTATTTAGATTTTGAAGATAGATATATTCGTTATCCACTATATTTGGTTGATGGATTTACTGCATATAAGAATGATGATTATTCAAATGACCTAATTAGAGCAAGGAATAAACACATACATATTAGTAAACATATGGCAAATAAAAATTCTTTTTGTTCTTTTGTTTATTCTAATGCTGATGCAAGTGACTGTCGAGAAAACATATTTATTAAGTTAAATTCGTATAAAGAAGTAAATTCAGGAGGAAGATATAAGAATAATGTTGGAGGACCAATACAGAGTAAGTTGGGATTTCAAGAAAAACATAAATTTGTTATTGCTTTTGAAAATACAATGGGGAACGGGTATACAACAGAGAAAATTATACACGCATTTTCTGCTGGAGCTATACCAATTTATTGGGGTAACCCTGAAATCACGAAAGAATGTAATTCTGATGCCTTTATAAACTGTCATGATTTTGGATTAGAGGCAGACACACCAGTAGATAGTCCTATTTATGATGAAATTATAAATAGAATAATAGAGATTGATGAAAATGAGCAGAGGTATTTGGAAATGTTAAAGCAACCTGCATTTTCAAAAGATTATAATATCGATGAGCAACAACAAAAGTTTCAAAAGTATTTAATAAATATTTTCTCACAAGATAAAGAAACAGCATACCGTAGAAATTTGAAATATTGGGGAGAACGATATGAAAGAAAACAGAAAATCGGAAATAACTATTATTGGATGTTACATAAACTAGTCCCAATACGAGATTTTTTATTTAATAGAAACAAAGTATAAAGAAATTAGTATGATGATAAAAATGTTTTCAAGAAAATTAATTAGGCATCAGGACAATGTTAAAATTTGATTTTCAAATATATCACAGTTAAATATGGAGTATACCTAAACATAAGGGGAAAATCAAGATTCCATGGAGATGGTAATGTTTTAATTGGAGAGGACATAACAAATTAACTCTAATTAACGTGTTAATTCAAATGAGTGTTTTGTTTTGCACTTTTTTGAAATCAGTAACAGAGGAAGAATTAGAATAGGGAAAAATTCAAAAATATTGCATGGGTCGATCATAAGATTTAATAAAATTATAATTGGGAATAATGAGTTGATCTGATTCAGTTGTTAAATTTATTATACTGATTTTCACTATTCAAATTATGAAAATATAATTACAAAACAAAAAAACATATAAATTCGAGAGATTTTTTTAAAATTAGGCTATTCTATTTGATATATATTCGGTAATTCTGATGTAATCTATTATAGGATGAGAAAAGTAATGGGTGGAATAGTTACAAATGGAGAATTTAAACAGAGAATGCTGAATTTTTTTAAATAATTTAAATTATATTTACACAATAATAGATTATAGGCTGTTTTGGTATAATATTATAATGAATTTGTGTATGTTTCTGCTAATTTTATAGGATGGATCTTAAAGCTTTTATTTTACGGAGTATAAGTTTGCGAAAGGAAAATATAATATTGATTTAGAAAAAACAATATTTTATGAGTGGATTATGAATAAAAAGAAAACAGAAAATGGAAGATTATTAATTAATATGATTTCAAATATCGTATCATATTCAACTGGAGTTTTAATGACATTTGTGTTAACCCCGTATTTAATTAATAATATAGGAAAAGAGGCATATAGTTTTTACCCTTTAGCAAACAGTTTGATATTATATATGAGTGTAGTGACAAATGCTTTAAATGCTATGGCTAGTAGATATATTACCATAGCAATAGCAAGAGAAGATAATGCTGAGGCAAATGAATATTTTTCATCTACAATTATAGCTAATTTATGTATATCATTGTTATTGTTAGTTCCAATGACTTTTATTGTTTTATTTATAGATGTGTTTTTAGATATTCCAATAAATTTAATTGCATCAGTAAGAGTTTTGTTTGCTTTTACTTTTACAAATTTACTTTTAAATATTATAACCGCAGTGTTTGGAGTAGCTACATTTGCAACAAATCGCATTGATTTGAGATCATTAAGAGAGTTGGTTTTAAATCTGCTTAAAATATTTTTATACATTGTTTTTTTTGGTTTATTTAACCCTGACATATCATATGTAGGAATTGTTACTTTTATTGTCTCGTTATTGGGCTTTATAATACAGTATGGATATACTAAAAAATTATTACCAAATATAAGAATAAGTATAAATGCATTTAATATAAGTACTGTAAAAACAATAATTTATTCAAGTTCATGGAATATAATAAATTCACTTGGATCTATGCTTTTAGCTGGCTCTTCCTTAATTCTAGCTAATATTTTCTATGGAACCACACTTGCTGCCGAGTATGCAATTGTCCAAACAGTCCCCAACTTTGTTAATGGATTAATTTCAATGCTTACGGGAGTGTTTTACCCTGTCATAATGAAAACATATGCTGTTGAAAGCGTTGAAAAATTAGTTTTAGAAGTAAAGAAAGCACAAACTTTTATTGGTTTATTTTCAACATCTGTGGTAGGTGTCTTTATAGTTATGAGCTCATCTTTCTTTTCATTATGGACGCCTTTAGAAAATATTGAATGGTTAAACATCCTCTCTTCTATCACAATTATTCCTCATTGTATTATTGGATGTATGTGGATACTTTCCTACTTAAGTATTACTTTAAATAAAGTAAAAATACCGGCTTTATATTTAAGCTTGAGTGGATTGTTAAATATAGTTCTAGCTTTTTTAATGTATAAATACACAAATCTTGGAATAATTTCAATTCCAATTATATCTACTGCTATTCAAGTGATTTGGGTATTTATTTTTTTCCCAATATATTCAAGTTTAGTTTTAAGAGTATCAATAAAAACGTTTTACCCTGCAATTATTAGAGGTATTGTATCTTTCTTCTCAGCACTCTTTATTACTACTGTAGGGATTAGTTTTGTTGAAATCAATAGTTGGATTAGTTTCTTTTTTGTGGGAGGAACAATTGGATTATTAGTATTATTTACAAATTTATTTATTATGGTTGATATAGATACAATAAAAAAAAATATGACAAAAATTTTGATTTTATTTGAAAAATCAAAAAAGTAATAAAAGGATACATGGGGAATAACTGTTGCCAGGTGGTTACGCTAAATAAAGTATTATGAATGCCAAGTTGACCGAATTTAAAACATTAATTTATTTAGTATAGGAAGCATTTTGGTAAGCTTATTTTACGATTGTTGAAATAAAAAGGATATGATTCAATGTCACATATTTTTATATTATTTAAGACTAATACCATCAAGTTTTTTAAAGATTCTAGTAAAATAGTTACCATCTGGTATATTACAATGAATTCTGATTTTTCTATACTTAGATCACTTCTCAGTATAATGAGTTTGATTATTATGTTCTAGTTTTTCTGATCTTTTTTACGATAAAGAATAGATAAGAAGATAATTTAGATCTAATATTTATATGAGGTACAATGCTTGGTAACACCAGTTTCTTATAAATGCATTAAGTCGTTTTTCGCAAAGAAAGTAACAGTATAAATTATACGGTTCTTATACATTGAATTCCCCTGAAATAAGTATCATTTATAGTTACTTTACTATATTCATATTACATTACTGGGATTATAGGATAAAAGTCAACAAAATGCTAGGACTTTGGAAAATAGTGCATTATATTCTGCTAAAAAAATGTTGCTTGATTTGAATATAAAAAACGTTGTTCTCTGGAATAGCCTATACTTCAAGAAAACAAATTTATTTCTAAAGAGGTTGCAAAAATCAAACTGGGGTTAACCACAAATAAACCAATTTTATTAGCCCTTGGTGGAACTAGAGATGATAAAGGGTTGGACAGTTTAGTGGAATCTCTGAGAAATGTCAAAAATGATTTTTATTTATTAATAGCTGGAAAAGAGGAAACTTTCAAAAAAGAATTTATTGAAAGTAAAATAATCTCATATAAAGATAATGTAAAAATTTTACTTCATTTCTTATCGGATGATGAAGTGAATTTATGTTTGATTGCATCCGATTTTATAGTCCTACCATATAAGAAGTATTTTGATGGGGCGAGTGGTCCATTGGGTGAAGGTGTAGCTATGGAAAAGATTATAATAAGACCAAATCATGGCTCATTAGGTGATATTATACGGAATAATCATTTGGGATACACGTTCCAATCTGAAAATACTGAATCACTGACTAAGATATTAGATCTAGCATTAACCGAATCATTTCACTTTGATAATGCATATTATGATTACCAAAACGCATTAAATCCTGATAGATTTAAAAAAGAATATAATAAAATATTTCAATTATTATAAATGAGAATATGATGCTTTTTCAAGGTGTGAATATCCTAAAAATTTATTTAAAATTTTTTGAAAGGAATGATATTAACTGTGAAAAAAATACTTTTTATATTGAATATGTATACTAATTTTTATAATGTTTTAAATTTGAAGAGAAAAAAAGTTAGTTATTCTGATAATTTAAATATAAATGGGAAATTGTCTTTACATGGCAATGGAAAAATATATATAGGGAATAATGTAACTATACATTCAGATTGTAGAATTAATCCAATAGGTGGATTAACAAAAACTTTTTTGAGAGCAGAAGGAAGTGCGATTTTAAAAATCGGAAATAATGTAGGAATTTCTCATTCTGCCATAACAGCTTTTGAAAATATAACGATTGAAGATAATGTGCTCATTGGATCGGGTTGTAAAATCTACGATACCGACTTTCATTCATTGGATTATAATGAACGTATTAATGAGAATGATACAGGAGCTAAATGTAGAAGTGTCTTAATTAGAAATGGTGTTTTTATAGGAGCACACTGCATTATCTTAAAAGGTGTTACAATTGGCGAAAAGTCAATAATAGGAGCAGGATCTGTAGTAACACGATCAGTACCACCTTACCAGGTTTGGGCTGGGAACCCTGCAAAATTCATTAAAAAGGTGAGTGTATGAACATGGCGAAACAAATTTTATATATACATTGCGAAAAGGGAGGTAGTGGAGTTTCAAGGTCTATTGATTTTTATGAATGGAATTGACAGAGACAAATATGATGTTTTTGTTTAATCCTTCCATGATTGTCAAAATAAGAAAAATATTTTAAAAAAATAAGCAGGATTTTCACTAGGAAAAATATATAGATGCTTGGCAAGGAAGTACCGTATATGGAATAAACTTAATGTTTTTAGATATAATGTTACACATTGAATTTCAACATATTTTAATACTAAAAAAATTGTTAAGGAATTAAATACAGATATTATTCATTTGAATTGAATAAATTTATTTATACAAAAGCAATTAAAAACGATAATACATACATTTTAGTTTTTACAATTAAGAGAATTGTTCCTGCAGAAGGTTCGAAATAATATCACTAAATATATGTATAACATATATGTTGTTCTATAAATTTTGATGGAAAAGTATTTGTTATTAAGCAATCATAATCAGTTGTTAGTGAAGATTTGGTAATCAAACTGAAACATATGAAAGACAAAAAATTGATACACTAAAAAATAATGGAAAATTGTTATAATTATTTAAAAAAATAAAATTATCTATCTTGTGCTACTGAATTTTACGTTTTGTATTTTCAAAAAAATTTCATAATCCAAAAAGCAGAAAATATATTTCCTGCTTTTTTTTTTAAAATAAGGTAAGCGTAAAATTATGTTGATATGAACATAATTTTACGCTTACTTACTAAATAAGTGGTTTGGAATTATCACATTACCACATCTTCCTATATTCTTTAGGACTAGTACCCTCTAGCTTTTTAAATATTCTAGTAAAATAGTTTGCATCCGGTATACCACACTGGATTCCGACTTTTTCTATACTTAAATTACTAAATCTAAGTAACTGTTTTGCATGTGTAATACGTACATGTAATAAGTAATCAATAAGAGATAAACCAAACTGTTCTTTAAAGAGTCTTGTAAGATAATATTTATTAATAAAGAACTGTTCAGATAAGGTATCTAAGGATAGTTTATCTGAATAGTTAGTATCTATATATTCTTTTACAGTTTGTAGGTTTCTTTTGGTATTAGGAAGCTTTTTAAATTTATTTTTGTGCCAACTATCACTCATTAACAGAGTTAATAACTCTGTTAATTTAGAATAGATAGTCATATCTTTAATATAGTCATCTGATTTTGCAATCGTATGAATAGTAGTAAGTATGTCTTCATAAGAAGTATAGTGACTTGTAGAAAAGCAAGGTAAACCACCTCTTTCTATGTATTTTTTATAGATGTTTGAAATATTGGGTCCATAGAAATGGACCCATTGTATTTCCCATAGGTTTAGGGAACTGCATTGAGAGTATTCTTTTTTACAATCAATAAAGACACAGTCACCAGTTTTGATATAGTGGGTTTGATTATTATATTCCAGTGTTCCTGAACCTTTTTTTACGATAAAGAATAGATAAGAAGATAATTTAGATCTAGTACTTTTATGAGGTTGTAATGCTTGGGTAGTACCTGCTTCTTGTAAGTGTATTAGGTTGTTTTTTGCAAAGGTGGTAGCTGTGTAAATTATACGATTCGTATACACTAAATCTCCATGGAAATGAGTAGTATTCATAGTGGTTCTCCTATTTCATATTATATTAGTAGGATTATAATATAAAAGTCAATATAATGCTAGAACTTTGCAACATAATGCATTACTTTTTGTTAAAAAAGTACATATAATGGCATAGATTAAAGAAAGCATAGTGAAAAGGTAGGAATAGAAATGAAAAAAGCATTGATAACAGGTATAACAGGACAAGATGGTTCTTATTTAGCAGAGTTTTTATTAGAGAAAGGGTATGAGGTACATGGTATCGTACGTCGTGCATCAATCGCTAATACTCCAAGAATTGATCATTTAATTGAAGCAAATTCAATTACTTTACATGATGGAGATTTAACGGATACATCGAGTATTATTCGTATTTTAACAATTGTTAAACCAGATGAAATTTATAATTTAGCGGCACAAAGCCATGTAGGCGTTAGTTTTGATTCTCCTGAGTATTCGGGGGATGTAGATGCTTTAGGTGTACTTAGAGTATTAGAAGCAGTACGTATCTTAGGAATGATTGAAACATGTAGAATCTATCAAGCATCTACATCTGAATTATATGGAAAAGTAGTTGAAGTTCCTCAAAGAGAAACTACTCCTTTCTATCCATATAGCCCATATGCGGTTGCAAAACAATATGGTTTCTGGATGACAAAAGAATATAGAGAAGCATATAACATGTTTGCAGTAAATGGTATTTTATTTAATCATGAATCAGAAAGACGTGGAGAAACATTTGTTACTCGTAAAATCACATTAGCTGCAGGTAGAATAGCTTGTGGTATTCAAGATGTTTTACATTTAGGAAACTTAGATTCTTTACGTGACTGGGGTTATGCGAAGGATTATGTAGAGTGTATGTGGTTAATGTTACAACATGATACACCAGAGGATTTCGTTATTGCAACAGGAGAACAACATACAGTACGTGAATTCACATATGAAACATTCAAAGCAATAGGTATTGAATTACGTTTTGAAGGGGAAGGTATTGATGAAAAAGGTATTGATACAGCTACTGGTAAAGTATTAGTAGAAGTAAATGAAAAATGGTTTAGACCTACAGATGTTGATAACTTATGGGGAGATCCTACGAAAGCTAAAACAGTTTTAAATTGGAATCCACAATCAACTAGTTTCCATGAGTTAGTAGAAATTATGGCTAAACATGATTTAGAATTAGCGAAAAAACAAGCTGCAATGAAAAAAGCTTAGGGAGATAAGTATGGAAAAGAATGCGAAAATATATATAGCCGGACATAGGGGTATGGTTGGTTCTGCAATTATGAGAAATTTAGTTGCGAGTGGTTATACAAATATTATTACTAGAACATCAAAAGAATTGGATTTAAGAAGACAAGCTGATGTAGAGGAATTTTTTGAAAAAGAAAAACCTGAATACGTATTCTTAGCTGCTGCTAAAGTAGGGGGAATTATCGCAAATAGTTTACACTTAGCAGATTTTATGTATGATAATATTTTATTAGAAATGAATGTGATTAATGCAGCATGGAAAAATAACTGTAAGAAATTATTATTCTTAGGTTCATCATGTATTTATCCAAGACTTGCAACACAACCAATGAAAGAAACATGCTTACTTACAAGTGCATTAGAGCCTACAAATGAGGCTTATGCACTTGCGAAGATAAGTGGGTTAAAATATTGTGAATATTTAAATCGTCAGTATAACACGAATTTTATTAGTGCTATGCCTACAAATTTATATGGGCCTAATGATAACTATCATCCAGAACATTCTCATGTATTACCAGCACTAATTAGACGTTTCCATGAAGCAAGAGAGAATAATGTAGAAACAGTTACTTGTTGGGGAACAGGAACTCCTTTACGTGAATTCTTATATGTAGATGATTTAGCAGAAGCTTGTATCTTTTTAATGGATAACTATGAAGGGAATGAAACAGTAAACTTAGGTTCAGGACAAGAGTTATCTATTAAAGAATTAACACAACTAGTTGCTAAGACTACTGGATATCAAGGGGAAATCTTATGGGATACAAATAAACCTGATGGAACACCTCGTAAGTTATTAGATGTTAGTAAATTAGAAAACTTAGGTTGGAAAGCTACTACTACATTAGAACAAGGAATAGAATTATCTTATCAAGATTTCTTAAATAATGAAGTAAGAGCTGAAAGATAAAAGAGGATAAGACAATGAATATTGTATTATTATCAGGAGGAAGTGGAAAACGTTTATGGCCACTATCAAACGATATTCGTTCCAAACAATTCATTAAAATGTTTGAAACAGAAGATCAACAATATGAATCAATGGTCCAAAGAGTCTATCGACAAATAAAAGAAGTAGATAGTGATGCAAACATCACTATCGCTACTTCTAAGTCACAAGTTTCAGCTATTAAAAATCAATTAGGTAAAGAAGTTGGTGTTTGTGTTGAACCTTGTCGAAGAGATACTTTTCCGGCTATTGCATTAGCCGCGTCGTATTTAAAAGATTGTCGTGGAATATCAGAAGATGAAGTGGTAGTGGTATGTCCAGTAGATCCATATGTAGAATTACCTTACTTTCAGACATTAGAAGATCTTAGTGAATGTGCTAAAACTAGTAGTGCAAATATGGTATTAATGGGAATTGAACCTACTTATCCTAGTGAAAAGTATGGATATATTATTCCTAAAGATAAACAAAATGTAAGTAAAGTAGATTTATTTAGAGAAAAGCCTTCAACAGAATTAGCGAAAGAATATATAGAACAAGGAGCTTTATGGAATGGTGGAGTATTTGCCTTTAAACTAGGCTATATGTTAAATCGTGCTCATGAACTTATTGATTTTATAGATTATCAAGATCTATTTTCTAAATACGATACATTAGAAAAAATCAGTTTCGACTATGCAGTAGTCGAACATGAAGAAAAAATTAATGTAATGCGTTTTTCAGGAGAATGGAAAGATTTAGGGACTTGGAATACTTTAACAGAAGCAATGAATAGTCCTAGTATAGGTGAAGCCATTATGAATAATGAATGTGAAAACGTTCATGTTCTAAATGAACTTAATGTACCAATACTATGTATGGGACTAAAAGATGTGGTAATATCAGCTAGTCTTGAAGGAGTATTAGTATCTGATAAAGAACAATCAAGTTATATTAAACCGTTCGTAGAAAACATTCATCAACGAATTATGTTTGCAGAAAAATCATGGGGAAATTTCCGCATAGTAGATGTAACTAAAGAAAGTTTAACTATTAAAGTTACTTTACAGAACGGTAATAGAATGAACTATCATAGTCATGAATTTAGAGATGAAGTATGGACAGTTATATCAGGCCAAGGAGTAGTGATCTTAGATGGTATCAAAAAAGATATTACTATGGGTGATATAATAAGCATAAAAGCAGGATGCAAACATACAGTAATAGCGAACACTGAATTAGAATTAATTGAGGTGCAAATCGGTAAAGAATTATCGGTAGAAGATAAGACTAAATACGATTTCCCTATGTAATACACCTGCTATGGGTATCATAGCGGGTTTTTGGTATATAAAATGAAAGGGGATAATAATATGAAAGAATTCATCAACAAAAATTATCAATTATGGTTAGAAAAAGCAACAGATCAAACAGTAATAAAAGAATTAAAAAGCATTGAAAATAATGAAACAAAAATAGAAGATGCATTTTATAAAGAATTAGAATTCGGTACAGGTGGTCTTCGTGGTGTATTAGGTGCTGGTACAAATAGATTAAACATTTATACAGTAGCTAAAGTATCACAAGGACTTGCAAACTACGTAAAACAAAACTTCCAACCAAAAGACTGGAAAATAGCCGTATGTTACGATTCTCGTAACATGTCTAAAGAATTCGCTGAAGTATCTTCAGGAGTATTTG
Organism: Tannockella kyphosi; assembly: GCF_021054785.1. Classification (GTDB taxonomy): domain Bacteria; phylum Bacillota_I; class Bacilli_A; order Erysipelotrichales; family Coprobacillaceae; genus Tannockella; species Tannockella kyphosi. Next base: position 1,085,760 of record NZ_CP088239.1, on the reverse strand, counting down.
CAGCCAATGGTATTACTGCACATATCTTCAAAGAATTAATGCCTACACCATGTTTATCTTATGCCCTAAGAGAATTAAACTGTGCTTCTGGTATCATAATTACTGCATCACATAACCCAGCTAAATATAACGGATATAAAGTATATGGTGCGGATGGATGTCAAATAACTACCCAAGCAGCAACACTTATCTATAAAGAAATACAAGCAACAGATGTCTTCAAGGATGTAAAGAATCTAGATTTCAATGAAGGACTATCTACTTCTAAAATACAATATATATCTGATGATATATATACTAACTATACAAAAGAAGTATTAAATCAATCATTATTAGGAAATCATCAAGTAGATAAGAATATATCTATCGTATATACACCACTACATGGTGCAGGGTTAAAACCTGTCATTCGTGCTCTCAGTGAGGGTGGATATACAAATATAAAAGTAGTAAAAGAACAAGAACAACCAGATGGAAACTTTACAACATGTCCATATCCTAATCCAGAAATAAAAGAGACATTACAACTAGGTATTGAATATGCAAAGAAATATGATGCTGATTTAGTATTAGCCACTGATCCTGATTGTGATCGAGTAGGTATAGCAGTAAGAGACTTTAAAGGAGAATTAGTATTACTAAGTGGTAATGAAGTAGGTATCTTATTATTAGATTATATATGTAGAAGACGTGTTGCTTTAAAAACAATGCCAAAAGATCCAGTATTAGTAAAGACGATTGTAAGTACTGATATGGCAGAAGTAATTGCTAAATCTTATGGAGTACGTACAATTGATGTACTAACAGGATTTAAGTTTATTGGAGAACAAATAGGTATCTTAGAAAAAGAAGGAAATATGGATTCTTATATTTTTGGTTTTGAAGAAAGTTATGGTTATTTAAGTGGTCCTTATGTTAGAGATAAAGATGCAGTAAATGGAGCATTCTTAATATGTGAAATGTTCGCCTATTATGAATCTTTAGGATTAACTTTATTAGATATATTAGAAGACTTATATGAAGAATTTGGTTATTCTTATAACACTTTATATTCTTTTGAATTTGAAGGATCACAAGGATTTAAAAAAATGCAAAATATCATGAAAGATATGCGTTGTGGTATTGATGCAATAGGTACTAAAAAAGTCTTAGAATTAGTTGATTATAATGGTGGTTTAAATGGTTTACCTAAATCAGATGTATTAAAGTTTGTTCTAGAAGGAAATAACTCTATTATTGTTAGACCTTCAGGAACGGAACCTAAAATAAAACTATATATTTCTGTAAATGCAGAAAATAGAGAAGCTGCTAGTATCATGGCTACTAGAAAACTAACAGCGTTAAAAGAAAGATTAGTCTAAATATAGATGCAATAAACATTGCATCAGCAATGCATTGTTGCTATAATGGCAAAGATATTATAATACATACTAAAATGGTATGATTTATAAAAAATATTGAAAAGGGGTAAACATGGAAGAAGAAATAACAATAGACTTAAAGATATTATTAAAAGCATTGTTAAATAAAGGCTGGATTATTATGATAGCTATTATTCTAGGAGCAGCTACGATGTATAGCTATAGTAGCTATGCAAAGACACCTTTATATCAAGCAGATGTAAAACTATATGTAAATAATAGTACGTTTTCTTTAGGAAGTACTTCTTATAGTATTTCTAGTGGAGAATTATCAGCTGCTCAAAGCTTAATAGAAACATATATAGTAATCTTACAAACAAGAACAACGATTAATGAAATTATAGATGAAGGAAACTTTGATTATACATATACTGAAATGGTAAGTATGATTAGTGCAGCATCAGTAAATAGTACAGAAGTATTTAGTGTAACTGTTACCAGTGAATCTCCTAGCGATGCATCTGCTATCGCTAATACAATAGGACTAGTATTGCCTGAATCTATTTCAAATGTAGTAGATGGTAGTGATGTACGTATTGTAGATTATGCGGTAACACCCGTAAGTCAATCATCACCAAGTACATCAAAAGATACGATAATGGGTGCTATGCTTGGATTAGTTATTGCAGTAGGGATTATCGTTGTAGCAGCATTATTTGATAACACGATTCGAAGTGAAGACTATATTACACAAACAATTGATTATCCAATACTGGCATTTATTCCGGAAGATGGAGCAAATACTTCATACTATGGTAAAAAGAAAACAAAGATAGGAAATAGATAAAATGGCGAAACTAAATAAAGTAAGTGATACTGTTGATGCAAGATTTATTTATCCTAATATTCCTTTTGCAATAACAGAAGCGTATAAGATGTTACGTACAAACATTGACTTCTCTTTTACAGAAGATATAAAATGTCCAGTTATTGGTATTACTAGTGCAATAAAAGGAGAAGGTAAAACTGCAACAAGTATTAACCTAGCATATGCTCTAGCAGAGACAAATAAAAAAGTATTATTTATCGAAGCAGATATGCGATTACCTAGTGTTTCTAAATACTTAAAAGTATCAATGAAAGATGGATTATCATCCATCTTAACAGGTGTCCAAAAAAATACAGTATCATGCATCGTATCAGATAAAACATTCTCAAATCTAAACTTTATATTTAGTGGACCCATTCCACCTAATCCTGCTGAATTACTAAATTCAAATAGTATGAAGAAAGTATTAGAAGTACTAAAAGAAGAATATGATTATATTATAGTAGACTTACCTCCAGTATCTGTAGTATCAGATCCAGTTATTGTATCTAAATATACAGATGGAATGGTTATTGTAAGTAGACAAGACTATAGTGAAAAGAAAGCATTAAATCATGCTATTTATCAACTAAAATTTGTAAATGCTAAAATATTGGGTATCGTATACCGTGGATATAAAGAAGCAAGTTTTGGTTATAGTAAGAAATATGGAAAAGGATATTCATACGAATAAAGTTAAAAAGGATAGACTTCCATAGTCTATGTTATAAGAACTTATAAAGAAAATCGAGTAAAGCACTAGTTGTCCTAATGTGTATAGGATAATTAGTGCTTTATTATTTTATGATTATTTTTTTTGTTATGAGCATCTTGTAGGATATCTTATTTTGATAAAATTCTAAAAGAAGGTAACTATATTTATACAGATATTCTTATTTTGCTCATTAGGAGTAGAAAAATGATGTATTACATACAATAAAAAGTATTCTTGTTGATTATCACAAAAAATGATGTACAATGTAGTAAGTATTTAGAGGGGGAATTATATGTTTAGAAGAATGAAAAAGTTTTTGTCGTATTATCGACCATACTTAAAACTATTTAGTCAAGATATGTTCTGTGCTTTTGTAGCAAGTTCTATCACTTTATTATATCCACTTATTATAAGATATATAACAGGTGTTGTCTTATTAGAAGAAGTAGTAGAAGTAACAATTATTTATAAATTATCTTTATTTTTATTAATAGCTATTGTTATTGAAGGATTATGTAATTATTTTATAGCATATCAAGGACATGTAATGGGTGCTTATATGGAAAGAGATTTACGTAATGAAATGTTTAGTCATTATCAAAAATTATCATTTGGTTTTTATGATGAACAAAAAACAGGACAGTTAATGTCACGTATTACAAATGATTTGTTTTCTTTAACAGAATTGTGGCACCATGGTCCAGAAGACCTTATTATTAGTCTTGTTAAGTTTGTAGGAGCTTTCCTTATTTTATTAACGATTCATGTTCAACTTACTTTCATTATTTTTGCTTTTATTCCTGCAATGATACTTTTTGCTTTCTATTATAATCGTAAAATGAAACGTGCATTTAAACGTAACAAAGAAACGATTGGTAATATTAATGAGACTATTGAAGATAATTTATCAGGTATTCGTGTTGTAAAAAGTTTTGCGAATGAACAAAGAGAAATGGAAAAATTTCATCATTCAAATAGTCAATATGTAGCAAGTAAAGATAACAGTTATTCTTACATGGGAAAATATCATGGAGGGTTGGGTGTTTTTATTAGTTCTATTTCTTTAGTAGTTATTTTCTTTGGTTCTTTATATGTAGCAAAGGGGAGTTTAGATATTTCTGATTTAGTAGCATTTATGTTATACATAACAAATCTAACGGATCCTATTAAAAAACTAATTAACTTTACAGAACAATTCCAAGAAGGTGCAGCTGGTTTTGATCGTTTTATGGAAATTATGGAAGTAGAACCTGAAATCCAAGATAAAAAAGATGCTAAGCTATTACATGATGTTACAGGAAGTATTCATTTTGAAAATGTATTTTTCCGTTATAATGATAAAATGGATTATGTTCTAAAAAATATTAATTTAGATATTAAAGCAGGACAATATATTGCTTTTGTTGGTACATCAGGTGTTGGAAAAACTACTATTTGTTCTCTAATACCAAGATTCTACGAATTAACTAGTGGTAAAATAGAAATAGATGGGCAATCTATAGAAGATGTTACACTTTCTTCATTACGTCATAATATTGGTATTGTACAACAAGATGTTTATTTGTTTGCAGGATCTATTATGGATAATATCCGTTATGGTAATTTAAATGCAACAGACCAAGAAGTAATAGAAGCTGCTAAAAAAGCCAATGCTCATGATTTTATTATGGACTTAGAACATGGTTATGATACAGATTGTGGTCAACGTGGTATTAAGTTATCTGGTGGTCAAAAACAACGTTTATCAATAGCAAGAGTATTTTTAAAAAATCCTCCAATTTTAATCTTTGATGAAGCAACTAGTGCATTAGATAATGAAAGTGAACATGTTGTTCAAAAATCATTAGAATCACTAGCTAAAAATAGAACTACATTAGTGATTGCACACCGTTTAACAACAATCCAAAATGCGGATCGCATTCTGGTTTTAGGTGAAAATGGAATCATTGAAGATGGGAATCATCAAGCCTTATTAGATCATAAAGGACAATATGCATCTTTATTTCATCGACAATTTCAATAAATTACATTTTTTTCTCCTTTCAAGCCATACTTATATTGAAAGGAGATTTTTATATGAAAAATATAGTTAAAAAAATAAGTTTCTTTTTGTTTTTAGTTTTATTAACAGCTTGTAGTAAATCAGAAATGATGGCACTAGAAGATGCTCAAACAAAAGCATTAGAGCAAATTAATGGGGATGTTCTAAGTTTTCAAGAAAACTTAGATGATCAAACACCACATTATTTATTTACAATTACACAAGATGGAAAAAACTATGATGTAAAAGTAGATGCAAGTGATGGAAGTATTATTTCAAAAGATTTAAGTGATATCCAAGAAGAAGAATTTGATGAAGATTCCGCACGTGACTTAGCATTAGAACAATTTGATCAAGCTACTATTAGTGATATCACTTATCAAGAAGAAGAAGGAACATATAGTGCTATTGTAAGTGATGGTGTTAATTATTATGAAGTTACTATTGATAAAGAATCAAAAGAAGTAACGGAAATAAAACAAAAAAGTACAGAGTAATTTTCATTTCTTGTAATTTATTTCTTTTTTAATAGAATCTTGTTATAATACAAAAAGGGGAAAGATATATAACTTCATTGTAGGTATATCAGGATAAATTATGGAAAAGAAATATATATTTTTTGATATTGATGGAACACTTACGAATCAAAATCCAGGTGGAATTGTTTTAGAATCAACAAAAAAAACATTACAAAAGCTAAGAGATAATGGTCATTTTGTAGCAATAGCTACTGGTCGTGGAGAACATTTTGCAAAGCCTTTTGCTATTGAAAATGGATTTCTAAATATGGTTAGTGATGGTGGTAATGGTGTAACATTGAATGGAGAAATTCAATGGATTAAACCATTAGATAGACAGTTATCAAAGGGAATAATCGATGAATTAATTGATAAGAACATTACTTTTGCTTGTCAAATAGACAATGAACAAGTTCTTTATAGTTGTAGTAAAGTAATCTATAGTTCAGAAATGCCACATACAATCAAAGAAATAGATAGTTTTCAAGATGTAAAAGATATTTATAAAATATTTATTAAATGTACTCTTGAACAAGAAGCAAGTTTACAAAGAGTACATGATTTAGGATATGTTCGTTATCATGAAACAGATATTATTGTGGAACCTTTAGATAAGTTTATTGGTATTCAAGATGTCATTAAACATTATCATGCTGATTTAAAAGATGTTGTTGTTTTTGGAGATGGAAAGAATGATTTATCAATGATGCAACAAGCTCATATGTCGATTGCAATGGGTAATGCAATTGATGAATTAAAAGAAATTGCTACCTTTGTAACGAAAAGAAATGATGACGATGGAATAGAATATGCTTGTAAACATTTTGGGTGGATAGACTAATGATTTATCTATTATATATGGTCGGAATTATTGCTTTTGTATTAGTAGGTTGTATTATTCTATTAAAAAGCAATGAATGGCTTCACGAAACACAAAAGAAATGGAAACAAAAAGAACAAGAGATTCTAACTACAAATCATCAATTAGATGATATTCAAATCCAATTAGATAGCATCAATCCAGTTTTAGAAAAATCAAATGAAATAATTAAAAAAGTAATCAAAGATTAAGAATCTCTTCGGAGATTCTTTTCATATTTTAAAGTTTTGTAAATATAGTACAAAGAGGTGGAATATGAAAAAACAAATGTTGTTACATACAACAAAGAATAATAATTATTTTGAAGGTTGGTATTATCGAATTAATTATGAAGATAAGAAATTAGTTGTTATTATTGGTTTAACAACTAAATATGCATTTATACAGTTATTTGATGAAACGTATTGTTATCAACTTATCAAATATAAACTAGAAGATTTCTATTATGATCATAATAAAGATTGTTTTTATATAGGGATAAATATGTTTAATGATCATCAATTATACTTATTAGATGAATCATTGATGATAAAAGCAAGAATACGTTTCTATCAACCTATAAAATTAAAAACTTCTAAGTATATACCTACGATTATGGGACCTTTTAGTTATCTAAGTACTATGGAATGTAATCATGGTATTATCTTTATGAATGCACTAATTGGAGGATATCTTTATCGAGAGAAGCAATGCTATGTAATGCACGGACAAGCGTATTTAGAAAAAGATTGGGGATCTAGTTTTCCTAAGCATTATATTTGGTTTCAAGCAAATGATAGTGAATCTAGTTTATTTGGTAGTGTTGCAAAGATACCTTTTTTAAAATCATCTTTTCAAGGTGTTATATTTGTCTATAAAACAATGGAAAAAGAATATTTGTTTGCTAGTTATTTAGGAGCAAGGGTTCGTTATATGCAAAGAGATAAAGAATATTGTTTTTTAGAAATAAAACAAGGAAGTATGTTAATGAGTATGGAAATAGAGTGTTCGAAAGGTTGCAACTTACAAGCACCTAAATTAGGAGAAATGGTAGAAATCGTGAATGAAAGTATTGACGCTAATATCGAGTTTATGATTCGTAAAAAAGAAGAAGTTATCCTTGAAAAAAGTTATCAAAATGCTGGTTTTGAGTTTCGTTAAGTTATCTTTAAAGAGTTGCATAGCTATTCAAAATGTTATAAAATAAAAACATAAATTAGGAGAATAGATAATGGAACTAGTACTAATTGGTGGGCAGTATAAAAGAATAGCAGCCTTTATTGAAACACATTTATTTATTGATTTAGAGGTAAAAATCACGAAAGTAAAACAACCTCGCATTTATTTAGAAGTAACTACACAGGAGGAATTTGAAGTAGTTCAACGGAAAATAAAACATACTATTATGAAAGATTTAATTTTAAGTAGAGCTTTTTTTGAAATTTATCCTATCTTTGAAGGAAAAGTAGATTTTGCTAGTTATTTATCACCAGAAAGAAAAAAGAAACTAGCTTATTATAAGGAGGAAGTATAATGAAAGTAGCAGTTATTTTAGCAAATGGATTTGAAGAAGTAGAAGCACTTTTGGTAGTCGATGTTTTGAGAAGATTAGATATACATGTTGATACAATAACTATTAATAAAGATTATCCTGTAAAAAGTAGCCGTAATGTTACTGTATTAGCAGATAAACTACTAGATAATGATATCTATGAATATGATATGATCATTTTACCTGGTGGAATGCCAGGAGCAACGAATATGCGAGATGATTGTCGTGTTATCGAAGCTTTGCAATATTTCGATCAAGAAAATAAATATATCGGTGCTATTTGTGCTGCTCCTATTTGCCTTAGTAAAGCAGGTATTCATAAAAACAAAAACCTCACTAGTTATCCTGCAAAAGAGTTTGAGGATGTCTTAAGTGAAGCTAATTATTTAAATCAAGCTGTTGTTATTGATGGAAAGTTAATTACGAGTCAAGGACCAGCAACTACTTTTGAATTTGCATTTGCGATTGCTAATATGCTTGGCAAAGATACAAGTTCTTTAAAACAAGCAATGTTATATTCAAAATAAGAAAGCAAAAAAGTATGCGGGGGAGCATACTTTTTCTATTATTTTCACGTAAGGGTGATAATAGGGGTATGTTAGTGTAAATGCGATTCACCTAACAGCCTAATTATAGCATACAGACCATTAATGTAAAGGGTTTCATCAAAAAAAACCAAAAAAAATGATGAATAAAAAAACTATCATGGTATACTATTCTTGGTGATGAAAATGAAGAAATTAATAGTACAAGAAAATGATGCAAATCAAAGAATAGATAAGTATTTAAAGAAAATTTTAGAAAATGCTCCTAGTAGTTTAATATATAAAATGTTAAGAAAAAAAGATATTAAAGTAAATGGTTCTAGGATTAATGAAAAATATATCGTGCAACTAAATGATGAAGTAAGCTTATTTTTACATGAGGATAAATTCCTTGAATACACAAAGCAAAAAGAAGTAAAAGATATTGAAATTAGCTTTGAGGTACTATATGAAGATGACCAAATATTAGTAGTTAATAAATCAGCTGGTTTATTAGTACATGAAGATATTAATGAATCATTAAATACATTATCTAATCAAGTGTTAGCTTATTTAAATAAAAAAGGGGAATTAGATTTATCGAGAGAAAACTCATTTATGCCTGGGCCAGTTCATCGATTGGATCGTAATACGAGTGGAATCGTTATATTTGGAAAAACATTAGATGCCCTGCAAACTTTAAATGAAATGGTAAAACAAAGACATTGTATTGATAAAGAATATTGTACAATTGTAAAAGGGTATCTTAAACAAGAAGCACTTTTAGAAGACTACATTGTAAAGATTAAAGATGAATCTAGAGTCAAGTTAGTAAACAAAGATACACCAGGTGCTTTATCAATGAAAACAATTATTAAACCAGCAAAGAGTAATTATGAATATACAGAAGTGTTTGTTAAGTTAATAACAGGGAGAACACATCAAATTCGTATCCATTTATCAAGTATTGGACATCCTATTATAGGAGATCGTAAATATGGAGATTTCCAATTAAATCGAGAACTTACCAAAACATTGCAATTATCACATCAATTATTACATGCATATTCTATTACTTTTGTAAAACCTTTCGGAAAATTAAGTTATTTACAAGATAAAAAGATTATTTGTCCTGTTCCAAAAATGTATCAAAATATTAAAATAAAACTATTATAAAAGGTATCGATAGATGCCTTTTTATTTTATTTATGATAAATATTTATTTTATCAATAATTATTTATATTAATAAAATTATATGCTATAATCAGTGAAATAGATGAGATGTCTATGGGGGAATACAATATAAATCATAATATTAGGGAGGAAAAAATTATGAATTTTGTTTTTTTATCGCCGAATTTTCCTGAAAATTATTATCATTTTACACAGGGATTAAAAGCAAATGGGGTTTCTACTTTTGGGGTTGGAGATGCGCCTTATGAAGAATTAAGAGAAGAATTAAGACAATCTCTAGATGATTATTATAAAGTAAGTGATTTAGAAAACTATGATGAAGTATATCGTGCAGTAGCATTCTTGACTCATAAATATGGTAGAATTGATTTTTTAGAATCAAATAACGAGTATTGGTTAGAAAGAGATGCAAGTTTAAGAACTGATTTTAATATCAAAGGATTAAATGAAGAAACAATTAAATCAATTCGTTATAAAAGTGGAATGAAAGCTGTTTATGAAAAAGCAGGGTGTAAGGTTGCTCGTTATCATTTAACAAATGATTTAGAAGCAGGCTTTGAATTTGTTAAAAAAGTAGGATATCCAGTTATTGTAAAACCAGATAATGGGATGGGGGCTGCAACTACTTTTAAAATCAATAATGAAGAAGAACTAAAAGATTTTTATAAAACAAGTTATCCTTATCAAATGATAATGGAAGAATTTGTTTGTGGAGATTTATTATCTTATGATGGAATTGCGGATAGTAATAAGAATGTTGTTTTTGAGACACAAAATATTTATCCAACACCAATTATGGATATAGTAAATGAACAAAAGGATACTTATTTTTATTCTTTAAAAGAAGTAGAAACAGATGTTCGTGATATTGGTCAAAGAGTAGTAAAAGCTTTTGATACAAATAGTCGTTTCTTTCACTGCGAATATTTCCGTTTAACTCAAGCAAAAGAAGGTTTGGGAGAAGTTGGAGATATTGTAGGCTTAGAAGTGAATATGAGACCACCAGGTGGAAATGCACCAGATGTAATGAATTTTGCTAGACAAATTAATGTTTATCAATTATGGGCAAATATGATTGCTTTTGATGATGCTAAATATGATTTAAATCATCCAAGTTGTCATGCTGTTTTCTCATCAAGAAGAGATGCACATCATTATGATGTACCATTAAATGAAGTAGTTAGTAAGTATGAAGGAAAAATTTATATGAATCAAAGATGTCCAGAAGCATTAGCTGGGGCAATGGGGAATGATATATTAATTGGTTGTTTTGATACAATGGAAGAAGTATATCAATTTGTAAAAGATGTAAATGAAAATCACTAAGGGGAATAGAAATGTATACAGGATATTATAAAGAATATAGTTATAACTTAAATCGTGAAATGGAATTTAAAGTATATGGACATGCTGGTAAAAGAATATTAGTTTTTCCTGCCCAAGATGGAAGATTTTTCGATTATGAGAATTTTAAAATGGTGGAAACAATCCAAGATCATTTAGAAAATGGAACAGTACAATTGTTTTGTGTAGATTCTATTGATTTAGAAACATTTAGTGCAAATGGAGATCATGGATGGCGTATTGGTCAATTTGAAAATTATTTTAGATATATTTGTGAGGAATTATATCCTCGTATTTATCAAATATCATATGAAACAAGCGGATTATCTAGAGGCGATAAGGTTGTTACTACAGGATGTAGTATGGGGGCAACTCATGCAATGAATTTCTTCTGTCGTCGTCCAGATTTATTTGATGGTACAATGGCAATGAGTGGAATTTATCATGCTGGATTCTTTTTTGAAAACTATCAAGATGGAAGAGTTTATGAAAATTCACCATTAGACTTTTTACCAAATTTAGCTTGGGATCACTATTATAAAGATTTATATCGTACTAGTAAAATCTATGTTACGATTGGACAAGGTAGATGGGAAGATGAGTGTTTAGAAGATACTAGAAAGTTAAATAATGTCTTTTTACAATTAGATATTCATAACGCTATTTTTGATTATTGGGGATATGATGTCGATCATGATTGGCAATGGTGGCGTGTACAATTAAGACATGTTATTGAATATTTTAAAGATTAGGGGAAATACAATGATTATAAAAGAAAATATGGTGATTACACCATTTCAATTAGAAAGAACAATCCATATTTATGTACCTGATCATTTAGAAGAAGATCAAAGATGTAAGGTTGTTTATATGTTTGATGGACATAATCTATTTAATGATGAAGATGCAACATATGGTACTTCATGGGGGATTAAAGACTATTTAGATTATCATGATGAACCAATCATTATTGTTGGAATTGAATGTAATCATGAAGGAAATGATCGTTTGTGTGAATTTAGTCCCTATGATTTTAATGATCGTGTTTGGGGTAAAGTAGAAGGTAGAGGAAAAGCTTTAACAAAATGGATTGTAGATGAATTAAAGCCAACTATTGATGCTAAATACCCAACCCTGATTCAAAGAGAAAATACAGCGATAGCTGGTAGTTCAATGGGTGGTTTAATGTCTATTTATGTTGGTATGTCTGCTTCGACAACTTTTGGAAGTGCAGCTTGTTTATCACCATATTTACCATATGTTTATCGTCGTTTATATCGTGAAATAGAAAAAACAGATGTCACGAATACAGTTTTTTATATTAGTTGGGGTGCTTTTGAATGCAATACACACCGTAGATTAGCTAAATACTCGGAACAAGTTTTATCAATAGCTAGACTTTTAACGAAAAAAAGAAATTTTGTTTATCCTCATCTATATGAATATCAAGATCATAGTGAAGGTGCATGGGCAAATGAAACAGCAATTTGGATGAAAGAAATTGGTTTTATGGGATAAAGATGTTTTAAAATAAGAAATTTTTATTAAAAATAGGTTGACATTATTTTTAGATAGTTGTATTGTATGACATATACAAAAAACTCAATGACAAAGAGAGTAGTTTAATAAATACTTGTAGCGAGCTAATGATGGTGAAAGATTAGCAGAAATTGTTAAATGAAACGCACTTTCGAGAGAGATATCTGAAATTAGTAGGATATCTAGTAAGCTTACTTTACAAGCAAGAGTGGATATAGCAATATATCAACAAGAGTGGTACCGCGGAATATTTCGTCTCTTAGTTTTAAACTAAGAGGCGTTTTTTATTTATCGCAAAGAAATTGGGAAATGGGGAAAGAAAAATGAAAAAATTATGGAAAGTTTTATTAGCAAGTTTTATGGTAGTAGGTTTAGTAGGGTGTTCAAGTGATGAAGAATCAAGTGAAGATGAAACAGTAATGGTATATGTAGGGATTTCACCAGATTATCCTCCATATGAATCAGAAGATACAGATGGAAATATTGTTGGATTTGATCCAGATATGTTAGAAATCTTAGAAGTTTATATGAATGAAGGAGATACTCAATATGAATTTGAATTAGTTTCTATGTCATTTGATAATATTGTTACTCAAATCCAAGCTGATCAAATTACGATTGGTTTATCAGGATTTACTTATAGTGAAGATAGAGCAGTTGAATGGTCTATTCCTTATACAGCTACTAGTCAAGTAGCAGTAGTAAATGCAGATAGTGATATTACTTCTATTGATGATTTAGAAGGAAAAACTTTAGGAGCACAAACTTCAACTACTGGAGAAGATGCAGCGAATTCAGTAACTGATGCAGAAGTTGTTTCTTTATCAGATGTTAAAATGTTATTTGAAGGTTTAAATTCATATGCTTATGATGCAGTTATTGTTGATATTGCAGTAGCTCAAGAATATGCAGATGCTTCAGGATATGTTGTATTAGAAGAATCATTAATGGATGAAATGAATTATATTATTGCTAAAGAAGGAAATACTGAAATTATCGATGCTTTAGATGCAGCTTTAGAAAAATTCATTGCTTCTGATGATTATGATTCATTAACAACAACTTACGGATTAAAAAAATTAACAGACTAGAAGTCTAAAAAGGAGATAGTATGTATTCAGCATTTAGTAGTGTATGCACTCCCGAAAATTTAATGTATTTATTAAAAGGGGCTGTGATATCTTTGGTTATCGCAGCACTATCTCTTTGTATAGGAACTATTTTTGGGATTATTGGAGCCTCGGCTAAATTATCAGAAAATAAAGTGTTTCGTTTTTTAGGAAATCTTTATGTAGAAATTATTCGTGGGACACCATTTTTAGTTCAGTTAACTTATATTTATTTAGCTTTTCCATTGTTATATATGGCAATAACAGGAAATATTATTCGTCAAAATTTATATGTTGTAGGGTTAGCAGCCCTGTCTATTAATAGTGGGGCTTATACTACAGAATTAATTCGTAGTGGTATTATAGGTATTGATAAAGGACAGTTTGAAGCAGGGGAAACATTAGGTTTAACGAAAGCTCAAACAATGCGTATGATTATCTTACCACAAGCTTTTAAAAGAATTGTTCCACCATTAGTTAGTGAGTTTATTACTTTAGTAAAAGATTCTTCTTTAATTAGTACAATTGGAGCAGTAGAATTAATGAAATCAGCGATGGTTTTAGGAGGAGTATATTATGATTACTTATCTTCTTTAACAATTGCTGCTGGTTATTATTTAGCAATGACGTTATGTATTTCTTTCTTTGCAAGAAAGTTAGAAAGGAAGTTGGCTGAAAGTGATTAAAGTAGAAAATATTAATAAGAACTTTGGTTCTTTACATGCAGTAAATGATGTTTCTTTAGAAATTAAAAAAGGTGAAATTGTTTGTTTAATTGGTCCTTCAGGATCTGGTAAAAGCACTGTATTGCGTTGTATTCATGGTTTAGAAACACCAGAATCTGGTAAGATTTATCTAAATAATCAACTGTTAGATAAATCAAATGCAGATTATCATGAATTAAGAGGAAAAATGGGCTTTGTTTTTCAACATTTCAACTTATTTCCACATAAAACAGTATTAGAAAACCTTACATTAGCTCCTATTCATGTTTTAAAAATGAGTGAAGCTGATGCCAAAGAAAAAGCTTTAGAATTATTAAAGAGAGTCGGTTTAGAAGATAAACAAGATGTTTATCCAAATAAATTATCTGGAGGTCAAAAACAACGTGTTGCTATTGCTAGATCACTTTGTTTAAATCCAGAAATCATGTTATTTGATGAACCAACAAGTGCCCTCGATCCAGAAACTGTAATTGAAGTACTTACTGTTATGAAAGAATTAGCTGATCAAGGGATGACAATGATTGTTGTTACTCATGAAATGGGATTTGCTAGAGAAGTAGCAAACCGTGTTATTTTCTTAGAGAATGGTAGTATTGTAGAAGAAAATGAGTCAAAAACATTCTTTAGTAATCCTGTTCATAATCGTACCAAAGAATTCTTAAGTAAGGTTATGTATTAATGAAATTAGATGTATTTGAAGTTGAAATGTGGATGACAGAACATGAAAATAATTGTCTTTATAATTTAGCAGATTCTTGTGTACCATCTTTATCCATACAAGACTTATTGGAGTATTGTGATAATAAAGATGAAATTATTCGTAATCTTATGGAAACAAAATTGGACTATGGTCCAATTATAGGTTCAAAAGAAGTAAGAGAAGGAATTTTGAATTTGTATAAAACAGGAAATATTGATCAAATAACGATTTGCCATGGCTGTACGAGTGCTATTGAATTGGTTATTCAAACAGTACTTCAACCAGGTGATCATATGATTACAGTAACACCAACGTATCAAATATTCTATTCTTATCCAGAATCATTTGGAATAGAAGTAGATAAAATAGAGTTAAAACAAGAAAATGATTGGATTCCTACGATTGATGATTTTGAATCATTAATCAAAGAAAACACAAAAATGATTGCACTTGTTTCACCAAATAATCCAACAGGAAAATGTTTGGATAATGAATTATTGCAAGAAATAGTTTTACTTTGTAAAAAACATCAACTATATTTTATGATAGATGAAGTATACCGAGGTATTTCTTATGATTATGAAATGGCAGTAAGTGATCTGTATGAACTAGGTATTTCCGTTAGCTCCTTATCAAAGTGTCTTGGTTTTGCAGGATTGAGATTAGGATGGGTTAAATCAAATGAACAATTGATTGGTTTGATTAATGAACGTCGTGATTATACTTTGATTTCATCAGGATATCTATATGACTATCTGGCAAGTATTGCTTTAAAACATTATTCGGCGATTATTGCCAAACAAATAGACCGTGTTCATAACAATAGAGTATTATTAAAAGAATGGTTACAACAAGAAGATTTACTTTCTGGTGTAGTACCAGAAGTAGGAACAATGATGTTTTTAAAGTATCATATTCCTATGGATTCGAAACTATTATGTACAACACTACAAGAAGAAACAGGTGTCTTTTTTGTCCCTGGAGGATGTTTTGGGGTTGAAAATCATTTGCGTTTTGGAATAGCTGGAGATTGGCAAGAAATTCATGCAGGATTAGAAATTTTTTCAAAATGGTTACATCAAAAAGCAGATTAATATCTGCTTTTTAGATACACAAAATAAAAGATCGTTAAGACACTTAAAAACAAAGTTAAAATAGTTCCAACCAACAAACTAATAGCAATACTAAATACACCATATGTACTAGCAAGTACATAAGTGAGTACTATTTCAATAGAACATTCAATAAAACTAATTGCAAAAATAATTTTATTCTTATTAAGTGCATGGATAACAGCACTTAATGGAGTTTGTAAGTAAAAAAGAATAAAGGGGATGGATAAGTATTGTAAGTAGCTAGCACCTTCTGTTGTATTATATAGAAAAGACAAGCATGTTTCTGGGAAAAAGTAAAATAAACAGGTAAAAGGAATACTAATACTAAAAGAACCTAACAGAGCTAATAGTAAATGAGAATGGATATTTTTGTAGTTATTAGTTACGACATCTCTTGTTACAATTGGCAAAAAGATACGATAAATAACATTATTAAAAAAAGTAGGTGTTATTAACAAAGATAGGACAAAACCATTTATAATAGCGTATTGATATTGTATTTGCGAAGACGATAAACGAGAGGAAAGTATCGAAAGTAAAATGATTGGTTCTAAAAATGAAACTAGACTATGATATAGCCTACTACCAGTTACTGGCAAAGCAATACTCATTATTTGTTTTACGATTAAATGTTCTTTAAAGTTTGGTAATAATTCAAAGAAGTACTTAGGCTTATTAGATAAACGAATAAACATATAAATAATACCAAACAGTTCACCAACTATCATGCTCATAACAGCAATAGAAACTAAGATACTATTATCATTATTTTGAATGTTTACTAAGGTAACACAAATAAAAAGAAGTCTCATTATTTCTTCAATCAATTGTGCTTTGGCTATTAAATAAATATTTTCTTTGGCAAGAAAATAGTTTTTTAAGATACCCGAAACTCCAATAAAGGGTATATAGATAGCTAAACATACAAGTGGTAAATATGCTTCTTTGTTATGTAACAAGGAGTTGCTTATATAAGGAGCGAATAGTATTAAACCAATACTGATAAAAAAACAACTAATAGAGCTAATGATACATCCTGTTATCATGACTTTTTTATTTTGATAGGTTGGATTAGCGATTAAGCGAAATATGGCAGAAGGAATACCTAATTGTCCTAGTGTAATACACATGGATAAAGAAGGCATTACTAAAATAAATAAACTTAGTGCTTCCATAGGTAAAATACGAGCTAATAAAATACGATTTAACATACTAAATAGCTTTGTAATAGCACTGCTGGTACTAAGAATAATAAATGAATTTATAATTTTTCTTTTCATAAAAACTCTTCCTTTATAGCGTATTTTGTCATATAATATAAATAGCTTTGATGTTGGTGGGGTGATAGTAATGGAAGGTAGTACGTTTAATAAAGGGGATTTTGATCACCTTATTCGTTTAAAAGCAAGACAACTTAGAAAAGAGTCACATAAAGGTATTACTGAAAAACAAATAAAAGAATATTTGTTTACAGTGAAATGGAATGATCTTGATAAAATGCCGATGTGTGCAATCGTGGATGATATAATGGGTTTAGGTTTTTCTGATTTATTTGGATTCTTAAGTGTTCAAGTAATTAAAGAAGCAAAAAATCTTAAACTTGAGGATTTTAAAGATTTTATTTCAAAATAGTTGCAGTGCAACTTTTTTTATTAGGAGGATATATATGGAATATAAAATAATAAAACCAACCAACCATTTACACTATATGCAACAATTTAGTATTCATTCCTTACTTGCAAAAGTATTCGCATATAAACAGTTGGATGATAAAACAGTAGAAAGCTTTTTAAAACCAAAGTTTCTTTATCATGATTATTCTTTATTAGAAGAATCAAGTGATGCTTTAGAGAGAATAGAAGAAGCTATTTTGAATAAGGAACGTATTTGTATTTATGGAGATTATGATTGTGATGGAATATTAGCGACTACTATTTTGGTGGAAGCATTTAAACAACGTGGGGTACAAGTTGGATATTATATTCCTGATCGTATAAGTGATGGCTATGGGATTACAGCTTATCGTGTGAGTCAAATGGCACAAAAAGGATATCAATTAATTATTACAGTTGATAATGGTGTAAAAGCCTTTGAGGCTGTTGAAATGGCTAATGAGTGTGGGGTAGATGTTATTATTAGTGATCATCATAGTTTTGATAGTGATTTACCAGATGCTTTTTGTGTTTTACATACAAAGCTTTCACCAAACTATCCATTCAAAGAAATTTCTGGAGGATTTTTAGCGTATAAACTTGCTTGTGCCCTGCTTGGCAAACATGATAAATATTTATATAGTTTAGCTAGTGTTACAGCAATTAGTGATATGATGCCGATGTTTGATGAAAATAGAGCTTTAGTGAAACAAGGATTGCAGTTTATGAAAGAAAATAAATATCCTGCATTAGAAGCTCTAAAAGGAGAAAAACAAGAATATAGTGTCCAAACTATTGGTTTTACTATTGCTCCTAAAATAAATTCTTTTGGACGTTTGTGTGAAATAATTAGTCCCAATAAATTAATTCCCTTCTTTGCTTTAGATGCTTCTCAAGAACTAATCGAATCTATTAGTAAAAAAGCAATCGAAATAAATAGTCAAAGACAACAACTTACCAATAGTCAATATAAACTTGTAAATCAAGATGCAAGTGATTATTGTTTATTTAGTTATGATAAAGATATTCATATTGGGATTATTGGTTTAATTGCTGGTAAGTACACAAGAGATTATTATCGACCTAGTTTTGTTATGCATTATGATAAAGCAAGTAATATTTATAAAGGAAGTGCAAGAGGAATTAAAGAGATTCCTTTAACAACTATCTTTGAAGAAACAAAAGAATATTTAGAAGGTTTTGGAGGGCATCAATTAGCTGGTGGTTTTAGTGTTAAAAAAGAAAATTTAGCTTTATTACAACAAGCAATTGAAAGTTCCATTATAAAACATTGTCCAATCATGCCAAAAGCAAATAAAGAAGTAATTGCAATAGATCAAAATGATTTAACAATACAAGCTATTAGACAATTAGAAGCATTACAACCAACAGGTCAAGGGAATCTAGAAGTTATTTATGCTTTAGAAAATATACAAATAGATCAAGTTATTACATTAAGTGCTGGAAAACATTGTAAATTCACATTCCAATTCAATGGACAAAAAATAGATGCTTTATATTTTAATGTTGGAAACAAATTAAATGAATATTTAACTTTAAAACAAGCAAACTTTATTGGAACTCTACAAATCAATGAATTTTTAGGAAAACAGTCTATAAATATGATTTTAGAGGCAATTATTTAGTTTTATTTATAAGTAAAATTTGTTATAATAACTCATATAAATAGGAGGAAGTACAAATGGATTTAACAAAGTATATTGCAGCAATTCAAGATTTTCCTAGTGAAGGAATTTTGTTTAGAGATGTAACACCTTTAATGCAAGATAAGGATGCTTATCGTGCAACAATTGATGAATTTGTTGAATGGGCTAAATCATTAAATGAAGAGATTCATATTGTTACAGGACCTGAAGCAAGAGGATTCTTATTTGGATGTCCGGTAGCTTATAATTTAGAAGCAGGATTTGTACCTGTACGAAAACCTGGCAAATTACCAAGAGAAACAGTGGATGAAAAATATGATTTAGAATATGGTTCTAATGAAGTTTCGATTCATTTAGACAGTATTCGTCCAGGTCAAAATGTTATCATAGTAGATGATTTATTAGCTACAGGTGGAACTGTTGAAGCAACTATTCATTTGATAGAAAGACTAGGTGGGAATGTTGTTGGTATCGCATTCTTAATTGAGTTAGAAGCTTTGCATGGTATTGATAAGTTAAAAGGGTATAACGTACATTCATTATTAAAATATTAAAAGAGAGAATCTCTCTTTTTTAATATGAAAAGGAGGGATAAATCATGGAAATAAAAAAAGCAGGAGATGTTATTACATTAGATGATATCTTAGAGGTTGTTCAAACATATGTTACGAACCAAGATAATATTGATTTGATTATTAAGGCGCATGATTTCATTATGGAAAAGCATGCAACGCAAAAGAGAAAAAGTGGGGAACCATATACCATTCATTTGTTATGGGTTGCTTATATTTTAGCAACGTTGCAAACAGGACCAAGTACGATTACAGCTGGTTTATTGCATGATGTAATGGAAGATTGTGATGTTCCTCCTGAAGAAATGGATGCATTATTTGGTGTTGAAATTAGAGAGTTAGTTGAAGGTGTAACTAAGATCAACAAAATGAATTTCAAAGAAGAAATGGATGCATATGCAGAAAATCACCGTAAGATATATATTGCAATGGCAAAAGATATTCGTGTTATTTTAATAAAGTTTGCAGATAGATTACATAATATGCGTACTTTAGAATTCATGACACCAGAAAAACAAAAGAAGATTTCTAGAGAAACTTTAGAAGTATATGCTCCTATTGCCCATCGTTTGGGTATTAGTGATATTAAATTAGAATTAGAAGATATTAGTTTGTCTTATTTAGATCCTATTGCCTATCGTGAAATATCGTTCTTATTAGAAAAAAATCAAGAAGAAAGAAAAGAAAGCATTCAAAAAATGTTAGAATCGGTTCAACATCTTCTGGAAGAAACAGTCCAAGACTTTAAAATAGTTGGACGAGCAAAATCTATCTATAGTATTTATAAAAAAATGTATATTAAAAACAAACGTTTTGATGAATTATATGATTTAAATGCGTTACGTATTATTACAAAAAATAAATTAGATTGTTATAGTGTTTTAGGGGTTATTCATGATGCCTACCGACCATTACCAGGACGTTTTAAAGACTATATTGCAATGCCTAAACCAAATATGTATCAGTCTTTGCATACTTCTATTATTGGAGAGAGTGGAAATACTTTTGAGATTCAAATTCGTACCCAAGAGATGGATGAATTAGCTGAATTAGGCGTTGCAGCACATTGGCGTTACAAAGAAAACAAAGGATACTCATCAAAAACAGAACAACAAGAAATTGGTGAGAAATTACAATGGTTACGTGAATTTATTTCTTTAAGTGAAGATATTAAAGATGGGGATGCCAAAGAGTATTATGATTCTTTAAAGCGTGATATTTTTGAAGCCAATGTTTATGTATTAACCCCACAAGGAAAAATTGTGGAACTTCCTAATTTTGCAACACCAGTTGATTTTGCATACCGTATTCACAGCGAAGTAGGTAATAAAATGGTAGGGGCTTTAGTTAATAATGTAATGGTTCCAATAGATACAAAACTAATTACTGGTGATGTTGTAGAAATTAAAACATCGAAAGCTTCCTCTGGACCTAGTGAAGATTGGTTAAAGTTTGTTCGAACTGCCGGTGCTAGAAATAAAATCCGTCAATTCTATGCGAATAAAGAAGCCGAAACTAAAAAAGATACAATAGAGGAAGGTCGTAAAGTTTTAAAAGAAGAATTAAGAAAACGTGAGTTGGATGAAAAGATATTTCTTGATCCAGATACGTATAAAACATATTTTGGAGCTTTTGGTGCAAAGAGTTTTGATGATATCTTATATTTTTTAGGACGTAAATCATTAACTTGCATGACTTTATTGGATAAAGTTGCTCCTAAAAAAGGAAATATTTTTGATGGTTTATCAAAAATGTTAAAAAGAAATACGGAGGCTCAACTAAAACAACATGCTGGTAATACAAATAGTTTTGTTGTTGTAAAAGGAGTTAGTGGATTAAAGATACAATTATCAAAGTGTTGTAATCCTATTCCTGGTGATGAAATTGTTGGTTTTGTTTCAAAAGGACAGGGAATTAAAATTCATCGTAAGGAATGTCCAAATGTGAATCAACCAGGTATTAAAGATCGTTTAATTGAGGTATATTGGGATCATGCTTCTGTTCAGTCAAAAAGATTTGATATTGATGTAGAAGTAAGAGGATTGGATCGTCCAAATCTATTAAATGATGTATTAATTGTTTTAGGACAAGCAAAAACAAATATTTTAAATATTCATGCAGAAGTAGTAGATATGAAAGCTATTATTACTTTGAAAATTTCAGTAGAAAGTTTTGAAAGTTTTAAAGAGGCACAGGTTAGTTTAAAACAAATACAAGGTATTTATGAAGTAAACAGAATTATTCATTAATCGTTGATTTTTTCACTAAAATCAACTATAATCAAATAAATCCAGTGAATAAGATTAAATGATTATTTTATTAGTAGAGACAATACGGTTGGTGAGAGTATTGATTAAAATATCATGGGACACTTATGAGGAGTTATCTTGAAAATAGTAGGGATAAACGGTAATGCGTTATAATAATAAGTGCATGAATTTTATTCATGAATAAAGGTGGTACCGCGTTAATGACGTCCTTTCTTATAAGGACGTTTTTATATTTTAAGGAGGAAATAAAATGTATAAAGCCCCAAGAGGAACAGTAGATATTTTGCCAACTACTTCATCAAAATGGCAATCGTTAGAACAATTAATTCGTACCGTGTGTTCGTATTACAATGTCCAAGAAATTCGTACACCAATTTTTGAGCACACAGAACTATTTTGTCGTGCTGTTGGAGATACGACAGATGTTGTTTCAAAGGAAATGTACACATTTCAAGATAAAAAAGGTCGTAGTATCACACTTCGTCCAGAGGGAACTGCTGGTGTAGCTCGTAGTTATGTGGAAAATAAGTTATATAGCAATCCTGAAACATTACAAAAATTATATTATATGGGACCAATGTTCCGTTATGAACGTCCTCAAAATGGACGTCAAAGACAATTTCATCAATTTGGAGTAGAAATGATCGGATTAGAATCTCCTTATGTAGATGTTGAATGTATGACACTAGCAATTACGTTAGTAGAAGCATTAGGTATTCAAAATGTAAAATTACATATTAATTCTTTAGGTGATGATGCTTCTAGAGAATTACATAGAAATGCTTTAATGAAACACTTTGAACCATGCATTGATGAACTATGCCATGATTGTAAGACTCGTTACCAAAAAAATCCAATGCGTATATTAGATTGTAAAGTAGATAAAAATCATCCATTAATGGATTCTGCACCTAAAATGAGAGATTACTTAAGTAAAGAAGCAAAAGAACATTTTAGTACAGTATGTAGTTTATTAGATGATTTAGAAATTGATTATGTTATTGATGATAATTTAGTACGTGGTTTAGATTATTATTGTCATACAGTTTTTGAAATCATTAGTGATGATCCTAGATTAGGAACTGGTTCTACGGTTGGTGGCGGAGGTCGCTATAATGGATTAGTGGAAGAAGTTGGTGGTCCATATGCCCCAGGAGTAGGGTTTGCTTTTGGTATGGAAAGACTTTTAATTGCAATGGATGCTTCTATTGAAGAAGAAAGTGGACTTGATGTTTATCTTATGCCTTTAGGAAAAGAAGCAAAAGACTTAGCAGTACAAATTATCACAATGTTACGAGCAAATGGATATAGTGCGGATATGGATTATCAAGATCGTTCAATGAAGGCGATGTTTAAGTCTGTTGATCGTAATAAAGCTCATTTTGCAATGATTTTAGGACAAGAAGAAGTAGAAAATGAAGTAGTAAATATAAAATGTACGGTATCAAAACACCAATCGGTTGTTAAGTTAGAAGATATTTTAAGTTATATTGAAGATCATGAAAGTGGGGAAGAACATGAATAGAACACATAATAATGGACAATTACGTATTGAAAATATTGGAGAAGTAGTTGAACTAAAAGGATGGGTTGCGAAAAAAAGAAACCTAGGTTCTCTAGTTTTTATTGATTTACGTGATCGTTATGGTATTACACAAATTATTTTAAATGAATCGATGGAAGAATTAGGTAGAGAAATTAAAAATGAGTTTATTCTCCATGTAGTTGGAAAAGTAATTGAAAGAACATCTAAAAATCCAAATATGCCAACAGGAGATATTGAAATAGAAGCACATGCTATTAATATTATTAATACTGCCAATGTAACTCCTTTAATTATTGCAGATGAAACAGATGCTTTAGAAGAAACTAGATTAGCGTATCGTTATTTAGATTTAAGACGACCTGTTTTACAAAAAAAATTAATGTTACGCCATGAAATCACAAAATCAGTTCGTCGTTATTTAGATGATTTGGATTTTGTAGACGTAGAAACACCAGTATTTAATAAATCGACTCCTGAAGGTGCCAGAGATTTCTTAGTTCCTTCACGCGTTCATCCTGGACAATTTTATGCTCTGCCACAATCACCTCAATTATTTAAACAATTATTAATGGTTGCTGGTTTTGAAAAGTATTATCAAATAGCAAAATGTTTTAGAGATGAAGACTTACGTGCAGATCGTCAAATTGAATTTACACAAGTGGATGTGGAAATGTCATTTATGTCTACTGATGAGATTTTATCGATTGGTGAGGGTTTAATGTCTAAAATTATGAAAGATGTAAAAGGAATTGATTTAGAATTACCTTTACCTCGTTTAACATGGCATGAGTCCATGGAAAGATTTGGAATTGATAAACCAGATACTCGTTTTGGATTAGAATTAGTAAATTTAAATGAAACAGTAAAAGATGTTGATTTTATGGTATTTAAAAATGCTTTAGATAACAATGGTTATGTAAAAGGGATTAATGTGATTGGTCAAGCAGGAAATTATTCTCGTAAGGCATTAGATAAATTAACAGATATTGCAAAAACATACAAAGCCAAAGGATTGGCTTGGTTAAAAGTTGAAAATGGAGTAGCTACTGGTCCTATTGCTAAATTCTTTGATGAACAACAAATGACTAGATTACTTCATAAAATGGAAGCAAATGATAATGATTTATTATTATTTGTAGGTGATCCTAGTTATGATGTTGTTTGTGATTCATTGGCTGCATTACGTAATCATTTAGGAAAAGAATTATCATTATATGACCCTGAAACTTATGCATTCTTATGGGTTGTAGATTTCCCAATGTTTGAATATGACCAAGAAACAGCTCGTTACTATGCAAAACATCATCCATTTACTAGACCATTAGATGATCATATTGATTTAATTGAAAGTGATCCAGCAAATTGTTTAGCAGATGCTTATGATATTGTTTTAAATGGTTTTGAATTAGGTGGTGGTTCACAACGTATTTATGAACAATCTTTACAAGAAAGAGCGTTTAAAGCATTAGGATTTAGTGAAGAACAAATTAAAGAACAATTCGGATTCTTTGTTGATGCATTCCAATATGGAACACCTCCTCATGGTGGTTTTGCATTAGGATTAGATCGTATTGCAATGTTACTTACAGGTAGTGATTCTTTACGTGATGTTATTGCTTTTCCTAAAAATGCAAGTGCTACTTGTCCAATGTCAAAAGCTCCAGGAGATGTCAGTGTGGAACAATTAGAGGAATTAGGAATTTGTATAAAAGGTGATCATCATGAATAGAGTTGAAAAAGTAACACGTATTATGAATAGTGAGGGTGTAGATGCTTGTCTTATTAGTGATATGTATGCAATTGATTATTTATTAGGATATAAAAATCATCCTGGTGAAAGATTATATGTATTATTAATTAAGAAAGATGGTTCTTTAACTTTGTTTTTAAATAAAATGTTCTTTGTTGATCAACCAATTGATGCTTCTTTAGTATGGTATAGTGATAATGAAGATAAAACAGCATTATTAGCTTCTTATTTAGAAGATGTATTGGTTTTAGGTGTTGATAAATCATGGCCTGCAAGATTCTTATTACCATTACAAAAACAATGTAGTAAAATTGAATTTGTAGATGGATCTATCTTTATTGATTGTGTTCGTATGGTTAAAGATATTGATGAACAAGTAGTAATGCAAGAAGCAAGTAAAATTAATGATCAAGCAATGCATCATGCTATTAGTTTATGTGCGAAAGATTATAATGAAAAACAAGTTAGTAGTGAATTGCTTAGTTTTTATACAGAAAAAGGAGCTAGTGAATTTTCATTTAGTCCAATTGTTGCCTTTGGTAAAAATGCAGCAAATCCGCATCATGTAACAGATGAATCTTTACCACAAGTGGGGGATAGTATTATTTTAGATATCGGTTGTGTGTTTATGGATTATTGTAGTGATATGACTCGTACTGTTTTTTATAAAGAAGTTAGCGAGGAAGCTAGAGTGGTTTATGAAACAGTAAAGCAAGCTAATTTAGCTGCTATTGCTATGATTAAACCAGGAGTAAAGCTTTGTGATATTGATAAAGCAGCTAGAGATGTGATTGAAGAAGCTGGTTATGGAAAGTATTTTACACATCGTTTAGGACATTTTATTGGAAGAGAATGTCATGAATTTGGTGATGTAGCAAGTACTTTTGATATTGAAGTAGTACCCGGTATGATTTTCTCTATTGAACCAGGTATTTATTTACAAGATAATTTAGGTGTTCGTATAGAGGATTTAGTAATGGTTACACCAGATGGTTGTATTGTTTTAAATGAGTATCCAAAAGATTTATTAATTATTAGTTAATATAGCTAAGATAAAATAACTTAGAAAGGAAATAGGCTAATAACCTAGGGGTTTGTGTATGTACTATTTTATTGGAATTAAGGGGTCAGGAATGGCACCTTTAGCTACTATTATGTATGAATTAGGACATGAGGTAGCTGGTAGTGATATTGATAAGTTTATTTTTACGCAAGTGGAACTAGAAAGTCGTAATATTCCTATTTATTCTTTTGATCCTTGTAATATCAAGGATGGAATGACAGTTATTATTGGGAATGCTTTTGGTGATGATCATCCTGAAGTAAAAGCGGCTTTAGAAAATAAAAATGTCATTTGTCATCGATATTTTACTTTCTTAGGACATCTAATGGAAAATTATGTTTCTATTAGTGTCGCTGGGACACATGGGAAAACAACGACAACAGGTCTAGCGTATCATTTGTTTAAAGAGTTTGATAAAACTTCTGTATTAATTGGGGATGGAACTGGACATGGTTTAAAGGATAGTCGTTATTTTATTGCTGAATCATGTGAGTATCAAGATCACTTTTTATCTTATTTTCCAAAATATGCGATTATCAATAATGTTGAATTGGACCATGTTGATTACTTTACAAGTATGGAGATGTATGTTTCTTCTTTTGAGAAATTTGCAAATCAAGTACAAGATACAGTCATAGCATGGGGTGATGATCCATATCTTAGAAAGATGAAGTTCGAAAAAAGAGCTTTATTATTTGGTTTAAATGATCGCAATGATGTCAAAGCTAAAAATGTATTAGAATCAAAAAATGGAATGTCTTTTGATGTGGTGATTCATGGTGAATTATTTGGTCATTTTGATTTACCATTCTATGGTAAACATATGTTATATAATGCTTTAGCTGTTATTACATGGGATACTTAGAAAATATGGAAGCAAATTACATTCAAAAACGTTTGGCATGTTTTGAAGGGGTGAAACGCCGTTATACAGTAAAAGAGGTTGGAAATAATATCTATGTAGATGATTATGCTCATCATCCAACAGCAATTAAGTTGGTAATTGAAGCTTCTAGAGTGCGTTATCCAGGTAAAAAAATAGTAGCTGTATTTAAACCAGATCGTTTTTCTAGAGGGGCAAGGTTTGCTAATGAGTTTGCAAAATCAATGGATAGTGCAGATTATTGTTATTTCTGTCCATTCCCTGAAAATGCAGCGAAAGAAGATGGAATTGATATATGTATTGAAGACATCGCTAAATTATTGCCAAGAAGTAAAGTTATTAGTGAAGATGAGTTGGGTGCAAAAGAATTAGCTCAATATGATGATGTAGTATTCTTGTTTATGTCGAGTAAAGATATTTATAAATTAGAAGAAAAAGTTATCTTTATCAAGCAAAACACTATATAAGGATATATTTTTATGCTATGATTAGAAAAAGAGGTGAGTAATGAATATGACAACAATGGAAGTATGTTTATGTTTGTTGATTTTGGCAGGTGCTTTTACAATTGTAACCTTAGGAATATTTTTTCTAAGAACAGCTGTTGCAGTCAAACAAATAGGTACAACGATTGAAATGGGGCAAACAACGATAGGTAAAGTAGATCGAATTGCAGATGATGTGAGTTATAAATTGGATTTATTAAACACACCAGTGGAATCTATTACTCGTTTTTTTGATCCGAAGAAACCAAAATTTGATTTTATAGGTACAATATTAAAAATATTTAAAAAATAGAAAGGAAATAAGATGATGAAATTAGGTAAATTTATTGCAGGATTAGGACTTGGTGCTGCTGCAGGGATGTTATTAGCTCCTAAAAAAGGAGAAGAATTAAGAAGCGAACTAAAAGAAAAAAGTAATGAGTTATACGGTAAAGCAAAATCAATGTCAAAAGAAGATTATCAAGAAATGTTAAAAGATTTAATTGATGATATGAAAAAGACGATTGATGAATTTGATGGAGATGAATTTAAAGAATCTTCAATGGATAAATTAGTAGAATTAAAAGATCGTGTCGAAGAATTATATACTTCAATGCAATCTAGCGAAGAATACTCGAAAGTAAAAGACGCTATTAAAAAAGTAAGTGATGATGTAACAGATAAAATGACAGAAGTGAAAACTAAAATTCAAGATAAAGACTCTACTGCTATTGAAAATCTTGAAGAAGGAATTGATGAGATAGAAGAAGAAATTTCTGTCATCTTAGATGATTTAAAAGACTAATGAAAAAAAAGACAACGATTTATGACGTAGCAAGAGAATCAGGTGTTTCTCTTGCTACTGTTTCGAGAGTTATTAATGGTTCTAGTGTTGTAAAAGCGAAAACAAAAGAAAAAGTATTAGCAGTAATTAAAGAATTAGATTTCAAACCAAATGAAGTAGCCAGAGGACTTGCAACTAGTAAAACAACAACGATTGCAATTGTTTTCCCACAATCTTTATTTGCGCATGTAAAAGATATGATTGGTGGAATCGGAGATACTGGAAGACACTTAGACTATAATATTAATATGTATACTACGGATGATATTGGTGATGATGATACGGTAAGTGATGTTACGGAGAGAATTATTAAATCAAGAGTAGATGGAGTTATTTTATTTAATAATGAACATATTGATCAAATGATTGAAGGTATTGATAGATATCATTTACCTATTGTAGTTATTGGTAAACAAATTTCGAATGAAACGATGGGTTCTATTTATATTGACGTGAAAAATGCAGCGAAAGAACTAATTATGCCTTATATTGAAAAAGGGAAAACAGATATTTTATATGTTTCTCCAAAACAAAATTTAATTAAAAATGATGATGTTATTGAAGGTATTCAAGAAGCATATCATGAAAATGGATTGGTTTTTGATGAAAATAATATTATTTCTAGTACGAGTAGTTATGAATTTAATTTAGCTACTTTTGAAAAATATTTTAAAAATAAAAAACATGATGTTATTTTTTGTGGGTATGATAAAGATGGTGTTGCAGTTATTCAATCAGCTATTGAAAATGGCATCGATATTCCAGGAGAAATGGATGTTGTTGGGATGTTAAACACAAGTTATGCTGTTATGTGTCGTCCACAATTATCATCATTAAATGTACCAATATATGATATGGGTGCGTTAGCAGTACGTTTGTTAACAAAATTCTTACAAGGTGAAGCAATTGAATCAAAAGAAATTGCAGTTCGTTATATGTTTATTGAACGTGAGTCATCTCACCAAAATTAGTTGACGATTAAAATTATCTGTGCTATAAATAAGTAAACTATGAAGGAAAATAGTAATTAATGGAATTGTTATAAGAGAGCTTGTGGTTGGTGAAAACAAGTCAATGAAGTTAGTGAATACACTCTGGAGTTTCTAAGTGCAAAGCTTAGACGGGTTAGAACGTTATATCTATTAAGAGCATGTTTTACATGAATCAAGGTGGTACCGCGTTAATGACGTCCTTATTTAAGGGCGTTTTTATATTTCAAGGAGGAAAGATATGAAGATTTATGATGAATTAGTATGGAGAGGGTTAGTGAAAGATGTTAGTTCACCTGACTTAGAAGAAAAATTAAATAATGGAGGGATGACTTTTTATATTGGAACAGATCCAACAGGAGATAGTTTACATATTGGTCATTTTTCATCTTTTTTAATTAGTAAAAGATTAAAAGAAGCTGGTCATAACCCAATTCTTTTAGTTGGTGGGGCTACTGGTTTAATAGGGGATCCAAAACCAGATAGTGAAAGACCGATGATTACCAAAGAAACAGTAGATCATAACTTTGCTTGTTTGAAAAAACAGGCACAAGATATTTTTGGTTTTGAAGTAGTTAATAATTATGATTGGTCGAAAGATTTAAATTTCATTGATTTTTTAAGAGATTATGGAAAATTCTTTAACATTAATTATATGCTTTCTAAAGATGTAGTTAAAAGAAGATTAGATGACGGAATTACGTATACTGAATTCTCTTATATGATTATGCAAGCATTAGATTTTGCATGGTTGTTTGAAAACAAAGATTGTACATTGCAAGTAGCTGGTCAAGACCAATGGGGTAATATCACTGCTGGTATTGAATTAATTCGTAAAAAGATAGGTGGTCAAGCTTATGGATTTACGATGCCTCTTTTGACAAAAAGTGATGGAACAAAATTTGGGAAGTCAGAAGGGAAAGCAATTTGGTTAGATAGAGAAAAAACATCACCATATGAAATGTATCAATTCTTTATTAATGCAGAAGATACAAAAGTAATTGATTATTTAAAGTTCTTAACTTTCTTATCAGTAGAAGAAATTAATGAATTAGAACAATCTCATCAAAGTGAACCTCATTTAAGAAAAGCGCATCAAGCTTTAGCTCATTCTGTTATTACTTTCTTACATGGTCAAGAAGCGTATGATGAAGCTGTTAATATGTCAAAAATGTTATTTTCAGGAAATATTTCATCACTTTCTTATGATCAAGTAGCTGTCTTATTTGATGGTGTTGAAAGCGTGGAAATTAGTGAAGATTTAAATATTTTAGATTGTTTAATTGCTGTAAAGGCAGCATCAAGTAAAAGAGAAGCAAGAGAGTTTGTAAATAATGGATCTGTTTTAATTAATGGAACAAAGATTCAAGATTTAGAATTTGTTGTTTCAAAAGAAAATGCCTTTGATAAAAAAGCAACAGTTATCCGTCGAGGTAAAAAGAAATACGTAGTAATCAAACATATATAAAAATAGAGGATTTTGTTCATGGAACAAAATCCTCTATTTTTTATTTCTTGGTTCTTTATGCCAAAGCATTATTTGTTGCTCGTTTGAAAGGGAGAGCAACAAATTAGATTTTGATTGGGGGTACTTCTCGTATAAATCATTTAATAAGTTTTTAAATTCTTCTCTTTTTGTGTTTTTGTCTGCTGGACAAGTCGAAGGAACGATAGGGATATTTGCTTGTGTACATGCACTTACGATATCTGTTTCACTGGCTAGAATAAGGGGACGAATGAAGTTCATATCCGTTCTATCTAAATACATTTTAGGTAAAAATGTTGCTATTTTACCACCATAAATCATATTCATAAACAATGTCTCTACAGCATCATCACCATGATGTGCAAAAGCTACTTTATTGCAACCATATTTTTTAGCAGCATCAATAACAGTTGCTTTTTTAAATTTAGAACATAATGAACAACGTAAACGACCATCATCAGTTTTGTTTAATTTTAATATTTCATATATTTGACTTGGTTCATGGTAGAGTGTAATATCATTTTTCTGACAAAACTCATCTGCTTTAGAAAAGTCCATATTTGGAAATCCCATCTCTATATGGATTCCTACCACGTTAAAATCAACTGTTGCAAACTTTTTATATAAAGCCATACTATATAACAATAACATAGAATCTTTACCACCAGAAACACCAACACAAACAGTGTCTCCATCTTGTATCATATTAAATTCTTCATCGGCTTTACGTATACAGCCTAGTATTTTTTTCATACTCATCTTTTATCACCTTCCTCATTTTATCGAATGTTTTGATAAAAATCAATTAGAATCAACAATTTCAATATTTCTTTTTAATATTTGGAAAATAATCGAATATCTTTGCCTAAAGTCTATAATTTTGTTAAGATGATTAAGGTGATAAAAATGGATGGAATAATAATCGTAAACAAACCGGCTGGGTATACTAGCCATGATATAGTAAATAAATTAAGAAGATGTTTAAAAACAAAAAAAGTTGGTCATGCAGGAACATTAGATCCTGATGCGACAGGTGTTTTAGTTGTTTGTGTTAATAAAGCAACGAAAGTATTACAGTTTTTAGAATCAGATACAAAAGAATATGAGTGTGTTTTATCGTTAGGGGTATCTACTGATACCTATGATGCTAGTGGTGAAATATTAGAAACTAAGGAATTTATGGGTCTTGAAGATAGTACAATTCAAACTACTTTTGATGGTTTTTTAGGGGCTCAATTACAAGTCCCACCAATCTATTCTGCCATTAAAGTAAATGGAAAAAAGGCTTATGAATATGCTAGAGAAGGAAAAGAGTTAGTATTAGAACCTAGACCTATTGTTATTCATTCTTTAGAAATTAAAAAAATAGCAGGAAATGAAATAACCTTTCAAACACTTTGTTCAAAAGGAACATATATTCGTTCTTTATGTGTGGATCTAGCAAAAGCAATGGGTTATCCAGGACATATGAAACAATTATCAAGAAGTCAGTCTGGTATCTTTTCATTAGAGGATGCCTATACGTTAGAAGAAATTGAAGCTGGTAATTTTTCATTTTGTACAATTGAAAAAGCATTATCCCATTTTCCAACAATGATATTGGAAGATCCAACTCTTGCTTATCATGGAAAATTAATTCCAAGTGAAAAACAAGAAGTAACAGTAATTAAAGATGGTGATGAAAAAGTAGTAGCTGTCTATGGACCTAGTCATCCAGGATATTTAAAAAGTATAAGAGGATTATGGTAATGGAAATTGTTTATTTAAATAATAAAAAAATAAAAATAGAGTCATGTATTGTAGCACTTGGTTTCTTTGATGGAATGCATCTAGGACATATGGCATTGGTTGAAAAAGTGATTTTCGAAGCGAATCTTCATAAACATAAAAAAGCTTTGCTTACTTTTGAAAAGTCGCCAAAAAGTATTTTAACAACGTGCCAAGAAAACTACCTTACATCATTAGAAGATAAAGCAATGTTGTTAGAACAAAAAGGAATAGATTACTTGTTTGTTTTACCTTTCAACAAAGAAATCGCTAGTTTTTCACCTCAACAGTTTATCGAAACTTATTTAAAAAATGATTATATGAAAGGTTTTGTATGTGGCTATGATTTCCATTTTGGACATTTTGGAGCTGGGAATCCTACTATGTTAGAGGCGGTTGCACCTACCGTAGTAGTGGATAAGTTGATGTTACAAGAACACCGAGTTTCTTCCTCGTTTATTAAACAATTACTAAAAGACGGTGAAATCAAAAAAGCAAATAAGTTTCTAGCTTATGCTTATTGTATTCAAGGAGTAGTCATTCATGGTAAACATCGTGGAAAGAGTCAACTAGGTTTTGCGACTGCTAATGTCGATTATAAAGATTATGTTTTACCAAAAAATGGTGTTTATGCTTGTGTTGTAGAATATGAAAAACAGGAATATTTTGCAATGACGAATATTGGAATTAATCCTACATTTGGAGATATTGAAAAACCAAGTTTAGAAGTTCATCTTTTTGGTTTTGATGAAATGATTTATGACAAAATAATTAAAGTTTCTTTTCAACAAAGAATTCGTAATGAAATGAAATTTTCATCTTTAGAACATTTAATCGAACAATTAAATAATGACCAAAAGAAGTGTATCGAATATTTTCGATAAACGACTTTCGGTCTTTTTTTTGGTTATACTATAAGTGGTGATGAAATGATAAAACAATTAGTGTTGGCAAGTATTTTGTGGGGAATTAATGTAATAGTGATGAAAGAAATGGCACAATACATAGCTCCTTTATTTTTAGCTAATCTACGATTAGGATTGTTATGTGTTCTTTTGTTTTGTTTATGTATTTATAAAAAACAAAGGATTCAACTACATATAAATTTACAAATGATATTTATTGCTTTTTTTGCAATTTTTTGTAATTTTTTATTTACTTTTTTAGCTATTGAATTTGTTTCAGGAGCCTCTTTAGCTAGTATGAATGGACTATTACCAATAATAACATTACTCTTATTAAAAGATAGATGGGATGCTACTTATCATACCTTGTCTTTTATAGCTATATTTATTTCTCTTGTTTTTTCTATTCAAGATTTAAATTTTGGATATTTATTGATGTTACTAAGTGTTATTTGTAGTGCAATAGGAAATGTCTTGATACAAAGAAAATCAGTTTTAAATAACCACTTTTCATTTTGTTTTGAATATTATTTTATTGGAACAATATTTATTACATTTTTGAACTTTTTTGTGTTGGATTTTCATTTGATTTCTTTGAAAAATGTTCCGATCTTGTGGTGGATAGTATTTCTAAGTGTTTCTGGTATTGGATTTTGTTATATCCAACTAATCACTTTAAAAGCGATACGTTCGATTGGTAGTGTTGCTACTAGTTATTATTTAGGATTCAATCCAATTGTTACATCTTTACTTGCTTTCATTATTTATCAAGATAGTAGTTTTAAACAGATTATATCCTGTTTATTCTTAGTTATGAGTATTTTTTTTGGACGCAAAGCAAACTTAAAAAAGAACGAATAATTTTTAATGGAAAGATAGATTTTTATAACATCATTTTTGAGAAAATTTAGACATAGTATATTAATTATGTTATAATATTTAGGAATGAAAAAGCTATAGGGGGAAGAAATATGGACCAAGTAATCGAAATAATCAATCAGATATCAAGGGAACAACAAATACTTATTTTAGTTGGAATTCTTGGGTTTGTAATTATTTTTACAGCTTATTATTTTTTCCGTTTGAAAAATTTTCGTAAAACATTCGTAATGCTTGAAAACAAAATGAATGCGATAAAAACATTACCAATACAGTACCGTTTGGGTAGAGTACAAGGAATTATGAGAAGTATGCCAAATGTTGATGTTGATTTTGAAAATTTTCAAAAACGTCATGTTGAATTATCTCGTTTTCAAGAAACAGAACTTTTATCTGTTATTAATGAAATTGATGAAAAGTTATATTCTCGAAAAACTCGTGGTGTTAAAAGAAAATTACGTTTACTACGTGATAAAATAGATCAATATGAAAAAGATTCAAAAACTTTATTAGATGAAATTGAATCTGTAACAGAAGTTGAAAATATTCAACGATTAGCAATTATTAAAATAAAGGAAAAATATCGTAATACACAAGATGAGTATCAAACAAATCGTTGTAAAATAGATGATTATATTCCTTTGATTGATAATGAGTTTAAAGATATTGATCAGTGTTTTGTGAAACTTGAAAACTTTATGAATGATCAAGAATTTGAACAAGCTAAAGAATATACGAATGTTATTGATAAAAAAATTGATATGTTGTTTGCAAATATCCGTGATTTACCATCTTATGTAGCAATTATCCGTAAATACATTCCTCAACGTTTAAAAGTTATTCATGAAAAAGCAGAGAGTATGAAAAAAACAGGATTTGCTTTAGAACGTATTCATTTAGATGAAAGATTACAAAAAATTGATTATGATACAAATTCAATGACGAATGATATTAAATTATTAAAGTTAGCGTCTGTTGCACAAGCTATTGAAGTGATTACTGTTGAATTAGATGGATTAATGAATGATTTAGAAACAGAAGAAGTTGCATTTGGTGGTTTTGCTAAAAAATCAAAAGAAACTTTTGATTTAGTAGAATCTTTAGAAAAACAATTAAGTGAAACGGTAGAGTCTTTGTTTGAGTTACAAAAAAACTATCATGTTCATTTTGAATTTGATATTAAAAGTGATTATGATAAATTCTTAGCTATTATGAGTCGTTTGAGTGATTATCGTCATGCTATTTTAGATAATGTATTCTCTTATGGTCAAATGATGGCTGAGTTTGATAAAATTGTAGA
The DNA here is from genome assembly GCF_021054785.1 of Tannockella kyphosi. GTDB lineage: Bacteria > Bacillota_I > Bacilli_A > Erysipelotrichales > Coprobacillaceae > Tannockella > Tannockella kyphosi. The sequence continues at coordinate 1,049,537 of NZ_CP088239.1, read as the reverse complement.
AGAATGTCAACCTTATTTAGAGTTACTTGTTATTTATAAAGAGAAAAAAGAATCTTTGCGTATTCAAGAAAAACGTGCTTTAGATGAATTGGATAATATTAATATTGTTTTATTAGAAATAAAATCAGAAATAAAAAACAAGCAGCTCCCAATGATTAGTGAAACATATCAAGATTATATTGATGATTCTTATCAACGAGCAGAAGAAATATTAAAATTCACTAGACAAAGACCAATTGATTTAGAGAAATTATCATTACAAGTGGATACTGCTAGAGATGTTATTTATGAATTATATGATAATATTCATAATTTAATTGTTACTGCCGAAATGGTAGAAGATGCAATTGTATATGGAAATCGTTATCGTTCTACTTTTTTAGAAGTTAATACGGAACTTACAAAGGCTGAATTATTATTTAAAAATGGTGAGTATACTAAGGCATTGACAATTGCTGTCGATATTATTGAAAAAATAAAACCGGGATCATATGAAACATTAGTGAACAGTACTAAAAAGTCTGAAAAAATTTAGACTTTTTTCTTACTTTTATGCATATTATAAAGAGGAGGATTAAAATGATATATTTAGATTATGCTGCAACGACACCTTTAGATAAAGAAGTTCAAGCATCTTATCAAGACCTGTTGACAAATCATTTCTTTAATGCAGATTCTATGTATGATGCTGGATTACAAGTGGCTCGTTATATGGAAAAGTCACGAGAGTTATTAGGACAAATGCTACAATGTAATAGTGAAGAATTGATTTTTACTAGTTGTGGGAGTGAAGCTAATAATTTAGCAATTAAGGGTGTTGCTTTTCAATATGCAAATAGAGGAAAACATATTATTACTACTAGTGTTGAACATTCATCCGTTTATGAAGCATGTCGTCAATTAGAGACTGTATTTGGGTTTGAAGTAGATTATTTAACAGTAGATAAGTATGGCTGTGTTAGTTTAGAAGATTTAAAGAATAAATTACGTGAGGACACGATATTAGTTAGTATTATGTGTGTGAATAATGAGGTGGGTAGTTTTAATGATTTAAAAGCAATTAAAAAGATATTACAGGATTATCCAAAAGTAATCTTTCATAGTGATATGGTTCAAGCACTAACAAAAGTAGCTATTGATTTAAATGTTGTTGATTTAGCATCTTTTTCTGCACATAAGATCCATGGATTAAAGGGTAGTGGTTTATTATATAAAAGCAAAAAAATACAATTGGTATCATTAATCAGTGGTGGACAACAGGAATTTAATATTCGTGGTGGAACATCAGATGCTTGTACGAATATTGTTTTTGCTAAAACATTACGATTAGCTATGGATGATTTTAAACAAAAGCAAAGTCATGTTAATTTTTTAAATGATTATACACGTCAAAAATTAACCGATTTACAAGATGTAGTTATTAATACAAAAAAAGAATGTTCTTCTAATGCCATAATTAATTTCTCTTGTATAGGTTATAAACCAGAAGTTATTATGCATGCATTAGAAGCAAATAATATTTATTTATCAACTCGTAGTGCTTGTAGTTCTAAAACAGAAAGTGTTTCAAGAGTTATGAAGCAATTAGGGTTGGATGAAGATATTGCAAGTAGTGCAATGAGAATTAGCTTTGGTAGTGAAACTACGATGGAACAAATTGATGAGTTTATTTATTATTTAAAAGAATCACTTATAAAAACTAGAAAAAAGAGGTAAAATATGGAAGCAAATTATATATTAGTACGTTTTGGAGAATTATCAACAAAAGGTAAAAATCGTAAATTATTTACAGCAAAGTTATTAAAAAATGCAAAGGAAATCTTAGCTGATTTTCCAGATTTAACATATGATTTAAAACATGATCGTATGTATATTTTATTACATGGTCATGATCATGAAGAGGTTTCTAAAAAAGTAGCAACGATATTTGGGATTTATTCTTTTTCGGTTGCTTATAAAGTAGATAGAGATTTAGAGTTAGTAAAAGAAATTGTAAGTAAGATGATTAATGAGGATGATAAATTAACTTTTAAAATTCAAACAAAAAGAGCGGATAAGAATTTTCCAGGAACTTCGAATGAAATTAATAGAGAATTAGCAACTCATGTTTTTCATCACGCTAATAGAGAACTAAAAGTAGATGTTCGTAATCCGGAAATGTTGATTATTGTTGATATCCGTGTGGATGCAATCTATATTATGGATAATGTAAAAAAAGGTGCTGGAGGATATCCAGTTGGAGTAGGTGGCAAAGCTTTATTAATGCTTTCAGGAGGTATTGATTCTCCTGTAGCGGGTTATTTAACAATGAAAAGAGGAGTGGATATTGAATGTATTCACTTCGCTTCTCCACCATATACAAATCAACAAGCACGTCAAAAAATGTTAGATTTAGTGGATGTGATGCGTCAATACACTCATGGAAAAATAAATGTTCATGTTATTGATTTTACAAAGTTACAATTAGCAGTATATGATCATAGTGATGAAAGTTATGCAATGACAGTTATGCGTCGTATGATGTATCGTATTAGTGAGCAATTAGCCGCTAAAAGAGATTGTTTAGCATTAGTAAATGGAGAAAGTATTGGTCAGGTTGCCAGTCAAACATTACATAGTATGCAAGCAATCACAGAAGTAGTAAATATTCCTATTTTACGTCCTGTTTTATGTTTGGATAAACTTGAAATTATTGATATTGCAAAAAATATTGGGACATATGAAATATCGATTCGTCCACATGAAGATTGTTGTACTATCTTTACACCGAAAGCTCCAGCAACAAAACCAAAAGCGTATAAAGCAAGAGGATTTGAAGATGCTTTTGATTTTGAAGCATTAGTTAAAGAATGTGTAGAAACTGCAGAATTAGTAGTGGTGGATGGTACGATTGATCAGGATGAAGATTTCTTTTAATATATTTTAATTTGTTTGCATATTATTTCTATTTTGGCACAAGATAATGTTGTCAGGAGGTGGAAATATGAATTCAAACAACTCAACAAACAAATTAGTTGTACCAGGAGCTAAAAATGCAATTGATCAAATGAAATACGAAATTGCAAATGAATTTGGAGTACATTTAGGACCAGATTCTACTGCTCGTGCTAATGGATCAGTTGGTGGAGAAATCACGAAACGATTAGTAGCAATGGGACAAAATCAAATGAGTCAATCAAATAAATAATCTTTAAAAGAGTGGATGAAATTATTTCTCCATTCTTTTTTTGTGTTGTAAGGCCTTTCAAAAATGCTTGTTCTTGCTACATAAATTTGATAAAATGGACATATACACTTAGGAGGAAAAGTATGGTTAAAGTAATGGCGGTAAACGCAGGAAGTTCTTCTTTAAAGTTCCAATTATTTAATATGCCTGAAGAATCAGTAATTACATCAGGGATTGTTGAAAGAATTGGGTTTGAGGAAGCAAATTTCGAAATAAAGGTAGATGGTAAAAAACATGTTGTAACGTGTCCAATTTTAGATCATAATGTGGCAGTACAATTGTTATTGGATGCTTTAGTAGAACATAAGGTAGTAGATGATTTATCAGAAATAGGAGCTGTAGGACATCGAATTGTTCATGGTGGAGAATATTTTAGTGATTCTGCAGTAGTGAATGATGATGTTGTAAGTAAAGTGGAAGAGTTATGTGAGTTAGCTCCTTTACATAATCCAGCACATTTAATAGGGTATCGTGCTTTTAAAGAAGCATTAGGAGATGTAGAACATGTCTTTGTTTTTGATACTGCATTTCATCAAACATTAGATGCAGAAAGATATTTATATGCTTTACCAAAAAGTTTTTATTCTGATTTAAAAGTTAGAAAATATGGAGCTCATGGTACTAGTCATAAATATGTAGCAAATGAAGTTATTAAATATTTAGGGAATCCAAAACATTCTCGTGTTATTGTTTGTCATTTAGGTAATGGGGCTAGTATTTCAGCAGTAGAAGATGGAGTATGTATTGATACTTCAATGGGATTCACACCATTAGCTGGTGTTATGATGGGAACTCGTTGTGGTGATGTTGATCCTTCTGTTATGCCTTATTTGTGCAAGAAGTTAAATAAAAGCCCTGATGAAGTATTGAATATTTATAATAAAGAATCAGGAATGCTAGGTGTTTCTGGAATTTCTTCTGATTCACGTGATATCGAAAATGCTTTATTCAATGATGGAAATGAAGATGCTTTATTAACAGGTTTATTATATTCAAGAATTGTTTCGAAATATATTGGTAGTTATGTGATGGAACTTGGTGGAGTAGATGTCATTGCATTTACAGCAGGTGTAGGAGAAAATGCTAGTTACTTACGTCGTATTATCATTGATAATGTTTCAAGAGCGTTAGGATGTCATTTGGATGAATCTCTAAATGCAATACGTTCAAAAGATAATCGAGTTATTTCTTCACCTTATTCTCAAGTAGAAGTAATGGTTGTTCCTACTAATGAAGAAGTAATGATTGCTAGAGATACAATGCGTTTATTAGAATTATAAAAATGAGCTTTTGCTCATTTTTATTTCACATTATCTTTTAAATCGTGCTTCTTGCAAAAAGGTTGAAATAATGGTATAAATAATAAAGAAAATAACGGGAGAAAAACAATGAAAAAAACATTTAATTTAATTTGTATTGCTTTTATGATGGTTTGTTTAGTAGGATGTAGTAACTCTGGATTAACTTATACTTTTGAATCAGCTGATACTGGTGATACAATTTCTGTAAAATTTGATACATCAGATGGATATTATTTAGAAGAGTATGATACTGAATCTTTATTGTTAGATACACAAATTTTCTGTGTATACGATAGTGATGATACAATTCTTTCTCAAGCAACTTTTGTTTCTTCTAGTGACTATTCATTATATAATATTGCTATTTCAGGTGATAGTGCTGCTACTCTAATTGATAGTAGTGATGAAGGGAATCAATATTTGTTTTGGAGTTATGATGATAGTGAATTTAATTATATTATTTTAGTAGAAGGAAGTAATACTGCTATTGTATTAGGTAATAATGTTTCTCAAGAATCAGCTCAAGAATGTTTTGAAAGAATGACAATAACGTTGGAATAAGGCATCTTTGATGTCTTTTTTTTTAACTCTATTAAAAAATATGGTATAATCTTTTAGCAAGGAGAATAGATATGTATAAAAAAATTATTGATAAAATAGAATGTTATGAAAATATTGTCATTTATCGTCATGTTTTACCTGATTATGATGCTTTTGGAAGTCAATTAGGATTGTATTTTGCACTTAAAGAAACGTATCCTAATAAAAATATTAGTGTTGATGGTGTTTTTACAAGTGATTTGTTAGAACAGTATGCTACTGGATTTAAGAGAGAGTTACCTGATTTTAGTCAACCTGTTTTAGGTATTGTTACGGATACTGCTAATAGTGGAAGAATTGATGGAGAAAGTTATTTATTATGTAAAGAAATTATTAAAATAGATCATCATGAAGTTGTTGATAGTTATGGAGTTATTAATTTAGAGGATCCGAGTGCTTCTAGTTGTTGTCAAATGATTGGTCATATGATAAAAGAAAATAATCATATTATTAAGGCACCTATTTGTAGTTTGAATGCAATTTTTTTAGGGGTTATTGGTGATAGTAATCGTTTTATGTATCGAGGAACAGGTGTGCAAACTTTTGAGGTTGCTAGTTTTTTGGTTGAAAATGGTGTGGAAATGGAACCACTTTATAATAAGATGTATATGCGTCAAGAAAAGGATTTAAGAGTTCAGGGGTATATTTTAAGTAATTATCAAACGTTTGGTAAAGTGGCTTATTATATCTTAAGACAGGATAATTTAGAAGAATTAGGTATTAGTAGAGAAAAAGGATCTGATTTTGTAAACTGTTTAGCTGGAATTGAACAATATAATGTTTGGATGGCAATCACACAAAATGTAGCTGATAATAATTGGCGTGTAAGTATCCGTAGTCGTGGTGTTGTTGTAAATGAAATTGCCGGATTGTATAATGGCGGTGGACATAAGTTTGCTAGTGGAGCTAAATTAGATACAATTGATCAATTAGAAGGATTGTTAGAAAAATTGGAGGAACAAGCAAATGTTTAAGATGTTATTTAATTTATTTAAGGATGCTAATAACAATGGGGAAAATCCTTTTGGGAGTAGTGAAGAAAAAGCACCTGTTTTAAAACCAGTTGCTGTTTGGAAAATTATTTTAGGATTACTTATTTTTGCAATGATTGCAGAATATTTTATGTTAATACCTATTACGTTACAGTCACCACAGTTTGTTTTTAATCTTATTTTATTATTAGTTGCATTTGTATTTTTAAATATTACTTTTTGTAAAGGTACTGAGTTATTAACAAAAATAACGGTAGGTGTAATAGCAACTTTAGGATTTTATTTAGTAGTAGGAAATATAATTAGTTTACCAATATTCCATGCTAGTGATTATCAAGAACAATTATATTTAGATTATGATGCAGACTTTTATGAAGACAACCAAACTATTTCCTATGAATCAATTCCTGTTGTTGATCGTGATAGTGCAACAGTTTTAGGAGATCGTAAAATGGGAGAGATAGTTGATTATGTTTCTCAGTTTGAAGTTTCTGATGATTATAATCAAATTAACTATATGGATACACCTTATCGTGTAACTCCTTTAGAATATGCTGATTTAATTAAATGGTATACTAATAAAGATGAAGGATTACCTGCTTATATTACAGTAGATATGGTTAGCCAAGAATCTTCTGTTGTTGTGTTAGAAGAGGGAATGAAATATTCTGAATCAGATTTATTTGGGCGTAATATTTATCGTTACTTACGTGTTAATTATCCTACTCTTATGTTTGAAGATTTAATGTTTGAAATTAATGAGGATGGAATTCCTTATTATATTGCTCCTGTTTATGAATATGAAATTGGTATTTTTGGAGGAGAAGATATTGTTGGTGCAGTTTTAGTTAATGCTGTTACTGGAGAAAATCAGTATTATGAGTTAATGGATGTCCCAACATGGGTTGATAATGTTTATCCAACTGATTTAGTGGCAACACAACTTGATAATTGGGGTAAATATGCTAGTGGGTATTTAAATGCTATATTCACTCAAAAAGGTGTGTTACAACAAACAGATGGATATAATTATATTGCTTTAGATGGTGATGTTTACTATTATACTGGATTAACTTCTGTATCTGATGATGCTTCGAATGTTGGTTTTGCATTAATTAACATGCGTACAAAAGAAGCAAAGTATTATGATATATCGGGAGCTGAAGAATATTCAGCGATGTCTTCTGCTGAAGGCCAGGTTCAACATTTAGGTTATTCTGCTACCTTCCCAATATTAGTAAATGCAGGTGGTGTTCCAACATATTTCTTATCACTAAAAGATGATGCTGGATTGGTTAAACAATATGCTTTTGTAAGTGTAGAAAATTACCAAATTGTAGCAACTGGTGAAAGTGTAGCATCTGCTGAAGCAGCATATTATCAGTTATTAATTGATAATGGAAAAAATGTCGAAGAAGAATATGAATTAGTTGAATTAACAGGTACGATTGCTTCACTAAATGAAGCAGTAGTTAGTGGAAATAGTACTTACTATTTTACGATAGAGGGTAGTGATACTATTTATATAGCTGATATTTCGTTATCTGATTACTTACCTTTAGTGAAGGTGGGAGATGTTGTTTGTTTTGAATTTGTGGAAAGTGATGATAGTAGTGAGATTCTATCTACTTTTAGTGTTGAATAAATAGAAAGAAAAGGAGTGAGGACTCCTTTTTTCTATTCATTTTTATGTCTATATTTTTTGTAATTGATATGATATAATAGTATGATGAATTGAGGTGGGAAAATGAAACCAAGAATATTAGTTGTTGATGATGAAATGGATATTCGTGAATTAATCGGTTTTTATTTAAGAAAAGAAGGTTTTGATGTTTTAGAAGCTGGAAATGGGGAAGAAGCTCTTGATGTCCTAGACAATGAGTATGTTGATCTAGCGATTGTAGATGTAATGATGCCAGTAATGGATGGCTTTGAACTAGTAGAAAGTGTGAAAGATTATAAAGACGTTCCGATTATCATGCTTACAGCAAAAGGGGAAAGTAAAGATAAATTACGTGGTTTTTCAGTGGGAGTGGATGACTATGTAGTAAAGCCATTTGATCCTAGTGAGTTACTAGCAAGAGTGAAAGCTATTTTGAAACGTTATAGCATTAATACTTCGAACACTATTACAATCGGGGAAGTAGTTTTTGATGGTGACAAATATGAAATTCGCTATCTTGAACAAGCTATTCATTTGCCTTTAAAACAATTTGAGTTAGTCTTTGAATTAGCGAAAAATCCTGAACAAATATTTAGTAGAGAGCAATTAATTGAAAAAATATGGGGGATGGATTACGATGGGTTTGATCGTACAGTCGATGTACATGTCAAACGAGTTCGAGAAAATATAGGTCATTTACCAGGATTCCGTGTTGTTACGGTTCGTGGACTTGGCTATAAAATTGAGGTGTTATAATGAAGTCTGTTTATGGAAAGTTAATAGGTGGTTTTTTAATTACTATCTTATTTAGTTTTTCAGTAGCTGGATATATTGCATTAGAAAATAATGTCGAATTAATTACACAAAATGCATATGAAGAATTAATTTCTTCTAATGAGTTTGTGGTTGAAATGGTAGAAGTATTAGGAGTAGGACAAAGTATGGATTTGTTAATTGATTATGCAGATGCTAGTCAATTTGAAATTTATATTTCTGATGATGATGGAACGATGCTTCGTTTTGGTACTCATTTAACTCATAATGATATTGATCTTGATGAAATTGATGCTGGTAATGGGACGTTAACATTTAATGATAATGTGGTTTCTTATGGAAATGTATACATGATAGATGGTAAAACTGTTTATATCGTATCTTTTAAAGATATTAGTTATGATCGAAGTGCTTTTTTAGACTCAGCTCTGTTAATTCTAGGATGTGTCTTTTTATCAGGTAGTGTTATCTTTCTAGCAATAGCTGATTTTATTGTAAAACCAATTACTAGATTAACCAATGCAACCAATGAGTTATCAAAGGGGAATTATCATGTTCGTGTAAATTATTCTGGAGATGATGAAATATCGAAACTGAATCAAGGATTCAATCGAATGGCTGTACAGTTATCAAAACATGAAGAAACAAGACAGAAATTCATTTCTGATATTTCTCATGAGTTTCAAACTCCTTTAACTGCAATCCAAGGATTCTCAAAAATATTAAGAGATGAAGAATTACCAAAAGCACAAAGAGAGAAATATGCTGATATTATATTCTTTCATAGTAAACGTTTATCAACGTTATCAAAGAATATGTTACAACTAACGTTGTTAGATAATGATGATGCTACTTTAGAATTAATGCATTATTCTATTATAGATCAACTTAATCGAGTGATTTCTACTTATGAAAATACAGCTTCAACTAAAAATATTGAAATTGTTTTTGAGAAAAATAAAAAAGATGTGGAAATATATGGTGATGAAGCAAGATTGGAACAAGTATGGATTAATCTTCTTTCAAATGCTATTAAGTATACAGGGGAAAATGGACTGATTACAATTAGTGCAAGAAGAGCAGGAAAAGATGTTGAGGTAAAAATAGAAGACACTGGAAGTGGAATGTCTAATGAAAATATTTCACATATCTTTAAGCGATTCTATCGTGAAGATCGTTCACGTAGTGTCGAAGGAAATGGTTTAGGCTTAGCAATTGTAAAATCAATTGTAGACTTACACCAAGGGAATATTGATGTTATTAGTGAAGTAGATGTTGGTTCTACTTTTGTAGTGAAAATTCCTTGTGATAAACAAAATAAAATAATCGATAAATTAACTTTAAAATAGGGGTATTATATGAAAAAATTAGAAGATAAAATTATAAGTGATGGTAGTGTTATTTTACCAAATATAGTAAAGGTAGATAGTTTCTTAAATCATCAAATAGACACTGCTCTTAGCAAAGATATCGCAGAAGAGTTCAAAAGTTATTATAACAATAAAAAGGTTACGAAAGTAGTAACGATAGAAGCATCTGGTATTGCTATTGCATTAGCAACAGCACATGCTTTTGACAATGTTCCAGTAGTTTTTGCTAAAAAAGGAACTAGTAAAATAATGAATGATACAATGTATACTTCACCTGTGCATTCTTTTACTAAAAATGTTGATTATTTAGCATGTATCAAAAAAGAATTTTTAACTAGTGATGATCATGTTTTATTGGTAGATGATTTTCTTGCAAATGGACAAGCAATGTTAGGTTTAATTGATTTATGTAAACAAGCAGGTGCTACTATTAGTGGGATAGGGATTGTAATTGAAAAAGGATTCCAAGATGGTAGAGCACTGTTAGAAAAAGAAGGATATGAAGTTTGTTCATTAGCGATTATAGATGAAATTAATGAAAATGGTATTGTTTTCAAGTAGGAGAGAGAAATGTATCTAAAGAAAATTGAATTACATGGATTTAAATCATTTGCTGATAAGGTTCATGTAGAATTTCAACCAGGAATTACAGGAGTAGTAGGTCCTAATGGTTGTGGAAAATCGAATATAAGTGATGCGGTTCGTTGGGTACTTGGAGAACAATCTGTTAAATCATTACGTGGTTCAAATATGTCGGATGTTATTTTTGCAGGATCGCAAGATCGTAAAGCACAAAGTTTAGCTGAAGTAACGTTGGTTTTTGATAATAGTGATAAATTTATGCAAATTGAATATGATGAAGTAGAAATTACTCGTCGTATTTATCGTTTAAATAATGAAGCAGAGTATTTAATTAATCGTCAACCATGTCGATTAAAGGATATTGTGGATTTAATAATGGATACTGGTTTAGGGAAAGATTCTTTATCTATTATCTCACAAGGTAATATTTCGAGTTTTGCTGATTGTAAACCAGATGAAAGAAGAGCTATTTTCGAAGATGCAGCTGGTGTTAGTAAGTACAAAAAACGTAAGTTAGAATCTATTCGTAAATTAGAAAGAACAACAGAAAATCTAGAACGTATTGGTGATATTGTTCATGAATTAGAAAAACAAATTGGACCTTTGGAAAAACAAAAGATAAAAGCAGAAAAATATTTAACGCTGAAAGAAGAACTTACTAGTGTTGAAGTTTCTGTATTAGTGTGTGAGATTCAAAAAATCAAAGAGTTATTAGATGAATTATCTTTAAAAATAAAAGAATTTAATGAACAAAGAACAACTATTGAAGCTGGTTTATTTTTACAAGAAACTAATAATGATGAAATTAAAAAGAAAATGTTTGCTTTAGATTCTGAAATACATGGATTACAAACACAATTAATGGAAGCAATGACAAATGTAAGTAATTTAGAAAGTGCTAAAATTGAAGTGGATCAAAAGAGAAAGTTCTTAATGGAAAATGCGAGTGAAGATGTTTTACATGAAAAAATTGCTCAATTGAAAGATGTATTAAGTGAATCTTTACAAGAATATAACGATCGTTATGAACGTAGTCAAGAAACGCAAAAAGATATTCAAGAATTAATGAAAAAACAAACAACATTAAATGAACAACTAAATGAGGATAAGTCATTTGTTGAAAGTACTGTTGCTATTATTCAAAGAAAAAAATCAAAAAAAGAAATGTTATTAGAAGAACTAGAAAGTCGTTCTAACTTAAATCATGGCGTTCGTACAATCGTTGAATATGCCAAAAGAAACAAAGATATTATCGGTGTTTTAGAAGATTTAGTAATTGCAAATGAAGGTTATGAACAAGCTATTGCAACAAGTTTAGGGAATGCGGTGCAATTTATTGTTACTTCAACGGATATTGCAGCAAGAAGTGCGATTAGCTATTTACATGATAATAAAGCCGGACGTGCTACTTTTTTACCAATGGATGTAATGGAACCTAGATCAGTTCGTCAAGAACATCTATTGGTGTGTACAAATATGAATGGATATTTAGGTATTGCTAGTGATTTTGTTAAAAGTAATAAAAAGATAGGTAATATTATTGAAAATCAATTAGGTAATATTATTGTATGTGATACTTTAGAGAATGCAAATAGTATTTCGAAAGCCTTATTTGGACGTTATAAAATTGTTGCATTAAATGGAGATGTTGTGAATGTTGGTGGTTCTATGACAGGTGGTAGTTATAAAAAATCGAACTCTAACTTTACAAAAAAACGAGAATTAGAAAATCTACAAGATGATTTAGTAATTTATGAAAAGAAATTAGTTGAAAAGCGTAATGAAATTAATGAGTTAGAAAATTCTTTTAAAGAAATTTCTCATGATTTATTACAAAAACAAATTTCTTATGGTCAATTAGAAGTAGTTGTTCAAAGAAAGAAAGAAAAATTAGTTTCTATTAAATCAGAATATGAATCATTAACAGATCAAAAATTAGAATTAGAGAACTTTACTAGTGGTAAAGTAGAAAGTAAGTTAATTCAAGATTTAAATGAAGCTATCAAGTTAAGAGATAACTTAAATGAAGAAATCAAATCAAAAAGATTATTACGAATGAGTTATGTGGAACAAAGTGAAGTTTTAGAACAGGAATTAAAAAATGGTAGAAAACAGTTAAATCAAATACAAGGTGATTTAACAAAAGAAACGATTGACGCAACAAAACAAGAAGTTATATTAGAAAATCATTTGGTTCGTTTAAATAATGAATATCGTATGACTTATGAATTTGCTTATGAATCTTATGTTGCTTTAGAAAATCTAGAAGAAGCAAAAGAGATTGTAATGACGTTGAGACATCAAATGGATGAATTAGGTCATGTTAATTTAGATGCGATTGAAGAATATCAAAATGTTTTTGAACGTTATGAATCTATGAATAATCAAAGGTTGGATTTATTACAGGCTCAAGATAAGATTTTAGAAGCTATTAAAGAGATGGATGAAATTATGGTAGAGAAATTCTCTAGCACTTTTGAAAAAATAAATATTGAATTTAATACGGTATTTAGAAGTTTATTTGGTGGAGGGAAAGCAGAAATTCGTTATAGTGATCCAACTAATATTTTGGAAACAGGAATTGATATTGATGTGCAACCACCAGGTAAAGCAGTTCAAAATATTTCTTTATTCTCTGGTGGAGAAAAAGCTTTAATCGCTATTTCTTGTTTATTTGCTATATTACGTGTACGACCTGTGCCACTATGTATTTTAGATGAGGTGGAGGCAGCACTAGATATTGCAAACGTTGAGAGATTTGCTAAATATTTACGTGAATTCTCTAGTACGACACAATTTATTGTTGTTACTCATCGTGAAGGTATGATGCAAGAATGTGATGTTTTATATGGAGCAACAATGCAGCAAAAAGGCGTTACAAAGTTAGTTAGTGTAAAAATAGATGAAGCTATTGATTTAACAGATGCTTAGTTAGGAGAATGATAATGGGTTTTTTCAAACAAATTAAAGAAAAATTGGTAGGTGTATCAACCAAACAAAATGAGAAATATGTTGCTGGTTTAGATAAAGCAAATAATTCTTTTTCCAACAGAATTAATGAATTAGCAGCTCGTTATCGTGTTATTAATGACGATTATTTTGAAGAGTTAGAAAATATTTTAATTATGGCGGATGTTGGTGTAGAGATGGTTTTAAAAATCGTTGGTGAAATAAAGAATGAAGTACGTATTCAAAATATTCAAGACCCAAGTTATATTAATGAAATCATTGTTGATAAAATGTTTGTTATTTATGCCAATGATTCAGTTATGTCAACAAAAATAAACTACAATCAAGATGGTCCAACTATTGTTTTAATGGTTGGTGTCAATGGTGCTGGTAAAACAACGACTATTGCAAAACTTGCTAGTAGAATGGTGAATTTAGAAGGGAAAAAGGTATTAGTTGCAGCTGGAGATACTTTTAGAGCTGGAGCTATTAACCAACTTGATGTTTGGGCAAAACGTGTCGGTGTAGATATTGTAAAAGGCAAAGAAGGTGGAGATCCTTGTGCCGTGGTATATGATGCACTTGAAGTGGCAAAGCAAAAAGAAGTTGATGTTCTGATTTGTGATACTGCAGGAAGATTACAAAACAAAGTAAATCTAATGAATGAATTAGAGAAAATGCATCGTATTATTAAACGTAGTTATCCTGATGGACCTCATGAAACATTGTTGGTGATTGATGCAACAACAGGACAAAATGGGGTTAGTCAAGCAACTGAATTTTCAAAAATTACGGATGTTACAGGATTAGTTCTTACAAAGATGGATGGGACTGCGAAAGGTGGGATTGTTTTATCTATTAAGGACGCACTTAATATACCAGTGAAATTTGTTGGTTTAGGAGAACAATTAGAGGATTTACAAGAATTTGATTTAGAACAGTATATTTATGGTTTGTGTAAAGGATTAGTTGAGTAATGGAAAATAATTTAGAAAAGAAACAACGAGTTAATTTGTTAATGGATTGTTACGAAGAGTTATTGACTGATAAACAAAGAGTATATTTAGATTTCTATTATAATCAAGATTTATCTTTAGGAGAAATTGCGGATGAATTTGGAGTTAGCCGAAATGCTGTATTTGATAATTTAAAAAAAGCAGTTCATTCTTTAGAAAAATATGAAACGAAACTCGGTTTGCTACAAAAACACATAGAAAGACAAAAGTTAATTGATCAAATTGAAGATTTAGAAAATAAAGACACTTCTAGTATGGATGCATATTTGAAGATGTTACGCGATATTTAGGAGGAATACTATGGCTTTTGAATCATTATCAAGTCGTTTGTCAACGACATTAAAAAAAGTTTCTGGTCAAGGACGTTTAACAGAAGCGAATATGGAGGAAATGTTATCGGAGATCCGATTAGCGTTATTAGAAGCGGATGTTAACTTCCAAGTAGTAAAAGAATTTATTGCAAATACGAAAGAATTAGCTTTAGGACAAGATGTTTTAGGTTCTTTAAAGCCAGGACAATTAGTTGTTAAGATTGTAAATGATGAATTAGTAAAATTATTAGGAACGGAAGTTTCTACACTTTCATTGAACAATAATCCTAATGTAATTATGATGGTTGGTTTACAAGGGTCTGGGAAAACGACATCAACTGGTAAGATTGCAAACATGCTTGCTAGTAAAGAAGCAAAGCGACCTTTATTAGTTGCCGCTGATATTTATCGTCCTGCTGCCGTGGACCAATTAAAAGTACTAGGAGAACAACTAAATATTCCTGTTTTTGAAAAAGGAACAGAATATCCTGCCCAACAAATTGTTAGCGAAGCAATGGCTTTTGCAAAACAATACAATCATGACGTTGTCATGATCGATACTGCTGGTCGTTTACATATTGATGAAACGTTAATGAATGAGTTACGTGATATTAAAGAAATTGCCAAACCTACCGATATTTTACTTGTAGTAGATGCTTTAACAGGGCAAGATATTGTTACTGTAGCAGATGGTTTTAATAAAGCATTATCTTTAACAGGTGCTGTTCTTACAAAGTTGGATGGTGATTCTCGTGGTGGGGGAGCATTATCAATTCGTCATATTACAGGGGTACCAATTAAATTTATTGGTACTGGTGAAAAATTAGATCAATTAGAACTATTCTATCCAGATCGTATGGCTACTCGTATTTTAGGGATGGGGGATGTTGTCTCATTAGTTGAAAAGGTACAAGATGTTTATGATGAAAAGGATACAATGGCTACGTTTAGACGTATGCAACAAGGTATTTTTGGATTAGATGATATGTTAGCTCAAATGCAACAAGTTCGTAAATTGGGTTCATTATCTGGTATTTTAAAAATGATGCCTGGAATGGCTAATAACATGCCACAAATCGATGATGAAGAATCTGATCGTAAAATAAAAATGACAGAATCTATTATTTATTCGATGACTCCTCAAGAAAGAAGAACACCTGATATTTTAACTACCTCTAGAAAAGAGAGAATCGCTAAAGGGTGTGGTAAAAATATTGCGGATGTAAATCGTTTAATAAAACAATTTGAAGAATCTAAAAAGATGATGAAAGGTTTAGCAAATATGAATCCTAATACAGGTATGCCAGGGAAGTCATATAATCCAAATCGTCCAGATCCTAATCGTAAGAAAGTTCGTCATAAAAAGAAAAAGAAATAATTTATGAAAAAGAGAAGTATATGGTTGATAAGTTTAAAAAATATATAAAGGTGTTAAGCAAAAAAGCTTGACACTCTTTTTTTAGCATGTTACTATAGACGAGTACTAAAAAGAAATAGGAGGAATTACAAATGGCAGTTAAATTACGTTTAATCAGAATGGGAGCTAAAAAAGCACCTTTCTATAGAATTGTTGCAGCTGATTCAAGATCACCAAGAGATGGTAGATTCATTGAAATGTTAGGAACTTATAACCCAACTACTACACCTGCACAAGTTACTGTAAAAGAAGAAGAAGTTTTAAAATGGTTAAGCAAAGGTGCACAACCATCTGATACAGTTAAAAACTTATTATCAAGTCAAGGTATCATGAAAAAATTCACTGATTCTAAATTAGGTAAATAATCATGGACTTTTCAAAGACATTATATGATATTGCAATTGAGCTTGTTGATGATAAGGACCAATTAAAAGTACGTGAAATGACTTCTTTAGATGAAGATACAGTAGTTTTACACTTATATTGTGGCAAAGATGATCTTGCTAAATTAATCGGTAGAAAAGGTGTTATGGCTAATTCTATTCGACAATTAATGTCTGTTTCGGGTCGTATGTCCAATAAAAGAATTGATATTAAATTTGAATCGTACGAATAATTAGATGTGCAAAGCACATCTTTTATTATATAGGAGGATAAGATGGAAAAGATAAAAATAGGGAAAATAGTTGGTTGTCATGCTTTAAAAGGAGAAGTTAAAATCCGTAGTAAAAGTGATTTTGTTGATGATGCTTTAGTTGTAGGACAAACTATTTATTTACAGTATAATAAACAAACAATGCCTTTTACTATTGCTAGTAAAAGATTTCATAAAACTAATTATTTAGTTGCTTTTAAAGATCATTTAGATATTAATTTAGTGGAAAAATATATTGGATGTCCTGTTTTTTTTGATAAAGCTAAAGTTGAACTAGACAAAGAAGAATATTTTTTAGATGATATTATTGGAGCACAAATTATTTATAAAGATAATGTTCTAGGATCAGTTATAGAGGTTATTGATAATGGAAGACATGATGTATTAGTAGTTGAATATCATAATAAAAGATTAATGATACCTTATGTAGATGCATTTATTTTAGAAGAAGATATTGATAATAATAAAATAGTTGTAGAATTATTAGAGGGAATGATCGATGAAGATTGATATATTGTCTCTTTTTCCAGAAATGTTCCTAGGTTTTTTGGAAACATCTATTATTAAAAGAACAATTGATAAAGGATTAGTGGAAGTGAATGTTCATAACTTTCGAGATTTTTCTCTAAATAAACATCAAAAGGTAGATGATTATCCATATGGTGGTGGACAGGGAATGGTTTTAACATGTCAACCTATCTTAGATTGTTTAAAGTCTCTTACAACACCTGAGAGTACCATTATTTTAATGTCACCTCAAGGAGTTCCTTTTTGCCAAGAACTAGCTTCAAACTTTTCTTTATCAAAGCATTTGATTATATTATGTGGTCATTATGAGGGCTTTGATGAGCGTATTCGAGACTATGTTGATGTAGAAATATCGATAGGTGATTATGTTTTAACAGGCGGAGAATTAGGGTCTATGGTTGTTAGTGATGCGATTATTCGTTTGTTAGATGGAGCTATTAAAGAGGATAGTCATATTGATGATTCTTTTAGCAATGGTTTATTAGAATGTCCTCAATATACAAGACCTTTTGAATATGATGGTAACGTAGTGCCAGATATTTTAATTAGTGGACATCACGCTAATATTCAACAATGGCGTCATCAACAGTCATTGAAAAAAACATATCTAAGAAGGCCTGATTTATTAGAAAATTATCCATTAACTCAAGAAGACAAAGTTTTTTTAGAAAAAATAACAAAAAAAGATTGATTAATATTTTAAATGTGCTATTATATTTAGGTCTGTAAAAGGCGCAAGGGTTCCGCTGGTTATCACTAAGAGCTCCCAAGACAAATCTATATAAAGGAGAAATTATAATGAACTTAGGATTAGTAAATGAAATTACGAAACAACAATTAAAAAAAGATATCCCTTTATTCAAAGCTGGAGATTCTTTAAAAGTTTACGTAAAAATTAAAGAAGGTGACAAACACCGTATTCAGTTATTTGAAGGTGTATGTATCTCAAGAAACGGAGCTGGAATCTCTGAAACATTTACAGTAAGAAAAATCTCTTACTCAGTAGGTGTAGAAAGAATCTTCCCAGTACATAGTCCAATCATCGATCGTATCGAAGTAACTAAAGTTGGTAAAGTTCGTAGAGCTAAATTAAACTACTTACGTGGATTATCAGGAAAAGCTGCAAGAATTAAAGAAATTAGAAAATAAGAAATGGATTTCCATTTCTTTTTTTTTAACTTTATGCAATAATAGATAAAGGTGGTGATTTTATGGAAAGAAAACGTAAAAAAACAATACGAATAATTATAGAATATGTACTTATTTTCGGATTCACTTTTTTGTTATTTCATTTTGTTTTTCGTTTAGTTAATGTAGTGGGTGATTCTATGTATCCAACAATGAATGATGGTGATGTGGGATTGATACAAATATGGCATGCGAGTGAAGATATTGAACGATTTGATATTGTGGTTGTAGATAGTACTGTTTTAGATAAGTATATAGTAAAAAGAATCATTGGTTTACCTGGTGAAAAAATAGAATATATTGATGATGTTTTATTTGTGGATGGGGTTATTTATGCGGAAGATTTTTTGGATATAGATTATATAACTGAGTCGATAGAGCTATACAATGCAACTAATTTTACAAATGATTTTTCTATTACTTTAGAAGAAGATGAATATTTTGTTTTAGGTGATAATCGTTTGAATTCTACGGATTCTAGAAGTATAGGCGCTGTCTCTAGTGAAGAAATACTAGGGAAGGGTGGAATTATTGTATATCCATTTTCTAATATGGAGTGGATAGATTAGGAGGTTTTTATGAGTCAAATACATTGGTTTCCTGGACATATGGCAAAAGCTAGAAGGGAAATAAGTGAGAAAATAAAATTAATTGATATAGTTGTGGAACTAGTTGATTCTAGAGCACCAAAAGCATCTAAAAATCCGATGTTCGATGAGATTATTAATAATAAGCCAAGACTTATTGTAATGACAAAAAAAGATTTGAGTGATGAACGTATCACAAATCAATGGTTAGAATATTATCGATCTTTAGGATATTATGCTATTTGTGTAAACTTAAAAAACTTTAATGAACATCAATTAATTATTAAAATATGTAAAGAAATTTTAGCCGAAAAAATGGCAAAAGAAGCTGCAAAAGGGCTTCGTCCTCGTGCCATGCGTGCGATGGTTTTAGGTATTCCAAATGTTGGAAAATCTACTTTTATCAATCGATTAGCGAAACGTAAAGCAACAATAACTGGAAATCGTCCAGGTGTTACAAAGGCACAACAGTTAATTCGTGTGGATAAAGATTTTGAATTGTTTGATACACCAGGTGTTTTATGGCCACGTTTTGATGATATTCAAATTGCCCGAAATATTGCTTTAATTGGATCTATTAAACAACAAATTTTACCTTTAGATGAGTTATTTATTTATGCGGTTGAGTATTTAGTGAAAAATTATCCTGGTAGGGTTGAAGATAGGTATCAAGTAACTATTGATTTAGATTCAGATTGGATTGAACCGTTATTTGAAGATATTGCAAAAAATCGTAAAATCAAACAAGTTCGTGGATATACTGATTATGATCGTGTTTTAGAATTGTTTTATAATGAAATTTTTGATGGAAGTTTAGGGAAAATAACATGGGAACGCCCAGAAACCAGTACGAATTAGAATATTATGCCAAAGGATATCAAGCTATTATAGGGTTAGATGAGGCTGGTAGAGGTCCTATGGCAGGTGAATTAGTTGTTGCTGGAGTTATCTTTCCAAAGCATTTTTACGATGAAAGAATCAATGATTCTAAGAAACTTACTAAGAAAAAAAGAGACGAGTTATTCAGTTTTATTTGTGATAATGCCATAGCTTATCATATTGAAGTTATCAGTGTCGCAGATGTTGATAAACTAAATGTCTATCAAGCAAGTAAAATAGGGATGGAAAAATGTGTTCAAGCATTACAATGTGAAGGGTTATTTGCATTAACGGATGCAATGCCTTTGCATTACCTTGATCATCTATCTATTATAAAAGGGGATCAATTATCGATATCGATTGCAGGAGCAAGTATTCTTGCAAAAGTAACTCGTGATCGCATGATGGAAGAACACGATAAAACCTATCCTGAATATGGTTTTGCTAGTCACAAAGGGTACGTAACAAAAAAACATATACAAGCTTTAGATGAATTTGGAGTAACTCCAATTCATCGTAAATCTTTTAAACCAGTTTTAATGAGAATGGAAAAACAATTATCTTTTGATATTTGATTTTCTTTTTTTTTAAAGTAATATTGATTTATTTTATGTATATCTTAATGAGGTGAATAAGATGCATAAAATAGAAGAAATATTAGCTTTTTTTTCAATTAAATACTTAGGAGATTTTCAACTAATTTATAATGCTCTTGATAAACAGGAGACTGTAGATCAAGAGGAATTTGATTTGTTGATGAAGACAAATCAAGCAAAGTATACAACCATTGTTTCTGATGATTATCCTGAATCTCTTAAATTTATTAAGTATCCACCATTTGTTTTGTTTTATTATGGAAACTTAAAGTTATTAGATGAAAAATGCATAGGAGTAATTGGAATGAGAGTCCCAAGTGAGTATGGTAAGAGTATTACAAATCGATTAGTAAAAAACTTAATTTATGAAAACTATACAATAGTTAGTGGTATGGCCTTAGGAATTGATGCAATAGCACATCGGACATCTTTAAATAATTTTGGTAAAACAGTAGCTATATTAGGTAGTGGTATTGACTATTGTTATCCCAAAAGAAATCGAGATATTTATGAAAGTATGAAAGATAATCATTTGATTATCAGCGAATACCCCGGGAGCACAGTACCACAAAAAGATAATTTTCCAAAACGAAACCGAATTATAGCGGGGCTTTGTAGTTCCTTGTTGGTTTGTGAGGCCCGTGAAAGAAGTGGTACCATGATTACGGTTGGTCATGCTTTGGAACAAGGAAAGGATATCTTTGCTGTACCAAGTAATATTGATGAAAATATAGGGTGTAATATTTTAATTCAACAAGGGGCAAAATTAGTTAATTGTGTCCAAGATATCTTTGATGGATAAAAAAACATTGACAAATGAAATAAAAACACTAATAATAACAAATAAATGAGGAGGAAATGTAAATGAGTAAAAAAGTAGTTATAGTGGAATCGCCTTCCAAATCAAAAACAATTGAAAATTATTTAGGTAGTGACTTTGTAGTTACTTCATCTAAAGGGCATATAAGAGACTTATCAACTAGTGGAAAAGAAGGATTAGGAATTGATATAGAAAACTCTTTTGAGCCAAAGTATGTTGTTTCGAAAGAAAAAAAGGATGTAGTAAAAGAATTAAAGAAAGTAGTGAAAGATGCTAGTGAAGTTTATTTGGCAACTGACCCTGACCGTGAAGGAGAAGCTATTTCATGGCATTTAGCACAAGTATTAGATGTTGATATGGATAAAGCAAATCGTGTTGTTTTTAATGAAATTACAAAAACAGCAGTTGTTGAAGCATTGAAAAATCCCCGTAAAATTGATCAAGACTTAGTAAAATCTCAAGAAACACGACGTGTTTTAGATCGTATTATTGGATTTAAGTTATCTAAATTATTACAAAAGAAAATTAAATCAAAATCAGCAGGACGTGTTCAATCTGTTGTTTTACGTTTGATTGTTGAAAAAGAAAGAGAGATTCAAGCATTTATACCAGAAGAATATTGGAAAGTAAAAGCTGATTTTATAGAACAAGATATTGAATTTAGTGCAGAGTTAACTAAATATAATAATAAGAAATTAGAAATAACAAATGGAGAAGATGCTTTAAAGGTATTTGAAGCATTAAATCCTAATTTCCAAGTGGAAAGTATAAAAACTACTGAAAAGAAAAGAGAATCAAAAGCACCATTCATTACATCTTCCATGCAACAAGAAGCATCTTCTAAATTAGGTTTTAAAGCTAGAAGAACAATGTCTATTGCCCAACGTCTATATGAAGGGGTTACTTTAGAATCTGAAACAGTTGGTTTAATTACTTATATGCGTACAGATTCAGTTCGTTTAGCAGAAAGTTTTGTAGAAGAAGCATTAGAATATATTGAAACAGTATATGGTAAAGATTATTGTGGAAAAGTAAAAACGAAAAAGAAAACAGAAAATGTTCAAGATGCTCATGAAGCAATTCGTCCTACTAGTATCAAAAGAACTCCTGCTAGTATGAAAGAGTTCTTAAAACCAGAAGAGTTTAAATTATATAGCATGATCTATGCTAGAACGATAGCTTCCTTGATGGCTGCTGCAAAATTTGATGCTACAAGTCTTGTTTTAGGGAATAACGGATATCAATTTAGTGCTAGTGGATCAATCATTAAATTTGATGGTTATTTAAGAGTATATCGTGATTATGAAAAACAAAACAACGAATATTTACCAAAATTACAACAAGATCAAATTTTAGCTAGTGAAAAAATCGAAAAAACACAACACTTTACAAAACCACCAGCACGTTATTCAGAAGCTAAATTAATTCGTACTTTAGAAGAATTAGGTATTGGTAGACCGAGTACGTATGCAAGTATTATTGATACAATTCAAACACGTAATTATGTTATTGTTGAAGATAAAGCATTTAAACCAACAGAAGATGGAGTTTTAACTAGTGATCGTTTAACTGAATATTTCAATGAAATTATTAATGTAGAATATACAGCTAGCATGGAAAATGAGTTAGATGAAATTGCTGGAGGAAAAGATAGCTATGTAGAAGCATTGCAGGCTTTCTTGGATACATTCCAACCATTATTGGATAATGCTTATGAAAAAATGGAAACGATAGCACCTAAAAAAACAGGTGAAATATGTCCTGAGTGTGGGCATGATTTAGTGGAAAGAAAAGGTCGTTATGGTGTATTTGTTGCTTGTGGAAACTTCCCTGAGTGTAAATATATTAAAAAAGATCCTGTAGTAATCGAAGAAACTGGAGAAACATGTCCAAAATGTAATAGTAAAATGATTTGGAAAACAGGTCGTTTTGGTAAGTTTGAAGCATGTTCTAATTATCCAGAATGCAAATATATTAAAAATTCTAGACAAAAGGAAGAACCAGTAATGACGGATGAAAAATGTCCGAACTGTGGTAAACCGATTGTAATTAAAAAAGGCCGTTGGGGTGATTTCAAAGCATGTAGCGATTATCCTAAATGCAAGACAATTATTAAAGAAAAACAAGCCTAGAAATAAGCTTGTTTTTTTGATAAAATATGGATGGTGATAAAATGAAAGAAATAGTAAATGTTGTAGGCGCGGGGTTAGCCGGCGTAGAAGCTACAAATCAATTAGTAAAAAAAGGATATCGTGTACGTTTATACGAAATGCGTCCTAAAAAAATGACGCCAGCACATCATACAGGTGATTTTGCAGAATTAGTATGTTCTAATTCTTTGCGTGCAGATGGGATTGGTAATGCAGTAGGTGTTTTAAAAGCAGAAATGGAAATGTTAGATAGCGTTATTATTAAATATGCAAGATTACATAGCGTTCCTGCTGGTGGTGCTTTGGCAGTTGATAGAGATGGCTTTTCGAAAGCCGTAACAGAGTTTGTTAAATCTCATCCTTTAGTAGAAGTGGTGGAAGAAGTAGTTGAAAAAATTCCAGAAGGACCAACGATTATTGCATCTGGTCCATTAACAGATGATGCTCTTGCAAAAGATATTGCTTCCAAATTAGGAGAAGAATATTTTTACTTCTTTGATGCAGCAGCACCAATTCTTACAAAAGATAGTATTGATTTTTCAATTGCTTATTATAAATCAAGATATGATAAAGGTGATAATGAGTATATTAATTGTCCAATGGATAAAGATGAGTTTGATGCATTTTATGAAGCACTTATTCAAGCAGAGGTTGTAAAACCCAAAGATTTTGAAGAAAAGTTTTTTGAAGGGTGTATGCCTTTTGAAGAAATGGCACGACGTGGGAACCAAACATTGTTATTTGGACCAATGAAACCAGTTGGGTTAATGACGCCAGATGGCAAAAGGCCATATGCTGTTGTTCAATTAAGACAAGATAATGTCCAAGCAACACTTTACAATATTGTTGGCTTCCAAACACACTTAACATGGCCTGAACAAAAAAGAATTATTCAAATGATTCCTGGACTTCAAAATGCTGAATTTGTCCGTTATGGAGTGATGCATCGTAATAGTTTTATTTGTTCTCCAAAACATTTAAAAGCAACATATCAGTATGTTGACCAATCTCCATTATTTTTTGCAGGACAATTAACAGGCGTTGAAGGTTATGTTGAATCTGCTCAAAGTGGGATGGTTGCTGGTTTAAATATGGTTCGTTTATTAGAAGGAAAAGAATTATTGGAATTCCCTAGAGAAACAGTGATGGGGGCTTTAAGTCACTATATTACAAATGCGAGTCAAGAGGATTTCCAACCAATGAAAGCAAATTTTGGAATTTTACCTGATTTAGCTGTACGTGTGAAAAAGAAATTAAGAAAAGAAGAATATGCGAAACGTGCAATTGATTGCATGGAATTGTATGTTAAGGAAAATGAACTTTAGTTCTTGTTCTACTAAGTATTTAGAGTATTTAAAATTCCAAAAAATGTATTCTACTAATACGATTCTATCTTATGCTACAGAAATACAACATTTTACAAATTATTTATTAATAGAAGAGATTTCTTCTTATAAAGAAATAAGTTATCCAATTGTTAGAGGATATTTGGTCTATTTACACCAATCTCATTTATCAAAGTCTTCTATTAATCATAAGTTAAGTAGTCTTAGAAGCTTTTATAGTTATTTATTAAAAATGAATATTGTTGAGGATAATCCTTTTCTTTTAATAAAAGCACAAAGTGAACCTAAAAGAAATCCTGATTTTTTATATCCCGAAGAAATGGTAGAATTATTAGATAGTATTGATTGTGTAACACCTTTAGATAAAAGAAATAAAGCAATGTTAGAATTAATGTATGCCTCAGGATTACGATGTGGTGAAGTTGTTAATCTAAAATTGAAAGACATTGATTATGATAATCTTGATCTAAAGGTAATGGGGAAGGGGAATAAGGAAAGAATTGTTCCTTTTCATGAATTTGCAGGGAAATGTATGCAGGAGTATTTAGAAGCACGGATTATTTTAATTAAGAATCAAGAAGAACATGGTTTCTTCTTTGTTAATAAAAATGGTACAAAGCTAACAAATAGAGGAGTTCAAAATATAGTTGATCGTATTTGTTATCAATATGATGCTACTAAAAAGATTCATCCTCATACTTTTCGACATTCTTTTGCAACACACTTATTAAGTGGGGGTGCAGATATTCGAATGGTCCAATTATTATTAGGTCATGAGCATTTAAGTACGACTCAAATTTATACCCATGTCTCAAAAGAGCAATTACAAGCAGTCTATGATCATACGCATCCAAGAATTCATGGTAATAAATAAAAAAAAGATTGAAAGATATACTAGTTTGTGCTAAAATACTTGAGGTATTATAAAATACACACATTGCGGATTCATATTTCAAGTGCCAGAAATGGTGGGATATGTTCGAAACAATGGAGGAAAAAACGAAGGAGGAAGTTACGAATGTCAGTAATTTCAATGAAAAAATTATTAGAAGTAGGTGTACACTTTGGTCACCAAACAAAAAGATGGAATCCGAAAATGGCTCCATATATCTTTACATCAAGAAATGGGATTTACATTATTGATTTACAAAAATCATCTAAAAAAATTGATGAAGCTTATAAAGCAATGACTGAAATCGCTGCTAAAGGTGGAAAAGTATTATTTGTTGGTACTAAAAAACAAGCACAAGAAGCTGTTAAAGAAGAAGCAATCCGTTCAGGAAGTTTCTATGTTAACTCTCGTTGGTTAGGAGGAACTTTAACAAACTTCAAAACAATTCAAAAAAGAATTAAAAGATTAAAAGATTTAGAAAAAATGGAAGCAGATGGAACTTTAGATTTATTCACTAAAAAAGAAGCTATCTTAATGAGAAAAGAAGCCGCTAAATTAGAGAAAAACTTAGGTGGGATTAAAGATATGAAAAAAATCCCAAGTGCTTTATTTGTTGTAGATCCTAAAGCTGAACACAATGCTGTTGCAGAAGCTAAAATCTTAGGAATCCCTGTATTTGGTATTGTAGATACTAACTGTGATCCTGATGAAGTGGATTATGTAATCCCTGCAAATGATGATGCTATTAGAGCGGTTAAATTAATCGTTGCTGTTATGGCTGATGCAGTTTGTGAATCAAAAAATGAACCATTAACTGTTGCGTATATGAAAGATGAAGATGACAAAGAAGTAACTATGACTGATGCTGTAACTTCAGTAGAAAATAACGCACAAAGAAATAGAGGACCTAGAAACAAAAATGCTAGACCTCATAGAAATTACGATAGAAACACAAAATAATATTTCGTCGACTGAACTGAATGAAAGAAATTTGTTATCAATAAGGGAGGCAACGTCTCCCTTTTATATAAAAATAAAAGGAGAAAATTAAAAATGGCTACTATTAGTGCAAGTTTAGTAAAAGAATTACGTGAAAAAACTGGTGCCGGAATGATGGATTGTAAAAAAGCTTTAGAAGCAAATGATGGAAACATCGAAGCATCTTTCGACTGGTTAAGAGAAAAAGGTATCGCAAACGCTGCTAAAAAAGCAGATCGTATTGCTGCTGAAGGATTAACATCTTTCGTTATCGAAGGAAACAAAGCAGTATTAGTTGAAGTTAACTCTGAAACTGATTTTGTTGCAAAAAATGGAGAATTCCAAGAATTAGTTAAATTAGTTGCTAACACAGTTTTAAATACAGAAGTAACTACTTTAGAAGAAGCATTAGCTATTGATGTTAATGGAAAAAGCCTTGAAACTGTTGTTGCAGAAACAAGTGGTAAAATTGGAGAAAAATTATCTGTTAGAAGATTTGAAATTTATACAAAAACTGATACTCAATCATTTGGAGCTTATTCTCATATGGGTGGTAAAATGTCAGCTGTTGTATTATTAGATGGAAGCAGTGAAGAAGTAGCAAGAGATATCGCAATGCATGTTGCAGCTTCTGCTCCAAAATACATTGATAGAACTTCTATCCCTGCTGATGTATTAGACAGAGAATTACATGTATTAAGAGCACAAGCATTAGAAGAAAATGCAAATAGTGCAAAACCTAAACCAGAAAACATTATTGAAAAAATGGTAGAAGGTAGATTAAACAAAAACTTAAAAGAAATGTGTTTAGTTGATCAAGAATTCATCAAAAACCCTGATGTAACTGTAGCTCAATTTGTAGGAACTGGAACTATTGTTTCTATCGCTCGTTACCAAGTTGGTGAAGGAATTGAAAAGAAACAAGAAAACTTTGCTGAAGAAGTAGCGCAACAAATGCGTGGATAAAAACTAGAGGACGCTTTTATTGTGTCCTCTTTATTATAAAATTTAAAATATAATAAGGAGAAATATATGCGATATAATCGAGTATTATTAAAATTAAGTGGAGAAGCACTGGCAGGAGACCAAAAAATGGGAATCGATGCTACAACAGTTGCTGATGTTGCTCACCAAATTAAAGATGCTGTAGATACAGGTTGTGAAATAGCTATTGTTTGTGGTGGTGGAAATATTTGGCGTGGAAAAATTGGTGCTGATATGGGTATGGATCGTTCAAGTGCTGATTATATGGGAATGCTTGCTACGGTAATGAATGGTTTAGCTGTTCAAAACGCTTTAGAAGCTATTGGAGTTCCTACTAGAGTATTATCAGCAATTGAAATGAGACAAGTTGCCGAACCTTATATTCGTCGTCGTGCTGTACGTCACTTAGAAAAAGGACGTGTTGTTATTTTTGGTGCTGGTACAGGGAATCCTTTCTTTACAACAGATACTACTGCTGCACTTCGTGCTGCAGAGATTCAAGCTGATGTTATTTTGATGGCAAAAAATGGGGTAGATGGTGTTTATTCAGCTGATCCTAAATTAGATCCTAATGCACAACGTTTTGATAGTATTACATATCATGATGTTTTGACTAAAGATTTAAAAATTATGGATCAAACAGCAATTACTTTATGTAAAGATAATAATATTGATTTATGTGTATTTAATATGGCAGAAAGAGGGAATATTGCAAAAGCTTGTGAAGGTGTTGTAATAGGAACTACAATTTCAGGAGGACTAAAAAATGATTAATATGATTTTAGAAGATGCTAATGAAAGAATGATGAAAGCGATTGAATCTTATCAAAGAGATTTAGCGACTATTCGTACAGGTAGAGCTAATCCTTCTATGCTTGATCGTGTTTCAGTGATGTATTATGGATCACCTACACCAATCAATCAAATGGCAGGTGTTTCTGTAGTAGAAGGTAGACAATTGTTAATTAAACCTTATGATCGTTCAACAGTTGGTGATATTGAACGTGGTATTTATGAAGCTAATTTAGGTTTAACTCCTCAAAATGATGGGGAAGTAATTCGTATTAATGTACCTGCTTTAACTGAAGAACGTCGTAAAGAATTTGCGAAAAATGTATGGAAATTTGCAGAGCATGCAAAAATTGCTGTCCGTAATATTCGTCGTGATTGCAATGATGACATTAAAAAAGTAGAAGCAAGTGAAGATGAAATAAAAGATGGACAAGATAAAATTCAAAAATTAACTGATAAATTTGTAAAAGAAATTGATGAAATCGGTAAAGTAAAAGAAAAAGAAATCTTAACTGTTTAACTCTCTAAAAGGTCTAGTCTAGACCTTTTTTTTGCTTACTATCAATGTTTTAAAAGTGTTGTTGAAGTGGAGTGGTTATGCTATAATGTAGGTTAGTTAGCGGAGGAGATTATGCTAAAAAGAAACAAACAAAAAACAATTAAAGATATTGATTTAACAAACATTCCTCGTCACATTGCTTTTATTATGGATGGAAATGGAAGATGGGCTAAAAAAAGAAATATGCCTAGAACATTTGGTCATCATGAAGGAACAAAAACAATTCGTAAAATTGCTTTAGAGGCAAATAAATTAGGAGTCCAAGCAATGACTATTTATGCTTTTTCTACCGAAAACTTTGCACGTCCTGAAAGTGAAGTTAATTTTATTTTCAAATTACCAAAAGAGTTCTTTCAGTTGTATCTTCAAGAATTAATTGATAACAATGTACAGGTATGTATGATTGGTCATCTTGAATTAGCACCAGAAGCAACACAAAATATTATTAAAAGTGCGATGGAACAAACAAAGATGAATACAGGTTTAAAGCTTTGTTTTGCTTTTATTTATGGGGGTCGTGATGAAATTATTCATGCTACTAAAAATTTAGTACAGGACTGTATCGATGGTAAACAAGATATTCAATCTATTAATGAATCTCTTTTTGAGTCCTATTTAATGACGGATGGATTACCAGCTATTGAACTAATGGTTCGTACAAGTGGGGAACAACGCCTTTCTAATTTTTTATTATGGCAATTAGCGTATGCTGAATTTATTTTTACAGATGCTTATTGGCCTGATTTTGATGAACAAGAATTATATGAATGTATTTGGCTATATCAAAATAGAGATCGTAGATTTGGAGGTTTAAAATAATGAAACAAAGAATAATTACAGCTTTTATTTTAGCTGTTTTAGTTGTCCCTGCGGTTTACTTTCAAGGAGTACCTTTTCAAATTTTAACAGTTTTAACAATTGGTATGGCATCTTATGAATTATTGCATATTTGCTCAAAACCAAAACTAAAATATTATTTATATCCTGTCGTTTTTTGTTTTTTTGGATATTGTTGTTATTTTGAACAAAACGCTATTTTTATTAGTTCACTTCCAATTTTACTTTATTCTGTTATTATCTTTGGAGCTTGTATTTTTGATGAAGAACTAACGGTAAATCGTGTTGGTTATATTATTAGTGTGGGAGTACTAATTGGATGTGCTTTTCATATATTATGTATTATTCTATTCAAGTTTGGTATAGAATATTTGTTATTAGTAACGATTGCAACTTATGGTAGTGATGTAGGAGCTTATTTTACAGGTTATTTCTTTGGTAAGAATAAATTAATACCAAGACTTTCTCCTAAAAAAACAGTAGAAGGTTCTATTGGTGGGATTGTTTTAGGATCTGCACTAGCTATCTTATATGGTATTTATACAGGAATTTTAAATCAATACCCTTTATTAATTACTGCTTGTGTTATTTTAACTTTTACTAGTCAAATAGGGGATTTGATTTTTAGTGCTATTAAAAGACGTTTTGATGTCAAAGATTATTCTCAATTATTACCAGGTCATGGTGGGGTGTTAGATAGATTAGATAGTTTATTATATAACGCTATTATTATGGCACTATTTATGTTAATTGCGGGGGTAGTATAAATGAAAAAAATCACTGTTCTTGGAGTAACTGGTTCGATAGGTTTGCAATGCGTGGATGTATGTTTACATCACCCAGAGTTTGTAATTGAAGCTATGTCTGCAGGAAAAAACATTTCAAAAGTGGAAGAAATTTTAACTTTGTTACCTGTTAAGCATATTTGTGTTATTAAGAAAGAAGATTGTGATTATTTAAAAGAGAAATATCCAGATCGTAATTTCTATTTTGGTAATGAGGGGTTAGAATATATTGCTAAATTACCTGATGTTGATATTGTTTTAAATGCAATTGTAGGTTTTGCTGGGTTATTACCAACGATTGAAGCAATAAAAGCAAAAAAAGATATCGCACTTGCTAACAAAGAAACATTGGTAGTTGCTGGACATATTATTTGTGATTTAGCAAAACAAAATAATGTTCGTTTGTTGCCGGTTGATAGTGAACATTCTGCTATTTTCCAATCTATGAATGGAGAAAGTAAAAAAGATGTACGTAAAATTATTCTTACATGTAGTGGGGGTAGTTTCCGTGATAAATCAAGGGAAGAATTGATAGGAGTTTCTGTAGAACAAGCATTGAATCATCCTAATTGGTCTATGGGAGCAAAGATAACAATTGATAGTGCTACTTTATTTAATAAAGGTTTGGAAGTGATTGAAGCAAAATGGTTGTTTGATTTAAACTATGATCAAATTGAAGTGTTAATTCATCCTGAAAGTATTATTCATTCAATGGTTGAATTTGTGGATACTTCTATTATTGCTCAATTAGGGAATCCTGATATGCGTTTACCAATACAATATGCTTTTACGTATCCTACTAGAAAAAAACTCATTAATGCAACAAGTTTAGATTTAGCAAAAGTAGCAACAATGAACTTTAGAAAACCTGACTTAGTAAGATTTAAAGCACTTGATTTAGCTTATCAAGCAGGTAGAACTGGTGGAAGTATGCCATGTGTATTAAATGCAGCAAATGAAGTTGCAAATGATTTATTTCAAAAAAATAAGATAGAATTTTTGATGATTGAGGAGTTGGTTGAAAAAGCAATGAAGAATCATCAATCTATTGAAAATCCTTCTTTAGAACAACTTATACAAGTTGATAAAGAAACAAGGGAATTTGTATTTAATCAGATTCTTTAAGGAAAGAAAGGAAAACAAATACTTTTTTGTTTTTAAGGTACAAGAATGCAAACAATTATAAATATTATTGTTTTTATATTAATTATAGGTGGTATTATTTTTATTCATGAGTTAGGACACTTTTTAACTGCTAAATTATTTGGTGTCTATGCACCTGAATTTTCATTAGGGATGGGTCCTAAGTTAATTGGTGTGAAACGTGGAGAGACAGAATATCAATTAAGATTACTCCCTATCGGTGGTTATGTAATCATGGCTGGAGAAGCTGACCAAGAAGAAAATGAAATGATGAAGGATATCCCTTTAGAGAGAACACTAAAAGGAATTCATACTTGGAAACGTTGTGTTATTATGTTGGCTGGTGTATTTATGAACTTTGTGCTAGCTATTACATTATTAATTGGTATTTATGCAACAACGGAAGTGCAATCAACTAATCCAATAATTGGAACAATTACGGAAGATTCACAAGCAAGTATTGCTGGGTTAGAAGAAGGCGATGTTATTAATAAAATAACAGTTTTAGGAAGTGAGTATGTTATTGCTTCTTTTAGTGATATTCAAACACTATTTAGTAATGAAACTTTGCAAGTAGAAGATCCTGATTATTTAGATATAGTTTTAGAAATAACAAGAGATAGTCAAACAGTAAATATTGATTCAAAGATAGTTTATGATAGTTCCTATGATTCTTTTATACTAGGAATTACACCAGCATATGTTTCCTTGTCTTTTGGCAATGCAATAAAAATAGCTCTTATGAGTTTTCAAGATTCAGCATTATTAATTTTTGATACACTTAGTGAATTAGTAACTAATTCAAGTGAGACAATTAGCCAATTATCAGGACCAGCTGGGATTTATACAATAACAGCACAAGTAACGGAAACTGGTTCTATTGCAACTATTCTTTCATTGATGGCTTTATTATCAATTAATATTGGAATATTTAATCTATTACCAATTCCTGGCTTAGATGGATGCCAAGTGATATTTGCTTTAATTGAAGGTGTTATTGGTAAAGAATTACCAATAAAAATAAAATATGCTTTACAAGTAGCAGGGTTAGCTTTGGTTTTAGGACTAATGTTGGTTGTTACAGTACAAGACTTATCAAGGATTTTTGGGTAAAAAAGGAAGAGTATTCCTTTTTTTACATTAAGGAGGAATACAATGAATAATAAGATTGATATTTTATTAAAACAACTAGAAATTGAACAACAGGTGACAGCATTAAAAGATGCTTCACTTCAACGGGTAATAGTAGGATCAAAAGACTTCTTTCATTTTACTATTTATTCTACTAATTTATTACCATATTGTGATTTTGCTTTATTATTATCAAATGCTTATAAATTTGAATTTCCTTGTACTTTTGAATTTGTAAATGATGGAAATGAGTATTATGAAGAAGAAATAAATAGTTATTTAACTTATGTATTAAAAAAACTAGAAACAGATTATCCTACTTTACCTTCTTTAACTTTTTGTCCAATAGAAATAAAAGATAAAATAATAATAAAAGCGGTAAATAAAAGTCACTATCAAGAGATTTGTAAAACAAAACAATATATTGAATCTCAGTTTCAAATTATTGGTATTAATAAAAAAGTTAGTTTTGAAATTGATGATAAAAATGATGATTATATTCAATCTACCCAAGAAATGGAGTCTGTTAAATTAGCGACAGTCGATATTTCTGATTTAATCCCTAAGAATGAAACACCAAAAACATATTCTGGTTCTTCAGGAAATAATTATTATCAAGCAGGAAAATCTGTTGAAATGTTATTATCAGAGATTACTTCTAGTACGATGGAAAAAAATGTATTAGTAAGAGGATATATATTTAAAACAGATTTAATAAAAACAAAAGCTGGTAGCCATATTCAAACATTATGGATTACAGACTATACAGATTCGATTATTGTAAAACGTTTTGAAAACAAAAGATCATGTAGCGTAGAAGAAATGAAAGTGTTGGAAAAAGCAAAAGGATGGGTTGAAGTTCGTGGTGAAATTCGATTTGATACTTTTGCTGGGGAAAACACAATTATGGCACGTAAAATAGAAAGTATGCCTTCACCTAAAGAACGTAATGATAATGAAAAAGAAAAACGCGTTGAATTACATACACATTCTAAAATGTCTGCAATGGATGGAATTAATGAAATTGGTGATTATGTAAAAACTGTTGCGAAGTGGGGTCATAAAGCAATTGCTATTTGTGATCATGGGAATTGTCAATCTTTCCCAGATGCCCAACAAGCATGTGCTAAAAATGATGTAAAGATGATTTATGGTGTGGAACTGAATTTTGTGAATCCAGAAATGAATATTGTTTATAATTCGAAAGATTGTTCATTATTAGATGCTACTTATGTTTCTTTTGACTTAGAAACAACAGGGTTATCTGTATTTCATGATGGTGTTACTGAATTTGGGGCAGTGAAGATTTGTCATGGAGAAGTAGTAGATCGTTTACAATCTTTTATTAATCCACAAAAACAAATAAGTACTAAAATTAGTAATCTTACTAGTATTACTAATGAAATGGTAAAAAATGCTCCTACGATTGAAGAGTTTATGCCTAAAATTCTTGAATTCTTTGATGACTGTATTTTAGTTGCACATAATGCGAAATTTGATATTGGTTTTTTAAATGAAAATCTTAGTCGAATGGGACAACCTGAAATAACAAATCCTGTTATTGATACATTACCATTAGCACGAATGATTTTAAAACCAATGAAATCATATCGTTTAGGAAATGTATGTCGTCAATATAAGGTGCCTTATGATGATGAAGTAGCACATAGAGCTGATTATGATGCGCAAGTATTAGGTGATGTACTAACAATGATGATTTATCAATTGATTGATGAAAACAAGTTTAACTTATTAGATGTTACAGCTATTAGTAGTGAGGAAGCTTATAAATATGTTTTCCCAAATCATATGACTATTTTAGCAAAAAATAAAATTGGATTAAAAAATCTATTTAAGATAGTAACAGAAGCGAATACTGTTTATTACCATAGAGAAGCGTTAATTATTAAAGAACGTTTGGATTTTTATCGAGAAGGTTTATTATATGGAAGTAGTTGTTATCAAGGTGATGTTTTTGATATTGCTCTTTATGGTAATGATAAGTCTTTAAAAGAAGCTATCGCATATTATGATTATATTGAAATTCAACCATTAGAAGATTACTATCATTTAGTGGAACGCGGGAAAGTAGATAGTATGGAAGCAATAAAGCTATCTATTTTAAGAATCATAAAAGAAGCAAAAAATCAAAATAAAATTATTGTAGCAAGTGGAGATGTCCATTTCTTAAATCCAAAAGATAAAATATATCGTGATGTTTTTATTTCCAATCCAACAATTGGAATTAGTAGAAAAGCACATCCATTATGTGATCGTAAGAATCCTAAAGCTTTTACACCCAATCAATATTTACGTACAACTACCGAAATGTTAGATGCTTTTCATTATTTAGATAAAGAAGAAGCTTTTGAGTATGTTGTTACAAATACGAATTTGATAGCCGACATGATTGAAGAATTAAAACCGGTTCATGATAAATTATTTACACCATTTATTGAAGGTGCTGATGAAAATCTACGATCTATTTGTTATGATAATGCGCATGCATTATATGGAAAAGAATTACCTGATATTGTAGAAAAACGTCTTGAAAGAGAATTAGGGAATATTATTAAACATGGTTTTGGAGTAATATACTATATTTCTCATAAGTTAGTAAAAAAATCGAATGATGATGGTTATCTAGTTGGTTCAAGGGGTTCTGTTGGTTCTTCATTTGTAGCAACGATGTCTGGAATAACAGAAGTTAATCCATTACCGCCACATTATGTTTGTTTGAGTTGTGGTTATAATGAATTTATGGAAGAAGGGGTTGTAGCCAACGGGTATGACTTAGAAAATAAGGATTGTCCTGTTTGTGGGAAACCACTTAAAGGAGAAGGTCATAATATTCCTTTTGAAACCTTTTTAGGATTTGAAGCAGACAAAGTGCCAGATATTGACTTAAACTTCTCAGGTGCTTACCAATCAAAAGCACATGATTATACAAAAGTTTTATTTGGTGAAGATAAAGTATTTAGAGCTGGTACTATTTCAACGGTTGCTGAAAAAACTGCTTATGGTTATGCGAAGGGATATAGTGAGTTAACTGGAAGAGAAGATTCTATTAGAGGAGCTGAACTGGAACGTATTGCAAAAGGATGTCAAGGAGTTAAAAGAACGACTGGACAACATCCTGGAGGTATTATTGTAATACCTAATGATATGGATGTTTATGATTTCACACCAGTTCAATTTCCTGCAGATGATTTAAATTCTCCATGGAAAACAACACATTTTGATTTCCATGCTATTCATGATAATGTATTAAAATTAGATATACTAGGACACGTTGATCCTACAGTGATACGTGCTTTACAAGATTTAACAGGAGTTGATCCTAAAACGATACCTACTAATGATAAAAAAGTAATGAGTTTATTTACTTCAACCAAAGAGATGGGTGTTGATTTATCATTTATTAACTGTAAAAATGGAGCTTTAGGTTTACCTGAATTTGGTACATCTTTTGTTCGTCAAATGTTAGATCAAACACAACCCAAAGATTTTAATGATTTAGTTATTATTTCTGGGCTTTCTCATGGTACAGATGTTTATTTAGGTAATGCAGAAATGTTGATTAAAAACAAAACATGTACTTTATCTGAAGTAATTGGATGTCGTGATGATATTATGGTTTATTTAATTGAAAAAGGACTTCCTAATAAAGCTGCGTTTGATATCATGGAAGTGGTAAGAAAGGGTAGGTCTTCCGAAGTCTTCCCTGTTAAAAAATATGAAGAATTAATGAAGGAACATAATGTTCCTCAATGGTACATTGATTCATGTAAAAAAATTAAATACATGTTCCCGAAAGCACATGCTGCTGCCTATGTATTATCAGCTGTTCGTGTTGCTTGGTGGAAACTTTATTATCCTAGAGAATATTATTCTGTTTATTTTTCTACTAGATGTGATGCCTTTGATTTAGAGGCTATGTGTAGTGGGAAAGAAGCTGTGTTAGAAAGACGTGAACAAATAGTAGTTGCTAGAGAAAATAGAGATGCTACAAATAAAGATGAATCTTTATGGGATGTATTAGAAATTGTATTAGAAATGTTTGAAAGAGGGTATCATTTAAACCCAATTAGTTTGGATAAATCTGCTGCTGATTCTTTTACGTTAGATCCTGATGATAAGTTTGGTATATTACCACCTTTTTCAGCATTGGATTCACTAGGTACGAATGTTGCAAATACTGTAATTGAAGCAAGAAAGAATGGAGCTTTCTTATCAATTGAAGATGTTACAAAACGTACTAAGTTAAATAACTCTCATATTAAGTTACTAACATCAATGGGTGTTTTTAAAGATATGCAAGAGACTAATCAGCTGAGTTTGTTTTAAAATAATAATGGATTCTTAAATAAAAGATATATATATCTTTACTAGAATCCATTATTTTAAATATTTTAATGATAAAAATATAAGATGACTGAATGATAAAAACTCAAGTATTATAAAAGTCTCTTTTTTATAAATAAATTTTTATCGTAAGTTATTATATTCACTGTTTCAAGCTAGAGTAATGTTTTATGTAAATAATTTAAATTTTAAAATAATATATGCTATAGTGGGATGAAAAATGGCACAAGATAAGAGTAATATGGAGATTGTTTAAATCTAATAAATATTAATTGTTAAAGTCTTGTTTTTTATCCCAGTGAAGTAAATGTGTTGTTGAGGTTATGATATTATTTTATAATTTGTTATTGATATAATTACGACAATAGAAATCATTTCATCTTTGCAGATACTCTATGGTTAAGGAGAAATAATATATTATAGTTTTTATTTAGTACATGTTGAAATATGTGTTCTAGTGGATATTAAGGGGGAGGAATAATGATAAATAGGATATTGAATTTTGCTCAATTGATGTGGAATGCAGAATTGAGTTATACATCAGGATTATTTGGGATTTGTTTGATGTTTTTTATTATAGTGTATGCTGTTTTACCAAATGCAAATCTTAGAAAATATCTAGTATTAATTGCAAGTATGATATTCTATTTTTGGAATGGGGTTGGAGCATCTATTATTGTTGTAGGAACAGCATTAACAGTATATCTTTCATCTAGAAAAATAGAAAAAGTGTATAAAGAGTTTGATCAAGAAAAACAAGGACTAACACCTAAAGAACAAAGAGTCTTATTTAGTCAATATAAAAACAAAGCAACTATTTATTTGAAACTTGCCATATTTACGATTGTTTCAATATGGGGTTATGTAAAAATTACAAAATTACTTAGTTTTGAAATATTAGAAAAAATATCAAACATGACTTTTGGGTTCGGTATTCTAGTTCCCTTAGGAATATCTTATTACACTTTATCTTCAATAGGATATTTGTTGGATGTATATTGGAAAAAAACGGAAGCAGAAAAAGATTTTATCAATCTATTTGCTGCTATGATTTATTTCCCACATATAGTACAAGGGCCGATAAGTAAGTATTCTAAATTAATAGAACAAATGAAAAACCTTCCTAGTCTTAGTTTTGATCGTACTTGTCATGGGTTACAGTTAATGCTATGGGGATATGGTAAGAAATTAATTGTTGCTAATTATATTGCAACATATACTACTGTTGTATTTGCCAATCCATTAGAGTATTCATCAATAGAAATAGTAATAGCTATTATTTCTTGTGTTATTCAGTTGTATGCTGATTTTAGTGGATGTATGGATATAGTTCGAGGGATATCAGAAATAATCGGTATACAGTTAGATAAAAACTTTGAACAACCGTTTTTTGCTAAGAGTGCTTCTGAATTTTGGGCAAGATGGCATATGACTTTAGGAACTTGGACAAAAGACTATATTTACTTTCCTATAGCAGTAAATTCAAAGTTTATGAAATATACGATGAAATTAAAAAAGTCAGGAAAGCTATGGAGGGCATCTTTCATTAATGCATTTGTCCCGTTGATTACAGTATGGTTATTTACTGGTATTTGGCACGGAACAGGTATAGATTATATTTTATGGGGATTATATTGGTGTGCTATCATGACTGTTTCGAAAGAAACTAAACCAATAGCAGATAAATTATTTAAAAATATTTCTATAAGCAATAACTTTTGTTATCATATTTTTTGTATGTTTAGAACAATATTTTTATTTGGTATAGGAAGAATGATTACTATTACTGGCACTACAACAGGGTTCTTTATATTACTTAAGCAAATATTTAATAATAGTATTGTTTATAATCACGATTTGTATGGTACGCTCCTAACTGAAAAACACTTTATTGTTATAATCGTAGGAGTTGTGTGTATGATTGGTGTAGATATCTTACACGAAAAAGGGGTTGAAATTAGAAAGTCTATTGGAAAACAAAATATAATTGTTCGATGGATTATTTATTATGTTGCAATAATGATTGTAATTATATTTGGGATGTATGGTGCTGGTTATGACGCAAGCGCGTTTATTTATGGAGCATTTTAAAAAATGCTCCTATTGATATATTGGGGAATTAGAGGAGGAATCAGATGAATAAATCAATAGTAGAATGTATTAGAAATCATGCAATAAGTACACCCAATAAACTAGCAATCATTGATGTTAAGATAGAACTAACTTATCAAGAATATTGGGATAAGATAAATATTGCTGCTAGTTATTTGTTAGAAATAGGTGTAAAAGACAATGAGTGCATTGTTGTAAAGAATAGTCAATCTGTTCCTTATTTAGTATTAGTACACGCTATTCAATTAATAAATGGAATAGTTGTTCCATTAGAAAAAAGTGTGAATGTTGGTAGAGTTCAAGAGATTTTAAAGGAAACAAAAGCAACAAAGTTCTTTGGTGATATGAAAATAGATGGGTATGATTGTTACTGCATCGAAGATGCATATAATTATACAGGAGTAGTTAATACTTTTGATATTTCTAATATGGTTGGTGATTCAATGATTTTGTTTACTACTGGAACTACTGGAAAGTCGAAAGGTATTGTTTTAGAATATCTTGCAGAAGTAGCGGTAGGAGAAAATGTAATGTATGGTGTTGAGATGAAAAAGGATAATGTAGAAATCATACCGATGCCAATGAATCATTCCTTTAGTTTAAGAAGATATTTTGCGAATATGATTAATGGGAGTACTGTTATAGTATTAGATGGTGTATTTTTTGTAAAAATAGTATTTAATATGATTGAAAAATATAAAGTAACAGCATTAGCAATGGCTCCAGCTGCAATGAGTATTATTTTTAAATTGACAAGGGATCGAATTGCGAATTATGCAGATCAATTAGATTATATTCAATTTGGATCAGCACCTATACCAGAAGTAGATAAAGAACATTTATTACAAATAGTACCAAATGTCCGTTTATATAATATATATGGTTCTACAGAAGTAGGATGTGCTTGTATATTGAACTTTAATTCGAAAGATAATAAACAAAGCTGTATAGGCTACCCAGGAGTTCATTCACAATTTAGAATTGTTGATGAAAATGGCGGTGAAATGGAAGATGCCTCATTAGAAAACCCAGGATATATTTCATATACAGGTGGAATGAAAATGAAGTGTTATTATAATGAACCAGAATTAACGAATAAAACCATTATTAATGGATATTTACAATCTTCTGATTTAGGATATAAAGATGAAGAAGGAAGAATTTATATGTTAGGTAGAGCAGATGATGTTATTATTACTGGAGGAAATAAAGTTTCTCCTTTGGAAGTAGAGGAATTAGCATTACAAATAGAAGGTGTTAATGATTGTATTTGTAAAGGGAGACCAACTATGATTTTTCAAGAGAAAAATGATAAAAAATTAAATTTCTTTTAAGTCTTAAAAAAGAGCGCACTAAAAAAGGTAAAATAAGCTATTTTTAAAAAATTATTCTAAGATGAATTTTTCATCAGGATTATTTAAGACAAAGTAAATATAGTTTACTAGTTTCTTTGAACAATGCCCTAAGGCATTGTAATGAGATTTTCCTTCACTGCGTTTCTTTAAATAGTAAGTATTCATAGTTGTTGAATTTTTTGCCACATTATGAGCTGCCCATATAAGCGCATAACGTAGTGTAGCATTTCCTCTTTTAGACATACGTGTTCTCTTTGCATTAAAATTACCAGACTGTCTTATGATTGGATCTAATCCTGCATAAGCTAGTACTTTACAAGGACTATCAAATCGGTCTATACTAATGATAGCAGATAAGATGTAAGCACCTTGAATATAGCCCATACCTGGGATATTCAATATAGCACTGTCTATTTCTTTCATCATTTCAATGATGTTTGCTTCTACATCTTCTAACTGCGATTCTAGAAGTTCGATTTGGAGTATGATATTTTTAATTCTAAAAGAGATTGCGTTTGAATGAAAGCCAACGCTATTTTTACTTAACGATTTAAGGTCTTTGATACGTTCGAGGTTGAAGCCTTTACTATTTTTAGAAATTAACTTTGTCAAAGCCTCATTTCGAACTTCTTTTATTTCCTTAGCTGTAGCGTATCGTTTTAGTAAATTATGGGCTGCATTCGTCTTTAAATTGCCTTTAAAGAAGGATTTAAGCTCTGGGAACACACGATCTAGCTCAGCAGTTAGTTGGATGTATAGTTTTGTCTTTTGTTTAGTAAGACGAACTCTTTCATCACAATATACACGTAAGTCAGAAACAAGAAAGTCTTGACCTTGTGAATTGTTGTACTGATAAGAAAGAAGTTGAGCAATGGACATAGCATCAATTTTATCCGTCTTAGCATTACGAACTGATAAACCACGAAACTGTTTGGATATGATGGGATTAATAAGTTCGCAGTGGTATCCAAAAGTAGAAAGATAAGAATGTAAGTTTTGATGGTAATGAGCAGTAGATTCAAAACCAATTAGAATATCTTCTTTATCAATAGAAGATATTTTGGAAAGTAATAAATGAAACCCTTCTTTTGAATTATCAAAAGGAAAAGGTTGGTGAATCACTTCACCATGAGTTGTGATAACACAAGCATAATGCGTTGTTTTGGCAATATCAATGCCTACGTAATAAGTCATAAAAATAGACCACCTTTCTAGAACCTTGTCTATCCATGGCAGTCTATATCTATATCCTTGCGTGACATAAAAGCATTAACGCTTATCCAACTATAAATTAAAAATATAGAGCCATGGTATTAGTCTCCCTTAAATGGACGAAAACCATAGTAAAAATCAAAACATAGGTTCTATATCCATTATAACAAATATAAGAAAGGAGCGTATGTAATTAGTGAAACAAGGATCATTAATATCATACAAGGGAAGATGCATTAATAGGAGCTGTTCCTGTTTTGTA
This sequence comes from Tannockella kyphosi, assembly GCF_021054785.1. Classification (GTDB taxonomy): domain Bacteria; phylum Bacillota_I; class Bacilli_A; order Erysipelotrichales; family Coprobacillaceae; genus Tannockella; species Tannockella kyphosi. Next base: position 1,007,180 of record NZ_CP088239.1, on the reverse strand, counting down.
TATAGTGTCAGAAGTTGACTTTGATACAAAGATTTTAGAAGAACATTTCCTAAATAATTTAGAAGACTTCAAAAGACCTAGAAGCATTATAAAAATAGATAGTGTTCCTAGAACATATAATGGAAAAATTGATAGAAAGACCAAAATAGGGTAGAGGGAAAGAAAATGAAAGAACAAATTATTGAGATTTTAAACACAGTAAATCCAGGAGTAGATTATGAAAAAGAGACAAAATTAATTGATTCACGTATTTTAGATTCATTATCTATTATTAGTTTAGTAAGTGAACTAAGTTTTGCATTTGATGTAGAAATAGATGTAATGGATTTAGTGCCAGAAAATTTAAATTCTGTTGATGCAATCGTTGAATTAATTAGTGAATTACAAGGGTAATATGAAAAAGAATACTATACATATCCTAATAGGGCCAATCCTATTTCTATCATGCATTGCATTCTTACCAGAAAGTATTTTTACTACGTTTGAAATGAGAGCAGCTATTGGTACGGTTGCTTGGATGGCGTATTGGTGGGTTAGTTCATGCATGGACTATGCAGTAACAGGCTTTTTACCAATAGCAATTAATGCGATTATTGAAATGACATCTATGTCTAGTGTAATAGCAAACTATGCTTCAGAAACAATCTTATTACTTTTAGGAGCATCTATATTAACAGTTTCATGGGAAGAGGTAGAATTAGACAAAAGAATTGCTTATGTCTTCTTAGGGTTAATAGGCTCTTCTTTGACTTCACAAATTATATTTTGGTTTGTATTATCGGTGGCTATGTCTGCTGTATTACCAAATGCAATCGTGTGTGCAACAGTTGTACCTATTGCTGTATCAATGCTTCGCTATATTGGTATAGAAAATATTAATAAAAGTGAAGTGGGATCTATTTTATTACTAACTATTGCTTGGGGTGCTGGATTAGGGGGATTGGCTAGTCCATTAGGAGGAGCAATGAATTTAGTAGTGGTTGATTATATTGAGCAATATACAGGAAGTGAGTTTATGTATATTGATTGGGTAATTAAATTTTTCCCTGTGATGATTGTTTTAATTGTATCTAATTTGGCTTTCTTATTGGTTATTAAACCTAAGAACATTCAATTAGAAGGATCAAAAGCATATTTTGTTGAAAAGAACAAAGAACTTGGGAAGATGAGTAAAAATGAAGCAATGTGCTTATTATTATTTGTTATTGCAACAATCTTGTCATTTACAAGATCATTCTATGAACATTTATTACCAGGTTTAGAACCTGCTTATATTTTTATTATATGTGCATTAATTAGTTTTCTTTTCAAAAAAGAAAATGGAGAGAAACTAATGGTTTGGAAGAATGTTCAAAAGAAAATAGTATGGGAATTAATTTATGTATTTGCAGGAGGTTTAGCAGTAGGGACATTAATTAATGGTAGTGGAGCAGCACAAGCTTTAGGTAATTTACTTTCTACTGTACAGTTTCAAAATGAAATGATGTTAGTGTTTGTAATTATTGCATTAACGATTGTTTTATCGGATTTAACAAGTAACACTGCAACTGCTGCAGTAGCAATACCAATTGTTTTAAGTTTAGCGTTAGCACTAAACTTAAATCCGATTCCATATATGTTGGCAGCAAGTGTAGGGGTTAATCTATCTTATTGTATGCCTACATCGATTCGTGCAATACCAGTAGGATATGGGTTGAACCCACAGTATATGTTTAAACATGGGATTAAACTAACGGTGATAGTTGTCTTACTCATGACGGTTGTTGTTTGGGCTTTAATGACATACATACCTAGTTTCAGTATATTAATTTAATAAAATAAAAAATATTGAGAATATAAATTAAGAATTTTTTCATTGTAAATAGTTTTCATTTTTTTATGTGGGGATAATTTTGATAATAATTTTTGATTTTTGTTCATGTTCGGTTTTATTGACTTTCAACTTGGCCTATGATACTATTTTTTGAAAAGGGAGATAATTATGGTGAACATCAAACAGTTTTTACTAGATAATTTTATTGAAAAGTCTAAACTTAAAAAAAATATTTTATTATTTATTGTCATCAGTATAGGATGTTTTTGTACCGCATTTTATTATTTGGGATATGATACTGTTTGTATTACTAGAACAGTAGAATTAGGAGACGAAGTAACTGCCTCTTTTTTTGAAAAAAGAGGATTTGGAGAAATATCTTTTGTAGATGAAATTGAAACATATGAAGCATCTAATGTAGGTGAATTTGAGATAATGATAAAAAAAGGTTTTTTTACCCATATATGTACTTTGGTAGTTGAGGATACTATTGCACCGAGTGCAAGTAGTGTAGATATTGTCATAAGCTTTTTAGATAGTGTTACAATAGAAGAATTATTCGATGACCTTGATGATGTGGCTACCGTTACATACTCTTTTATAAATGAAATTGACTATTCAAGTTATGAAAAACAGGAAATTAATATATCATTAATCGATGAGTCAGGGAATGAAACGATAGTAACCAGTTTTATCACAATCACTGCGGATACGACTGCCCCTATTATTGATGCACCTGAGAAAATTAGTGTTTATGTGGGGGGATCTATTTCATATTTATCACAAATCACTATTACAGATGATAGTGACTACGAACTTGATATTGATAATTCAAAAGTTAATCTTAACAGCGTAGGAACATATGAGGTTTTGGTTACTGCAACTGATGTATTAGGAAATTCGTCTACTCAAACAATCAATGTGATTGTTGAAGAGGAGGAAATAGCATCTTCAATTGAAGAAAGTGATTATGAAGTAATACAAAACCTTGCTGATGAACTTTTATCTGAATTGATAGACGATTCTATGTCACTAACAGAAAAAGCTTCAGCTATCTATTATTGGTGTCGTAATTCAATTAAGTACACAGGTAGTTCGGATAAAACGGATTGGATAAAAGAAGCTTATGATGGTTTGGTTTATCAAAGTGGTGATTGTTTCACATATGCATCAACAGCTAAAATTTTATTAACGCAAGCTGGTATTCCTAATCTTGATATAGAAAGAACACCTACTGAAACAACAACATATTATAGTCATTATTGGAATTTGGTTGATGTTGGTAATGGATGGGTACATTTTGATTCAACTTATCGTTCTGATGGAACTATTATTTTCCTGTGGGATACAGAGACATTGTTGGAATATTCAGATTCTCATAACTATTGTCATAATTTTACAGCATCAGATTATCCTACGATTAATTAATATTAAAATTCTTTTATAGGGGGATAAAAGATGAGAAAAATAAGATTAGTGTTCTTTATTATTATACTGTTATTGATTTTATATCTTTTACAATTATTACTAATTCCTAAATATATGACAAGTCTTATCGAAGGGGCCTTTATAGAAGAATATTATTATAATCAGGAAGGCTATGATGAAAAAGATCATGATGTTATTTTTATAGGAGATTGTGAAGTATATAGTAATTTCATACCTGCTGTTTTGTATGAGGAATATGGTATAAATTCTTATGTTAGAGGAAGTGCACAACAATTGATATGGCAATCATATTATATTTTAGAAGATACATTAAATTATGAAGTTCCTGATGTTGTCGTATTTAACGTTTCAACCATACGATATGATGAGCCACAAAAAGAAGAGTATAATCGAATGACGTTGGATGGTATGAATTGGTCTATTTCTAAGATTAATTCAATTACTACTTCTATGTTAGAAAGTGAGTCGTTATTAGATTATGTTTTCCCAATCCTGAGGTATCATTCAAGATGGAGTGAGTTAACTTTTGAGGATTTTGAATATATGTTTTCTAGTGATTTAGTTTCGTATAATGGATACTATTTAAGAGTAGATACACAACCTTACACTAGTGTTCCTAATGGATCCGTTTTAGAAACATATGATATTAGTGAGAATGTTCTAGAGTATTTAGATAAGATTACTAATCTTTGTGATGAAAATGATATTGAATTAATACTAATAAAAGCACCTTCTTTATACCCTTATTGGTATGATGAATGGGATGAACAAATAACAAACTATGCATTGAATAATGATATAACATATATTAATTTTTTGGATTATACAAATGAAATTGGATTGGACTATAACACCGACACATATGATGGCGGTTCCCATTTAAATTTATATGGAGCGACTAAATTAACAAGTTACTTTGGCGAAATATTATCTACTCAATTTGAGTTAGAAGATAGAAGCGACGAAGAAGTTCTGTCTAGTTTATGGGAAATAAAATTAGAAAGATATTATGAAGACATAGAAATACAAAAAGAGTTGTACGGTGTTGAATAGAGGAGGAAAATATGAAAAAAATTTATTTAGCTAGCATCATTTTATGTACATTGATTTTAACAGGATGTAGTAGTGAACAAGAAATTGGTAGTTCTGGAGATGATACTGCAGGTCAATCAGAGGGATTTGTTTTTGAAACGGAAGGCGTTTCTTTGTTTATTGATGCTACTGTAGAAGAAACAGTAGATTTACTTGAAGAAGAAGCAGATTGTTTTGAAGCAGCTAGTTGTGCGAATGATGGAATGGATATTATTTATACATATGATAATTTTGTTGTAACTTTCTATGAAGAAAATGATGAATCCATAATTTATCTAATTACTCTTACAAGTGATTTAGTTAGTACACAAGAAGGTATTGTTATCGGTTCTGTAAGTGAAGATATAATTAGTGCATACGGTGAACCGTCATCTGAGAGTAGTAGTTTATTAAGTTACGAATCTGAAACAATGGAATTGAGATTTATACTTGTTGATGATGCCGTAGTTTCTATTGAATATTATAAATTGTTTGATTAATATTTGCATTTATCAAATAAATGTGATATTATGTTTTTAGATTAAGAGACACAAGCGAGTGGGGAAACCCACTCGTTTATTATTGGATAAGAGGTGAAAAAATGGAATTACTTGATCAAATTACTACAATAATTAAACCTATTTTAGAAACAAATGATGTTTATTTAGATGATATTGAATATGTAAAAGAAGGTAATGAAATGTATTTACGTATTTATATTGAAAAAAACAATGGTGCATTGGATATGGATACATGTGTAACTGTTAGTGAGGCAATTAGTTTAGCAATGGATGAACAAGATCCTATTAAAGATGAGTATTATTTAGAGGTATCATCACCTGGAGCTGAAAAACAATTAAAAAATTGGGAACAGGTACAAGATTCAATTGGACATTATGTCTATGCGCAATTTATTGAACCAACATCAGGAAATAATGAGGTAGAAGGTACTATTATTTCTATTGAGGATACGATGATAACTTTTGAATATCTTGTAAAGAATATTAAGAAAAAAATGGTAGTAGATTATAAAAATATAAAGTATATTCGATTAGCTGTTAAATTTTAGGAGGATAGAATAGTGGCTGGTAGTAAGAAATTTTTAGATGCATTACATTTATTAAGTGAAGAAAAAGGGATTGATGTAGAAACATTCTTAGAAATGTTAAGAGAAGCAATTGAAAAAGCTTATAAGAAAAATTACTTAAATCCTGATGCAAATGTAAGAGTAATTATTAATGAAAAAAACGGAAAAATTCGTTTATTTGAATTACGTACAGTTGTAGATGATTTAGATGATGAAGATATTGAAATCTCATTGGAAGAAGCACAAGAAATTAATGCCAATTATCAAATTGGAGATGTTGTAGAAACAGAAGTAGATGTTGATTTAATTGGACGTTTAGCAGCAATTCAAACAAAACAATTATTTAGACAAAAAATTCGTGAAACTGAAAAAGAAGCTCTATACAATGAATTTGCAGACAAAAAAGATGATATCATGACTGGTATTGTTGATCGTGTAGAAGAAAAGTTTGCAATAGTAAATATTGGAAAAACTGGTGCATTTTTAGCTAGTAACCAACAAATCCCAGGAGAGAAACTAGTAGAAGGACAACATTTAAAAGTATATGTAAGTGATGTTGATCGTGGAACAAAAGGGACACATATCGTTGTAAGTCGTGTAGAACCTAATTTAGTAAAACGTTTATTCGAAATCGAAGTACCAGAAGTATATGATGGTACAGTAGAAATCAAATCAGTTTCTCGTGAACCAGGAGAAAGAACAAAAATGGCAGTATATACTGCTAACGAAAACATTGATCCTATTGGATCATGTGTAGGACCAAAAGGTTCTCGTGTTAAAAATGTGGTAGATGAACTACAAGGAGAAATGATTGATATTATTGAATGGTCAAGTGACCCAGTTAAATTTATCTCTCATGCTTTAAGCCCTTCACAAGTTTTATCTGTTAAAATTAACGAGGCTACACATAGTGCTTCTGTTATTGTTCCTGATAATCAATTATCTTTAGCAATTGGTAAACGTGGACAAAATGCTCGTTTAGCTGTTCGATTAACAGGATGGAAGATTGATATTAAACCATTTAGTGAAGCTGTAACATTAGGATTAATCACGTTAGATCAACCAGTTGAAGTTGATGAAGAATTTGAAACTGAGTTTGAACAAGCTATGTTAGTTACAGAAGCTGACGAAACAGTAGTTGAAGAAGTAATTGAAGAAGTAATTGAAGAAGTAGTTGAAGAAGTAGTTGTAGAGGAAGTAAAAGAAGAAGAACCAGCAATAACTTTAACTGATATTGTTATTGAACCTGCAGTAGAAGAAGCTGAGGGTGAAGAAGTAACAGATGGTGTTAAATTAATTCATGAAGAAGAAAACGAAGAAACAGAATACGATAGTAAATATGATGAAGAAATCGATTACGATGAGTATGATGAATATTACGACGCTGATTAGGAGGCTGTTATGAAAAAAGTCCCATTAAGAAAATGCGTTGCTACAAACGAACAATTGCCAAAAAAAGAATTGATTCGTGTAGTTAGAAACAAAGAAGGAGAAGTTTCTATTGATCCTACAGGTCGCTTAAATGGTAGAGGTGCTTACTTAAAAAGAAGCAAAGAAGCTATTGAATTAGCGAAAAAAAGAGGATCACTAAAAAGATCTCTTGATGTAGAAATACCAGAAGAAATATTTGTTGCATTATTGGAGTATGTCATTGAATAAAGATGTCTATTCTTTACTAGGTTTGGCTAGTAGAGCAAGAAAAGTCGTTAGTGGTGATTTATTAATTGCTAGTATTCGAAAAAAAGAAAGTTCTTTTGTTATTATTGCAACAGATGCAAGTGAAAATAGTTTTAAAAAAATAAGTGATAAATGTAAGTTTTATGGTATACAATATGTAGTAGCAGGAACTATTGATGAAATATCAAAAGCAATAGGTAAAAATAATCGAGTTGCTATTGGAATAAGTGATCATGGTTTCAGTAAAAAAATAAAAGAAAAAATAATAGGAGGTAACTGATATGGCAAAACAAGTAAAAAAAGCAAACAAAAAAGGTGCTCCTAAAAAGAAACAATTACAATCAAACTTTTCAAATAAAAAAGAAGAGTTGGTTTTAAAAGACGGAGTTGTCTCTTATGAGGACGGAATTACTGTTGGTGCTTTAGCTGAAAAAATCGGTCAAACACCAGCAAATGTAATTAAAATATTATTTATGCTTGGTACAATGGTTACAATTAATACATCATTAAATGATGAACAAGTAGAATTAATTTGTATGGAATACGGATTAGAAATAGAAAAACAAAATAATGCTACAGAAGTAAATTTTGAAGAATTAGAAATAGTAGATAATGAAGAAGATCTAGTTGCTAGATGTCCAGTTGTAACAATTATGGGACATGTTGACCATGGTAAAACAACTTTATTAGATACAATTCGTAAATCAACTGTAGTTGATGGAGAATTCGGTGGAATCACACAACATATTGGTGCATATCAAGTAGACTTAGATGGAAAGAAAATTACTTTCTTAGATACACCAGGTCATGAGGCTTTTACAGCAATGCGTGCTCGTGGTGCTCAAGTTACGGATATTGTAATTATTGTTGTAGCTGCAGATGATGGTGTAATGCCTCAAACAAGAGAAGCAATTGATCATGCCAAAGCAGCTGGTGTACCAATCGTAGTTGCAGTGAATAAAATTGATAAAGAAGGAGCTGATCCTGAACGTATCAAAGGAGAATTATCTGAATTAGGATTAATGCCAGAAGAATGGGGTGGAGAAACAGTTTTCTGTGAAATCTCTGCGAAACAAAAACTTGGTATTGAAGATTTATTAGAAACTTTAACAGTAGTAGCTGAATTAGCTGACCTGAAAGCAAATCCTGAAAGATATGCATATGGTAGTGTTGTTGAAGGTAAATTAGATAAAGGTAGAGGACCTGTTGCTACTTTATTAGTTGAAAATGGTACGTTACGTGCAGGGGATCCAATTGTTGTTGGTACATCTTTTGGACGTGTTCGTCAAATGTTAGATGACAAAGGGAAAATAATTAAACAAGCAGCTCCGGCTACACCAGTAGAAATTACAGGGTTAAATGAAGTTCCAGTTGCTGGTGATAAATTTATGGCTTTTGAAAGTGAAAAACAGGCACGTAGTGTTGGTGAAACTCGTTTAAAAGCAAGACAAGATAAAGAACGTGGAAACAGTGCAGCTTTATCATTGGATGATTTATTTGCGCAAGTACAAACAGGACAAATTATTGATTTAAATATCATTGTTAAAGCGGATGTACAAGGTACTGCTGAAGCGGTAAAAGCTTCTCTTGAACGTATTGATGTAGAAGGTGTTCGTGTGAATGTAATTCGTTCTACTGTAGGAGGAATTTCTGAATCAGACGTTTTATTAGCGTCAGCATCATCAGCAATTATTTATGGGTTCAATGTTCGTCCAGATGCTAAAGTACGTTTAAAAGCGGATGAAGAAAAAGTAGAAATTCGTTTACACAATATTATTTATAAAATGGTAGAAGAAATTGAAGCTGCTATGAAGGGAATGTTAGCTCCAGAAATCGTGGAAAGAGTAACTGGTCAAGCTGAAATTCGTCAAGTAATTAAAGTTTCTAAAGTAGGTAATGTAGCTGGATGTTATGTAACTGATGGATTTATTCGTCGTAATTGTGGTATCCGTTTAATTCGCGATGGAATTGTTGTATTTGAAGGTAATTTAGCTTCTTTAAAACGTTTCCAAGATGATGCGAAAGAAGTTGCCTCTGGTTATGAATGTGGTTGTAGCATTGAAAACTACAATGACATTAAAGAAGGTGATATTATCGAAGGATATATCATGGAAGAAGTAGAAAAGAAATAGAGGTGTAACTATGGTATTAAAGAAAGATAAAATGAATGGAATAATTCAAAGAGAATTATCGGAGATTATTCGCTTAGAAGTATCAAATAAAGAAATTGGTTTTTGTACCATTACAGCAATAGATGTAACAACTGATTTATCTTTAGCCAAAGTATATGTAACCTTTTTAGGAAGTGGAAATAATGAAGAAAGAGTAGATGCTTTAAATAGATCAAAAGGATTTATTCGTTCTTGTTTATCAAAACGCTTAACGATTCGTCGTGTTCCAGAACTAAAGTTTATATTTGATAGTTCCCTTGAATACGGTAATAAAATTGAATCTATTATTTATGATCTAAATGAAAAAAATAAATAATGAGAGCCTTCTCATTATTTTTTTTTATGCTATAATTATTGGCATAAGGAGAAATAATGTATGAATATTTTAACAAATGAATTTTTAGAAGTAGGTTTACATCCTAAGGGAGCTGAAATCATTAAAATTATTGGGAAACAAGATGGTTTAAATTATATGTGGAAACGAGATCCAATACAATGGGCAAATAGTGCACCAATTCTATTTCCAATTATAGGAAAAGTTGTCAACGATACCTATCGAGTGGAAGGAAAAGAATATCATTTAACTGGACATGGGTTTTCACGTCATAGTGAATATGATGTAATTGAAAGTAGTGATACAAAAGTTGTATATCAATTAAAATCAAATGAAGAATTATTAAAAGTATACCCATATCATTTTGTATTAACAGTTACTTATCAATTAACAGGGAAAGAATTAAGTTGTCATTGTCATGTTGAAAATATTGATTCAAAAGAAATTTATTTCCAAGTTGGTGGTCATCCTGCTTTTGCTTGTCCACTGTTAGAAGATGAATCTAGTAATGATTATTATTTAGAGTTTGAAAAAAATGAAACTGTAAAACAAAGAATAATTGATTCTTCTGTAGGATTTATGTCTGATCAAAGTAGTTTGTTTTTAGACAATGAAAAAAGATTTTTTATTCGTCAACAATTATTTAATACAGATGCTATTGTTTTAGAACAATTACAATCTAATTATGTTGATTTAAAATCTTTTAATCATGATAAATATATTCGTTTTTATATGGAAGGATTTAATTTCTTAGGTATTTGGGCTGCTAAACATGTTGGTGGTTTAATTGCAATTGAACCTTGGGTTGGACATACTGATTTTGCTGGATTTACAGGAGAATTAAAAGAAAAAGCAGGAGTATGTAAATTAGAAAAAGGAAAAGAATTTAGTTGTTGTTTTAAAATTGAAGTGAATCAATAATCGCTAAATTTCTTATATTATCATTGATAATATGTCTTTATGAAAATAAAAATAATAGAAAAAAGTCACGAACTTGATTTACAAGATGATTTGAATGATTTCTTAAATACGGAAATACGTATTATTTCATTACATTATCAAGTTGCTATGACATATAGCAATGAACTTGAATACAGCTTTAGTTGTTTGATAGTTTACGAATAAAGAGTATCTTCACATACTCTTTTTTGTATACTTCCTATAAAAATACTTATACTATCAATGGAGGTGAAAAAAATGGCTAGAGATGTCTGTTGTGATGTATGTAATTGTGTTTATAATAAAAAGGAAAAGTGTCAAGCCAATTCGATTATAGTTAATAATTGTGCTTGCGAAAACGCTCATAATTCAAAAGAAACAGAGTGTAGAACTTTCAAATGTAAATAATCATAGATAAGTGTTAAATAGGAACAATGTTCCTATTTTTTTAGTGTGTCAGGCATGGTATACATCTAAGTGGTGAAAGTCCACCGTGGGGGAATAGTCGCCAACCACTAGTCGAAGTCAAGGGTGTCTATCGTGAGGTGGAATCTGAAGGAAGAATTAGACAAAACTCTGGTCTTAGGAACACGAACTATATCAGGCAGGAGATAAGAGACAAGTGTGCTTAACAACACAAAATCTAACAGACTATGAAGTACTTATCTAATGTAAATATAGAAGATATATGGAGGGAAAGATGTATAGCCTTACCCTGGGAGGTCTCACAAGCGAGAAAGTAGCAATATAAATGCTAACATAAAGATGTACTAAAGTGGGTGCGGACGTTTTATTGGAGTTTATAATACACCTTTTTCACGTCTGTAGTCTATTGGACTTAACCAACCTAATGACTTTTTTATTCTTTTTTTATTATACCATTTTATATAGATATCAACTTCTTCTATAAATTTATCAATACTGATATTAGTCCAATCCTTGTTATAAAACATTTCATTTTTTAATCGTCCAAAAAAGCCTTCACAAGCTGAATTATCGGGTGAACATCCTTTTTTAGACATGGATCTAATTAAGTTGTTCTTATCCATCATTTCAATCCATTGAGGCCAACGGTAATGTGATCTGCGGTCTGAATGTATAACAACGCTATTATCGTTACTAAATGAATCTAAAGCTGTTTCTAGCATACTATTTACTAACTGAGCATTTGGTGATGGACTAATAGACCACGAGGTTATAAGACCATCATAACAATCTACAAGTGGTGACAAATATACTTTTCCTGCTGGGATTGAAAATTCAGTAATATCTGTCAATAGTAATTTATTTGGTTCATTACAATGAAAGTTTCTTTTTACCAAGTTTTCTACGGCTGGAGATATTTCACCTAAGTAAGAAGAGTATTTCTTTTTCTTCTTATTATAAACAGTTAGACTTCCTCTTTCATAATTTTACGTACAACCTTTTCAGATATACTAATTTTCTTGTTTGATAATTCACCATGAATTCTACGATAACTGTATGCTTGATAGGATTGTGAAAACATATCATGCATGATAGTACGAATTTCTTTATACTTATCTTCTTTTTTAGTCGATTAACACAGTGAAAATAGCTACTGCTTGATATATGTAGTCGTACTAGTAATTCTTTTATTTTATAAGTATCTTTTAGGGTATTGATAATGATTGTTTTTCCCATATTAGAAATGATCGTGTAATCAATGCCCTCTACTTTTTTTAATACTTTTACAGCAGTTTCTAAAATATCTTTTTCTAATTGTAGTTTTGCAACTTCTTTTTGTAAAGTGGATAGTTCATCTTGTAATGTTATTATATCTATATTTGATTTCTTTTTCTTATTATCTTGTATCATCTCTAAGCTTTCCTTTGATAACACTTCATTTTTCCAATTATATATACCCATAGGAGTTACATTGTGATCTTTTGCTAGGGATATTATCGTTTTTTCACCTATTACTACATCTTGAAGTATTTCTTTCTTCTTTTGTTTTGTATAGGATACTTTGGATTTTCCTGTTAAGCAAGCTTTTTTAAAGTCGGGAACATCTTCTCTTAACCATCTTGATAAGATGGTTCTTGATGGATATCCTAAGACCCTTGTGGTATAAGAAATGCATCTCCCAGTATTTAAATAGTGTTCAACTGCTTCTTTTCTTTGTTCTTTTGTGTATCTTGGTTTTCTTTGTTTATCAGGAAAAATTGAATTATTTTCGGTGTATATTTTATACCATATTCTGATTATTCTTCTACTAGGATAACCTAATTCACGGATTGTTGGAGCTGCTCTTGTACCGTTTTTAATATATGTTTCTACTGCAATTTTTTTCTTTTCTTCACTATACATAAATTCGCCTTTTTACTCCAACTTTTTGTCCGCCCCCCAAAGTACATATTAATGTTGACATTTATATGCGGAGGTGATATTTTTGAATATATGATTAAATATATGGTTAATAGATACTCGGTTTGTAGCAAGACAAGGTAGCAAAATGAGGGATATCAATAATGAGTTCGGATTAATATCAAAATATTTATATGCTCTACTTTTACACCCATAATGGTAGAAGGAAAATAATAATTGCTCTCTATCAAAATGATTATTTCTATGTTACTATCTTTGTAGAGGTTGATTATTAGTGATAAATGAATTGAATTCAAATAATTTCCATTTTCATGCTAGATGTATCTTTGTAGGAAATAGTATGATTTAAACTGTTGTTTCTTTTTGTTGTCAATACAATGAAAAATCAGTTCTTTGATTTTCTTAACTAACCATTTCTAATAGATATTGACATAATATTCACATTTTTAATACCCTAAAATGTAATTAAAACAAAATATTTTCCTAAGTATTTAGGAAAATATTCAATTTGACTATAAAAATCATTCATGATTTAATTTGTTTAGGAGGTATTAATATGAATAAATTTAAAGAAGGTTTCCTTTGGGGTGGCGGTTTAGCTGCACATCAGTGCGAGGGGGCATATAACATTGGAGGAAAAGGGTTAAGTATTGCTGATGTAAAAAATGTAGAGGTCAATGGGGTTGCGAGAGAATATACAGATGGACTTTTAGACGGGGTATACTACCCAAGTCATGATGCTATTGATTTTTATCATAATTATAAGGAAGATTTAGCATTATTTCATGAAATGGGATTTAAGTGTTTGAGAACTTCAATTGCATGGACTAGAATTTATCCTAACGGAGATGAATTAGAACCAAATGCTGAGGGTTTACAATTTTATAGAGAATTTTTCGAAGAATGTAAAAGGTTAAATATTGAGCTGATTATTACTTTATTTCATGCAGACACACCGTTCTATATGTATAAAACTTACGGATCTTGGTCTAACAAAAAATATATAGAATGTTTTGAAAGATATGCAAAAACTGTAATATCTGAATATAAAGGATTGGTTAAATATTGGCTAACATTTAATGAAATAAATGGACTTCCTTATTTACCAGGACAAAGCTTAAATTCAGTTAGAGATAACAAGTCAGATTTATATCAAGCTGCTCATAATCAATTAGTTTGTTCAGCTATCGCTGTCAAGTATGCTCATGAGATTGATAAGGATTGTAAAGTGGGATGTATGTTGCTTTATCCTACGGCATATGCCTACAGCTGTAGTCCTGAAGATAATTTTGAACTTATGAAATTCAAACAAGGTATGAATTTCTTTGCTGATTGTCATGTACATGGGAAATATACACCGAACATGCTAAAAATCTTAGAAAATGCGAATGCAAAGATTGAAGTTACAGAAGAAGAAAAAGAAATATTATTAGCAGGGAAAGTAGATTATATTGCGTTTAGTTATTATAATTCAACTGTTCGTGGGTCTAGTCCTGAACAGTTGAAAGCGACAGGAGGTAATATAATTAGAGGAATAAAAAATCCGTATTTACCATCAACTTCTTGGGGTTGGCAAATTGATCCTATTGGATTAAGAATTGGTTTAAATGAATTATATGATAAATATCAACTTCCGTTGATGATTGTAGAAAATGGACTTGGTGCTGAAGATGTAGTTAACGAAAATGGAGAAATCATAGATGACTATAGAATTGATTACTTAAGACAGCATATTAGTGCAATTGGAGATGCAATTTGTGAAGATGGTGTTGATGTAATTGCCTATACTTCTTGGGGTCCAATAGACATTGTATCTGCAGGGACAGGTCAAATGTCTAAACGCTATGGTTATATTTATGTAGATAGAGACAATGAAGGAAATGGGACTATGAAACGTAGCAAGAAAAAATCTTTTGACTGGTATAAGCATGTCATAGAAACTAATGGTAGAGAATTATAAAATAGTTCAATATAGAAAGGTGTGAATTGAATTGAAGAAAAGATTATTAAGTATACTCACAATCTTATGTAATTCCAATCAATTTGTATCCAGTGATATGTTGGCAAAAGAGTTATCAGTTAGTACAAGAACGATTAGAAGTGATATTTCTGAAATAAATTCTGATTTTAGAAAAATAGGGATATGCATAGAAAGCAACACAAAAAAAGGATATTTTATCGAAAAAAAAGATGAAGTCATAGCATATATTGGTAAGCTAGGAGTAGATCAATATATGCCTATTGATCCATTTGAAAGAAGGGTATATTTACTTACTTTCTTTGCCTGCGTCAATCAATTTAGTACGATTAATGAAATATGTAAAACACTATATTGCGCTCAAACGACTATTCAAAATGATGTAAGATACATTAAGGATTTACTTTTAGAGTATAAAAAGAATTCTAAACATGAAGAAGACAAGGATTACATATACTTATTTAACGAGATAGTAAAAAGTTATTTAAGTACTGAGGAAAGTATTGTGTTGTTATCTAGCATAACTGGTTATATTACTAATGATGTTAGTGTATCCAAGAAAGTAGAAGATACTTATAAAGATATATATCAATTGTTTGCTAAGAATAATTTAACAATATCAAATAAAAATTTAATCACCATAACTGTTTTATGTGTTTTGATGGTTATAAGAGATAAATTTAATCCTGGGACATCTTCAAATAGTGTGGACAGATATCATCCACTTACAAAAAGTGTATATGAAATTATAGTGAAAAACTTTAGTGCATCATTTTCAAATGATGATTTAAGATATATTGATAAAATAATTAGTAATTCCATTAAAAGTGATGATAAAATAAATTCCAATTTATTTGAAGACGATGTAAAAGAGTTTATATCTCTTATAAAAGATACTTATGGATTAGATTTTAGTTTAAATAGTAGCTTTATTGAACAAATTAATTATCATATTGTCTACTTAATGCAAAGATTAAATGACGATGTTGATGAGTTTAATCCGTTAACAGAAGAAATAAAAAGTAAGTTTTATTTAGCTAGTGAAATGAGCATCTTGTTAAAAAAAATAATCCATCAAAATCATGGATTGAATATGAATGATTCAGAAATATCATACATAACTTTACATGTAGCGGCAGCACTAGAAATTATAAATATAAAAACAAAAATCTTAATAGTTTCTGATTTAGAGAACAGTAATTTGAGGTATTTAAAAATTAAGTTAAATAATTATTTTGTTGGTAAAATTGAGATAATTAATTGCGTATCTAAAATATATTATGAAAATGAAGAGATAGAAGATAAGTATGATATTATTTTAAGCACTGATCTCTTGAAGAAAAAGGGGGATGATATTATTGTAAAAATAAATCCCTTTGTCCAACAAAGTGATTTAAATAAAATAAAAAGGTATGTAAATTTCTATTCAGTAAATATAGTGGATTTAGAGAGCTATTTTGATTATTTTGATGAGAGACTATTTTTCACAGGTGAAAAAGAAATGAATTATTATGAAGCCTTATATTTTTTGACACAGAAAATGTATGAATATGGATATTTTTCGGATGTAGAAAAGTATTATCAGGCAATAATAGAAAGAGAGGAAGCATATTCTACTATTATGTCTAATGGTGTTGCCATTCCTCATACCATGCTATTAGACAGTAATTCAACAATGTCAGCAGTGATGGTTTTAAAGAAACCAATATATCATTTAAACAGAAAAATAGAAGTAATAGTTTTAAATGGTATAAAAAGTGATGAAAATTTAAACAAATTGTATTTATTAATAGAAAAGCTTGGTACATCTAAGAAGACGAAGCTACTGGCTAAGTCAAATTCTCTTTCGGAATTTATATTTAGAATATAGTTAAAAACTCTAGTAATTGTAAAATGGTAGAAATATCGTTTGGCACTATAAATAGTTCTGGGGTATAGTACTTATTTGGCTATAAGATAACTTGGGGTTTTATCGAAACCCCAAAGTTTATAGGACTAAGAAGAGTGTTTTAAAACTTATGTTTTAGGGAAATGACAATGATACTAGGTATCTTGTTGTTTCTCTTTTTTTATTGGATTGAGATGCATGGTGCTTTCGCTATTTAGGGCAAAGAGTATACGATTACGGAATCTTGGCCAACAACGGAATCCGTTACCACCACGTTTAATATCTTTGATTAGTTTATTTCTATTTTCTATAATCGCATTGGTTGCAGTTCTAGGAACAGGGGAATCTATAGGTATAAATGAATGGATGATTCCTTTCTTCCATTCTTTTAATGTAGAAGCATATTTTCTCATGTCTGGGAGGGTACTTTCTTCAAATTCTTTAATCACTTCATCTAGATTATGTTTTGCATTCTTATAGGTTGATTGCTTATAAAATCGAACCAGAGATTCCTTTAGTTCTACTGCTTCTGTTAATCTAGGATCACAATGATAGACAAGGTCATATAAATCATAAAAGTTAAGGAACTTACTTAATGCATAGTTATATTTCTTTTCATTATTAGGGTCTAAAGCATAGTATTCAATTATCTTTCCATTTTCTCTTTTTTTCTTTTTCTTATGATTGGTATGGATTAACCAATTGAATTTCTTTAATACATAGTATGTATGTTTCTTTTGAATGATTTCTGCTTTCTTATCAGGCGGTAGAGCGTCTAATTCTTTTGCACTAATCTTCACATAGTTTTCATTCATAACATCAATACGTATACGATCTACACGTTTTGTAAGATCGGCTAGAATATGATACTTATCTACTACAAACTTACTATTGGGTAACATCTTTTTAGCTACATCACGATATGTTTTCCAACAGTCAGAAACAACGAGTTCAACACCTTCTCTTTCCTCTAAAGGGATAGCTTCAAAGTAACGTAATAGATCTAACTTTTTACGTGAAGGTAATATATCAACAACATCCTTGGTTAGTAAATCAACGAGGACAAAACAGTAGTTACTCTTGTCATATTTGAACGCATAATTTTCGTCCAGGCACAAGTATCTAGGAAGAGTTTTTCTGGCTACAGAAACATGTTGATCAAACAAATTGATTACGGAGGTAGTAGAAATATGATAACGTGCAGCAACATCACTAAAAGTAGCTCTAGGACTTTTGAATTCTTCAATGACATTATATACGGTCAAGGCAGAAATTCTTGCTTTTTCATGGGTGAACGGATTTTCTTCATAGAATGATTTTCCACATATTTTACAACGATATCTTCTAGCGTTATAGAAGATATAGGTCGGTTTAGAGTGTAGTAAGGAATGTGTGATTTTTTTAGGAACATAGTCTTTTACAGTATTGGTCTTATTATGACAACATGGACATGTTTGATAACATCGGCTTAGTTTTACATGAATTTCTAATTCATTAAACAAAGTAGGACGTATTTCAAAGCTATCAATACGTTTTGCTTCTAAATTGAATAACTGTAAGATGTCATCACGGCAAATGGACATAGTGAGAGTATCATCATTCATAATCTATCACCACCCCAAGATAAATCATAGCTTATAGCTGCTTTATTTGATAATTTCATCATTATCAACTCCTTCTTTTCTTTATCTATCTTTAGAATAATAAAAAAAGAAGAAGATGAATAGGAATCCTATGTTGGTATAGTATAAAAACAATAGGAATAATGAGGACTTATCATAAATCCTCTAGAATAATGATAATAGTAATTTTCAAGAAATGTATTATTAGAAAGTATCGAGATACTTTCTATAGAACAGTAGTTAATAAAGCGATGAATAATATGTTGGATCCAACGTAAGTCCAATAATGGATTGGTAGAAAGAATAGTATCATAAGTACTATGTGTATGATAAGCATGAAGAATCGCAAATATGTCTTTTGATAGTAATTGACAACCAGGAAGTAATACAGAAGGAATCAATGCATGATGACGACAAGTACAATAAATATTCGTACAACATACTCTTTGAATTTGTATAGAATTAGATTTTCCATTTGTTTTTAAAGTACGTGAATACGTACCATAACGAATAAGTCTAGCACCACAATTTGGACAAGTAAGTTCTTCTAAAGGAATAGATTGATAGAAATCAATAAAATATTGTTGAATATTTGTAGTAGTAGTATTGAAGTTCTTTGAATTTACATGTATCATAATAGTGCAACCTCCTTTGTGAGTGTTGGTGTTAAGAGAGTAACGCAGAACCGGCAAAGTTGATAGCGTCTCTCTTTTTTTATTATCATAACATAAAAAGCTATTAGGAATGTAGAGCACTACAAACTAATAGCTTATTTTTAGAAATATTCGAATTGTGGATAATAAACCCCATAAGTTTAAAGCGAAAAAGATGAAAACCCCAAGTTAATGGAAAGCAGGACAAAACCCCAAGTTAATTTAAGCTACCTATCGTTTTTAGTACTAGAGTTTTTGTTTATAAAATCAGTAGTTTAAATTCAATGGGAATAGTGGTTAAACGGATAGTGTTTACAGTCCAATATGTGTAAAACTACATTTGTTTAATGACATTTATTTTCCTAAATATTAGGGAAAATAGACGATTTGACGCATCGGAGTAGTCATGTTAAATTGGATGTAGGTAGAGAAATTAAAATTAAATAAATAGGAAAGGGGGTATGGAAAATGAGAATTTTACTAATATGTGCAGGAGGATTTTCTACAAGTTTATTAGTTTCTAAAATGATAGATCATGCTAATGCAATAGGGGATAGCCCAGTTATTGAAGCACACGCAGTTTCTGATTTGGGAAATTTAATTGATGATTTTGATGTGGTGTTGTTAGGGCCTCAAATTGCTCATAAATTAAAAAGTGTTAAAGAAACATACGGACATTTAGGTAAACCAATTGCAGTGATTGAACACATTGATTATGGATTGGTTCGTGGGAAAGAAACGTATGAAAAAGCAGTAAAAATGATTAAAGAAAATAACTAGTCTGAGTATAAGAGGAGGAATTAAAATGAGAGAATTTATCGCAGACACATTACTCCCTAAATTAGGGAAAATCAGTGAACATCGATTTATTAAATCGATACAACAAGGGGCGATGGGAGCTTTAACGATAACAATGATTTCTAGTGTTGTTAGTATTATTAAAACACCGCCATTTAGTGCTTCAAATACGACAAATGGTATTTTAATAGCATGGTCAGAATTTGCAACTGCTTATGCGACAGAGTTAACATTGTTTTACAATGTAACAATGGGAATGATTGGAATATTTGTTTTATTTGGTGTAATTTATAAGATGTCATCATATTATAAAATGAATCCTTTAAATCCTACAATTATGGGCACTGTATCATTTTTGATGCTAACAGTGGATTTTGGAACGATAACAGATACCTCTACTGCTTCTATGTCTATTACATATTTAGGAGCTCAAGGGATGTTCTCTGCATTTGTTATAGGGATTGTAGTAGTGGAATTATTGAATGTTTTAGGTCAATCTAAATTTAAGATTAGTATGCCACCATCTGTTCCAGCTATGGTTTCAGATACATTTGCAGCATTAATTCCTTCAACTGTGGTATTCGTGATCTTTATAGGGATAAGATGTGTATTTAATTCATTAGGATTCTTATTTCCAGCTTTTGTATTACAAATATTATCACCATTCTTGCAAGCATCAGATTCATTAGGTGCAGTTATTCTTCTTTATTCTTTTGCAAGAATACTTTGGTGGTTAGGTATTCATGGAACTTCTATTATTAATTCTGTGGTTCAACCTTTAATTGCATATAATATTGCTGCAAATTTAGAAGCTTATAATTTAGGATTAGAGTTGCCATACACTTTTACTGCCGTAATTCCTATTTTTGAAATTGGAACAATCAGTACTTGTATTGCGATATTATTAGTTTGTAAAAGTGAAAGATTAAAAGCAGTTGCAAAAGTTGGTTTTGTTCCTAGTATCTTTAAAATTAGTGAACCTGTTATTTTCGGTATGCCTCTTGTGTACAACTTTAAATTATTTATTCCTTTCTTTTTGACACATGTTTCAGGGGTTGCGACAGCTTATGTATTTATGTCAAGCGGATTAATTAATAAAGCTATCTTTGCTTTTCCGTTTACATTACCAGGGCCAATTAACGCAACGCTAGCAACATTAGATTGGAAAGCAGGTGCATTATGGATGGTATTATTGGTAATTCAAGTGTTAATGTATATACCATTCTTGAAATCGTATGACAAAGATATATTGTTAGAAGAATCAGCAAGTGGTGAATAACTATGGAAAATATATCTATGAATCTTATTTTACATTCAGGTAATGCCACTACTCTTGGTTATGAGGCGTTAGATTTAATAAAGAATGATGATTATGACCAAGCTAAAGAGTTGTTAAAAGAAGCACAAAAAGAACAATCTCTTGCCCATAAAGTACAAACTGAATTATTGGTTGCTCATGCAAAAAATGAAAAAGTTGAGTTGGATATTCTGTTGGTGCATGCACAATGTCATTTAATGAATTCGATTTTATTAGTTGATATGGCTGAAAAAATGATAGAAATATTCGAGTTTAAAAGTAAAAACAAATAGGAGTAATTCTTTAAAACATAAAATGGTTGCTATTAAGTTAGCGACTATTTTTATGTTTACTATTACTACAGAATAAGCTTGTGGGTATAGTAGTATAAATAAAGATATCGTTTGATGCAATAACACTAAATCACCATTTAATACAATAATATTACCCTCTCAACTTAGACTAATTTATCCAACAGTGTGGCAGTTCATAACAAAAAATGGGGAAGTAAATATCATTAAATAGATATTTACCTGTATTCATCAGCTAATGTTTCCAATAGAAGAATATATAGAGTATTATTATCTCTAGTTTTACAGTTTGAGACAAATAAAACAGCAAAAGCCCTTATATAATAAAGGTTTTTACTGTTTTTTATTATTATTTTATTTTCGTACTTTGTTTTGAATTCACTACTCTTGTAAATTTATTTAAATATTTTTGTGTAAGTATCTCTCTAGATGGTTGGAATCCAAATAATTCTGCCATTTCATTCACAATTATTGTTCTTTTAAAGGAAGGAATATAATTACAGCCATTTATATGTGTAACATTCAGTTCTCGTAATGTTGAAATGATTTCATTACATGTGTATTTCTCTTGTAAATATTCTTTTTCCAAGATTCTATATACTAATAATGAAAGAAAGCATGTTAATAGGTGACCATTAATAGATTCTTCTTTAGATACATAAATCGGTCTTGTTTTTAATTCACTTTTCATGATTTCAAAACTTTCTTCTATTTCCCATCTCTGTTTGTTTGATTGGATAATAATGGATAAATCCGTATCTTCTAAATCTGTTACTACTGCATAAAAACCATCATACGTACTTTCTTGTACTATTTTTTCATAATTAATAGAATAATAAGTTTCTTTCGCTACTTCTCCATTCGTAGTTGTATTCATACTTTGAATGTAATACTTTGGATTTCTGGGATTATCTGTACCTATCTTCCCTGGGTTGTTTAATAACTTCTTTGCACGTTCTATTTTCTTATCTCGTATATGTGATTGATATTTTTGATACTTCGTGCTGTAGGTTACGATAAGATGTTCTTCTAATGTGTATTTTGATGACTGCTGTGTTGTTTTCTTTGTTGTCTTTTCCCATCGATTTTTATAGAAAACAAGATTTGATGTTTGATAGGCAACACCATGGATCATAGTAATATCTTCTAAAACACTTATATCATAAAGTGTATCACTTCCCAATAGTTTCCAGCCACTTGGATCTATAGACCATTCTTTAAGATTCTTTTTTAGTTTTTTGATTGGTTGGGTTACAATATAAGCACCATTTTTCTTTTTATCATTATATACTTTATTTTCCCATCCATTTAATCCTGCAGCAGCACATACAACAAACTTTGAAAATTGAAAATCTTGTTCGATTTGTTTTTCTAATTCCATCATAGAAAACTATTCATTTTTATTCCCACTAAAACAAATATCAGCGATGGGAATACCATTCCCATCCATGAATAGACCATATTGAACAATTGGGTTTGGTCTGTTTTCTTTACTTTTCCCATATTTTCTATAGACATCTTCTTCTTCGGCTTCAAAATAGAAGTTTGGATTGTCAACACTTTTTCGGACAGTTTTTATAAGGACATTTGGCGATATTCTACAGGTGTCATGTAATTTAATGATCCATGAATTCTAATATTGTTGAACCAGTTAATATAATCGAACAATTCAAGTTCCAGTTCTTCAAAACTATTGAATACACGATTGAAAGCAAATTCCGTCTTGAATACTTTGTACGTAGCCTCTGCTACTGCATTATCATACGGACATCCCTTAGCACTTAATGAACGTTCAATATTAAACACTGTTAATATTTCATCTATGATTTTATTTTTAAATTCACTGCCCTTGTCTGAATGAAATATTTTAATAGCATTGATATCTCTATTAACTGTAGTAAATGCTTTTTTCACTAAATCTGCTGTCTTATGTTTCCCACAGGAATATCCTATAATCTCTCTGTTATAAAGACCGATTAGTAGACATACATAATTCCACTTGCCTAAAACATTTACATAGGTTAAATCACTCACTACTACGTCAAGACTTTTTTCTCTATCAAACTCTCGATTGACAACATTATCAATAAGGTCATTATTACATGTTGTTTTAGTTACTTTATACTGTTTCACCATGTAATTAGATACTAACCCTAATTCATTCATAATACGACGAATACGACGTCTACTCACAACTAAATCAATTTTAGATAACTCTATTTTTATCTTTCTAGCACCATAGTTGTTTCTACTTTGTTGAAATATATTTTTAATATTATTTGAAATTTCAATATCTTCATCTCTTTTAACAGGATGATAATAAACACTTGATCTAGCTATGTTTAAAAATCTACACATGGCGCTAATACTGTACTTATGTTTGTTCGCTAAAATAACTTTTATTTTCGTCCCATTATCAGCGCCGCTTGCTTTAAAATATCATTTTCCATTTCTAATTGTTTATTACGTTTTCTTAACTTAGCTAGTTCTTTTTGTTCAATAGATAAATTATCTTTTTCTTTAAATGAACCAGTTGATTCAGATTGCCTAATCCACTTAGCAAAAGCGGAAGGTGTTAGATCGTATTCACGGATAATATCTGCTCTTGGTTTGCCACCGTGATACAAATCAACCATTTGTTTTTTAAATGCAGTTGTAAAAATACGTCTTTCTCTTCTCATTCTATAGCCTCCTTTTCAGTTATTATTAATAATACTCGTTCTTATAATAACTGTGTAGTTTATTGTAACCTATCCAGAAGGGTAGAAATACCAAAAGAGAATGGTGGAGTAAGATTACTTGGAATACCAACAGTAAAAGATAGAATGGTACACCAAATGATAGTGCAAGTATTAACACCAATCTATGAACCAATATTTAGTGAACATAGCTATGGGTTCAGACCGGGTAGAAACTGTGAGATGGCAATCATAAAAGTGTTAGAGCACATGAATGAAGGATTGCATTGGATGGTAGATATTGACTTAGAGAAATTCTTTGATAATGTTCATCATGATAAACTAATTCGACTAGTGAGTCAACAGGTAAAAGATGGTGATGTAATATCCCTAATTAGAAAATTCCTAAGAAGTGGAATCATGATTGATGACGAATATAAAGAATCAACAATCGGAACGCCACAGGGTGGAAATCTTAGTCCATTATTATCAAATATTATGCTTGATGTGTTGGACAAAGAATTAGAAGCAAGACAACTAAACTTCGTAAGATATGCCGCTGATGTGCAAATATTGGTAGGAAGTCAAAAAGCAGCAGATAGAGTAATAGAGAATGTTAGTAGGTACATACGGTGGTGTGAGAGGACGATAAATAAATTAATTATTTATCTCCTACTCGATTATCCGTGGTATAATATTTTAGATATAGAAAGGTAGTATAAATATGCGATTAGATAAGTTATTAGCACACTGCGGTATTGGTACTCGTAGCGAGGTGAAAAAATATATTCGAAAAGGATACGTTTGTGTAAATGAACAAATTATAAAAAAGGACGATTATAAAATTGATGTAGAAAAGGATGTAGTTTATTTTGATAATGAATTAATAGAATATCGTCAATATGTCTATTTAATGTTAAATAAACCAGCTGGTTATATTAGTGCTACAAAAGATAATGTTCATCCTACTGTTTTAGAATTAATAGAAGGTTATGATAATTATGATTTATTTCCTGTAGGAAGATTAGATATTGATACGGAAGGATTTTTAATAATTAGTAATGATGGTGATTTTGCACATCGTTTACTTGCTCCTAGTAGAAATCATGATAAAGTTTATTATGCTAAAATAGAAGGGGTAGTAGATCAATATGATGTTGAAACTTTTTATAAAGGAGTAGAAATTGATACTGGCTATGTTTGTAAAAGCTCTAAGTTAACAATTCTTTCCACGGATGAAGATTCTAGTGAAATAGAAGTAGTAATACAAGAAGGTAAATTTCATCAAGTTAAAAAAATGTTTGATGCGATTGGTAAACCTGTTACTTATTTAAAAAGAACTCAGATTCGTTCCATTGAATTAGACCAATCATTAGAATTGGGAGAATTTAGAGAATTGGATGAACAAGAAATTAATGACTTATTTGATGAGTTATGATAAAATTATTAAGATTATGGAGGTAAGTAAATGAGATTAAGAAACAATCCAAAAGCATTGGATATTTTAGAAGAAAATAAGGAATTTGTGGTTTTAGAACCAACAAAATTTAAAAATAAATGGAGTCAAGTTTTTAATAATGATCATCCTATTTATATTGAAGTAGGTATGGGGAAAGGGGATTTCATTTATAACAATGCTGTTAAATATCCAGATATTAATTTTATTGGAATAGAGAAATATCCATCCGTACTAGCGATTGCTACTAAAAAAGTACAAACTAGTGGTGTTTTACCAAACTTACGTTTAATGAGCTATGATGCAATAGAATTGTTAGAAGTATTTGAAGAAAATGAAATATCATTAGTGTATTTAAATTTTAGTGATCCTTGGCCAAAGTCAAGACATGCTAAACGTCGTTTAACATCAGAAACTTTTTTACCTATTTATCAAAATATTATAAATCAACAAGGACATTTAGAATTTAAAACAGATAACAGAGGTTTGTTTGAATATTCTTTAGTTTCATTCCAAAACTATGGCATGAAATTTGAACAAGTATTTTTAGATTTACATCAAACTGTTGAAGCTGAAAATAATATTATGACGGAGTATGAACGTAAATTCTGTGAGAAAGGACCAATATATAAATTTGTTGGTAGATTTGAGGCATAAAAATGGATAAATTAATAGAGATTTTAAGTTTAGAACAATTTGAAAATGCATGTAAAGAAAAGTCTGTTTTTCTTTTTACCGCTGATTGGTGTCCGGACTGTGTTTTTATTAAACCTTTTATTGGAGAAATAGTAGAAGCAAATAAAGACTATACTTTTTATATGATTAATAGAGATAACTTTATTGATTTATGTAAAGATTTAGATGTTTTAGGAATTCCTTCTTTTGTGGCATTTGATAATGGGGAAGTTATTGGAAGATTTGTTAGTAAGTTAAGAAAATCAAGAGAAGAAATACAAGCTTTTATAGATACGCTTGGGTAGGAGAGAATATGTTATTACATGCATTTTATAATCAAGATGGTATTGGAGATGTTTTATTAGTTCGTTTAGGACAAGGAAATACTGTTCGATATGAAAAAAACAATGATTTAGTTATTTTATATGATGAAAATAATAAAGTTATTGGTTATAATGTACTTAGTGCTAGTATTTATTTTGAAAATTTAAATACTGGATTAGTTAAAATTACGGAAGAATTTGTTGATTCAATGAATAAATTGTTACAAGCAAATGAATTAGAATTAGTTTCTAGTGATTTTTCTTATAAGTTTATTGTTGGTCAAGTTGTAGAAATGAAAGATCATCCAGATAGTGATCATTTACATGTTTGTATTGTGAACCTTGGTAATGAGAGTACACAGATTGTTTGTGGGGCTAGTAATGTTGGTGAAGGTAAATTAGTAGTAGTGGCTACGATTGGAAGTGTAATGCCTTCAGGAATGATTATTAAACCTTCAACTTTACGTAAAGTTCCTTCAAATGGAATGTTGTGTTCAGCCAGAGAATTAAAGTTACCCGGAGCACCTGATGTGCCAGGTATTTTGATTTTAAATGGTGAGGAGTATCAAGTAGGACAAGAATTTATCTTCTAGAGGAGGGGAAAGTTATGTTTAAGAATATTTTTGGTAAACAAAGCAAGGAGGAATATTTTGAACCGGTAGCACCTGTTGTTGAAAAACGCAAACAGGAACGTTTTTCTGAACCTTTGATTTACAATGATGAAGTCAAAGAAGAGGTTAAAAAGCCGATTGTAAAAGAAGTAAAAAAAGAACCTGTTAAAGCGGAACCATATTATATGAGTCAAGTTATTTCTCCAATATTAGGTCCTTCTGCAAAAACAGAAGTTGAATCTAAAAAAACAGTTACTAAGAAAAAAGCGAAAACTTATAATAGTTCATTAGTTACTGTCATCAGTCCTTTTTTTGGTGATGAAGAGGAAGAGGATGTTTTTGTAGAAGCTAAAGAAGAAGTAGTAGAAGTAAAAGAAGAAGTAGTGGATCCTTTCGAAAATGAACCTACTGTTGAAGATAATCTAAGAAACTATGCAAAAATGATTGAAGAAGAACAAAATGAATTAAAAATAATTGAACAAAGAACTGGTGAATTTAAATTAGATTTCAATTCATCAAGTGAAGAAAAAGTCCCTTCATTAATAGATGAAATTGAAGATGATATGTCTTTAGATGAATTAATGAGTTTATATGAAAAGAAGTTTAATGACTAATGATTAAAGGAATTGGTGTCGATATTATTAAGATTGATCGAGTGAAGGAACAAGATCGGATTGCAAGAAGAGTTCTTAGTGATGAAGAATATTCTATTTATCAGTTGTTTACAACATCCAATCGAAAAGCAGAATTTTTAGCAGGACGTTTTGCTTGTAAAGAAGCATACGTAAAAGCTTTAGGAACTGGTATTGGAAAAGTGGCTTTTCAAGATATTACTATATTGAATGATGATTTAGGAAAACCATATATTAATTATCCAAACACACATGTTTCTATTGCTCATGAAAAAGAATATGCTATTGCTTATGTAGTAATTGAAGGCTAAATGCCTTCTTTTTTTATTTTCATTGTTCTTTTTTTTATACAATCAATTATATATGAGCAGTAATTTTCAATAGTGAAATATTTTCGACATTTTTTTCATGTAGCGATGATTTTATAGCTCTTTTTCTCTTTTTAACAAATTTTACTTAAAATTTTATTCTATATAAAATAGATGTAGAAAGAGAGGGATAAAATATGATTAATGAAGTGATTTTATTAGGAAGGGTTGTAAAAAAACCTGTTTTAAAAGAAGTGGGAGCTGCGATTAAGTTGAGTACTTGTGTTTTAGAGATAGAAAAAGGGTTTAAGAATGGAGTTGGTGTGGTAGAGTCAGATTTTGTAACGGTTGTGCTTTGGCGTGGGATCGCTGAAACATTAGTGGATTGTGCTCAAATAGGCTCAATGATTGGTGTCAAAGGACGATTACAAACACGAACGATAGAAACATCAGAAAAACAAAGAATTACGTTAACGGAGGTAGTTGCAGAGAAGGTAACTTATATTGATAAATATTTTCTTAATAGAGATTTAAACTATAAAACAGAATAGGAATATAAAGAAGTTATTTTATTGAAAATCAATTGAGTTAATAGACAATTTTTGTTATAATTAGAATCCGATGAAGGTGGGTGACTATAATGAATATTGATCAAAGTAAAATTCGTAATTTTTCTATCATTGC
Organism: Tannockella kyphosi; assembly: GCF_021054785.1. Taxonomy (GTDB): domain Bacteria; phylum Bacillota_I; class Bacilli_A; order Erysipelotrichales; family Coprobacillaceae; genus Tannockella; species Tannockella kyphosi. The sequence continues at coordinate 978,379 of NZ_CP088239.1, read as the reverse complement.
CCATATCGATCATGGAAAAAGTACTTTAGCAGATCGTATTTTAGAATTAACACAAGCTGTCTCTAATCGAGAGATGAAAGCACAGCTTTTAGATAGTATGGATTTAGAAAGAGAACGTGGCATCACTATTAAATTAAATGCAGTTCAATTATCATATGTTGCAAAAGATGGTGAAACTTATTTATTTCACTTAATAGATACACCAGGTCATGTTGACTTTACTTATGAGGTATCTCGATCTTTAGCAGCTTGTGAAGGGGCGGTTTTAGTGGTTGATGCAGTTCAGGGTGTGGAAGCACAAACATTAGCTAATGTATATTTAGCGTTAGATAATGAGTTAGAAATATTACCAGTAATTAATAAGATTGATTTACCAAGTGCTGATCCTCAACGCATCATTCAAGAAATAGAAGATGTTATTGGCTTACCAGCAGATCATGCACCATTAATTTCTGCTAAAACAGGTTTAAATGTTATTGATGTTTTAGAAAATGTTGTACAAAATGTTCCAGCACCAACTGGTTCTATTGATAATCCAACACAGGCTATGATTTTTGATTCTTTGTATGATTCCTATCGTGGTGTTATTGTCTTTGTTCGTCTAAAAGAAGGACAAATAGCTGTTGGTGATACAATTAAGTTTATGGCAACAGATGCTACTTATGAAGTTACGGAAGTAGGTGTTAGAACACCAAAAGAAGTAAAAAAAGATAAATTAGTAACAGGAGAAGTAGGTTGGGTTTGTGCATCAATTAAATCGATTCAAGATGTTCATGTTGGTGATACAATCACAACATTACAAAATGAATCAACAGAACAATTACCTGGTTATCGTCAATTAAATCCAATGGTATTTTGTGGGTTATACCCAATTGATAATGCAAGATACAAAGACTTAAGAGAAGCTTTAGAAAAAATGAAACTAAGTGATTCTGCTTTAGAATTTGAACCAGAAACATCACAAGCATTAGGTTTTGGATTTAGATGTGGATTTTTAGGATTACTACATATGGATGTTATCCAAGAGAGATTAGAAAGAGAATTTGATTTAGAATTAATTGCAACTGCACCATCTGTTATTTATCATTGTTTTTTAACAGATCGTTCAATGCAAATTATTGATAATCCTTCGCTATTACCGAATCCTCAATTAATTGATCATATTGAAGAACCATACGTAAAAGCTTCTATTATGACTCCTAGTGATTATGTAGGAACTATTATGGAATTGTGTCAATCTAAAAGAGGAGAATATATTGATATAGAATATATTGATGATTTACGTAGAAATGTTATTTATGCTATTCCTTTATCAGAAATAGTATATGATTTTTTTGATAAATTAAAATCAAGTACCAAAGGATATGCTTCTTTTGATTACGAAATAATTGGTTATCGTACAAGTAAATTACAAAAAATGGATATTTTATTAAATGCTGAAATTGTTGATGCATTATCGATTATTGTGCACAAAGATTTTGCTTATAATAGAGGGAAAGTTATTTGTGAAAAACTAAAAGAAATCATTCCAAAACAAATGTTTGAAGTGCCGATACAAGCAGCTTTACAAGGGAAAATTATTGCCCGTACTACGATTAAAGCAATGCGTAAAAATGTATTAGCAAAATGTTATGGGGGAGATATTTCTCGTAAGAAGAAACTTTTGGAAAAACAAAAAGAAGGAAAGAAAAGAATGAAAGCAGTAGGAAGTGTAGAAATTCCTCAAGAAGCATTTATGGCTATTCTTTCAGTGGATGATGATTAAAAAGTGGTACTACCACTTTTTATTTTTATGTGAAATTTGCTCTTTTATTTACATTAAAATTAAACTAGTTTATAATACCAATTAATGGAGGAATAATATGAAATTTAACAAAAAAGAATTTAGTGACATTCATTTTGAAGGAATGAATGAAGTTGAATTAGAAAGAAAAAACAAAAAAGATATTCTTATCCAAAAACGACTATTTATTGTTTTAGGAGCTCTTTTTATGCTTGCTATTGTTTTGTTAGTTCGATTATATTATATCCAGGTAACGAATCATGATTTATATATTGTTAAATTAGAACAATATGGGGTTGTAGAATATACTACTGATGCAACAAGGGGAACTATTACTGATCGTAATGGGGTTGATTTAGTTGTAAATGAGAATTCTTTAAGTGCAATTTATTATGGTAGTAGTACGAGTAGTGCTCAAACTGAGTTAATTGCAAACTTTTTAATTGCTAATTGTGAAGTCAATGTAGATTCTATTTCTACCAGAGAATCGAAAGATTATTTTTTAATAGCATATCCGGATATTGTTAATGCTTTAATTACAGAAGAACAAGAAGTTAGTTTACAATTAAGTGATGATTACTCTAGTGCATTATATGCATTACAAATAGGATTAATTACGGAAGAATTAATGGAAGAATACATGGATGATGAAACATTAATGTATACTTGTATTGTTTATTTAATAGGTGCTACTGGAAGTGGAACAATTACATTAGTAGAAAACTTGTCGGTAGAAGAGGCGAGTATTATTGGTGCTAATGCGAATTTATTGAAATGTGTTTCGGTTAGCAGTGATTGGTCTCGTGTTAAAGTGATGGGTAGTTCTTTTTCAGGTGTATTGGGTACTGTAACAACTTCATCTCAAGGATTACCAATTGAACTTGCAAATGAATTGCTTAGTTTAGGTTTACAAAACAACTCTCGTGTGGGTGTCTCTGGGATAGAAGAAGAGTATGATACATTATTACGAGGAATTGATTCTACTTATACAATATCTGTTGATGAAAATGGTAATTATTATAAAGAAGAAGAAAGTGAAGGGGTAGGAGGAACTAGTTTACAGTTGACGATTGATTGGGAACTTCAAACCTTAGCGGATGAGCTGTTAACAGATGTTTTAGTTTCCACTACGGATAATGAGTTTTTTACAGAAGCTTTCTTTATTTTAATGGATGCAGATACGGGTGATGTTTTGGTTATGTCTGGTAAAACAATCGATCGAGAGACAGGGACTGTTTATGATTATGCGGATGGTAATTACAAGAGTGCATATTTAATGGGTTCTACAGTAAAAGGTGGAACAATTTATACTGCTTATAAAAATGATTTGATTTACCCTGGTGAAGAGTTTTATGATACTCCTATCAAAATCAAAGATACTGCAGAAAAATCTTCTTGGACTGATATGGGATGGGTTGATGATGTTTATGCGCTAGCTAGATCTTCGAATGTTTATATGTTTAATATTGCTATTCGTTTAGGAGGAGGAAGTTATTCTTATAATCAATCTTTGGTTATTAATACAACTGCTTTTGATACATTGCGAGCATCTTATGCTGAATTAGGACTTGGAGTAAAAACAGGAATCGATGTTCCAGAAGAAGCCTTAGGATATCGTGGCTCTTATTCAAACCGTACATCTGGTTTATTGTTAGACTTCGTTATTGGACAATATGATAGTTATACACCAATTCAATTAGCACAATATACTGCGACGATTGCAAATAAAGGTGTCAAGGTATCACCTCGACTAGTTTTAAGTGGATTCCAAACAGATAGTTTAGGAGAAGCTTATACAACCTATAGTAATGATGTAGAAGTAATGGATATTATTGAAGATGAAGACTTGGCTTTTGAAAGAATTTGGGAAGGTTATTCAGATTGTGTTACGCAAACTTATGGAACTTGTTATAGTGGATGGCAAACTAGCGATTATGATTATGATATGTATGTGAAATCTGGTACTGCTCAGGTTTTTGATTATTCAACTGGTACAGGTGTTGATTATTCTAATCTTGCAGCAACTGGATGGTCAGCAATTGACGGTGAAGCTGAAGTTGTTTTTGCAATCGTATTACCTAGAAAAAATAGTGGATCTTATACGCATCTTATTGCAGCAGAGATTATGGATGCTTATTTTGAAAAATATGTATATGATATAGAGTAAAGAATTCGTTCTTTACTCTTATTTTATTCAAATGAAAGGACAAATACTTGCTAATGGAATAGGGCTGTGTTATTGTTGTGATAGAGGTGAATCACATGAATAAAAGACATGCTAAAATATTAGATTTATTAACAGAATATAAGAAATTAGAAGTTGTCAAACTATCGGATATCTTAGAAGTATCACAAGTAACGATTCGAAAAGATTTAGATGTTTTAGAATCAAAAGGAATTGTAATTAGAGAACATGGTTTTGCACGTTTAAATGAATGTGACGATATCAATATTCGATTAGCTTATCATTATGAAAATAAACAAAGAATAGCAAAATGTGCTGTTGAAACAATTAGTGATGGAGAAACAGTAATGATCGAATCAGGTTCTTCTTGTGCTTTGGTAGCTCAAGAAATAGCTAAAACAAAAAAAGATGTTACAGTGATAACAAACTCTGCATTTATTGCTGATTATATTCGTAAACTAGGTGGTTTGAAAACAATCTTATTAGGTGGTGAATATCAAAATGAATCACAAGTAATGGTAGGTCCAATGATTCGTAAATGTGTTGAATCATTTTATGTAGATAAATTATTTATTGGTACAGATGGATTTACTATTGAATCAGGTTTTACAGGTAATAATTATATGCGTAATGAAGCTGTCCAAGATATGGCAAAACAAGCAAATAAGGTTTGTATTGTTACTGATTCTGTTAAATTCAAACAACAAGGAGTAGTTAGCTTGTTAGATGTTTCAAAAATTAATACAGTTTATACAGATGAATTTATACCTGAAGATATGGAACAATATTTATTGTCACAAAATATCCATGTTTGTAAAGCAAAATAAAAAGAGTGTAAAACACTCTAAATAAAACAATCAATGCCTTGGTCTAAAAAGATTTGAACATATTTGTTTAAATCTTCTGGATGTAAGGCTTTTTTATTTGCCATTTTATAAGATCTATTTAATAAATTATATTTATTTTCTCCAAATTGATGAAAGGGTAGAAGTTGAACCTTTGTAACACCAATACTTTTTAATAAGGTGCTAAAAGCTTTCGCATCTTCTAAAGTATTGTTAAAATCTGGAATCACTGCAATTCGAACTAAAACATTGATATTATTAGAAATTGCCCATGACAAATTAGAAATAATTTGTTCATGAAACACACCAGTATGTTCTTGATGTGTTTTTGTGTTATGATGCTTAACATCAAAAAGTAATAAATCAAACAACGGAGCTAACTGAAAAAAGATACTACTTTTAACATAACCTGTTGTTTCAATGGCTAAATGGATATTTTCTTTTTTTAATTCATTAACTAAATCTTTTAAAAAAGAAGGCTGAATCATTGCTTCCCCACCAGAAATAGTAACACCACCTCCAGATTCTTCATAAAAATCTTTATCTTGTAAACAAGTTTTTACTATTTGATCTATTTCTTTCCATTCTCCCTCCACACTTAAGCTTTTAGTAGGGCAATTCTCTACACATTTTAAACAACCGATGCATTTGTTATTATCGATATATACTTTATTATGATGGAAGGATATAGCGTTAACTGGGCATCGTTGTTGACAATTATTGCAATGGATACATTTATTATGGTCACATAATATTTGTATTTTATTTAATTGTGACTCTGGATTCGAACACCAATCACATTTTAATGGACAACCTTTAAAAAAGACAGTCGTACGGATACCGGGACCATCATGAATACTAAATTTTTGAATATTAAAAATCAATCCTTGTTCCATCTTGTTTCTCCTATTTTTTTAATCATAGCATATTGATTTCAAAAAGTAAATATCCTAATTTCATATGAAACTTATTTATTTAAAATACTATAATTATTGACATATTTTAGATTTGTATTATAATAAAGTTAACTTTTGAAGTAAATATATATTTCATTTGAAACATACAAGGAGGGAATAATGGAAAAGAATAGTCATTTTGGATTTTTAACTTCACGAATGGATTCATATCGTGAGTCAGTATTAACAAAAAAACCATATATTTGTAGTCAAAGAGCGTTATTAGTAACAGAGGTGTATCAACAAAATCAACATTTATGTGCTGTTATGAAAAGAGCTTTGATGTTACAAAATATTTTGGAAAAGATGGATATCTATATTGAAGATCAAACACTTATTGTTGGAAACCAAGCTTCTTCTAATAATGATGCGCCTGTATTTCCAGAATATACTTTGGATTTTGTGATTAAAGAATTAGATCTTTTTGAAAAACGTGATGGGGATGTTTTCTATATTACAGAACAAACAAAAAAAGATTTGCGTTCTATTGCTCCTTTTTGGGAAAATAATAATCTTCGTAGTACTGGGGGAGCGTTATTGCCTGATAAAGTAGATGTATTTATGAAGCATGGCTTTTTTGGAATGGAAGGAAAACTAAATTCTGGGGATGCTCATTTAGCAGTTGATTACGAATATGTTTTAAAGAATGGTTTAATTGCTTATGAACAAAGAGTAAATGATTTGTTGGAAAAGTTGGATTTATGTGTTGTTGAAAATATTGATAAGTATCAATTTTATAAAGCTGTTCTAATCGTTATTCAAGCTGTTAAAACATATGCTCTACGTTATAGCAAACTAGCTTTAGAACTATCGAAAAGTGCTCTAGGACCGAGAAAAAAAGAGCTGTTAGAAATAAGTCATATTTGTACAAAAGTACCTTATATGCCAGCTACTACCTATCATGAAGCAATCCAATCAACATGGTTTATTCAACTAATTTTACAAATAGAATCAAATGGTCATTCGCTTTCTTATGGAAGATTTGATCAATATATGAATCCGTTCTATCTGAAAGATAGAAAAGAAAAAAGAATTACAGAAGATCAAGCTAGTGAATTATTAACAAACTTATGGATTAAAACAATGACTATAAATAAAATACGAAGTCAGTCACATACTTTCTCTAGTGCTGGTAGTCCAATGTATCAAAATGTTACTGTTGGTGGACAAACACCTGATAAAAAAGATGCTACCAATGAAATGTCCTATTTAGTACTAAAGTCAGTCGCTCAAACAAAATTACCCCAACCCAATCTTACAGTAAGATATCATCGTAATATGCCAAGTGATTTTATGAATGAAGCAATTGAAGTAATGAAACTAGGAACAGGGATGCCGGCTTTTAATAATGATGAAATTATTATTCCATCTTTTATAGAAAAAGGTGTTAGTGAAGAAGATGCTTATAATTATTCTGCTATTGGTTGTGTTGAAACAGCTGTACCAGGAAAGTGGGGATATCGTTGTACTGGAATGAGTTATATTAATTTTCCTAAAATATTATTAATTGTTATGAATGATGGAATTGATCCAACATCGAAAGATCGTTTTATTGAAGGCTCTGGTAATTTTAGAGAGATGCATTCATTTGATGAACTAATGCAAGCAATAGATAAAGCACTTCGTGAAATTACTAGAATGAGCGTTATTGTAGAAAATGCTATTGATTTAGCCCTAGAAAGAGAAGTTCCCGATGTTTTATGCTCTGCTTTAACACAAGATTGTATTGGTAGAGGAAAAACAATTAAAGAAGGCGGAGCAATTTATGATTTTATTTCCGGTCTACAAGTTGGTATTGCAAATATGGCAGATAGTCTTGCTGCTATTAAGAAATTAGTATTTGAAGAAAAGAAAATTTCATGTGATCAATTAATGGATGCTTTAGAGGATGATTTTTCAAGTGAAAAGAGCAAAAAAGTGCAACAACTTTTGATATATGATGCACCTAAATATGGCAATGATGATGATTATGCAGATCAATTAGTTGTTGATGTTTATCAAATCTATATTGATGAGATGAAAAAATATCCGAATACTCGTCATCAAAGGGGACCAATAGGTGGTATACGTTATGCCGGAACATCAAGTATCTCAGCAAATGTTGGTCAAGGATTTGCAACGATGGCAACGCCAGACGGAAGAAAAGCAAGAGCTCCTTTAGCAGAAGGTTGTTCACCATCTCATTCAATGGATCAAAATGGACCAACAGCAATATTTAAATCAGTTTCAAAATTACCTACTAAAGAAATCACAGGTGGTGTATTGTTGAATCAAAAAGTAACCCCACAAATGTTAGAATCAAATGAAAATAATCAAAAATTACAGATGATGATAAAAACATTCTTTAATCGTTTAGATGGATATCATGTACAATACAATGTTGTTTCCAAAGAAACATTAATAGATGCTCAAATACATCCCGAAGATCATCGTGATTTAATAGTAAGAGTTGCTGGCTATTCAGCATTCTTTAACGTCTTGTCGAAGGCAACACAAGATGATATTATAGAAAGAACAGAACAAACAATATAAGGAGAAAAAAGAAATGGAATTTATAGTTGATACAATTGATTTAAAAGATATTAAAGAAGCAGTAGAATATATGCCAATTGTCGGTGTTACTAGTAATCCGTCAATTGTAAAAGCAACAGCACCAGAAGATTTCTTTAATCATATGAAAGAAGTAAGAAAAATTATTGGTATGGAAAGAAGTTTACATGTTCAAGTTATTTCAAAAGATTATGAAGGAATAATGTTAGAAGCTAAAACTATTTTAGAAAAAATAGATGATCAAGTTTATATCAAGGTACCTGTTTCATATGAAGGGACAAAAGCAATTAAAGCATTAAAAGCACAGGGAGTTCATGTTACTGCTACTGCTGTTTATGATTTAATGCAAGGTTATATAGCACTTGCTAGTGGGGCTGATTATATTGCTCCTTATGTAAATCGTATTGGTAATTTAGGAAGTGATCCTTATGAATTGATTACAGAATTATCGAATCGTATCCTTATGGATGGTTATGATTGTAAAATTTTAGCTGCTAGCTTTAAAGGAGTTCAACAAGTAAAAGATTCATTTAATAGTGGTTCTCAAGCAATTACTGCACCAGTAGCGGTTTTAAAGCAAATATTTGCGAATCCAAATATCGAAAAAGCAGTCGATGATTTTAACGCAGATTGGGAGTTTGTATATCATAAAGATACTTTATAAGATTATAATTAGCGACTTATGAAAATATGTTAAAAATTAACTAGTATTTCCTTTTATAGTATGTTATGATTAGTCTCGAAAGTTTAGGTAATGGAGGTGCAATCATGAGAGAAAATATTATTTTAAAATGTACAGAATGTGGCGAAGAAAACTATATTAATACAAAAAATAAAAGAAATCATCCTGACAGAATGGAAGTTAATAAATATTGTCCAAGATGTAACGCTAAAAAAGTACACAAAGAAAAAAAATAATTTTTAAAAAAGCCAACAAATATAACTTTGTTGGTTTTTATTTTATTGATTTTTATTTTGAATCGTCTAAAATAGAAGAGGTAAAGAGTAGTGAATCATTGGAGGGAAATGAAATGAAATTAAAAACATTAGTCTTAGGTAGTTATCAAACTAATTGTTATATTGTTCAAGATGAACATAAACATTGTATTATTATTGATCCTGGATCAATAGGAAGAAAAATAGTGAATTATTTGAATGAAAATGAACTAATGGTGGATGCTATTTTATTAACTCATGGACATCATGATCATATTGGGGCTGTTGATTATGTTTATAAACAATATCCTTGTCCTATTTATTGTCATCAAGAAACAATCGAAATGATCGTGCAACCAAGTTTGAATTTATCATGTCATGGGAATTCTTTTGTTGTGGAGTCTCCAACATTAGAAGCACCTACTTATTTTACAATTGGTTCTTTTGATATAGAATGGATGTTTTTACCAGGACATTGTCAAGGAAGTTCGATGATTCGTTTTGTAAAAGAGAATATTATTTTTAGTGGAGATGTTCTTTTTCAAGGTTCTATCGGGAGATTTGATTTTCCAAGTTCTTCTAAGCATGATACGATTCAATCCATTCAAAAAATGAAGTCACTCGATTATGATGCAGTAGTTTACCCTGGTCATGGTCCTAGTACAACTTTAAAACAAGAACAAGAAACAAATCCATATTTCTAAAAAGAAACGAAAGTTTCTTTTTTTTTAAAGTAATTTGTATTGTTCATTAGTATATCCTAGTGGGAGGGATAAATAATGAACGATCAGTTTGAAAAAATATTTGTTAGTGCAATAAAACAAAATGCGAGTGACATTCATATTACGTTGGATAAAGAATGTATGATTTATTATCGAATTCATGGTGTCCGTGAATTCGTTATAAAACAACAATATGAACAAGGGTTGCGATTAATTAATCAACTTAAATTTCTTTCTAATATCGATGTGAATTATAAACTAAAACCACAGACTGGTCATTTTGTGTTTCTTTATAAACAAATTAATTATAATTTAAGGATATCAAGTATTCCTAGTTTAACAATGGAAAGTTTAGTGATTAGAATTTTAGATAACCATCCTGACTTAGAATTTCATTCTCTATTTATTATAAAACCGATTCAAGAATATTTGGAATGGTTAGTTACGCGAAAACAAGGATTGTTTGTTATTAGTGGACCGACTGGATCTGGGAAGTCTACCACACTATATACCATAATTGATGAATTAATTAAACAAGATAATTTTCATATTATTACTTTAGAAGATCCTATTGAGGTGAATAAAAAGAAATGTTTGCAAATACAAATTAATGAATCAATGGATATCACGTATCACGATACTTTAAAACAGGTTTTAAGGCATGATCCTGATGTAATTGTCATAGGGGAGGTTAGAGATACGAAAACAGCTAAATTAGCTGTTAGTGCAGCTTTAACGGGTCATTTGGTGCTTGCTACTATTCATGCAAGTAGTTGTATAACTACTATTCAAAGGTTATTTAATTTAGAATGTGAAGCCCTTGATATCCAAGAAACATTAATAGGTGTTCTAAATCAATCTTTATTACACCAAAATCTTATCAAGAAAACGATTGTTATTGGAGAACTAATTAATAAAGCACAGCTTTTGGATTATTTTAATAAGGAAAGTAGTGATTATTTTACTTATCAAAATTGTTATGACTATTTATATGGATTAAAAGTAATTGATAAAGTTCAAAAGGAATGGTTAGAAAATGGATAATGATTATTTAGAACTCGAGTTTTTATCCTTGTTGTTATCACAAGGATATGCTATGCAAGATATTGTTAAGTTATTAAAAATTTCTTTTCATTCAAAAGAAATCATTCTTTTTGAAGAAGGGTTAAAAGAAGGATTATCGATTGAGAATGCTATTATGAATGCTTATAAAGAATCATTTTTTAAAGAGTATTTTTGTTTTTTTCTTAAAAAGAATAGTATTTCAAAAGCAATTAATCTTACTTTAGAAACTTGTAAAAAACAAAAACAAATAATGAATCAATTAAGGAAACAATTATTATATCCTGTTTTTTTATTAGTTTTTCTATTTTTCTTTTCTATCTTTGTAAGCTGGTTTTTATTGCCACAAGTTCGAATTATGATTGAAGATTTTGGGAGTAGTTTATCGTTTGTTCAAGAGTTTATGTTTGTTATGTTTCAAGTTATTCCTTTGGTTGTTTTTATTTTTTTAGGATATTTGATTGGTTGGGTTATTTATTTAATTTATTGTGTTAAAAAGAAATGGAGCTATCGTTTGTTAATATTATTAGATAAAAAAATAATATCTTCACTATTAAAGAAATATTATTCATTTAAATTTTCTTTTTATTATAATGAATTACTTAAAACTGGTTATGATACAACTGCTTCGATTGAATTTTTGTATGAACATTTAAAAAATCATGATTTACAGGTTGTTTTATATCCAATAATGAAACAGTTTGAAAGTGGTGTGAGTTTAGAGCAATGTATTGCTAGTAGTCCTTATTTAGATCAATTATTAGTTCAATATATTTATATGATGCAAAAGAAAATTGATGATAAAAGCTTAGATGATTATATTGAATTATCTAGCAAAATGATGGAAACAAAAATAAATAAAGTTTTGTTTTACATTATTCCTTCCATCTATTGTTTTGTAGCGTTATTTGTAGTTTTTGTGTATCTTTCTGTTATTTTTCCTTTAATGAATGTGATAGAAGGAATTTAAAAAAAGAAATGAGGTGAGAAAATGAGGAATAATAAAGGCTTCACGATGGTGGAAATGATATTTTGTGTAAGCATTGTTTTGGTTTTATTGCTATTGGTGATTCCAAATGTTACTAGTAAAAATAATACGATTAAAGATAAGAGTTGTGAAGCACAGGTAGAAGTAGTGAATGCACAAATTATTTTATATCAAATAGAAAATGGTGAATTACCAACAAGTATAAGTGACTTAACTTCTGGTACTACTCCTTATTTAAAAGAAACACAAGCCACATGCCCTAGTGGGAATGCAATTTACATTAGTGGAGGACAAGCATATGAACAAGAGTAATGGTTTTACCCTGGTAGAAACTTTGCTTTGTTTAAGTACTATTATTATATTATCTAGCTTTAGCATGAAAACAATATATGTTGATACAGTCTCATTAGATAGTGTGGTATATCAAATAATGGAAACAATTGAACAAGCAAAGCTATATTCTGTTGCTTATTGTCAAAGTGTAAAGATAACATTAAACAAGAATAGTATTAGTTGTCAGTTAGAAAATGAAAACATTAGTTATCAATGGGATGATTCAATTGATATTCAAGATACGCAAACTATTTCTTTTAATCAAGAGGGACATATAAATAGTGCAACAAGTGTCGAGATTTGTCAGGGAAGTGATTGTTCTAGCATTGTATTTCATCTAGAAACAGGTCATATGAATGTACAGTAAAGGATCTACTCTAATAGAGAGTTTGTTTGCTTTTGAAATATACTGTACAATCATTATTTTATTTCTTTCTTTGTATAATCAATTAGCAGTGCGAGTAGCTGATAATGCTACTGAATATCATACATATATAGAAGAACGTTATGAAAGAGAGAAAGATATATGTTTAGACGAACTAAGCGATATTCAAAAGCTTTTACCTTAGTTGAAATGTTACTATCTTTACTAATTTGTTGTTGTATTACAACAAATATAGCAAGTATTTTATCCATTGCTAAAAACCTGAATGATGTTTCTAATTCACAAACATCATTAGAAGCTGGGGCTTTACAAATTAGTAGACTTTTGTATGCCAAAGAAATTATATCCATTGGTGATGAGCTAGTTTATATGGATGAAGACCAGGAGTTTACCTTGTCATTTAATAATAGTCGTTTAGTTAAACAACCAGGTTATACGATTTATCAAGAAGATATTCAGGATGTATCTTTCTTTCAAGAAGGATATCGGATTTATATGGAAATAACATTAGAAGATCAAAAGACTGTTTTTTGGATAGGAGTTTATGTTGAAAATGAAAGCGAAGAGCAAGGGGACGATACTACAAGTAGTGTTAGTGCTATTTTTAGTGATCAATACGATGTTAGTGGAATATGCGAATGTGGTAGTTTATCAAGTATCTTCTTATCAAAGAAATCTAGAATATGATACGACTCGTTTGATCGAATTATCAATGATAGAGTTCTATATCATGACATTAGAAGATGGATATTTACCGAGTGGGAGAACTTCTTTTGATGATTATACGATTTATTATGTGGTTAATGATACGACGTTTGAATATGAAATAACATCGACTATTCAAAAAGGAACAACTTATACAAAAAGTTTTAAAGTGATGATTGATTGCTATACAAATGAAATAACAGAATTCGAATTAGAGTAGTTTCTAACAAATTGTCAAAAAACTATTTAATTTGTATCATTAATTTGATATAATTGTTTAGAAATTTATATAAATTAAGGAGAAGAGTTATGATTAATGTTGGTGATTTAAGACCAGGTATGACATTTCAATATGAAGGAAACCTATTCATTGTATTAGAAGCGTCACATAATAAAACTGCACGTGCTGCAGCAAATATTAAAGTGAAAATGAAAAATATGAGAAGTGGTTCTACTACTGAAATTACTTTTGGTGGTAATGATAAAGTTGCAAGAGCTCATATTGAAAAAAGAAAAATGCAATATTTATATGATGATGGGGATGCATTAGTATTTATGGATAATGAAACTTATGATCAAATTGAAATTAATGGAGATTCTCTTAAATGGGAAAAGAACTTCATGAAAGAAAGTGATGAAGTTGAAGTTACTAGTTTTGAAGGAGAAGTATTAGGTTTATCTTTACCTATTAATGTTCCTTTTAAAATTATTGAAACTGAACCAGCTGTTAAAGGGGATACTGCAACTGGTGCTACTAAATATGCAATCATTGAAACAGGTTATCAAATTAGAGTACCTTTATTTATCAGTGAAGGCGAAGTTGTTGTTGTAAATACAACAGATGGTAAATACCAAGGTCGTGCTTAGTTAATTAAGAGCAATATATTTGCTCTTTTTTTCATATTAACTTCTTTTTTGCATATATTAAAGCAAGATAAAAAGGAGAATTTATGATGAATAGACAAGCAATTACATTCTTATCTTTATTTAGTTTAATATTAGTGCTATCCGTTTTTTATATTTTGATACCACCAATTGATGAAACAGAAATAAGTGTTGTAAGTGAAGTTACAAGTGAGGTTGTTAGTTTACAAGAGACATTAGATGCCTCTAGACAAGATTTGGTTACTAGTAATAATGAAGTTATTGCTTCAGCCAATAGTTCAAGTCAAGATATTGAAGATGCCTTAGAATCAATTGCTCAAACAAAAGAGCTGATTGCAAAGGAAGATGAAATTGTTACACTTTTAGTAGAAGCGGGATATGTGAATGCTTATGTAGAGATTAATGATAGTAGTATTAGTGTTGTTGTGGAAAAGGAAACAGCAACAAGTAGTGATGCAAATACGATTATTCAATTAATAATGAATGAATATGGCCAAAATTATCAAGTTGAGGTTAAATTTGTTTGACAAGTAACTTTACTTTTCTAAGAAATTTCTTTACAATAGTAGTAAGTAAAGGAGTGTTTATTATGAGTCAAGAACATTACGTATTAGAAGAAAAAACAAATCTAGGTTCTGCTAGTGTTTGTATGCAAGTGTTTGAAGGTATTGCATATGCTGCTATTAAAAGAGCAGAAGGAATTGAGTTAGATGCCCCTTCAGGTATTAAAATTTCGGGACGTTCTCCAATCAATGCAAAAATAGCAGATGAGAGTATTATCATTGATGTAGATGCATGTGTTGACTATGGGGTAAATGTTGCTAGCACAACTCAAGATTTACAAACTGCAATTATGGACAAAGTAAAACAAATGACGGAGCTTACAAATTGTAGGGTTAATATTTATATTCGAGCAATTCATTTTTAATAAAAAGAATGAAGTAATTCATTCTTTTTATTTTCTTTTAAGATGAAAATATGGTAAAATTTATTAAGAAGTTTGGAAGGTTAATAATATGGAAAAGATCAGAAAAAAATTAATTAGAGAAAAAGCAGTAATTTCAATTTATCAGTATGTTTTATTGGATAATGAAATAGAAGAAGTAGAAGAATTTATAGAAACAGATGTTATATTATCAAAAAATAATGATGAAATGAAATACTGTAAAGATATGGTAATCAGCATTATTGAAAATATCGAACAATACAAACAAGCAATAGCAGCTAATTTAAAAACAGGATGGACTATTGATCGTCTATCTAAGATGGAAATGGCAATTTTAATTGTTGGTTCTTATGAAATACTAACAGTAAAATTAGCGAAAACAGTTGTTATTAATGAAGCTGTTGAATTAACAAAGAAATATTGTGATGAACAATCTTTCAAGTATATAAATGGTGTTTTGAACCAGTTATAAAATGGAACGTCAATATTTAACAGTTGCTAGTTTAAATCGTTATATAGGTTCGGTAATTGATAAGGATACACATTTACAAAAAGTTTATATTAAAGGTGAGATTTCTAATGTGAAACATCATAGTTCTGGTCACTTGTATTTTACGTTAAAAGATGATAATTCTCGCATTAATGCAGTTATGTTTTCTTATAATTTTAAGTCACTTGCTTTTGAAGCAAAAGAGGGACTAAAGGTTTTAATTGAAGGAAGTGTTTCTGTATATGATGCTGGAGGAACTTATTCAATTCGTGTAAATACAATGGAATTAGATGGTGTCGGAAATCTTTTTTTGCAATTTGAACAATTAAAGAAAGATCTTTTAAAAGAAGGATTGTTTGATCAGGCAAATAAAAAAGATATTCCTAAATTTCCTAGAAGTATCGCTATTTTAACAGCTTATCCTAGTGCTGCATTAATGGATATTATGAGAGTTATTCGTCAAAGATATCCAGTGGTAAAGGTAATCATTTTCCCGATACCAGTTCAAGGAAAAGGCGCATATGTTACGATTTCTAATAAGTTAAAAGAAGTAGACCAATATGGTTTTTCTACCATTTTATTAGCTCGTGGTGGGGGTTCTATTGAAGATTTATGGAATTTTAATGAAGAACAATTAGCTAGAACAATATTTGCATGTAAAACACCAATTATAAATGCGGTTGGACATGAAATTGATGTTACGATATGTGATTATGTTGCTGATGCAAGAGGATTAACGCCAACTGCTGGAGCTACACTTGCTTGTCCCGATTTAATGGAATTAAAGCAATCTGCCAATATATTGGAACGTCGTTTACATGAAATATTATTACATCAAGTGCAAATGAACAGACAAAAATTAGATGCATTATCAAATTTTTATTTATTTAAAAATCCAGAAAAGTTAGTAACAAATTATCAACTACGTTTAGCACATACGCAGGATAATATGAAATATATTTTTGATAACAAAATAATAAATACGAAAGTGAATTTTGAAAAAACGTCACAACAGTTTCATCACTTAAGTAAACTATTTTTAATAAATACATCACAACATATAAATAGTTTAGAACAATCATTACATCATCAAATGAATACACGTCTTTTAAATAATCAAAATCGTTGGAACAAAAGTGTTGCTATGTTAGATGCATTAAGCCCATTAAAAGTAATGCAAAGAGGTTATTCAATAACTTATATTAATGATAAAGTGATAACTAGCAGTAAAGATATAAATAACAATGATCTTTTAAAAGTACAATATCATGATGGAATAGTTTATGCATTAGCTAAAAGGGAGGAATCATAATGGATAAGATGACATTTGAAGAAGCATTAAAAAGAATAGAAGAAATAGTTAGATTATTAGAATCTCAACAAACATCATTAGAACAAAGTGTTGAATTATATCAAGAAGGAATATTACTAACAAATCATTGTAATAAAAAACTACAAAATATAGAAGGAAAGGTTGCAAAAATACAAATTAATGGTGAATTTGTAGATTTCAAAGAGGGTGAATAATATGATAGAACAATTAGAAACAAGATTACAGGAAATAATGGATAGTTACAAACCTAGTAAAGTTAGAGATGCTATGCAATATTCTTTAATGGCAGGTGGTAAAAGATTACGTCCAGTTTTCTTTTTAGAAGTTTTAAGTAGTTATGGAGTAAGTTATGAGGAATATTTAGATATTGCTTGTGCTATTGAAATGATTCATACGTATTCTTTAATTCATGATGATTTACCAGGGATGGATGATGATTCATTACGTCGTGGAAAACCAACTTGTCATATTAAATTTGGAGAAGCAACAGCTATTTTAGCTGGTGACGCTCTTTTAAACCAAGCAATGTTAGTAATATTAAATGCTAATATTGATACTGAATTAAAGTTGAAAAGTTTACAAATCCTATTTGATGCTAGTGGTGTGGAAGGCATGATATATGGTCAAAATTTAGATATGGAATCTGAAAAGAAAAAAATTGATTTAACAAAATTAGAAGAAATTCATTATTATAAAACAGGTGCTTTAATTAGTGCTGCACTAGAAATGGGTGCAACAATTGTTGACAATGATAATGTTTCAACTTGGAAAGAAATTGGTATGAAGATAGGATTAGCGTTCCAAATTCAAGATGATATTTTAGATGTAACAATGACTAGTGATAAATTAGGGAAGAATGCAGGTAGTGATATTGCAAATGGAAAAGCAACCTATGTTAAATTATTAGGTATGGATGCTTCTTGTCAAGAAGTTGAAAAATTATTGAAAGAGTGTCAATCTTTATTATCTTCTCTAACATGTGATAATGAGATATATTTAGGTATTTTTGAACAATTAAAGAAAAGAGGGAATTAAATGGATCTTACAAAAATAGAATCTCCTGAGTTTTTAAAAACTTTAGATGATAAACAACTAAATGACTTAGCGGATTCTATTCGTACGTTCTTAATTGAAAATATTTCAAAGACGGGTGGACATCTATCTAGTAATTTAGGTATTGTGGAACTAACAATAGCTTTACACCTTGTTTTTGATTCTCCAAATGATAAAATATTTTTTGATGTTGGACATCAATCTTATGTACATAAAATACTAACTGGTCGAGCAAAATATTTTCCTACCTTGAGGAAAACAGATGGTTTATCCGGTTTTCAAAAAACCAAAGAATCGAAACATGATGTATGGGAAGCTGGACATTCTTCAACAGCACTAAGTGGTGCTATTGGAATGGCGGTTGCAAGGGATTTGAAAAATGAAAATTTTCATGTTGTTCCCGTAGTAGGAGATGGTGCAATGCTATCAGGACCTTCTTTAGAAGCACTTAATCACATCGCATCTTTAAATAATAAAGTAATTTTAATATTAAATGATAATCATATGTCGATTGGAAGTCGTGTTGGAAATGTAGAACATTTTTTATCGAATATTCGAATTTCAAATACATATAATCATTTAAAAAAGGATTATCGTAATTTATTATCTGGAGGTAATGTTCGTAATAAGATTTTTACTACTTCAAGATCTATCAAAGAGTTCTTTAAAAAAAGTTTAATTAAACATACTATGTTTGATGATTTTGGTTTAAGTTATATTGGACCAATAGATGGACATGATATTAATGAATTGAAAAGAGCTTTAAATTTTGCGAAAGAAAGTAAAGAAAGTATTGTTGTTCATATTCATACTCAAAAAGGAAAAGGATATGTACATGCAGTTGATGATAAGTGTGGGAAATGGCATGGTATTGGACCTTTTGATATTGAATCTGGACAATCATTAGAAAAAGTAGATGAAAATAAAATAAGTTGGTCTAAAGTAGTCAGTAATCATATGAATACATTAATGGCAAAAGATGATCAAATCGTCGCTGTTACTCCAGCGATGGTTCATGGTTCAAAAATGACAAAATTATTTCATGATTATCCTGATCGTTGTTTTGATGTAGGAATTGCAGAGGAACATGCCGTAACTTTTGTTGCAGGCTTAAGTATTCAAGGGGCTAAACCATTTCTTTCTGTTTATTCTTCTTTTATACAACGGGCATATGATCAAATGAATCATGATATTGCCAGAATGAATTTACCTTCCTTTATATGTATCGATCGTTGTGGCATAGTGGGTAGTGATGGACCAACACATCATGGTGTGTTTGATATCGGTATGTTTTTACCGGTACCAAATTTAACAATTTTTGCACCTCGTGATGCAAATGAAGCACTTAGCTTTATGGATTATGCTTTTGATCATTTTGATCGACCATATATGATGAGAATCAGCAGAAATAGTGTTTTGAAACCAACTGAACAATATCAAGAAATGGTATACGGAAAATGGTTAAACTATAAAAACAATGATAATCCTAAAGTGATTATTATAACATATGGTGATAATGTGGATGTGGTTGAAATGCTTTTAGAACAAGAACATATTCCAGCATATATAGTAAATGCTAGATTTTTAAAACCTATTGATACCGATTTAGTAAATCATCTTCCAGAATATAAATTACCAATCATTGTATATGAAACTGACTTACAAAATGGTGGGTTATTTACTCAATTAACAAGTTATTATAGTCAAAATCACAAAACTGTTTCAATTAGTAGTGTTGCTATTGGTGATCATTATTCAATTGCAGGAAGTGTTGATGATATTTATCGTGATGAAAAAATTGATAAATACTCATTATTAGAAAAGATAAAAGAAGTAATATCCTAATTACGTTAGTATATTATATTGAAAGGAGTTTTTAGATGGCCAAAGAAAGAATAGATGTTTTATTAGTAGAACAAGGTTTTTTTGATTCTCGTGAAAAAGCAAAACGTGCCATTATGGCAGGTATTGTAAGAGATGATTATGATATTATTGATAAACCTGGCACTAAAATTGATATTGATTCTAATTTATTTGTAAAAGGATCAATCATGCCATATGTTTCTAGAGGTGGTCTAAAACTTGAAAAAGCTATAAAAGTTTTTGATTTGTGTTTGCAAGATAAAATCGTATTAGATATTGGTTCTTCTACAGGTGGTTTTACAGACTGTTCTTTACAAAATGGAGCAAAGAAAGTGTATGCTGTTGATGTTGGCACAAATCAATTAGTTTGGAAGTTAAGAAATGATCCTAGAGTTATTGTAAAAGAAAAAACAAATTTTAGACATGCCACAATCGATTTATTCGAGGAAGGTAGACCAAATTTTGCAACAATCGATGTATCTTTCATTTCTCTTTACCATATTTTTCAACCTTTAGGAAAGATTATTCAAGATGGGGATAGTGTAATGGCACTAATTAAACCTCAATTTGAAGCAGGTAAGGAAGAAGTTGGTAAAAAAGGGATTGTCAAAGATCCTGAAATTCATTATCAAGTGATTGAAAAAGTAATTGGTTTTGCAAATGATAATGGATTAATAATCCAAGCATTAGATTTTTCTCCTATTACTGGAGGAAGTGGAAATATTGAATTTATTGGACATTTTATAAAAAATGGACAAACTACAAATATAGATATTCAAGAAGTTGTTGAATCAGGACATGCTAGTTTAAAAGGGTAGGTGAAACTATGTTACAGAGCTTAATAATACAAAATTTTGCAATCATTGAATCATGTTCAATTGATTTTCATCAAGGGATGACTGTTTTAACTGGCCAAACAGGGGCAGGTAAGTCAATTATTATTGATGCAATCGGACAACTATTAGGTGATCGTAGCCAAGTTTCCATGATTAAAAATGGAGAAGAAAAAGCTTTTATAGAAGGTGTTTTTGATGTTTCTAATAACAAAGATATAAAACAACTTTTAATTGATAATGATTTTGATGTAGATGATACTTTAATTGTTTCTAAATCTATTTCTATTGATGGCAAAAGTATCATTAAAATGAATTATCGTACAGTTTCTTTGGCTTTTTTAAAACAACTTATGCCTAAAATGGTTGATATACATTCTCAATTCGAAACACATAGTTTATTTAATCCTAAAAACCATTTAGGATTATTGGACCAATACATACATGATGATTTAGAACCTCTTATTAGAGAATATCAAATGTTATTTAAAAAATTCTCTATTTTAAAAAAAGAAATAGCTACTTTAGAACAAGAAGAATATAGTGATGAACAAATTGATTTTTATCAAGCACAGCTTGATGAAATTAATGCTATTGATATAGATGATATTAACGAAGATGAACTACATGCTTTAAAAAAGAAAATGGAAAATACATTAAAAATTCAAGAATCTTTTTTACGCTATGAATACTTGATGGATAATCAAGTATTCACAGGATTAAAAGAAGCACTTAGTGAAATTGATACATTAGAAGAGGATGTAGATTATCAAGAAGATTATCACAAATTATATGATTTATTTTATACAATCAAAGATATCCATTCTAATTTTACTACTATTTATTATGGACAGGATTATGATAGTGTTGATTTAGAAAATATATCGGATGTATTAAGGAAGCTTAATCGTTTAAAGAAAAAATATGGTTTTTCTTTAGAAAGTATTATTAGTGCTAGAGATGATTTAGTTAAAAAAATTGAATTTGCAAGTCAAAGAGAATCTCTTTTAGACCAACTTCAAAATCAGTTTTTAGATATTAAAAAGGAAATGATGCATCAAGCCCAAGCCATATCTTCATTACGTAAACAAAAAGCCCTTATTTTACAGAGTGATATTGAATTACTGTTAAAAGAATTACATCTACCAAATGTTGTTTTTATGATTCATTTTGATTTAGTTGATTTAAATAAACAAGGTATTGATGCGGTTAGTTTTTTAATTCAAACAAATGTTGGGAGTAAATTACAACCTTTGCATAAAATTGCTTCTGGTGGTGAATTGTCACGTATTATGTTAGCAATTAAGCTTCAAACACTTAAATATGGTACTACTTCTACCATTATTTTTGATGAAGCAGATAGTGGAGTTAGTGGAGAAGTTGCTCAAAGTATTGGAAGTGTTATGAAACGTATTTCGAAACATTATCAAGTACTTTGTATTACGCACTTATTCCAAGTGGCAGCGTATGAAGATTATCATTATTTTATTTCAAAGCAAAGTGATGATATTTCAACACATGTGAAAGTAGAATTACTTGATGAACAAGCAAGTAATGAGGAATTAGCAAAAATGATATCAGGAAAAAATATTACTGAGGAATCATTAGAGCATGTTCGTTTTATTAAAAAAAATCTTACATAATAAAAAGCATAGATGCCAAACTATTTTGTAACAATGGTTACAAAAGGAGGTGTCTATGCTTTTAAAAAAATCATTTCTATCAATTTTTATTGTTTTAATTTTGCTTTTCAATAGTGTTTTTGCATTATATGCAAAAACAGTTATTCCTTCTGGTGCATCTATTGCAATTGAATTGGAATGTCCAGGAGTAGTTATTACGGGAGGATATAATATTATAATAGATGATAATTCTTATAATCCTTTAGAAAATGGATTAAATGAGGGAGATATTATTTTATCTGTTAATAGTGTTGCAATTTGGCAAATAAGTGATTTTAATGAACAGTTACAAATGTTATATGTTGATTCACAGGGAATTGTACTATCTATTTTAAGGGATGGAGACTTATTGTCACATCAGTTGAAAGTGTCCAATCAAGATGACCTTTTACAAACAGGATTGTATGTAAAAGATCGAGTCTTGGGTATTGGAACGTTAACCTATATTGATGTTGAAGAAAACATGTTTGGTGCATTAGGACATGCAATGGCATTCGATGATTTATCTTCATTAGGTTTGTTACAAAACGGAACTATTTATAATAGTTATGTTACAGAGATTCAAAAAGCTACATTTAGTGTAGCAGGGCAAAAATTTGCAACGATTGGAGATGATGTTTTAGGAGAAGTTTTATATCATAGTGATCTTGGTATTTATGGTATTACTAATACTATCGAATACAATACAAATGATCTTATAGAATGTGCATCAAAAGAAGAAATAGAGTTAGGGGAAGCATATTTTTTAACTGTTTTAGAGGATGATACTATTCAAGAATGTCTTATTGAGATTACAGAAATAGATAGTGATTCTAGTACTGGGATCAAAGGAATTACTTTCACATTAGTTGATGAATCTGTGTTGGATTCTACAAATGGGATTATTCAAGGAATGTCAGGATCACCCATCATCCAAAATGGAAAGCTTATCGGTGCCGTTACACATGTTTTTGTGAATAATCCGACAAAGGGATATGGGATATTTATTGAAAATATGTTAGAGACGGCGGAGAGTGTGGAGTAACTTATGGAATAAAAACAAGCTGGTAGTGAGTAGCTAATACTACTAGCTTGTTTTTACTTAGCTTTTGTAGCAGCTTTTGAATGGTTTTTATGTAAGCGTCTATTCAAACACCTAGCGTAGAACCATTATTTCTATAAACTAATATCATAAAAATGATAGAGGTTTCATATGAAGAAACATAAAACAAAAGAAGAAAATCAAGAAATAATTTTGAGACGCAAAAACGGTAATTCCTAAGTCTGGATTCTGGGGTAAACTGGTGGTATAATTACAACATGCTAGTTTACTCCATTTCTATTGAAAGGATGGTAAGAAATGGGTAAAGACTTAAAAGAGAAAGAATTTAAAACAATTAGACCAAAACAGAAAGTAGAGTTTTAACAGTAGCAGAGCAACAAAAAGTAAGGCTACGTAATAAAGGAGCATGGGATACCATAGAGCGATGGATCAAATGAATATTATGAGAAAGGAATAAAGATGAATAATGATTTGAAAATTGTAAATAATGAAGAATATCAGATATGGATAAACGATATAAAGCGATTAGTACATGTAAGTCAATTAAAGGCAGCTGTTCAAGTTAATACAGAAATGATTAGAATGTATTTAGAAATAGGTAAAGAAATTTCTCAAAAGAAGGTGGAATCCGTATGGGGGATTGGATTTTATCGCACGATGAGTTTTTCAATGAAGAAAGAATTTCCTGATGTCAAAGGATTTTCGGTTACTAATTTAAAATATATGAAGCGTTTTTATGAGTTTTATTGTTTGTCGGAAGAAAATCGTCAACAGCTTGTTGACGATTTAAAACAAATATGTATGATACCTTGGGGGCATCATATTTTAATTATGACAAAGTGTAAAGATGTGCAGGAAGCAATTTTTTATGTGAATAAAACAATTGAAAATGGTTGGAGCAGATCAATGCTACTAAATTATTTGAGTGTAAATTTATATGCAGCAAGAGGAAAAGCAATTACAAATTTTGAGGTGCATTTACCTGAAATTCAGAGCGATTTAGCAAAAGAGGCAATAAAAGATCCATATAATTTTGACTTTATTACATTGACAGAAGGATATAGAGAAAAAGAATTAGAAGATGCATTGACAAGTAATATTACAAAGTTTTTATTAGAACTTGGACAAGGATTTGCATATATAGGTCGTCAGCAGCCACTAGTTATCGGAGAAAAAGAAGTAATTGTAGACTTATTATTTTATCATATGAACTTAAGATGTTATATTGTAATAGATTTAAAAATAGGAGAATTTGATGCATCTCATTTAGGTCAGATAGGGACTTATGTGGTGGCTATTAATCATCAATTAAAAAAGGATGTAGATAATCCTACGATAGGACTTATTATTTGTAAAACAAAAGATAATGTAATGGCACAATATGCAGTCGAAGCAAGTAGTGTTCCGATTGGAATATCAGAATACCAATTATCAAAACTATTACCAACGGAGATTGAAAGTGCACTACCATCTATAGAAGATATAGAACAATCAATTAAAAAGCTCACGGAAGAATAGAAGGGTTCTGGAGAAATTCTTTTATCAAAAATTGAAGAAGTGATTTTTAGATGGTGTAAAAATGGTGTCAAAGATAATTCCTAGCACTGATAGACATATTTATTGAGTTTGTGTTAAGGTATTATAAAGGACAGGAGGTAATCATGGAAGTTGAAATTAGAAAAGCAAGTGACAATGATAAAAGTGCGGTATTAGAACCTGGGCGTAAAAATGTAAATATATATGAAAGAACACATCTTGGAGATGAGTTAGCAGACGGATATATAGAAAGTGGTGCTTGTGACAGTGATTTATCAAGTATATATGAAAATGCAAGTGTTGCATTATGTGATGATAAAGTAATTGGATTTGTTTTCATAGAGGGAAATGAAATACAAAGATTATCAGTGGATAATGAACATTGGGGCAAGGGCGTTGGACAAAAACTTTTAGACTATGCTACAAGAGAAATATCTAAAACCAATAAAGAAATAATACTTGAGTGTTTTGTATCATCGCCTATAGCTAATCGTTTTTATAAAAAAATGAGTTTTGAAAATTCTGGTGTAATTGATGGTGATGGAGGAAATAGAATTTTATACAAGAAAAAATATGATATATTCTGAAGGATATATAATGAACAACAAACAACCTAAACAGAAAATTCTGCTAGGTTGTTTTCTTGTGTCAAAAATATCCTAATGTAATTATCTTCTGTTGCAATATTGGATTTTTAGAGAGCTCGTTTATGATTGAGTATCCCTAGTACAGCCTTCGCCATTTCTTCGGGAGTTTCTTCAGAGCTTTCGTCTGTAAAAGATACCATAGAAGAAAAAAGACCTCCAATAATAAATGTCTTTTGTACTCGAGTAAATGAATCGCTATATTGTCCTTTCGACAAAACAACATTTAAGTATTCTTCTAGCGGACGATACATAACCTTATGAAGGTCGTTTTGTAGACATACTTTAATTTCAGGTGTTAAATTCTGCCAAAAACAGAAACACTGAGCTAAAGCCTGTTCTAAATCGAATTCGTCTCCTTGAATTGATGAAATATATTCAGAGAATACACGGTCGAAATGAAACTTTAAAATATCTTCTTTGTTTTCAAAATTTCTATAAAAAGTAAGTCTTGATACGCCAGCTTTCTCCGTTATGTCGGTGATAGTAATCTGGTTATAAGGCGTGTCTTTTATGAGAATAAGCAATGAATCTGCTAACCATTGCTTGCTTCTTTCAGATTGTTTCATACGTTAGAGCCTCCAAACTGTAACAAAATAGAAGATTGTGTATCTTCCATTTAAATTTCTGATTTGTTATAGTTGTAACATGTGTTACAACTATAACAGATACTATAAACTTAATCAAGTATAGAAAAAGATTCTGTACATCAACGATTTAATACGATTTAATAGGAGGAATTATTAGTGTCAATTTTATCGAAAATGAGATCGAATTTCGTGGGATGTTTATGTCTTATGCTAGTTTGTGTATTGGGCGCAATCACGGCGCAGTATACCATATTTGTTCCTTTTTTGTTCACCTTGATTTATGGGTGTTCCTATATTTTTTGGAGTGTGAGAAATAACAAATTCCCTTATTACTTTCACATTGGGCTTCTTTATTTAATCGTAAATAATCAAGCTGGCGGAGTGCAAGCTGTGGCTGATATTGTAAAATGGGGATTGCTATTCACTGTAATTCTACTTGTGTTTACATTTATTAGGCTTCGTAAAAAAGGTGCACCATTACATTCTGCTGATAGTATATCTCAAGGTGCAATGTGCAAATATAAAACCTTCTTCAAGGAAAATCGCATGATAATTCAAAGAACACGGATACACTGCTTGATTATTTTTGTTGTTTGCTGGGTTGGATATCTTGTATATGATCACAGAGGATATTGGCTCATTATATCTGCAAGCGCCGTGTTGATTGATGGAGAATACGGGAAAATTTGGACCAGGGGGAACAGAAGAATTATCGGTGCACTGATTAGTATGATTGTTCTTGGTGGATTAGTGTTTTGGGATGCAAACATGGTGGTGTTAATTGCGGTTGCTATTATCACAATGATTGGAATTGGATTTTTCATGCCGAATAAGTATATTATGGGTAGTGCGTGCATTGGCATGCACGCAACAACTGCCAATATTTTGGCAAGCGGTGATTTAAGCTATAGTATTGTGGGGCAAAGGGTACTTTGGACAATTGTTGGAGCAGTTCTTACATTGGTGTTATGCTATGTATTTGATAAATTACTTCCATCATTGTATCAAGATCATGCAAAAGAGAAGCTTATAGTGGCAAAAATATAATGATGAGAAAACAAAATTAAAGAATAATTCCAGCATGATGAGCTGTTGTACATTTATCAAATAATTGGTAAGTGAACAACGGCTCTTTATTGTTGGAAAGAAGAAAATATTACCTATATGTAATTGGAAGAGTTAAAAGTTCTAAACGTAGGTAATCGTAATAACAAAAAGAATGAGGCAGACTTTATATATACTCTTGAAACAAACAAGAGATACGGAACCTTGATAATTAAATAGGACAATCATATGACTAGATAATGTTTTCGCCTTTTATGATTTGTATAGAAGGTTGTGAATTCCTAATCGTGCGTTGAAGTTTCTGCAGTAGCACTTTTACTGTCCAACCCTAAAGATACTGAGCCATAGAATTTACTTACCTACGTTGCAGCAGGAGATAATGAAATATTACTAGCACCTATCCTTCGAGAAAAAATGGATAGAGGTGGCACTAATATAAAGCGAATGGGAATTGCTTTATATTGTGGTGAATAAGCTATTCAAGCATATGTAACCCGGCTGGGGGATTAAACTAAAAGATATATTAGTAATTATGTCTTTTGGTATAAGTGATTCTATTATTTGAATTATTTATACCAGAAGATGTTTTGATGGAGATAAGAAGTTAGTGGATTTAAATGAGAAAAATAGTGAAAATCAAAAAAGGTATTTTTTTTAGTCCTTGCTTGACATAGTCGTTTGTGAATGATCCAAGTCAAGGCTATGGAATATTTATTGAGAATATGTTGAAGACTTCCCAGAAACTAGGAAACTAATATTGGTATGAAATAGGACGAGCCTTTTGCTTCGTTCTATTTCATACCATAGATTTTGTAAAGCATAAGCCAAAACAACAAATGTTGTTGGATTAACATGGATATAAATGAGTAAAGTTGTATTGTTCCGATAGCATTGATATCGTTCCGATAAATGGGTATAATAGGATTAGATTGGAGCGAAGAATATGTATTTAAACGTAAAACAAGTTGCAGAAAATGGAATATATCAGATAGACGTGTAAGAACTTTATGTGCAGAGGGGAAAATATCTGGAGCATATCAAGAGGGAAGAAGTTGGCGAATACCGCAAACAGCCCATAAACCTATCGATGCTAGATTGAAAACAAGTGAAAGCCTGTTAACTATGATTGACCGAAAGAAAGTAGAACTAGATGCCAAAAGACCCCTTACACAAGGAGAAGTACATCGATTAATGGAGCAATTTGCAATAGAGTATACATATAACTCCAATACAATTGAAGGGAATACCCTAACATTACGAGAAACAGACATGGTTCTTCGCGGGCTGACGATTGATAAAAAACCATTAAAAGATCATATGGAAGCAGTGGGGCATAGAGAAGCATTCTATTTTGGAAGAGATTTAGTGAAAGACGATATGCCATTATCAGAGAGTATCATAAAACAAATTCACTATCTCGTGTTATCTGACAAAAAAGATGATAGAGGTGTTTATCGCAAAGTGCCAGTTTTGATTTTAGGGGCAAACCATGAACCAATGCAACCATATTTAATTACTCCACAAATGGAAAAATTGTTGATAGAGTATCAAGAGAGCGAAGAACATATCGCAACAAAAATGGCACGGTTTCACATTGAATTCGAAGCCATTTATCCTTTTATTGATGGGAATGGAAGAAGTGGACGATTGCTTGTAAATTTAGAACTAATGAAACATGGATTTCCTCCTATTGATATTAAATTCACTGACCGTTTAAGTTATTATAATGCATTTGATGAATATCATGGAAAACATAATTTGCGTGAGATGGAAAAGTTATTTGCAGGGTATATTAATGAACGATTGGATATGTTTTTATCGATCTTAGATTAGGTGCAATAAAAATGTTGTTCTTTACTTGACTACCCATCATCCAAAGTAGAAAACTTATTGACCAGTGACTCATGTATTTGTGAGTGATCAAGTAAGTCTATGGAATATTTATCAAGAATATGTTGGTGATTGCAAAGAATATAAAATGATATTTTTTTATCAACATAATGTATAATTATGATATAAAGTAAATAAAAGGAGAGCTCTATGAAATGGATATATTATTATGAAAACTTTTATAGTTGGGCAGAAAGTACACAACTTAATAGAATATCTTCTCTATCTGATTTTACATCTGTTGATGAAATCATTGAAATTGTGGAAAATTCGATGACAAAGGAGCATCTAAACTTATTAGAAAAGCACTAAATCAAAGAGTCTATTTTAATTCTCAACAAATCATAAACATTTGTGAATACGTTAATAAAGAAACAGTTGTTTTATTGATAAATCAATGTATTGATAAATTCACAGCGGAACAAATTATTTATTTACAAGATTATACGATGCTTTTTGAAAAAGATATCCTAGAATTATTAAATTATAACTTGGAAGATCTTCCTTGGTCTATTTTTTATAATAAGTTTTTTCAATTAGATAAGAATCAACAAAATTTAATTGTGAATAAAGTAAAAGATTTTGGTGATGAAAATGAAGTGATTGATATTGCAATGTCCTTATCAAATAATACAGATAGATATAACTTTATTAAAAAAGCAATTGATAAAAAAGTGATTTTTTCAAATGAAAACATACAGCTTTTAGTTGATGAAGATAAAGCTATTGCAACACTTTTTGGAGTTAATATCACAAGACAACCAGAGAAAGTAAAGCCAAGTTTTCTAACAACATTTACTCTTGGATTGATGTTTCGAGATTTAATAAATTATTTAATACGTAAAGATAAAGACTAAACTAAGGCATTATTGGTTATTTTGATATTCTAGAAATAAAAAGACTAATTCTATATTGTTTCGAATAGTATAAATTATTAGAAAGCGATATAATATAAATAGCTTGTTAAACAAAGGAGATAATAATGAATTTAGATAAATACATGAGTATGAAAAACTGTGATATACCAAAGGATATAAAACAAAACATATATAATGGTAACATTACAAAAACTCAATTTAAGGATAAGAATGATATTTTGGAAAAAGAAGAATTACGACTTGAGTGTGGTTGTGTCAAAATGGATGATGAATCCTATTTAGTTTCAATGTATACACCGATGCCTGATGTTACTAAAGAAATGGTAAGCTGGTGGTTTTGGTGGCATCCACAAAATAGTAAACGATATCAAGCATGGTATCCTGGAGAACATAAAAGTATCAGTTATGCAAAAAAAGATTTAGGATATTTCCAACAAAAAACCACTCCTGAATTTCAACCTAATACACAGTATCCAGTAGAAAGAGTAGGATCATTGTTAGCACCATTAAGCATTGAATTTGTACAACCTAATGAATTTGGATTCTCTAAGAACATTATGGAAAAACAAGATGTGGAGGTCATTATCTGTGGCCATGTTGGTGCATTTAAAGGGTTAATTCCAAATACAGAGATGTCTCATGTTTTTTTCAAAACAGAAAAAGGTTTACTACTTGTTAGTCGGTTTTGGCTTGGAAAGAATGTAAAAAATAAAATACTAAAGAAATTGTTACTTACACAAAAGCAAGCACAGGGCATGGCGGACCATTGTTGTGTTGAATATAGGAATTTTAATGAAAGGATCCCTCTTATGTATCAAGAATGGTTACAAGATAATGCATAGACTTTTATAAAATTGATATAGTGACTAGGGATCAGTGCCACTCTTAAAGATAAAATTAATAGTAATAACTTAGTTTCTCCTATGAAACATCAAAATAAAATCAACTATAAAAACATATTCTAAAGATATGTTTTTTATTTTCACACAATAGTACACATTTTCAACAAATTTCAATGAATTAATTAATGTTTAATAAAGTAAGATGAATATAGCCATCTTTACAATAGTTATCTTAATCTTAATTATTTTTAACTATTGATAGTAGGAAATCTTATTCATTTAATATTATTAAATTTGTTGGATGGTACTTTAGGGGGACAAGAACCGTGGAAAAATTAACATATTTGGATCAATTAGAAGCAGAAGCGATTTATATTATTAGAGAAGTAGTGTCAGAATGTCAAAATCCTGCAATGTTATATTCTATAGGTAAGGATAGTAGTGTAATGTTACACTTGGCATTAAAAGCGTTTTATCCTGAAAAACCACCATTTCCTTTTTTACATATTGACACAACGTGGAAATTTAAAGAAATGATTTCATTCAAAGATAAAAGAGCAAATGAATTAGGTATCAAAATGTATACGTATCGTAACGAAGAAGGTGTATCTAAAAATATCAATCCCTTTGATCATGGTAAGTCATATACAGATATCATGAAAACAGAAGCATTAAAAAAAGGGTTAGATCATTATGGTTTTGATGCTGCTATATGTGGTGGTCGTAGAGATGAAGAAAAATCTAGAGCAAAAGAACGTATTATCTCACATCGTAGTGCTCAACATACGTGGAACCCACAAAATCAAAGACCTGAAATGTGGAAATTATATAACATGGAAATAAATCAAGGAGAAAGCTTGAGGGTATTTCCTTTATCCAATTGGACAGAAAAAGATATTTGGCAATATATTGCTAGAGAAAATATTGAAATTGTACCATTATACTTTGCTAAAGAAAGACCTTATGTAGAAAGAGAAGGTAATATTATTTGTGTTGATGATGACCGAATGAAATTATTACCTAACGAAGAACTAAAGGTAGGAAGTATTCGCTTTCGAACACTTGGGTGCTATCCATTAACAGGAGGTTGTGTTTCACATGCTTCAACACTTAATGAAATCATTAATGAAACTTTAGGTGCTGTTTGTTCTGAAAGATCGACACGTGTTATTGATAGTGAAGAAGTTGGAAGTATGGAAAGACGAAAAAGAGAGGGATATTTCTAATGGCACAAAAAGATATACTAAAGTTTATTACATGTGGATCTGTTGATGATGGGAAATCTACATTAATTGGGCATATGCTTTATGATGCAAAAATGATTTTTACTGATCAACAACAAGCAATTGAATTAGCAAGTAAAATATCTAGTGAAAATGAAGATATTGATTATTCTTTATTACTTGATGGATTAATGGTAGAAAGAGAACAAGGAATAACAATCGATGTTGCATATCGATATTTTGCTACTGAAAAAAGAAATTTTATTGTTGCTGATTGTCCAGGACACGAACAATATACTAGAAATATGGCAGTTGGTGCATCATTTGCTGATTTAGCAATTATTCTAATAGATGCTTCTAGGGGAGTTTTACCACAAACTTTACGACATATTAATATTTGTAATTTAATGGGTATTAAGCATTTTATATTAGCAGCAAACAAAATGGACTTAATTGCTTATGATCAAGAAAGATTTGAAATGATTGTAAGAGATTTTACACAACATTGTGCGAATCTTGAAGTTGAAACAATTCATGCTATTCCAGTATCAGCGACCAAAGGTGATAATATTACAAAAAGATCTAAAAATACAATTTGGTATAAAGGGAAAACACTTTTTGAATATTTAGAAACTGTTGTTATTCATGATCAGGGAGCCAATGATACTTTCTTATTACCAGTACAACGAGTTTGTAGACCAGATAATACTTTTAGGGGTTATCAAGGACAATTAGAAGCTGGTAATTTAACTGTGGGACAAAATATTACTATTTATCCAAATCGAAATCATGCTACAGTAAATCGTATTTTGATAGGAAGTAAAGATGTAGATAGTGCTTTAAAAGGACAAGGTGTGACTGTTTGTTTGGATAAAGAAATTGATATTGCAAGAGGTGATATTATTTCAAATAATACTAAATTAATAACTACTGACCTTTTAAAAGCAAAAATATTGTGGATGGATCATCATGAATTAGGTGTTGGTCAAAATTATCTATTTAAATGTGGAACTAAATTAATACCTGCTACAATAATGAGCATTAATCATTGTATTGATTTACAAACAGGAAAATTCTTATCAGCAAGAAAAGTCTTTATGAATGATATTGCAGAAGTAACAATCATGTTAAATAACCAAATAACATTAGACCTTTTCTCAAAAACAGAAAGTATCGGGAGTTTTATCCTAATTGACCGTATTTCTCATCAAACTTCTGCGTGCGGGACTATTATAAAAGAATTAAAAAGAACGGATAATATTATTTGGCAAGATATTGATATTACCAGGGAAGTTCGTTCGAATCAAAAACATCAAGAACCATTAACTATTTGGTTGACTGGCTTAAGTGGTGCCGGTAAGACAACAGTTGCTAATGCATTAGAAAAACATCTAATAGCAATGGGAAAACATACTATTTTATTAGATGGAGATAATTTACGTCATGGTCTAAATAAAGATTTATCTTTTGATGAATCAGATCGTGTCGAAAACATAAGGCGAGTTTTTGAAGTTGCTAAACTTATGAATGATGCAGGACTTATTGTAATTACTTCTTTAATTTCTCCTTATAAAAAAGATAGACAAAAAGCTAGAAAAGCAATAGGTGATTGTTTTCATGAAGTTTACTTATCCACTTCTATTGAAGAATGTGAAAGAAGAGATGTCAAAGGCTTATATCAAAAAGCAAGATTAAATGAGATAACTAATTTTACAGGTATTCAAAATCCATATGAAATTCCAACAAATCCAGAATTTGAATTTGATACAGAAATTATTAGTGCAAATGATATTGCTATTGAAATAATCGATAAACTAATAGTAAAGAAGGAGTAATTATGTCTAAAAAAAGAATATTTATATGTTCAACAGGAAGAACTGCTACGCAGTTCTTTGCTAAATACTTAAATATGATGATTGAAGATTCAGTTTCTTTACATGAACCAGGAACACCCTGGTTTTCAAAGCCAAAACAACTTTTATCACAAATAAAAGATTATGGTTTATTTCATATGTCATTTGGTCAAGGGATGAATAATCATTCTATGTATAAACTAAGTAGAGATTATATTGCTGGTACTATTTCAAAAGAGGAAGCTTGCAAAAATGCACGAAAAATTAATAATCAAGTTGATGCGTTATATAAGGAAAATGTTGTTGTGTATTCTTCTGGTCATATTTATGGCTTATTAGGGTTACTTGATGAAATTTATCAAGATTCACGTTTTGTCTTTATTATACGGGATCCTAGGACATGGATTTATTCTGCATTAAATAAAACAGAATATAGCTTGTATGGACCAATTGAGTTCTTTTTTCGTAATATTAGTTTACAACCTAATTGTTTTAAAGAGGATCCTTATCTAAAAGATTGGACAAGCTTTTCTAAGTTTGAAAAGTATTGTTGGTTCTATAATAAGTTAAATACTTACGTATTAGAAGAAATGAAAAATAAAGATAATTTTCAAGTATTTAAATATGAAGATATATTTTTAACAGAAGATAAAAAAAGAAATTTCGAAGAATTATTAAACTTTGCTACCGATTTTTCTTATCAAAAAATATCTGCTACTTTTATACCAGAATTAATTGATAAAAAAATTGATTCCAAACAACCAAGTACATCATGGGACTTATGGAATAAAGAAGATGCTTTAATCATGGAAAAGCACTGTGGTAAATTAATGAGACAATTTGGTTATGGTAATGAAGAAAAATGGAAAACTATTATTGGAAATCAATAATAGTTTTTATATTATAGAATTAATTTTTATTAAGAGCTTATTTTTTTAAAGTTTTATGCTATAATTTTTATTAATAAGAGGTGAGATTATGCAAATTACATTATTTTTATTAATTATTTTAGTTTGTTTGATAGGTGGATTAGTTTTTTATATAAAAACTAAAATAGAAGAGTTTTCAAGGACTGCTTTTGGGACAAAATCTTTGTTACAAGGTTTTCAAAAAATTGAACAAGAGTATGTATCAACACCTAAGTCAATAGCAGGTGTTACAAGATTATATTTACCAAATATTATGGAAGATTTTCCTGATTTTCATTATGATGAAATGAGAGAAAGAGCAGAACATGTATTGTCGGCTTATTTATTATCCATCAATAATAATCATATTGATTTACCGGATTATGTAAATAGTGATTTGATTCATCAATTAGAATTGCATTTAGCAATGCTTTCATCGAAACAATATAAAGAACATTTTACAAATATGTTAATCCATGATTGTCAGTTAAATAATTATACGAAACAAAAAGGAAAATGTAAGATTACATTTCAAGCTTCTATCCAATATTATCATTATGTAGAAGACAATAATAAAGAAATAGTTTCTGGTAATAAATCTGTTTGTTTTCAAACAAGATATAATATAGATGTTATCTATATTCAAGATCGCGATTTAGCAGAGTTTGAATATAGTGATGCTTTAGCCTTGAATTGTCCTAATTGTGGAGCACCTGTTAAAAACTTAGGTGACAAGTTTTGTGAGTATTGTGGTAGCGGAATTGTGAGTCTTAATATAAAAACTTGGTCAGTTAGTGATGTAAAAGAAGTATAAAATCAGGAATTGTTAGATAAGATTAAGAGTTAGATTTATAAAGGAGACGTTATGGATATTATTGATTTAATGGAAAATCGTTATTCATGTAAACAATTTGAACCAAATAGAAAATTAACCAATGAACAATTGTTAGCAGTTGAAAGTTTATTACAGTTAGCACCATCTTCTACAAATTTACAACCTTGGCATTTTGTTATTGCTAATACACAGATTGGCAAAGAAAAAATTGCTACTGCATGTAAACAAGAGTATCCAACGAATGTAGCAAAAATTTTAGATTCTTGTATTACG
Source organism: Tannockella kyphosi (assembly GCF_021054785.1). GTDB lineage: Bacteria > Bacillota_I > Bacilli_A > Erysipelotrichales > Coprobacillaceae > Tannockella > Tannockella kyphosi. The sequence goes on along the minus strand of NZ_CP088239.1, from coordinate 942,265 downwards.
GTTGTATTTTCATGTAAAGCTAGGCTAGAAGAAGATTATTTAGTTAAATTATTACAAAAAGAAGCTAGTGATGGAAGGTTTATAAATCATGAAGCAATGTCTTTAGCTCATCAAAGTAGGTGTCAGTTTAGTGACATGCATATTTATAAAGAACGTGATTTTCAGCATTGGACTGAAAATCAGTTATTTTTAAATTTAGGCTCTTTTTTAGTAGGGGTCGCAATGTTAGGACTAGATTCTATTTGTATTGAAGGCATCGATAAATATGGCTTAGACAGCCTATTGAATCTAAATGAAAAAGGATTTACATCTTGTTTTGTTGTTGCAATAGGTTATGCTTCGCCAAATGATCCAAATGTAAATGTACCTAAATCAAGATTTGATAAAAAGGATATCATAGAAAGGATTTAAATAAAATGAATGCTATTTTTAATCGTCGTAGTGTACGACAATTTAATGAAAAAGAAGTAGAGAATGAAAAAATAGAATTATTATTAAAAGCTGCAATGCAAGCACCTTCTTCAAGAAACCAACAACCATGGGAATTTTATGTCATTAAAGGCAAAGAAAACTTAGAAAAATTATCAAAATACAACCCTTATGCAAATGCAATAACGACAGCTAATCTAGCAATTTTACTAGTTAGTAACACCCAAAAATTAACAAAACCTGAATCAGCTGTTATCGATGTAGCAGCAGCTACTCAAAACATCTTACTAGAGGCTACATCATTAGGGTTAGGGTCCCTTTGGTGTGGTATGTGGCCAAATAAAGAACGTATGACTTATGTTAGTGAACTGTATCAACTACCAGACTATTTAGAACCAATAAGTGTTGTTGCAATAGGATATCCTTCTAAGTCAAACGCTAATTATTATGAAGATCGATATAATGAAAATAAAATCACCTATATTAATGAATAACCTAACCACCTAATTGGTGGTTTTTCTTTTATATATAAACATTCTTATCTAAAAAAATAACAAGAAATCTAAAAACATTGAATATTTCATGATTTTCTTTACCTTTTTTAAATGTTAGTGCTATAATTATTGTATAAACAAAGCAAGGAGTGGGAAATTATGTTACCAATGACTAGAGAAGATATTACCAAGGTATGTAACATTATTATTGATTACTATCAAATAAATATACCAATAATCGATATCATTCCAATCGTGAAATCAATCGGAGGAAAAGTAATACTAAAAAGTGATTATCCTTTGAATGGTGATGTTCGAGTTGTTGAAAATAAGGAATATACATTTGAAATACATATTTCTGATAAACAAAATCAAGCCCGTTTAAATAACGCAATCGCTTGTTTGCTAGGACATGTTTTTTTACATATGGGTTATTTAACAGACAATGAAAAATGGACCGACTACAAAGAAAATCAAAGTCTAGTAGGCTTTACAGAATATAGCTTTCAAGCACAAGAGTTTGCTGATAATTTATTAATGCCAAAAAAAGATTTTCTTGATTATGTTTATATGAATTCAACTAATGATTATATTGATATCGTACAATTATCACGTTATTTTTGCGTATCAAGATATGCTGCAAATAATCGTGGGAAATGGTTAGGTGTAATGAAATGGAGATAGACAATAAAATAAGTACCGAATTAAAACCTCTTGTTTCTAGAATAGGGGAGATGGATGATTTTCAATATAATAAAGATGATGAAGTTGTAACTTTCTTTTTTTCATTTGATATTGTAAATTCAACAAAATATAAAACTAAAAACAAAGGAAAATGGGCTTATGCTATTAGTGAAATTTTACGTCATATTATTAGTGAATTTGCTAATAGTCCTTCTCGTGGGTTTCAATTTTGGAAAACATTAGGGGATGAAATAATTTATACAAAGAATATTGGTACTCTAGATGAAGTATATGATACTTTAGATGAAGTATATAAAAATATGGTTACATTAAATGAAAAAATTGATAAAGGTATTATTTGTGATATTGAATCAGGTAAAATGCTTTCCATTAAAGCTACAGCATGGATTGCTACAATATCAGATGATTGTCTTTATACAGATAATATCTATACAGAATATCAAATAAATGATAACCGAAAACAAGTAGAATATATAGGGCCTGATATTGATACTGGTTTTAGAACTTCTAGTTATAGTATGAAAAATAGATTAGTAATTTCATTTGCATTAGCATCTTTGTTAAGAAATTATTATAATATTCAAAAAAAATTAAATATCTCTATAAGCAAAAACTATGAAGAAATGTTTTTGAAAGTAAACTTAGTTACTTTCAAAGCATTAAAAGGTGTTTGGGATGAATTACCATATCCTATCTTTATGTATCATGGAGATGATACAATTAGTTTTATTGATTCTTTAAGTGAAGAAACAAGCGATAAAAAGAATGTTTTTGATGAATACTTATGTTCCATGAAATCAAGAATGAACATCTCTCAAACAGGCTATAAAAGCTATGAAGAATATATTATTGATTATTTAACAAAGGAACATGGCTATCAACAAAAAATAGAAAGAATTGTAAAAATTATTCATAAAAATTATAAAAATACGCTTATTGATTTAAAACCTCTTACAAAGATACATAGTAGTTTTTTATGTTATTTTATGGATGAGAAACAATTAAAAATAATTTTATGTAAAAATAATCAAGAAGATCAATGGGGCTTTGGTGGATTAGAGATGTATTATAGTTTTGGTTATTTAAGAGAGATAGAAGAATATTATGATGATACATATAACTTAAATTGTTCTTTTTTAATTAATAACCATTATCATAGTCAAACACCTGTTTGTTTACATCGATATGATCATGTAGAAAAATGCTTACATAATGTTATTAAAGGCTATACATATTTGGCAGAAGTGAATGATGTTCATTATCAGAGTATTGCTAGTAATCCTTTGTTAAAGATTATTGATGTCGATGGATTATTTGATTATATAGACAATTTAGATGAACAAATAATTAATAAAATTAATTTAAATGTAAAAAGGGGAGAAATGTTAAAATAATTTCTCTTTTTTTCATAATTTCTATATTTTATGATGTATAAAGTAGTATTTATAGGCTGTTTTATGATAAAATTATTATAATATAAATTAAAATTAGGGGGAGAATCATATGTTGGAATTTTTAAAAAGTGAAGAAGATAATCGTTTTAGTTGGGATTCAATAGGCTCTATTGAAGAGGGACGTACTAATTTAGGAGAATCAATGCCGGTATATGTATATCGCTTATTTCAATTTACAATTAAAGATGTTTTAATTGAAAAATATGGCAAAGAAAATGCGATTGATGTTTTTAGAAAGTCAGGGGATTTAGCTGGTCGTGAGTTTGCAAAACATATGTTAAATTTAGATTTGCCTTTTAATGAATTTATTTCTCAATTACAAGAAACATTGGTGGAAAGTAAAATTGGTGTTTTACGTGTAGAGAAGTTTGATGTTGAAACTGGATTTGCTGTATTAACAATTGGAGAAGATTTAGATTGTTCTGGTTTACCAATTACAGGTGAAACTGTATGCAACTATGATGAAGGATTTTTAGCAGGTGTTTTAAAAGAATATACAAAAAAAGAATATGTTGTGACAGAAGTAGATTGTTGGGCAAGCGGTGCTAGAGTTTGTCGTTTCGAAGCTAAAGTAGTAGAATAGCATACGATGGATTCGTTTAATTATGATTTTCTTTTAGAACAACTCAAGAAAATACTTTTAAATGTAGAGCTTACTAAAGATGATTTAGTATCTTGTGACAAAACAATCAACAATGTTCAAGAAGGATTGCTCTATTTATCGAATTGTGTCCAAGAACTTAATGAGTTTTCTAGCAATATTTGTAAAGGTAATTTAGATGCCCCTTTACCAGGACGACACAACTTATTAACCGGTGGCTTAAAAGAATTACATGGAGTTTTGAAGCATTTAACTTGGCAAACACAACAAGTTGCAAATGGGGACTATGCTCAAAAAGTTATCTTCTTAGGAGATTTTTCTGAGTCTTTTAATGAAATGATTCGTCAATTAGAAGAAAGAGAAAATAAACTAAAAGAAAATGCAATCACTTTAAAAAAAACAACTGATCTATTAAAAGTAATCATGGATGCCCACAGTGATTGGATCGTTGTGGAAGATATAGAATCTGGGGTTATTATATATAATAATAAAGAGGAAGCTTATCAACTAGAAACTTTTTCCCTTCGTCAAATCCATTTTACTAAAATGGATTCTGCACTAGCAAATGAGGAAACAACAATATACTATAATGAAATTTTAAAATCTTACCATGCTTTACGTTCTTATGATTTTCTATGGGAAGGAAAAAGAGCTTTAGTCCATTATGTTTCAGATGTCACAAAAGAACAAACAAATCAACTAAATTTAACACAAATTGCTTATAGTGATGCTTTAACTGGTTGTTATAACCGTCGTTTTTGCTTTAACGAAATTAAAAAAAGATTAACTGTTAATGACTCATTTTCAATAACCTTGATTGATATTAATGACTTAAAAATTGTAAATGATAATTTTGGTCATAACCAAGGAGATTACTATATTAATTATGTAACAAAATGTACTATCCAACATATTGATCATACTACTGAGTATTTATGTAGAATCGGAGGCGATGAATTTGTTGTCATTTCTACGCTTTCTTATTTAGAGATGGAACAGAAGATGCAGTCTGTCTTTAATGAAATTATAGCTGCTAGTCCTAAAGAATATACAATGTCTATTAGTTATGGGATACAAGAAGTAGAAACAGGATGTGGAAATAGTATAGAAAAAATTTTAGACGAGTGTGATCAAAAAATGTATCTTTTTAAACAAGAATATAAATTAAGTAGGGGGGCGTAAAAATGAAAGTCATACATCATTTGTTTGAATCAACTGAATTATTGGAACAAAATTTACAGGATATTGATAGTGCTAAGCAGTGCTTAGTGCAAATTTTTACGTGTGCTTTAGAGCCTACAGATGCTGTCGAATTTGCTAAAAAAGTAAAAGAATTATTACCAAATAGTAAAATAATAGGGAGTAGTGTAAATGGTATTATTTATCATGATAAACAATACGATCAACATACTTTACTATGTATAGAACAGTATGAATCTAGTAATTTCGATACAACCATGATTTCTTTAGAGAATAAAACATATCAAGAAATTAGTAATGAAGTATCTTCGTTTTGGGGTAATAACCAACCAAAATTACTTCGAATGTTTGTCGGCGCATATTATGATTACGCTCATCAACTTATCGAAACATTAAACATAGCAATGATTAAAACACAAATTGCTGGAGGAATGTCAGGAGAATTATATCAAAGTAAAACAACTCCTTTTGTTTTTGATGATACTACTTATCAATCAAATGCTTTGATATGTGCAGGTGTTTATGGAGAAACATTTAGTACGTTCCACCGTATTAATACCTCACATACACCGGTTACAAAAACATATACAATTACAGGTGTAAAAGATCGTGTAATTACTACAATAGAAAATGTTCCTGCCAGAGAATGGTTAGAAGAGAAACTAGGATTCTTAAGCACAAAACATTATACAACATGGGAAGAAACAGCGAAATTAGACCCTTTGGTCCGCTTTCAAATATCATTAGAAAGTCATCCTAGTGCAATTCGTTTTGTCCATTTTGATGAAGATTCACAACAAATATCTCAGTATTTTAGTCGTTTAGAAAAAGGAACTAAATTTAAAATTAGTTATACTTCACCTTCTAAATGTATTGAAGAAGTAAAAGAAACTACTTATTTAGTTAAAAATAGCTCAATGGAAACATTATTTTGTTACAGTTGTTTATTTAGAAAGTTATATTTAAAAAATTGTGCACAATGGGAATTAACTACTTTTCATAAAAATCCTGTTAATGGAGTTTTCTTGTTAGGTGAGTTTGGTTATGATAATGGAGCGAATACACTTTTAAATGGTTCTTGTGTTTTAACTGGTTTCGGTGAAAAAGAAAACTATTTAGATGTGGATGTGGATGTTTTGAAGCATCTAGATGATATTCAAGATGATAGTCAGGATTTGCTTGAGTTTTTAACAAATAAACAAGGGCGTACTTCTTCTGTTGAAAATGATGTTATTTTAGATCAAATTATTAATAAAGAATCTGGTTATAACAGTCAAACATTATTAGAATCTACTTATGGATTAGGGAATATGTTTCAATTTGAATTGGATGTAAAAGATAATAAGTTTAATAAGATATGTTTAATTAAAATTGAGAATTCTGATATTTTACATTCTCATTTAGGTTTAAACGAATATTTTGAAAACATTCAACAATTCATTCAAATGATGAAATATTCTCCTTTATTTCAAGATCATAATGATTTTATTATCCCTTATATATTTGATAACAGTACATTTGTATTGGCTGGTAAAAATATACTTTCTACCCATGATTTTATTGATTTTGTTCATAAAATGGAATTTATATGCAATGATCATCAAAACAAAACATTAACAACACCTTTCCTTTTACGTTTTATAGTTGTTGATAAGGGAGATTCTTTATTAGAAGAAGCTTATATACAATTAGAACATAACAAATTATCACAAAACAGGATGATTATTAGTTCACTACAACCTGTTCAAAGTAATGCCTCAAAATCAGAATTAGATGCTATTCAATTAATTCAATATGCTTTAACGAATGATAAAATCATTCCTTATTATCAAGGGCTATATAATAATAAAACAAAATGTATTGATAAATACGAGGCTTTAATGCGTTTAGAAGACATGGATGGAAATATCCATACACCTTATTCATTTATGCCTATTTCTAAAAAATATCGTTTATATTTAGATTTAAATATTCGTATGATTGATCAAGCATTAAATGATTTTAATGGATTAGATTATGGTATTAATATTAATTTATCAGCACATGATATTTCTTCATCAAAACTGAAAACTTTTATTATAAAGAAACTTGCGTCTCATAAAAATCCTTCTCAGATTACTTTTGAAATTGTAGAAGAAGATTATATAGAAGATATGTCTAGTTTAAATGATTTTATTAAAGAAATACGAACTTATGGTGCAAAAATAGCGGTCGATGATTTTGGTTCTGGATACTCAAATCTTTATGAAATTATTAAGATACATCCGGATGTTATTAAAATAGATGGACAAATTATTAAAGAATTAGATAAAGATAAAGATAGTGAAGTTTTATTAGATATAATTAGTTCTTTAGGTGATAAGTTATCGATTGATTTAGTTGCTGAATATGTTGAGAATAAGGAAATTCAAGAAAAAGTAGAAAAGTTTCATATTTTGCATTCACAAGGATATTATTTTGCGAAACCTTTACCATTTGATAGTATATTTAAAAATAACTAACTTTAGGAGGATGATTATGGGATGTTATAAATATTCTTTTAGTTTTAATGCTGCTCATAGCAATAGATTAGACAATACACAAGTTCATACTCATTCATTTGTGGTAAGTGCTTTTTTGAAGCATCAAGAAAATATGTCTTATGATATTACGGAAAAAAAATTAATCACCTATTTAAGGAGATACAAAGGGAAATATTTAAATGATATTTTCTTTGAAATTCCAACTATTGAAGTGATTGCAGAAGAAATCTTTAAAGATTTCGATCGTCTGATAGGGAATAAGAATCTAATCGCATTAGAACTTAGTGATTCACCTATACAGCTATATCGCATTGAAAGGGTTGAATAAATATGAATATAAGTATTATTATTGCTCTAGTAATATGGCTTTATTGCATTTTTGTTTGTTATCGTGCTAAATTAGCGACACTAGGTTCCGTTTTTATAGCTATTGGATTATTTTGCGGAATATATATGCTTATGCCTTATTTTAAGTATGAGTTTATTTATATGTTCACGTTATTTTTAAGCCCATTAGGGGAAGTGTTAAACTTGTTTCAAGGGGATCCAGTTTATGGCTTATTAGTGTTTCAAAACCAAAATCAAGTATATAGTTATCTAATTACTTTATTTACTTCAGGATTGTTAGAAATTTCTTTCTATTTTTCATTATTAGTTGTTTCTCCTTTATACAAGATTCTAGAAAAAGTCAAATATCTATTAATCGGTTTTTTTGTAATAATATATTTTAATATTATTAAAATTATTATTCTATCTTTATACATATCTTTTGTAGGGGATATATTATATTTTTACTTTTCTATTTTTATTACAATTATTTATTGTTTATTACTGTTTTTATTTTTTAAATATATCTTTTTCAATAAGAAAAGGATGTTAAAATGGAAAAATAGGAGGGAATTATAATGGAATTATTCTATCATTATTTCTTTTGTTTTGGTTTATGGCTTATTGTTCCATTTTTATTTGAGTTACTACCTGCCATTTTATGTTATTTGTTTTTAAATAAAAATAAGAAACCTAAAATTGATATTCCTCCTAAAATGTTCCCAGAAATAACGATCTTAATTCCTGTATATAATTGTCAAGAAACGTTAGAAAGATGTATTGCTTCCATAAATGATTGTTCTTATGAAAATTATTTAATCAGTATTTTGTTGTTAGATACAGGATGTACGGATGATACGTTTGATGTTTTTCAGTTATGCCAATTAAAATATGATATTAATATGCGTTGGATTTCGTCTAATTTAGGGAAGGCGAAAGCTTTGAATAAGGGATTATTTAATAGTGAAGGAAAATATATTGTGAATGTAGATACAATTGGATATTTTCATGTTGATTCTTTGTGTAATATAGTTACACGTTTTGAAAACGATCGTTCTATTGATTGTTTAACAGGAGTTGTTTTAACTGATAAAAAACAAATAAAAAAGAAAAGTTCGATTGTTTTACGATTTATTCGTCGTTTTGAATTTTTGGATTTCTGTAAAACATTTTTTACAGGTAAAAATTATAAATCAAACATAAAAAATCAAATGACTGTTTCTGCCCCTTATACAGTATTTAAAAAATCATCAATATTATCAACTTTTTTATATGATACTAATACATTAGTAGAAGATAGTCATATAACTGCTCAATTATCAGCTAAGAATTTTAAGGTAAGTTTATGTGAGAACGCTATTTTTTATATTCCACCAACTCATTCTATACGTCAATGTGTTTATAATAAAAGACAATGGAATATGGATCAATTGAAAATATTTTCATTTCAATTAATTAAAAAATCAATTCTATCTTCCTTAGTTATGTATTTAGGATACATGATAAAGGCTATTTGGTTTGTTTCCATGACTATCTATACCTATTCAATATTTGGTTTCTATCAATTAGGTATATCATTTGCTTGTATTTATGGAATCTATCTTATTAGTACACTATTCTATAGTTTCAATATTTTATCTTACCTATCTTTATTTTGTGATGATAAAAAGTATTATTTACATTCCTTTATTTTCTTATTATTACATCCTATTTATAAGGTTTTGACATATCCATATCAGTTTATCTTGACTAAAAAAACTAGTCATTTACGCTATAAAAATAACAGTTCCTATACTATTAAAGATGAAATAAGTATGTTTTTTTGCTATGTGTGGAAAGATATTACTTTTTCATGGCTCAAAAAGGAGGAGAAATAAATGTTAAAGAGAATGTATCAATATAAGTTCTATTTAGATGCAAATCACTATGTATTAATTGAAAATCGCTTAGGACAAGTTCATCCACATACATGGGAAATTACTGTTATGGTTGAAGTACAGGGTGAAAAAGTAATTCCTTTTAGTCAAATTGAAGCAGTTATTAAAGATCTTTTATCTATTTATCAAAATAGTTTATTAAATGATTTAGCTCCTTTTGATAAAAGATTTCCAACCTTAGAAGTGATTGGTGATTATTTTACAGAACTAATTGATGAAGAAATGTTAAAAAGAAAATGGTCACTGCGAAGTTTTACAATAAGTGAAACGCCTTCAAGAAGTTATATTACTAGATATTAAAAAGAAATACTTCGGTATTTCTTTTTAATATCAATGAGTTATGTTTTTCAAATACTGTAAAAGTAATATAATTATATTTGATTCATTTACTATAATAGATAGGAGGGCTAATCATGGGTACTATTAAATTTGCGTTACAGATGTTAAAAAGAGAATACATAAAATCAATTAGTTATAGTTTTATTTTATTATTTTCGTTATTTATCAGTTTTATATTTATCGATATTATTGATAATCCATATTTAGTACAAGGTGATACAGTATCAGGTGGTGCTTCTTGGAATCAGGTATCCGTACCATTGTCAATTGGTTTACCTTTTTTAATTATTTGTATTTGTTGGGTGATGATATTATATGCTAGTGATTATTATTTGAATAAAAAAGTCAAAGAGTTTGCACTAATCTATATTAGTGGGGGGACTTTTATTGATGTTGTTTTATATGTAGCTTGTCAAATTACTGTTATCTTAATTATTACAATACCTTTATCCTTTTTATTAGGAACTATCGCATTAAATCAGTTATATACCATTATGTATCAATATCTTAATATTAATATTGTCTATCATGTTCCTTTTTCTACTTATTTTGGATGTAGTTTCACTATTATTCCTATTATAATGACTATTATGATATCAATTGCCGGGTTTTCACATCGAAACACAATTCAAGTATTGTTAGGAAGAACAGAAAAAGCAAGTGGTACAATAATAAAAGATACTAAAATAAAAACACCAGTTTATATTTTTATATACTTTGCAGCTTTGATTAGTATTGTTTTCCAAGAACATTATGCTGTAGCATATGTTGTTCCTACTTTTCTTGGTTCTTTTGCAATGTATGGGATTATTAAACAAGTTATTCCTAAGGTGGTTCGTCAGTTAAATTTGAAGAAACTTCTTGAAAAACCATTTTCTTTTATCCCTTTTAGTAATTATTGTGTTTCAATGCAAGGGACTATTATTATGAGTATGTTAATGCTTTGTTTGATTACTTTATTAGTACCTATTTTAATAGGTCAAGATCCTTCATCAAATGAATACTTCACTGCTATTTTAAGTTACATATCCATTGTTATTCTTATTATTGTTGGGCTTGTATGTAAGTTTTGTGATCTTGTTGTTTTACGAAAAGGTGAGTTTATTGCGATGGCAAAGATTGGTTATATTTATCAAGAGCGTAAAAATATGATTATAAAAGAAGTTATGATATTTTATGGAACTATTTTAGTAATGCCATTACCTTATATTTTAATAATAGGTTTAAAATTTGTGATAGCAGGTGGATTAAGTACAAAGATGTTATTTTCTTTAATCCTATTTTATGTATTTCCATCACTTTTATCCATGATTGTTACAATGTACTTATATAATCGAACTGTTAATATCAAAGTAAAAGGAGAAGTTTATGAATAAAATATTAATTGATGCTAAGAATATTACAAAAATATATAATGAAAATACAGATCATGCTTTAGAAGCACTTAGTGATGTTAGTTTGATTGTATATGAGGGTGATTTTTTATGTATTATGGGTCCTTCTGGTTCTGGTAAATCTACTTTATTAAATAATATTTCTACGATTGATGAACCTAGTAAAGGTATTTTAAAGATTGATGGTAAAGAAATAAAGTTAATGAGTGAAAGAGAAATAGGGAAGTTTAGATATGAGAAATTAGGTTTTATATTTCAAAATTATAATTTAATTGAGTCATTAACTATTTACGAAAATATTGCTACTCCTTTATCATTACAAAAGAAATCAATCAATAATATTGAAACATTAGTAAAAGAATATACGGATAAATTAATGATTAGTGATTTGCTTCATAAATTCCCTAATGAATGTTCTGGTGGTCAAAAACAAAGAGCAGCCATTTGTAGATCTTTAGTTACCAATCCTAAAATTATTATCGCAGATGAACCAACAGGTAATTTAGATAGCAAAAATTCTCACGATCTTCTGTCTATGTTAAAGACAATGAATAATGAAAATAATCTAGCGATTGTAATGGTTAGTCATGATGCTCAAATTGCTTCTTATTCATCTAAGTTATTGTTTATAAAAGATGGGAAAATTGCAGCTCAATTGGAAAGAGGGAATAAAACACAAAAAGAATATTTTTATGAAATAATCCAGTTAACTTCTAGTGAAACACAAGATTTATTCGATAATTAAACCTCTTTTGATAAAGAGGTTTTTGTCTTCTTTACATCTATACAACAGTGAGTTATAATGATAAAGCAGTTTATAAAAGAAAGGAGACCAACTATGATTTCTTTCAAAAAGTTTTTTGAGTCTTTTTTATTACTATTTGCTATTATATTTATTGTAGCTGTCCAAGATCGTTATATTAATATGTCTTTACATACTATCTTATATGTTTTTATAGCGTGTATTTTAGTGTTTAATGTATTTAATACGTATTCTAAAAGATCCCAAATAGTTATTGGTGTATTTGCTCAAACGACTATTTTAGTTATACAAGTGTTTTTTATTTTCTTTTTCGAATGGAATACACTGAATACAATAGTTTCAATTTTACTGTTATTACTTTCTTTTACCTGTGAATATTATATAATTAATGAAGAAAATAAAGAGTATATTTTTCATACAATTGATGATACATGTTTATCATTTGAAGATGCTCGTATTTTGTCTCAGTTAGTTCGAGAAAAAGCTAGTTCTTTAGAAAAAGCAGGAAGAGTAATTAATAGAGAAGTTTTCTATGAATTGAAGGATGAAATTCCTAGAAATAGTATTAATAAGTATTTAAATTTTGATTCTTTAAGTGATGAATACACGAGTAATTTAGATAAATCTTTGGATGATGATTATGTATATATTGTTTTATCTGATACAGGTAGTATTACTTCTGATGTTATTGGAGTTTTTACTAATAAACCATATAATCATGCATCGATTGCTTTTGATAAAGATTTAAAAACGTTGATTAGTTATAATGGTGGACAGAAAGTAACGCCACCAGGATTGAATCCTGAGATTATCAAGTATTTCTGTAAAAAAGATGATGCTTCTATTCGTGTTTACCGTTTACCTACATCGAAACAACAAAAACAAGAGATGATTAATAAAATAAAACAAATAAATCAAGAGGGTAGTGCTTATAATCTTGTTGGTTTGGCTTTGAATAAAACATATAAGGCAAATATTATGTTTTGTAGTCAATTTGTTTATAATTTACTTGCTAGTGTTGGTTTAAATTATTTTGAAAAATGCGAAACTTTGGTGAAACCAACTGATTTAATAGAATTAGATTATGATCGTAAACTTGAATTTGTAGAAACAATTCAATTGTCTGAATTGTATGATTATACTTGTGAAAATAAGCCTATTAAAATAAAAAGAAAAAAACTACATACTTTAATGATTTATTCTATATTTGTTGCTGCTATTTATATTATATCCTATATTGTTCATATTTCATAAATTGTTGAAGATAGAATTAATATAGTAGTGTTTCTAAAAGTTATATAGTGGATTAAAAAGTGACCTTTCTAATGAAAGGTTTTTTTTGACTTTTGTAATAAAGAGTGTTATTATGGTTTGGTATCAATGTGTTGATACCAAAAGGGGGAAGTATGAAAAAATATTTTAAATATATTAAGCCTTACTGGATATTCTTTGTTTTATCTCCTTTATTGATGATTATTGAAGTGTATTGTGATATTCAAATACCTTTACTAGCAGCTAGAATCATCAATGAAGGGATATTATTAAATGATTCTCAACAGGTTTTTGCATTGACAGGTCTTATTGCCGTGCATATTGTTTTTGCAGTATGTGGAGGGGTTGGTGCATCTTATTGTGCTACTAGAGCTTCTGTGTATTTTGCGAATGATGTTCGTCGTGATTTGTTTCAAAAGATTCAACAGTTTTCTTTTGCAAATATCGATGATTTTACAACAGGGTCACTTATTACTCGTTTAACGAATGATATTACACAGTTACAACAATTAGTAGTTTATTGTCTTAGAATGATGTTTCGATCACCTGGGATGTTGATTGGATCTATTATAATGGCTTTTCAAATTAATGTTAAATTAGCGTTTATTTTTATTATTATTGTTCCTTTATTATCAGGTGTTATCATTTTAACAATTGCATTTTCTTATAAAAAATTTGATGCATTACAAGAAAAGGTGGATGGCTTAAATACAAAAGTACAAGAAACTTTAATTAATATTCGTGTTATTAAAGCATTAACTAGAGAAACTTATGAAAATGATCGTTTTCAGTCAGTGAATGAAGAATTAGAAAAAGCTGGTATTTCAGCTTATTTAATTACTATTTTACAAATGCCATTAATGACATTCTTTATTAATATGGCAAGTATTGCTTTATTATGGTTTGGTTGTGTTTTAGTGCAATCTGATACATTATTAATTGGTGATTTAAGTGCATTAGTTACTTATTTGGCTCAAATTTTAATTTCAGTAAATATGATAGCAATGATGTTTTTACAGTGTTCTAGAGCATTAGTTAGTGCAAAACGTGTTTCTGAAGTATTAGATACAGATATTGATATCATTGATTATGAAAATGATTTATCAAGTCAAACCGTGATGAATGGGAAGATTTGTTTTGAGAATGTTAGTTTTAAATACTATAAGAACAATAGTGAAGATGTGTTAGAAAATGTATCTTTTACAATTGAAGCAGGACAAACAATTGGGATCATTGGATCGACAGGATGTGGTAAAACAAGTCTTGTTAATTTAATTCCTCGTCTTTATGATGTGGATAGTGGTGCTGTTTATATTGATGATATTAATGTTAAAGATTATTCTCTTAAAAATTTAAGAGATGGTGTTGCTGTAATTTTACAAAGTAATCGATTGTTTACTGGTAGTATTGCTGAAAATTTACGTTGGGGTGATAAAGAAGCTTCAATGGAACAATTGCAACAAGTTGCATCGTGGGCTAGTGCTACTGATTTTATTGATAATAGTCAGTTTGGATATGATACTTTTATTGAACAAGGTGGGGTTAACTTATCTGGTGGTCAAAAACAACGTCTATGCATAGCTAGAGCAATGTTAAAGAATCCAAAGATATTTATTTTTGATGATTCTACTAGTGCTGTAGATACTGCTACAGAGGCTGTTATTAATCATCATTTGAATAATGAATTGAAAAATTCTACAAAATTGATTATTGCACAACGTGTTAGTTCGATTGTTCATGCTGATAATATCATTGTTATGAATGATGGTAAGATTGAAGCAATTGGTAAACATGATGATTTAATTAATACATGTCTTACTTATCAAGAAATATTCCACTCTCAAGTTGGAAGTGAGGAGGTAGTGTCAAATGGCTAATAATAGACCTGTTCCTATAACACAAGCTGGTGGTCCAAGAGGAATGCAAGTAAAAGCGGAAGTAAAAGATCACAAAAAAGCTTTAAAACGTTTGTGGAAGTATTTGAGTGAGAAAAAAATGTTATTAGTTCTTGCTTTTATATGTATTATTATTAATAGTAGTTTTACTATTATTGCTACTTATTTATTACGACCAATTATTAATGGAGTTGTTTTAGAAGAAGGATTAAGTGCTTTAATGGAAGATTTAATGATTATGGCTTGTGTTTATATTGTTGCAGTAATTTGTTATTATTTGCAATCTCGTATTATGCTATATGTAGCTCAAGGATCATTAAAACAATTACGTAGTGATTTGTATAATAAGTTACAAAAATTACCTTTACGATATTTTGATTCTAATAATAATGGAGACTTAATGAGTCGTTTCTCAAATGATGTGGATGCCATTAGTCAAATGTTATCAACAACTTGTGTTCAAATCGTTTCAGGTGTTATTACATTAACAACAACTGTTATTATCATGTTTTATACGAATGTTTTATTAACGGTTTTAACGTTATTAATATTGCCTGTATTTAGTTATTTATCAACTATTATTTCTAAAAAGAGCATGCATTATTATGGTGGTCAACAAAAAGTATTAGGGCGATTAAATGGTTTTATTGAAGAAAGTATTACTGGTCAAAAGGTAGTAAAAGTTTTTAATCATGAAGAAGAAATGCTTGAAACTTTTGATGAGTTTAATATGGATTACACTCAAAAATCTTTAAAAGCACAATTTTTATCTGGTACTTTAGGACCAATAATGGGTTCTTTAAGTTCTTGTAGTTATATGATTACTGCTTTTGCTGGAGCAATGCTTTGTATTTATAATGGTTTTGATATTGGTGGATATACAATATTTGTTGCTTATTCTAAAAGCTTTAGTAGACCTATTAATGATATCTTTATGCAAATAAATACTGTTTTTGCTGCTTTAGCAGGGGCAGAACGTGTATTTGAAGTAATGGATGAAGAACCAGAGGTTGCTAACATGGAGAATTGTATTAATAATATTGATAGTGTTAATCAAATTGTGTTTGATCATATTTCTTTTGGTTATCATAAGGATAAATTAGTATTAAAAGATATTTCATTAAAAGCAAATGTAACTCAAAAGATAGCTTTTGTAGGATCTACTGGGGCTGGAAAAACTACTATTACAAATTTAATTAATCGTTTTTATGATATTGAAGATGGTGATATAATGATAGATGGTGTATCTATTAAAGAGTTTAATAAGGATGTGTTACGTCAAAATATTGCAATGGTATTACAAGATACACACTTATTTACGGGTACAGTAATGGAAAATATTCGTTATGGTCGATTAGATGCAACGAATCAAGAAGTTATTGAAGCAGCGAAAACTGCAAATGCAGATCGTTTTATTAGAAGATTAGAAAATGGGTATGATACTTTATTAGAAGGGGATGGAGCTAATTTAAGCCAAGGACAACGACAATTATTAAATATTGCTCGTGCTGCTATTTCAAAAGCACCTATTTTAGTGCTAGATGAAGCGACTAGTTCTGTAGATACAAGAACGGAAAGACATATAGAACAAGCCTTAGATCGTCTAATGGAGAATCGTACGACATTTGTTATTGCACATCGTTTATCAACTGTAAGAAATTCAGATCAAATTTTTGTTTTAGAACATGGTCAAATTATTGAATCTGGTGATCATGAACAATTGTTAGCATTAAAAGGTAAATATTATAGTTTATATACTGGAAAAGATAAATTAGATTAGAGGACAATAGAATGGATAATGATATTGTATTAGGAAAGTTTTTTGCAACCTATGAACTAATAACAAAACAAAAAAAGAATATTCATAAAGATGATGATTTTTCAAACTATATCGATAAAATCAGTAGTACTGGAAGAAATATTTTACGCATCTTATTAAAAAATGGTTCTTTAAACCAAAGAACCATTGCAAAATATTCAAATATATCTTCACAGGCTGTTAGTGAAGCATTAAAAAAATTAGTAAGAGATTCTTTAATAAAGAAAAATTCAGGTGTTATTAATAATGAGAATTTAATTGAACTAACAGAACTAGGTGAAAATATTGCTATTGTATTAGATCGAAAAATCAAAAATCATGCAAGTATTGTGTTTGAAAATATGTCTAAAGATGAAATTGAACAGTTTTATAAATTATTAAATAAATTAAATATTGAATAAAAAGAAATGTGAAAACATTTCTTTTTATTTTAAATATAAAGTATCTAATAGAAAAATACCCATTTTAGTTTTAAAAATATTATTTTTAATAAGGTTTATTTGGTCAATAGTCATATTATCTTCCAATATATTAACTAAAAAATCAGCTTCTACTAATATTTGATAATCTAATCCAGTTATATTGATATAAGTATGATGATGGCCTACAAGATAAGCAATACGATTTTTAATATCATCTTCAAGAGGATAGTTAGATAGTAGTTGGTAAACAATTTCAGGTCCATATTTTTCCTGTAAAGGACCAGCACTAGAATGTTCTAACCGTTCTGCTATTTTAATACCACAATCATGGATAAGACAAGCCAATTCAATTGTTTGAATTGTTTTTTTATCTAAATTTTCATTTCTAGCAATAAGCTTTCCAAACTCATAAACTTTTATTAAATGATGAATTCTTTTAGGATCATTTTCAAAATATAAAATCATATCATACAGTAATTGTTCTGTCATAATAGTATCTCCTTTTTTAAAATTATAGCATATATTACATCTTATAATACTACATTGTTAAATTTAGTTCGACATTATAGTAAATAATTTGTTGGAATATTTAGGTTTATATTAATTAATAATTCGTTTTAAACAAAAAAGATGTCAAATCAATGAAAAGTATTAAAAATAGGAATATGTAAATTATATAATAAACGTGTTGGTGAGGATAAAACGGAGGAAGATTATGGAAAAATATAAAGTTTACATTTTAGAAGAAAACAAAGAATTATTAGTTAGAATGCAAGAAGTCTTAGAAAATAGTCATTTTACAGTAGTAGGGAGTAGTACTAATTCAACGATGTGTTTAAATGATTTAGCTAAAAATCAAATCGATTTATTTATTACAAACCTTATGTTAACGCACATAGATGGAATTACAGTAATTACCAAATTAAAAGAGGTAAATCCTAATGCATATCGAAAATTAATATGTATAACAAATTTTTTAAACCCAATCATGTGTGATTCTTTAGAAAAATTAAATGTTGATTATTGTTTTAAAATGCCTTTTGACTTACAAAGTTTTGTTACAATGACTTTAAAAGTAATGACTACTAATTCAAAAACATTACATGTTTCAAGAGAAAATCAAGAAGAGTCAACAAAGTATCAAAAAGTTAAAATTGAAAATGAAATAACAGAAATTCTACATGAAGTAGGTATTCCTGCTCATATAAAAGGTTATATGTATCTAAGAACTGCGATATTATCAACCTATTACAATATTGAACTGCTAGGACAAGTAACAAAAGTCTTATATCCTAATATTGCAAAAAACTATAGTACAACCTCTTCAAGAGTGGAAAGAGCAATTCGTCATGCTATCGAGGTAGCATGGAATAGAGGAAATACGGATGCAATCGATGAAATATTTGGGTATACAGTCAGTGCTACAAAATCGAAGCCTACTAATTCAGAGTTTATTGCAATGATTGCAGATAAGCTACGTTTAGAACACAAAACAATAAATGCACGTAAAAATAATTTATTTTAAGAATTGATAGTGTTATAATTTTTCAAAGGAGAAATTACTATGCAAATTATATTTCATATTGATATTAATGCTTTTTATGCAAGTGCTGAGATTACTCGTGATCCTTCATTAATGGGTAAACCACTAGTAGTAAGTGGTAAATCAAAGCGAAGTATTATTACTACTGCATCCTATGAAGCTCGTGCTTTAGGTATTCATTCTGCTATGCCTTTATTTCAAGCATTAAAATTATGCCCTGATTTAATAGTAAAGCCAGCTGATTTTACACTATATCGACATTTATCACAATCATTCTTTTCGATTGTTTCTACTTTTAGTGATGTTTTAGAAGTTGCAAGCATTGATGAATGTTATGTTGATATGACAGAATATATTGTAAGTCAGAATGTTGATCCTGAGTATGTAGCTTTGCAACTACAAGAGACGATTTATAATCAATTAAAAATTAATGTTTCAATAGGCATTGCTCCTAATAAATTTCTGGCAAAAATGGCAAGTGATATGAAAAAACCAAATGGAATAACGGTACTTACCAAGAGTAATTATCAAGAAAAATTATGGCCTTTATCGATTCAAGATATGTTTGGTATTGGAAAGAAAACATATCCTAAATTAGAACAATTAGGATTTTATACTATCAAAGATATTGCTAACAAGAAGAATTATGATTTATTAAGATCAATAACTGGTAAAAATGCATTAATTCTTTATCGAAAAGCAAATGGAATTGACCAAAGCAAAGTCAATGCTTCACGTAATCAATTAAAGTCTGTTGGAAATTCTACTACTTTACCAAAAGACACGAGTGATGAAGAACAGTTATACGATATATTAAGTTCTTTAGCAAGACAGGTTTCTAATCGTGCTATTAAAAGAGATTTAATTAGTAATACACTTTCAATAACAATAAAATATACACGTTTTGAAAGCTTGAATAGACAAGTTACATTAACAGGCTATACTAATGAATACGAAGTCATTGTAGCAACAGCAAAAAGATTATTTGATGAACATTATAATGGTAGACCTGTTCGTTTGCTTGGCATCAGTTTACAACAAACAATAGAACGAAAAAATCATCATGAACAATTATCCTTATTTACCTATCAAGATAAAAAGGACGATAAAACAAAAACAGATCTATTGTTAGAATCTTTAAATAAAAAACAAAATAGCACTTCTTTTATAAAAGCAAGTGATTTAATTAAATCAGATATTCAAAAAAAATATTTAGAATTTGATGAATAATTATCAATCATTGTTCCATTAACCATATAAATCACATGATTTATATGGTTTTTATAATACTATCTGTAATGTTATTTATATTTATTCATATAAATATAAAAAAGAAATGAGGATAGGGTATGAAAATTATTAGATTTATATCAAAAGGATTAAATCATATTGTTTTTGTGTATAGTTTAACATTGTTTGTTTTTGGATTTTTATTTGGTGTATATTTTTATACTAGATCCAATAATCTATTACCTGATTTATTTGGACAACTATTTTATATCAGTGGAGAAGTGTATATAGATAATCAAAATACATATATTTTAATTAGTTTTTTTTATTATTTTTTATCTTTTTTAGCTAGTACTAGCTATATGGGAGTACTATTAAATTCTTTTATTATTTATTCAAAAGGAATTCAAGTATCTTTTTCAATTTACAATCTATTTATTAATGGTTTATCTTTTGAACTATTTATTTTAGGTGTTTTACCACAAATACTACTAGAAATAGTAATTGTATTGATTGTTTCTATGTTATGTTTATCTTTATCAGTGAATGTGTTTAAGGTTTCATTTGTTAGTCATGATATCTTTAAAGGTAGTATCATTATTAATTATTTCTTAGATTATTTTATTGTTATCTTATTACTTTTTATTCTATCTATCATTTCAAGAGTATATCTTGTTTAATTTATAGGCATTTATGTTATAATGTTTTAGGTGATAGAAATGAAAAATATTGATGTTTTAAAGGAATATTTCCAATATTTATTGGTTGAAAAAGGATTAAGTTCTAATACGATATTGTCATATAAAAGGGATCTAAATGATTTTATAAATTATGTTTTAGATACTTATGATGTTGATGAAATATCTTCTATAAATGAAGAGATGATTGAAAAATATTTAGAATATTGTTATGGGAGACTAAGCTCAACAACCATTAAACATCGGATTGTTTCTTTACGTAATTTTTATGTTTTTTTATGTAAGGATGGTTATGTTCAAAAGAATTGTATGGCTAATGTTGCAATTCCTAAGATAAGCAAAAAATTACCAAATGTATTAACGGTAGAACAAGTGACCGTATTATTAAATAGTATTGACCAGGAAGATGATTCATCTTTTCGTAATAAAGTGATGTTAGAGTTACTTTATGCTTCAGGTATTCGTGTTTCTGAGTTACTATCATTAAAAATACAACAAGTGAATACACATATGCGTTTTATGAAGGTAATAGGGAAGGGTAACAAAGAAAGAATGATACCTATTAGTGAATATGTTTGTCAATTATTACAACGATATATTCATGAGGTTCGTCCAAAGTTTATAAACTCTGCCACTTCTTATTTGTTTATATCAAATAAAGGTGTTTGTATTACTAGAAATGATTTTTATCAAACAATGATTAAAATAGTTGATAATAGTGGTATTCATAAACACTGTACACCACATACGTTAAGACATAGTTTTGCTACTCATTTACTTGAAAATGATGCTGATTTACGTTCAATTCAAGAAATGCTTGGACATAGTGATATTAGTACAACCACAATATATACACACGTTTCTAATAAATCATTAAAAGCAGCATATCAAGATTTTCATCCAAGATCAAAAAAATAATATAAGGAGATGGTTTATTTATGAAATATAAAAGAATTTTTGTTATTGTATTAGATTCATTAGGAATAGGTGCTTCAAAAGATGCAAAGGACTTTGGTGATGAGGGTGCTAATACCTTAGAAAGTATTGCTAAATCATGTAACGGGTTAAATGTTCCGAATTTAGAAGGTATAGGCTTAGGTTCTTTAGGACATTTTTCGGGTATTTATCGTCATAACCAACAATTAGGATACACTGTTCGTTTAGAAGAAATATCAAATGGTAAAGATACAATGACTGGTCATTATGAAATGATGGGTTTGAAAACAGAAGTTCCTTTTGTAACATTCACTGAAACAGGATTCCCACAAGAATTCATTGATTTGTTTGAACAACAAACTGGTAGAAAAACGATAGGTAATATTGCGGCTAGTGGTACTGAAATTTTAGATAAATATGGGGAACATCAAATCAAGACAGGAGATTGGATTGTATACACTTCTGCAGACTCTGTTTTTCAAATTGCTGCTAATGAAGAAATTATAAGTATTGAAGAATTATATAAAGCATGTGAAATAGCACGTGAAATTGCAATGGATCCACGTTGGAAAGTTGGTCGTGTTATTGCAAGACCTTACATAGGAAAGCATGCCGGAGCTTTTAAAAGAACACCAAGAAGACATGACTGGGCGTTAGCACCAACTAGTGAAACAGTTTTAGATACTTTAAAAGATAACAATTTTGATGTAATTGGTGTAGGTAAAATACCAGATATTTTCTGTGATCATGGTATTACTAGAAAAGTTCCAACTATTAGTAATCATGATGGTATGGAAAAAACAATTGAAATTTCGAAAGAAGATTTTGAAGGATTGGCTTTTGTAAATCTTGTTGATTTTGATGCTGTATATGGACATCGTCGTGATCCAATTGGATATGGAAAAGCTATCGTTGACTTTGATGCGCAATTAGAAACACTAATGGCATATCTAAAGGATACTGATTTATTAATGTTAACAGCAGACCATGGTAATGATCCAACGTTCAAAGGAACAGATCATACTCGTGAAATGGTTCCATTGTTGATGTATTCAAAATCATTTATTAAACCAAGACACTTACAGGATATAACATGCTTTGGTGTGATTGGAGCAACTATTGCAGAGAATTTTGGAGTTAAAATGCCTGATATAGGAGAATCTATATTAGAGTTATTAAAATAATAAGGAAAGATTGTAATGATCTTTCTTTTTTATAGATCATCCTAATTATAAAAAGCCTTTTATTATCGCATAAAATGCCTATTTTATAACATAACATACATTATGCGAAGTTGTGTCTTATAAAAGCCTTTTAGGTTTTTTAATCATATAAACATAAAAAATCACCCTATTGGGTGATTTTTAGTTATTATCCTAATATATTTTTTAATACTACTGATTTAGTTCTTGTCATTTCATCAAATGTACTCATAACACCTTCTGTACCTAATCCAGAGAATTTATATCCTCCAAATGGCATTTCGAATGAACGGAAGAAACTTGCACCATTAATTACTGCGCCTCCACATTCTAATGCATATGCTACTTTCATAGCTGTTTTAGAGTTTTCAGAAAATACGCATCCACATAATCCGAAAATTGATGCATTTGCTATTTCTACTGCTTCTTCAACAGTTTCAAATGAAATAATTGGTACAACTGGTCCAAATATTTCCATATCTTTGGCTACATCTGCAGTTTTAGGAACATTACCTATTACTGTAGGTGTATAGAAAGCACCTGATCTTTTTCCACCTAATAGAATAGTTCCACCTTGTTCTACTGTTAGATTTACTTGTTGTTCTATTTCAATTGCTGCTTTTTCGCT
Organism: Tannockella kyphosi; assembly: GCF_021054785.1. Classification (GTDB taxonomy): domain Bacteria; phylum Bacillota_I; class Bacilli_A; order Erysipelotrichales; family Coprobacillaceae; genus Tannockella; species Tannockella kyphosi. The sequence goes on along the minus strand of NZ_CP088239.1, from coordinate 918,455 downwards.
AATTAGACATCCAAGTTGTGAAGTTTCATCACTAGGAACTCCTAATTTTAATGCAGATATTTTTTCAATCACTTTTGTTGTAAATTCTTCTACTCTAGAACTATGCACTAAGAAACGTTTTGAAGCACAGCATACTTGACCTGTATTATACATACGTCCCCAAATCACTTCAGAAGCAGCTAATTCAACATCAGCATCTTCTAATACGATAAATGCATCATTTCCACCTAATTCTAATGCTGTATGTGTTAAGTTTTTAGCACAATTTACAGCTGTTTCAATACCAACTTCTGTTGATCCTGTTAATGTTACTAAATGAACATCTGGATGAGAACATAAGACACCACCTACTACTGATCCTCTACCTGTAACCACTTCAATAGCACCAGGAGTTACACCTGCTTCTACTAATAATGCTGTTAACATACATAAAGTCAATGGATTGTCTGTTGCTGGTTTTACTATTGCTGCATTCCCACTTAATAGTGCTGGTGCAACTTTTTGGTCAAATAAATCACAAGGGAAGTTGAAAGGAATAACACATGCAACTACACCAATTGGTTCACGTTGTGTAAATAAAATATTTGTTTCTTGTCCGGCTTCTAATCCAGGCCCTACTACTTCTCCATATAAATGTTTTGCTTTTTCACTAAAAGCTTTAAAAGCGATTGGTATATTTCCGATTTCACCACGAGCTTCCGTAATAGTTTTACCAGTTTCATCTGATAATGTTTTTGCTAATACTTCTTTATCTCTTTCTACGAATGTTAAGAACTTCATCATAATATCAACTCGTGCATGTACTGGCACTTTTGCCCAAGTTTTTTGAGCTTCTTTAGCACAAGCTACTGCACTATTGATATCATCAATAGTTGCAGATGGCACTGTGTCAACAACTGTTCCAGTTGCAGGGTTAATTACATCAATAGTTTTTCCATCACTTGCTTCTACTGCAAGTCCGTTTATAATCATTTTCATATCTTATCCTCTTTCTATTATTTTATAATGCTGTAAACGACAACATTAATCCACCACATGTATTATTTTCATCACTTACAAATCCATATTCACCGAATGTAAATTCCATAATATAAGGAATATCTCCTGCTACTTTAGCAACGATATCAGCAACTTCTCCAATTCTATCTCCGATACCAGCACGTCTACCACCACAATGAACTAAGTGTAATGCACTAGGTTTATGATCTAATCCATCTAATAATTCTTGTAAAGTTGTTTCAACAGAACTAATTAATTCATCAATAGTTGCTTCCATACGAATAATACAAGTTTTTTCTGCTAAATTATTACCAATATTCATTGAACCATCTTCATTTCCATTCATTGGATGTCTAATTGCAGTTAAGTCCCCTAATCTATCTTTCACTCCTAAAGGTGAAGTAATAGTAGTTACTAATAAGTTACCACCACTAACATCTTCCTTAGAACATCCAGTCCATTCCATGTATTTTTCACATGCTGGTTTTCCATCAATTTCCATTAAGACACGTTTACCTTCAACTTTAGTAATAACTCCATAATCATCTGTTTCTTTATATGCATCAGAGAATTTATTATCCATATCAGGAGCATCATAAACAAATGCAACAGCACAACCATCTGAAATTACTGTTTCTCCTTCATATAGTGACCATTCTCCTGCAATACTATTATCTGCTGCAGATCCTCCAAAAAATGGAATTCTACCAATAACACTACTAATACCTTTTAAATAATCTTCTTCTTCTTTAGGAGAAGCAACCATATAGAAATATTTAGGAGCTACATCTTTTCCAGCTGCACTCATTGCATCATGTGCTAATTTCACACCTGCACTATAAGCACAGTCACTAGCTTCCACAATTGCTGTTCCAACGCTCATTTCTTCACTACCAACTGTCATTATTCCAACAAATGGAGTATCTCCACCAATATATCCACCTGGTGTTACTACACCAGTAAATGATGTATTACCTACTAATGAACATGTTGGTAATACTTCTGCAACACCATGTAATACTTCTTTTACATCGAATGCACATGAACAATATACATAAGCTAATTTTGTTTCTGATTCACTACCTTTTGCCATTAATGCAGCTTCTTTCCCTGCTGCTTTTGCATCATCTAAACTGCTATACCCTACTTTTGATTTTAACATACGAATACCTTCCTTTCTGTTTGTAACGTTCGCCTTGTTAACTTCATTGTATTCTAGTATAGATTAATTGCAAATTTGATGTTTCATATGATAAAATGTCTGTTTTACATGGTGAAACACTTGCTATTTACATAAAAATAATTCATAGTTAATATATGTAAGCGGATACATATAGATATAGGAGGTAATTATGTCAGATCAAGGAAATTTACTAGTTAAATCATTATTAATTATTGAATTATTAGCAAAATCTGAAAGTCCAATGGGTCCAACTGAGATTGGAAATGTTTTAGACTTAAATAAAAGTACTGTTTATCGTATTTTAAAAACTTTAACAAATCATGGCTATGCATTTCAAAATGAACAAGGGAAATATCGTTGGGGGCCTAAGATTACGGAACTAGCAAGTTATGCTATTAATAATCTAGAACTTCAAGTAGAAGCAAAACCAGTTTTAACTGCCCTAGGAGCTAAATTAAATTTATCTGTTCACTTAGGTATATTAGATGGTGATAATACAGTATATATTGAAAAACTGGATACAACTGATAATTCAATTAAATATACTCATGTTGGTTATACTTCACCAGCTCACTGCTCTTCTATTGGAAAGTGTCTATTGTCTTCTATGTCTTTAATCGAATTAGAAAGAAGATTAGAAAATCATACTTTTAAACAATATACAAAAAATACGATAACAGATAAAGAGAAATTCAAAAGACATCTAAAGAAAGTTCGTAAACAAGGATGGTCGATGGATAAAGAGGAATATATGCTTGGACATTGTTGTGTAGGCGCTCCTATTTATGATTATCAAGGTGATGCTGTTGCTTGTATTTCAGTTAGTGGAAAAAAACAAGATTTTAATGATCGTAATTTACCATTAATTATTGAACAAGTAATAGAATCAGCTCAACTTATATCGATAAAAATGGGCTATATTGGGTACTGATTTTTCTCGATCATTCAATATTTCTAAAAATAAGCTATTAGTTTATAGTATTCTACATTCCTAATAGCTTTTTATTTTGGCAATATCTTATTAGTTGTCTGTAATAGCCATATACTATTTGTATTAGAAAGTGATATCACCATTCCCTAACCTATAAAAAAAAACAAGATATAAAATATCTTGTTATTTTCAAAAATGTAGGTGATAAAACAATTTTCTAAGTCCCATAAACTTTGAGGTTTAAATAAACCCAATTAGTCGATACCTTAGAACTAATTATTATTTTCCTAGAGCATCGGCAACTAAAATTGCTGCATATACACTATAAACTTAGGCTTTCAATAAAGCTCTAAGTTACCTGATAGCTAAGTAAATACTATACCCCAATAGCCTTAATAGAATTGAGGTTTTTATATTACTAATTATTTTCAAATGAATCATATAATTCTGTTACATAATCCCCATTAAAACAAGCTAGGCATAAACTACATTTACTAGTCGTACTATTTCCATGAATTGCTCTACTAATCCCTGCTTCACTAATAAAAGCCAAAGAATCAGCTTCGATATAAGTACATAATTTATCAATATCCATTTTATTTGATATTAGTTCATCCATTGAAGAAGTATCTACTCCATAAAAACAAGGGAACTTAATCGCTGGAGAAGCAATACGTACATGTACTTCTTTTGCACCAGCCTCTTTTAATAAATGAACGATTCGTTTTGAAGTAGTTCCACGCACAATTGAATCATCAATCATCACTACTTTTTTATTACGCACAATAGATGAAACAGCAGATAACTTCATACGAACACCTTGCTCTCTCATTTCTTGAGTTGGTTGTATAAATGTTCTACCAACATATTTATTTTTAACTAGCCCCATTTCATAAGGAATACCACTTTCTTCAGAATACCCAATAGCAGCAGAAATAGAAGAATCTGGAACACCAATAATAACATCTACATCAATTGGTGCTTCTCTAAATAATTGTTTCCCAGCTTCTTTTCTAGTTGTATGAACATTAATCCCATCTAAATCACTATCTGGTCTTGAAAAATAAATATATTCCATAGCACACATTGTATCACTAACAGCTTGTGTATATTTTTTTGTAAGTAATTGATCTTTTTTTACACGAACAACTTCACCTGGTTCCACATCCCTTAAATATTTAGCACCAACAATATCAAAAGCACAAGTTTCTGAAGAAAAAACATACGCTCCATCAGGCATGATACCAATAGATAAAGGTCTTAAACCATATTTATCTCTAGCTACATATAATGCATTTTCAATTAGAATTAAAAAAGCAAAAGCTCCATCTAGCTTTTCTAAAGAAAGGCAGATTCTATCAATCATATGACCTTCTTGTCTTTTAATTAAATGGCCTAAAATTTCAGTATCCGAAGTAGATGAAAAGATACTTCCTTGAGCCTCTAATTCTCTTTTTAGTTCGTTTGCATTGACAATATTTCCATTATGAGCAATTCCTAATGACCCTTGCATTGTACGGAATAAAAGTGGTTGTACATTTGCCAGTCCACCACCACCTGCAGTAGAATAACGGACATGCCCAATAGCAACATCCCCTTTTAATTTTAAAAGACTAGACGTATCAAAAACTTCAGTAACTAATCCTTCCCCTTTTTGTATATTAAACTCGCAGTCATCTTTTACTAAAATACCAGCAGCTTCTTGACCACGATGTTGCAAACTATGTAATCCATAATAACACATACTAGCAGCATTTTTACTACCATAAATAGCAAATACGCCACATTCCTCATGTAATTCTCTATCCATAAAAAACCTCCTTACAAAATGTTCATTAACATTTTAATAAGGAGTACTACATAAGTCAAGGTTTTTAGACAACAATCGACAATTACATGATTTCACTTATAAATAAAGGATTTTTTGAATTCAATATATTTAGATTAGAATACATAACACAAACTCTTTTATAATTAAAATTTACATCATTAGTAATATCACAATAAACGATAATTGATTTATTAAAACCTTTAAAAGATTGTATCATTTGTTTAAAAATATTAGAATTTAAGCATATAATTTCATCAATAACAATTTCATTTTGAATAGAATACAACAGATATCCAACCAATTTATCATCCTGATAATAACACAAAACAACTTGTTTATAAGCAACAGCTCTAATTAGAAATAACTCATAATAATCAATATCTCTAATTCGATAGCCACTAAAATTGGTCATTACTTGATTATATAAATCCAACATTTCATAACATGATGCTTTATGATTGTCTAACGTACAAACTGAATCATCAAAAGTGTTGATCAGTAATTTGTTTTTATAATATAACTCTTGAAATCCTAAGCTTTCATATACAAATGGTTTATCTGTCATTAAATAAAAAGGATAATCTTTAAATTTTTCTAATTGCATAACATGTTGTAAAAGATGTTTCATACAATGATTATGTTGATGTTCTATTTTGGTAGCAACACCCACCACATAGTTAACTAACCCAGCTTCCGTATTGTATTGATGAACAAAAACACAAGATATTACTTGTTGATGATAGGTCATTACAAAACAATCATTGATAGGATAATGATAGGAAAAGAAATATTCTGTTGATTCATCATCTTCATCATCAAAATTGTTTTTCCATAATTCAATCAATTGATCTTTATATGCATCCTCATTTTCTTCAATAATATATTGATTATAAAAAATACGATATTTATCAATCATATCAATAGGATGCAACGATTGTTTCGCTTTACGTAAAGATTCAATACCCATATCTTCTTCTCTATTAACATACAAATAGTCGCTATAATGATATTCTAAAAACAATTTATTAATAGCAACATATAAACCACGGATATCTTTGTTAGCTTTTTCTACATGTATTTGAACTGTACTATGAGGTAACAATGATCCAATCGTAAATGCTTCTAATTTTCCATCTAGATAAATACATCCTGTTTTTACAGGTAATTTTTCTAAATTATTTAATAGATAAGAAATACCAATAAATTCACTATTGACCATTTCATCATCTTGATGAAGTGTAGACCATTGTTCTAAACATTGATAAATATTGTAAAAATCATCAACCTCTATTTCTTTAAATACAAAATTATTATATTGTTTTAAAAAATAATTATAATGATTACGTCTTTTTTGCATTTTTTTGCCTTTTAATGAAACTAAAGTAGATAAATCATAAATATAATCACTATATCCTAAGTGTTGAACATAAGAAAAATCATCTTTATATAATGATTGAATATAATCACGAATATCTTTAGTAACGCATTCTATACGAAACTCAATATGATGATCATGAGCATATACTTTCATCCATTCTATTGCTTGAGGTATTTTATCTTTTATGCAAAAAGGCATTGAAAAGAATTGATGATTATCAAATTCTAAAAGCATCATTAAAATATCATCAACTATATCATATTGAATATGATATTCGTGATTCCACATCATTAATGTCACAAAATTTGAATTATAACCTTTATAATTTGCTTTTTCTATATATGGTTGTACTGTATCAAAATCATTAATAGTTAATATTTTCATAATTCCTCTAATCTAAAGATAAAATAAACTGTTTTGCTATTCTTCCAGAATATCCACCATGGCGGATAGCCCAAGTAAGAGCGCTAGCATGTAATTTTTCTTTGTCTTCCATTCGTTTATAACGTACTGCTAGTGCATCGATAATTTCTAAATACTCTTTACGATCAGGATGTGCAAATAAAATAGATTCTCCAAAACGAGCACTTAATGATAATTTTTCTTGTTTTGCATCATTTACATTAATTTCATCATCACTTCTTTCACCCCATGTTTGTTTAATTAAATGACGACGATTACTTGTAGCATAGATAAGAATATTTTCAGGTTTTTTCTCTAACCCACCTTCTATCACTGCTTTTAAATATTTATATTCTACTTCAAACTCTTCAAATGATAAATCATCCATAAAAATAATGAATTTATAATCTCTTGATTGTAATTCTTGAATAATAGATGGTAGTTGAATAAATTGATGTTTATATACTTCTACCATTCTTAGACCATCTTTATAATATCGATTCAACAAAGCCTTAATACTACTAGACTTACCAGTCCCATTGTCACCATATAATAACACATTATTAGCCTCTTTACCTAATAAGAAGGCTTCTGTATTTTTACATAGTGCTTGTTTTTGACGAACACAACCAATTAAATCATCTAAGCTTTCATTACCAATATGAATGATTGGACGAATAGAGTTTTCATAATAACGAAATGCTTTATTTAAACCATATTTTCCAACACCATAATGAATATAATGATTTTTTAATATATTATAAAAATCATGAATATTATTGGCTTGTGATAAATCATTTTGTAAATCTAGTAAAATTGAGAATATTTCTTTATTTACAATATGTTTGGTGTTTTTAAAGTCTTTTAATAGCGTGTTCATTTCTTTGTTTTCGATTTCAATGTTAGATTGGAATAATTGATAAAAATAGGCAAGATCGTTTTTCACAACTAGTTCAAGACTTAAAGAGATATCTTCTTTTCGCTCTAATGCTAGTGTAAAACAATTTTCATTATGTACTAATAGATATGTTAAATAACTATGCCATAAGTTCTGTGAAAAGTCGTATTTATCGGCCATTTCAATTAATGACATAGCAACCTTGCTAAAATCCCCATCCAAATAACTTTGATAGCATTCCTTAATGTCTAAATGATTATTATCTAATTGATAAATATATAATTCCATAAATGATTCCTCCCAATATTTAAAAAAGACGTTATCCGTCTTTTTTAGTTTTTAAAGCTATGAATTGGTGCTGGTATACTACCACCACGATTAATAAATTCAGCACATTCAAATTTATTTACTGGCATAATTGGTGCATAACCTAATAAACCACCAAATTCCACTATTTCACCAACATCTTTTCCGATAACAGGAATAATACGAACTGCTGTAGTTTTTTGATTTATCATCCCAATTGCCATTTCATCTGCGATAATCCCTGATAAAATTGTATTGCTTGTATTACCAGGAATAGCAATCATATCTAATCCCACAGAACACACGCATGTCATTGCCTCTAATTTTTCTAATGTTAAAGCGCCTCTATTTACAGCATCAATCATCCCTTGATCTTCACTAACAGGAATAAATGCCCCAGAAAGACCCCCTACACGACTACTTGCCATTACGCCACCTTTTTTAACATGATCATTTAAAATCGCAAGAGCAGCAGTTGTTCCAGGTGCACCAACGCTTTCTAATCCCATTCCTTCTAAACAATCAGCAATACTATCCCCAACAGCAGGTGTAGGTGCTAAAGATAAATCAATAATTCCAAAAGGAATATCTAAAGCTTTCGATGCTTCATAAGCAACTAATTGTCCAACACGTGTTATTTTAAAAGCTGTTTTTTTAATAATTTCACATAACTCACCAAAATCTTTTCCTTTTGCAGTAGCAATAGCGTTCTTTACTACCCCAGGACCACTAACTCCAACATTGATAATGCAATCAGCTTCACTAACACCATGGAATGCTCCAGCCATAAAAGGATTATCATCAGGTGCATTACATAAAACAACCAACTTAGCACAACCAATAGAATCATTATCTTTTGTATATTGGGCTGTTTGTTTAATAATTTCTCCCATTAACTTAACAGCGTCCATGTTTATTCCTGTTTTTGAAGAACCAACATTTACTGAGCTACATACATTATTTGTTACTTTCATTGCTTCTGGTATAGAACGGATTAGTAACTCTTCAGCAGGTGTCATTCCTTTACTTACAATTGCACTATACCCACCGATAAAATTAACTCCGGTTTCTTTTGCACAACGATCTAACACTTTTGCTATTTTAACAAAATCATCTGTTGTTTTACAACAACTTGCTCCCACAAAACCAATTGGTGTAACTGAAATTCTTTTATTAACAATAGGAATTCCATATTTCTTTTCAATATCATTCCCTGTTGAAACAAGATCTTTAGCGTACGTAGTAATTTTATTGTAAATGTTTTGGCATACTACATCCACATCACCATCCATACAGCTTAACAAACTAATTCCTAACGTAATTGTACGAACATCTAAATTCTCTTGTTCAATCATTTTATTTGTTTCATTAACCTCAAAAATATTAATCATCAATAATCCCTCCTACACACGATGCATCTGATGAAAGATATTTTCATGTTGTAATTTAATAATAACCCCTAATTCATCTCCATACTCTTCCATTTCTTTACTAACACTTCCAAAATCATCCTTAATGTTATTTATATCCACAACCATCATCATATTAAAATAACCCTCTATGATTGTTTGAGAAATATCCAAAATATTAACCTCATGTTTTGCTAAGAAAGTACAAACTCCGGCAATAATACCTACTTGGTCAGCACCAACAACTGTAATAATTCCTTTTTCCATTTCTTATCCCTCCTAAATTTTTAATATTATATCATACAAGGAAGTAAAAAAAAACATATTTTGTATACAATCTGTAAAATAAAAAAGGAAGCAAATGCCTCCCCTTTTCTAGTTGAATTATTCTCCTAATAATTTTAAAGCAGCTTCAAATACAGCTTTACCATTCATTGTTCCATAATCTCTCATATCGATTACATCAACAGGAATTGCTCCACCTTTACGTCCTTCAGCTAATTTTTCAATTGCAGCTTTTTGGAATCTAACTTGTGGTCCTAATAAGATACAGTCTACTTCTTCTAATACTCTTGGTGCATCTGAGAATGGTAATGCAAAAATTTTACATTCGATTCCAGCTTCTTTAGCTGCACCTTCCATTTTTGTTACTAATAAACTTGTTGACATACCAGCCGAACAAACTAATAAAATATTTTTCATTTTCATACACTCCTTTTTTCTATAAATTAATTTTAACAATAAAACCTTCTTTTGTAAACACTTTCTTTTGAAAAAAAAGAATTTTAGCAAAAGTGAAAAGCATATGCTATAATAAAAAAAAGAAGGTATAGAAATGAAAATATTAGTTGTAAGTGATTCTCATTTAGAGAATGAAATTCTAGAAAATGTGATAAAAAAACATCCTGCTATGGATGCATATATTCATTGTGGGGATTCTTCTTTAAAAGCCAGTGATCCTTTATTGAAAAAATTTCATGTTGTTTTAGGTAATCATGATGATGATTATTTTCCTTTGGAAAAAATCATTTCAATAGGTGGAAAAAAAATATTAATTTTACATGGACATAAACATAATGTTTATACTGATTATCAAATGATTGAATCTTATATGTTGAAAAATGATATTGATTTATGTTTGCATGGCCATACTCATATTCCTAGTTATTACAAAAATGATGCAATAACAATTATCAATCCAGGAAGTTTAATGATTAATCGTGCTAGTTATGGATTTGGAACCTATGCCATCGTTACCATTGACAATAATATTGATGTCCAATTTTATCACCACATAACCCATGATGAGTGTAGCAAAAAAGTGCTAAAAAATGGACGAGATACGATGAATAAAATAAAATATTTATTAATAAAACAAAAATAGATGATGAATCACCTATTTTTGTTTTTGTCTTTCTTCATTGCGTTTACGTTTATATTCAATAATAAACATAACTTCTTTTAAGTCTGAATCAGGTAGTTCCGTTAGTAATCTTGCAATATTAGCGATATTATAATAATCATATTTTTTACCACTCATTATTTCTTCTACACTACGACCATATAAATGAGAGAATATTTTTAATTCTTCTACAGTAATATCTCTTTTTCCGTTTTCAATATCTGAGATTGCTGAATGAGGAACATTTAAATATGTTGCCACTTCTTTTTGTGTTAAATGTTTAAAGTTACGATATGATTTTAATCTTTTTGCAAGTTCTAGATCTATTGCCATATATCTACCTCCTATCAAAATTTTAGCATTTTCAAAAGAAAAATACAATATTTTTTTGAAATAATGCAAATATGTCTATTATTTTAGAAATTACCTAATAAATATATTGTCATAAAAAAGAAGAAAAACATAGAAAATATCGGAATTTTCTATGTTTTGTCACTAATAAATAGAAAACTCATTTAATACATTTATTATTTCTTCATCACTTTCAAAAGTAAAATCTAAGATACCATAGTTTACACCTAGTTCTTTTATATTCTTTTTATATATTGGTTGATAATGATAGATATGATTATTACATGATGAATCCACTTTTATTTTAAAAGTTTTTTTACCATCACTAATACTATATTGACCTTTCAAACAAGCATTACATCCGACTACCTTTTTTTGATAATAATGATTACTAATAACACAGTGTTTTAATGTCATTACTTCCATAAAACCATATACATACATATATACTGATTGGCTATAGTTCAAATTTTTAATTTGTATATCACTACATTCTTTTGATAGAACGACATCATTTTGATTAAAGTGTTTTAAGGCATAAGAGTTATAAATATTGTGATTACTGTCCAATACACATGTCACATGCTCTTTTAAAAGTTGATATGCTCTTATATCACTTACCATTACTTTGTGGACTTTATGGATGTGTCCACTGTTTATGAAATTTAATATTGTTTTGCTTGTTGTTAAAAAATCAGTATAGAAACATATCTTTTTATTATGTTCTTCAAAACATGTAAAAGCTTGGTTTATATCTTCTTCCATTGAACAATAGATTTCTTCTACACTATAATTAACTACTGTTTTTAATTGACTAAGAGAAGTGACTTTTAGTACATACTGAAAATCAGTTTGATATTTTTGTTTAGAGACAATCATGAAATCATTTTTAGACTTACGAGGATATACTTCTAATCTCTTTAGAGATAGTTTTTCAATAATAATTCTTCTCATTTCATTTAATTCTTTAATAGAAAAAGTGTAACCCGTAGGGAAATCAATAAATACATTTTTTAAAGTATATATTGTATTACCTAATTTTTTTAATTGTGATTCAATACGGTCTATAGAAAGTTCCGTTTTTATTGCTTTTTCTATTTTCGATTGTGATGTGTAAGATACAACAATGCCACTATATTCAGCACATAAAACAGGATACTGATCTTCAACAGTGAATTTCATGGTGATAGGTATTTTAATAGTTTCTATTTGATACGATTGATTTGCTTGTTTAATTTCATGAATATCATAAATACGATACACAACTTCATCGATTGGAATATTTTGATTCATTTCTATTTGAACTATTTGATCTGGTTTGCCACTATTAACTAAACGACCTTGATAATATAACTTTGTTATTGTCCTAGGGAGATCTTTACTATGAAAAAGAATACGATCATTTTGATGTATTTCTTGTGATAGTTTAATAGAAAGAAGTTTGTTCTTATGTGAATAGCCTGTTATTTTTCCTATTTCTAAACCTTTATTACCAGAAAATTGTCCTGATAATAAATCGGTCTCACTAAAAATATGTCCGTTAGTAAATCCACGATTAAACATTGTCTTCATTTTATGTATCATCATTTCTGTTTGATCAAGTGATTTTCTTTTTAAATAAGTATCGATAGCTAAACGATATTGTTTAACAATTGTTGCTACATATTCCGGTCTTTTCATTCTTCCTTCTATTTTAAATGAATGAATTCCGGACTCTATTAGTTTATCTACATGTTCAATAGTACATAAATCTTTTGGAGATAATAAAAATGTATTTTTTAAACTAATATCCTTATCATTTAGAGTAAGTCGATATGGTAATCGACAAGGTTGTGAACATGATCCTTTATTACCACTTCGATCAGTTAAAAAGCTACTAAACAAACATTGTCCAGAGTACCCCATGCAAAGAGCACCATGAACAAAAACCTCAACATCTAAATTTGTTGAAGTACATATTTCATTAATTTCTTCTATCGTATTTTCTCTTGCCAAAACAATTCGATCAACACCTAACTTTTCATAATATTGGGCTGTTTCTTTATTATAAATACTTGCTTGGGTTGACATATGAACCTCTAAATCAGGAAAACATTCTTTTACCATATGCAATAGTCCAATATCTTGAATGATAAGGGCATCTACTTGATTGTTATACAAAAAAGTAATATATTCATATAATTTTAAAAATTGATCATCTTGGTATAAAGTATTTACTGTTACAAATACTTTTGCATTTCTTAGATGGGCATATCGAACAGCATCTACAATTTCTTCATTTGTAAAGTTAGTAGCAAATGCTCGGGCACTAAAATCATTTCCACCTAAATAAACAGCATTAGCTCCATTTTGGATAGCTGCAATAAATGCTTCATAACTACCTGCTGGAGCTAATAATTCTATATTTTTCATTATAATTGTTGAATAATTGCAACACACAATTTTGCTGAGTTTTTACTAGCAATCTCTAAATATTCATTGAATTGAATATTTGAAGGTTCACCACCAAAGACATCACTTAATGAACGTACAATAATAAATCTCTTGTTAAAATTACTACATACATGCCCTACTGTAGCAGCTTCCATTTCAGCACATAGTGCTTCAGGGAAATTAGATTGTATCATTTCCACTTGTTGCTTTTCAAAAATAAACTGGTCTCCTGATGCAATAATACCAATAGAAGCCTTTAATTCTTCTTTGTTTAAAACTGATTGTGCCAGTCCTACTAGTGCTTTATCTGCCTCAAAATACAAAGAGCTTCCAGGTACTTGTCCTAATGGATAATCAAATCCTCTAACATCAACATCATGATGTACTACTTTAGAAGAAATAACAACATCTCCTACTTTTTGAGAAGTATATAATCCTCCTGCTGAACCAATATTCAAGACAATATTTATTTGAGGATATTCGATAAATAATGAAGTACATACAATAGCAGTATTAACTTTTCCAATACCACCTTGTAATACAATTACTTCTTTACCAGCAACATTCCCAATCCATGCTGGATTGTTTTGTAACATTATTTCTTTACTATCATTTAAATATTCTCTAATAGCTGCTACTTCTTCACTCATAGCTCCAATAATTGCAATCATTATTATCTTCCTTTCTTACATACAAAGATCACTCTTTGACATTCCTCTTTATATTTTCCAAAATCACTAAATAATTCAATATCCTTAAACCCAGCCTTGTTTAATAACTTAACATACTTATCAACATCATAACTTTGTTGAATATGAGTTTCACTAACCTTCTCATTTTCAATCTTATCTTCAATATAAATTTCATGTTTCACTTTGCCTATTCCAATAGAAGATACTTTCCAATCAAAAACAAAATCTTCATCTTCATTATGCTCCACATAATTATTTAATGTAACATTCATTTTGTGCATACTATTTACATCAAAAATAAAATGACCATTATATTTTAATGATTGATAAGCATTTTTAAAAACTTGAGTAACATCTTTTGTATTTAGGACATAATTAATGGAATCACACGAACATAAAACCAAATCAACAGGTCTGTCGATTTTAAAATCAACCATATCAATTCTAGCAAGTAAGAGATTTACGTTTTCATGATTTGCTTTTATTCTTGCTACTTCTAAAATATCTTTAGAAATATCCGTTGCATAAATTTCTTTGTTATCCTTGCTAAAACGGATCGCTAATTCTCCAGTTCCACAAGCAAGTTCCAAAATAGAGTTATATTTAGCATTTTCTTTTATAAATGTATAATAATCATCATAAAAAGATTCATCCATTAAGCTATCATAATAATACGCAAATTTCTCATAAGCCATATTAGTCAATCATTCCTTCAATATTTACTCTAGGCATATCTGCCCATAATTTTTCTAAATTATAAGCTTTTCTTTCTTCTGTTTCAAAAATATGTACAATAACATCAGCATAATCCATTAAAATCCATTTACTGTTTTTCATACCTTCAATTTTCTTAACAAAAATACCATTCTCTTCTAATTTATCTTGTACGTTATCACGTATTGCTTGCATTAATCTTTCATTACTTGCTGTACATATAATAAAAGTATCAAAGATAGGACTAGCTAATTGCATATCCAATACTTCAATATTATCTGCCATTTTTTCATCTAATGCTTTTACTATTAATTCTACTTTATTCATTCTCTTCTCCTTTAGTTACATATATTTTATATATTTCATAAAATGATTGATCAATTGGTCTATTCTCTTTTTTAGAATATTCATAAAAATCAATCAAGCATTGTCTAAATCCTGCATCAATATCACTAATACATAAAGCTATTTCCTTGCTTGAGTCATAACCACGATAAGGATCATATTTATCAGCTACATAAATACATTTAGCTAACTTAGACATTGTCGTACTACCAGTTGTATGACTACAAATAGCTTCTAAAATTTCTTTATCCTTTATACCATACTGTTTTTTTGCTAGATAAGCCCCTAACCATTGATGGTATAAAACAGGTGCTTTTTCTAGATATTCAGGATAATGCTTTTTCATTAATTTCTTTGCTTCTGTTTTATCTAATTCTTTTGCAATATCATGAAACATAGCTGCAACATATGTTTTTGTTGTATCAACATTGTTGTTTTCAGCAATTTTCACTGCTATATTTGTCATTGATGCACTATGTTCATATCTTTTTTTAGACATTTTACTAGCAATCACGGTATCCAAATAAATTCCATTATTAAAAATATAGCTACGAACTTTTTTATCTAAAGAGTTAGTGTCACCATTTCGAATAGCACTACTTGAGATTTCAAGAGCTGGTTTATCTAATAAGATAAAATGATATTTATCAAGATTTTCATGATATGTTTGATATCCCCCTCGATGGAAGGCTACTAAATTTACTAATTCACTAATTTTTGATGCTTTTTTCCATAAGTGAAACTTTTCAACATGATCCATACCCATTATTAAATAAAGAGTATCATCTTTGTATTTATTTTGTAATTTTTCTAATGTGTTTATAGTATAATTCTTTGTTTCATTATCTTCTAATTCCATTGTTTCAATGATAATATCACTATCTTTCCGAGTCGCAATATGAAGCATTGTTAAACGTTGTTCATCCGTTGCATAACTCCCCTCTTTCCAAGGGTTATTGCCAGTAGGAATAAGTAATATTCGATCTAATTGTAACGCTGATTTTGCATATGTAATTAAATCGATATGACCTAAGTGAATTGGATCAAATGATCCACCTAAGATACCAATTTTCATTAAGGTAATTTAATAATTTTCTCTGGACTTGGTTTGTATAAAACAATGGTTCTTCCTAAAATTTGAACTACATCTGCTTTTGTTTGCATACTTATTTCTAAGGCTACTTCATTTTTAGACTGTGCACATGATTCTAAAATTTTAATTTTAATTAGTTCTTTGTTTTCTAGGGCTGTCATAATTCCTTTGATTTGATTTTGATGCACCCCTTCTTTTCCAATTTGGAAAATAGCATTTAAATTATGAGCTTGAGCTCTTAAATATCTTTTTTGTTTTCCTGTTAACATATATATCCTTTCTATATTAGTGCTTCTCGTAAGAATACACCTACTCCTTTAGGAGCTTTAATTGTTATTTTAGCATTATTTGATTCAACACTAATAAATCCTAAACCAGAGATAACAATATCAGATTTATGTTTCCCTAATGTGAAGTCATGGCTTTCCATTTGAACTGTTGTTTCAATTTCTTCAATTTTAGGTTCTAACATATGATTTGTTAAATATGATTTATCCGCATTTTCTAGTTTACAACGACTTATATTTAAATGTCGTGGAAAATAACAAGTAAATGAAGATTTATCTCCTTTTACAAAGTCCATTCTCGCAAGTCCTCCAAAGTATAAAGTTTGTTGACTAGATAGCTGAAACCCTTTTGGTCTAAGTTCTGTTTTAGGAACAATCGTTTTCAAATGCTCTGGCTTTACTAAATGAGCCATTTGATGAACATTAATAATACCCGGTGAATCATATAAGGAAGTTGTTTCATCTAATGGTATTTCAATTAAATCAAGGGTTGTCCCTGGGAATTCACTAGTTGTAATTAAATGTGTATTATCTTTGGTATAGTGTGTTAATAGTGCATTAATCATTGATGATTTTCCAACATTTGTGACACCTACTACATAGACATTCCTATTTTTACGATAAGTATGAATACTTTCCATAAGTGCATCTAAATTATAATTTTTTATACCACTTGTTAATAAAACATCTACCGGTTTAACATTATGTTCTTTTAATTGACGACGAATCCAATGTTCAATTTTTCTATCTTTTAAAGATTTAGGTAGAATATCTCTTTTATTACCAATAACTAATATATCATTATTATTAACATGTCGTGTTAAGCCTTGAATTAAACTTCCATTAAAATCAAATACATCAATTAAATAAACAACTAAACAATCTTGTTGACCAATTGTTTGTAATATATTTAAAAAGTCATCACTAGTTAAAGATGTTTGTTGAAGCTCATGATAGTTTTTCATTCGAAAACAACGACGACATAAAACATGTTCATTGTTAGTTGCGTTTTTTGGTACAAATCCTATCTTATTTTCATTTTCACTTTGAATGATTGCACCACATCCAAAACATTTTAATTCTTGAGTCATATATTCTTGTATGATATTAATGATCCTTGTTTCACTAATTTCATACGCTCCTTTCTTATATTTGTTATAATGGATATAGAACCTATGTTTTGATTTTTACTATGGCTTTCGTCCATTTAAAGGAGACTAATACCATGGCTCTATATTTTTAATTTATAGTTGGATAAGCGTTAATGCTTTTATGTCACGCAAGGATATAGATATAGACTGCCATGGATAGACAAGGTTCTAGAAAGGTGGTCTATTTTTATGACTTATTACGTAGGCATTGATATTGCCAAAACAACGCATTATGCTTGTGTTATCACAACTCATGGTGAGGTGATTCACCAACCTTTTCCTTTTGATAATTCAAAAGAAGGGTTTCATTTATTACTTTCCAAAATATCTTCTATTGATAAAGAAGATATTCTAATTGGTTTTGAATCTACTGCTCATTACCATCAAAACTTACATTCTTATCTTTCTACTCTTGGATACCACTGTGAGCTTATTAATCCCATCATTTCAAAACAGTTTCGTGGTTTATCAGTTCGTAATGCTAAGACGGATAAAATTGATGCTATGTCCATTGCTCAACTTCTTTCTTATCAGTACAACAATTCACAAGGTCAAGACTTTCTTGTTTCTGACTTACGTGTATATTGTGATGAAAGAGTTCGTCTTACTAAACAAAAGACAAAACTATACATACAACTAACTGCAGAGCTAGATCGTGTGTTCCCAGAGCTTAAATCCTTCTTTAAAGGCAATTTAAAGACGAATGCAGCCCATAATTTACTAAAACGATACGCTACAGCTAAGGAAATAAAAGAAGTTCGAAATGAGGCTTTGACAAAGTTAATTTCTAAAAACAGTAAAGGCTTCAACCTCGAACGTATCAAAGACCTTAAATCGTTAAGTAAAAATAGCGTTGGCTTTCATTCAAACGCAATCTCTTTTAGAATTAAAAATATCATACTCCAAATCGAACTTCTAGAATCGCAGATAGAAGATGTAGAAGCAAACATCATTGAAATGATGAAAGAAATAGACAGTGCTATATTGAATATCCCTGGTATGGGCTATATTCAAGGTGCTTACATCTTATCTGCTATCATTAGTATAGACCGATTTGATAGTCCTTGTAAAGTACTAGCTTATGCAGGATTAGATCCAATCATAAGACAGTCTGGTAATTTTAATGCAAAGAGAACACGTATGTCTAAAAGAGGAAATGCTACACTACGTTATGCACTGATATGGGCAGCTCATAATGTGGCAAAAAATTCAACAACTATGAACACTTACTATTTAAAGAAACGCAGTGAAGGAAAATCTCATTACAATGCCTTAGGGCATTGTTCAAAGAAACTAGTAAACTATATTTACTTTGTCTTAAATAATCCTGATGAAAAATTCATCTTAGAATAATTTTTTAAAAATAGCTTATTCCACCTTTTTTAGTGCGCTCTTTTTTATGATTCAAAAGAAATTTAATTTTTTATCATTTTTCTCTTGAAAAATCATAGTTGGTCTCCTTTACTCTTCACTATCTTGATATTTTACACTATATTACTAGAAATTGCACGAAATACTGTGCAATTTTAGATATTTTTAAAAAATAAAGAACAGGTTGTATTCCTGTTCTAATTAATGATCATATGAAACTAAAGCAACCCAACGATTATTCATATAAGCAACTGCAATTCCAGTAGCTTTTAAATCTACATCCATTAATTTTTTATATTCCGATTCGGAAGCTAACCAATCAGTTACTACCTCAGATGCAGTATATTGAGCAGTTTTTGAATGCTTAGAGAGCATTTCTGCAAAATAGCCATATTCCCCACTATTACGATATACACTCGCCATATCGTTGTTATAAACTGTTTGAATCTCATTAGCACGGATAATAGCTAAGTCACCTAATGTGCTACTATATTCTAAACTATCTAATCCCAGTTTCGCTCTTTCATCATTGATTAATGCAATGGCATCATATGATATTTCAGGAGCTGACATATTAGCTGTGTAGTCGGTAGTTGATGAACTATTTTGATCACTACTTGAATCACTTGATGAACTATCATTATCTGATTCATCATGAGCATCATCTTGATTCGTTGTATTCCCTGTTACTGTAACATTTATTGAATAAGAAGCTTCATTATTAGAACTATCATAAGCAGTTGCAACAATAGTATAATCTCCATTAATTTGTTCATCAAAATCAGTCATATTAACAGTCATTGAAACCTCTGTTAAATCTGTTGCATTAAATAAAGCTATAAAATCATCTTCTGACATTGCTGATCCAGCAGTTATTATTTGATTTTCTGTTTCATCAAAAACTGGTGGAATTGTATCGACAACATGAATATAAAAAGACACTTGTTCTTGATCATATGTGATCGTTGCTAAATAACTTCCCATCGCAGGATAATCTTGATCCTCTTGGTTTTCAATATCCACACTCATCACTGCATTTGCCATCACTGTTGCATCAGTAGAATCAAGATAACGTCTTGCAACAACAGAAACAGCTTCTCCATATTCACTATAAAACTCATCTTGTAATAAATTTAATTCACCATCAGATTGACTTGAATTTTGAACATTTGTCACATAATAAACCCCTGCTCCAATCATAAATATAACAGCAATAATAATCCCTACAATAATAACACGTTTTTTTCTCTCCATAAATTTTATTCCTTTTCCCGTATTTTTAAATCTTGTCCAAAGAAATTATAACACATTGTCCGAATGATTAACATTTATATACACAAAAAAAACTAAACAATGATTAAAAATAAGAAATGTATAAACAAAATAATACTACTTATTATCGTAGTCATATTTAGACTATTTTTTCATAAGTATATTTGAGGTGAAAGAAATGTTTTTATCCATTATGAGTTTATTATCAAATATCTTTTTTGTTTCTTATGTTAAAACACAAACCTTTGAAAAGCCTTTATCAAAATTAGAAGAACAAGAATATTTAGAAAAACTTTTTCAAGGAGATAAAAATGCAAGAAATATACTAATTGAAAGAAATCTTCGATTAGTAGCACATGTGGCCAAAAAATATGAAAACAAAAAAGATTTACAAGAAGACTTAATAAGTATTGGTACTGTTGGTTTAATTAAAGGTGTCGATAATTATAAACCGGAACACAAAACAAAACTAGCAACTTATGTTGCTAGATGTATTGAAAATGAAATATTAATGCATCTTAGAACAAATAAGAAAACAAGTCTTGATGTTTCTATGAATGAAATTATTGGTAGTGATAAAGATGGTAGCGAAATTATATTAGAAGATCTTATTCCAGATAAACAGATTCCTATCTTAGATCAAATCGTACAAAATGACTCCATTAACAAATTAAAACAATACTACCATATATTAACTACGCGAGAACTAAAAACCATAACTATGCGTTATGGTTTAAATCAAACTACTGTATACACCCAAAAACAAATAGCGAAAGAACTAAATATTTCTAGGTCTTATGTATCACGTTTGGAAAAAAGAGCGCTTATAAAGCTATTAAAAGAATATTTAAAAGATAATCAAAATGAATCTTTTAAATACTAATCATCCAACATTGTAAACAGTGTTCTTTCCATTTCTTCTTTAAATGAATCATGTTCATTTTTCTTCATTGTTGGAGCCACTGTTTCAATCTTTACTAATTTTGTATCTTGAATAATATCAGTAGTTACTAAATGAACTACTTCTGTTTTATTCGTAGTCATAGAAGTAGGTTTTTGTTCTAAAGATGCATTACTATAGTCTTTAGGTACAAGACGATAAACATCCTCTGTTGTATGTACTTGAAGTAAAGTATCAATTGGACAAACAATAACATCTTTTAAATGAATTGCTTTCGATTTAGGATTTTTATAGACCGTCATCCCTTTTGCTTGTCTAGAACATAATTGAATATCATCTAACTTCAAACGTTTGACACCCACATTTTCACTAAATAACATAATCGATAAATTAGCAAAAGGATCAAAAGTATTTGCTGCAATTAAATGGTCATCTTTCACATTTAAAGCCTTAATACCAGCTGCTTTAGTTCCTACAATCGAAACTTCCTGTTCACTATACATTCCTGTATAACCAGCATATGTAGATAATAACACAGCACAATTGCCATTAGTTAAACTAGCACTAATCACTTCATCATGTTCTTTTAATCCAAAACATTTTAATGATTTAGAATATCTTGTTACTTCAAAATCTTCTAATTTCGTACGTTTTATTTGTCCAAATTTAGAAACCATTAAAATATAAAATGGAGCACTAAAATCATGAACAACAATAGCTTCTATTATTTTTTCAGTAGAATCAATAGAAACTAAATAACTAACATGTTTACCTATATCTTTCCATTTAAATTCTTCAATCTTATGGGCAGGAATATACAAATAATTTCCTTTATTCGTAAACAATAATAAACTTTCCACTGTATTCATTTGAATTAGTTTTAATAAATAATCATCCTCTTTTTTACCAATTAGACTACCTTCACTAGCTTTAATAGAACGATTAGAGATTCTTTTAATGTATCCATCTCTAGTGATGGATACATTGATATCTTCACTAAGAATCATTGCTTTTTCATCAATTTTAATCTCTTTGATTTCATCTTTAATAATAGATAAACGAGGTATTTTATAAGTATTCTTGACTGCTGTTAAACGATTAATGATTTCTTCCCTTAATCTTTCATCACTATCTAAAATAGCATTTAGATAAACAATTTGTTTATCTAAATCATGATCTTCATTTTGTAAAGAAACAATATCTGTATTAGTTAAACGATAAAGTTGTAACATAACAATTGCTTCTGCTTGTAATTCACTAAAATCAAACTTAGTAATTAAGTTATTTTTAGCATCCCCTTTATCTTTTGATTTACGTATTAAAGCAACTACTTCATCAAGGATAGAAATTGCTTTAATTAACCCAGCTACAATATGTTTACGACGATTTGCTTTTTGTAAATCAAATAATGTGCTTTTTGTAATTACATCAATTTGATGGTTGATATAACCATCTAAAATATCTTTTAATCCCATTAAGTTAGGTCTTTTATCTTTAATAGCTACCATATTATAATTATAGTTCTTTTGTAAGTCTGTATTTTTATAAAAATAATTTAAAGTATTCTCAATCGATACTTCTTTTTTTAATTCAATAACAATCATTAAGCCATCTCGATCTGATTCATCACGAACTTCAATAATACCATCAATATTTCTATTAAAACGTATTTCATCAATTTTACGGACTAATTCCGCTTTATTTACTTCATAAGGAATTTCACTAATACATATTTTATTCATTGTTTTTGTTTGTTCAATAGTAGAAACAGCACGTAATATTACTTTCCCTTTCCCATATTTAAATGCTTGTTCAATTCCTTCTTTACCTTCTACAATCGCACCGGTAGGGAAATCAGGACCTTTCATATGTTCCATTAGTTGTTCTAATGAACAATCAGGATTTGTAATACGACAAATCGTTGCATCAATAACTTCATGTAAGTTATGTGGTGGTATAT
Source organism: Tannockella kyphosi (assembly GCF_021054785.1). Lineage (GTDB taxonomy): Bacteria > Bacillota_I > Bacilli_A > Erysipelotrichales > Coprobacillaceae > Tannockella > Tannockella kyphosi. Next base: position 895,146 of record NZ_CP088239.1, on the reverse strand, counting down.
CTGTAGCATATCCAGCAGAAATACCAGTAGCTCCATTTACTAATAAGTTAGGATAAGCTGCCGGTAAAACAGTTGGTTCATATTCAGTATCATCAAAATTTAATGAAAATAGTACTGTTTCTTTGTCAATATCTTTTAATAACAATTCACTAATCGCTGATAAACGAGCTTCTGTGTAACGCATTGCAGCTGCTGGATCATTATCGATAGAACCGTTATTCCCTTGCATATCAACTAAGGGGACACGATATTTCCAATCTTGTGACATACGGACCATTGCATCATATACGGAACTATCACCATGTGGGTGATAGTTACCAATTACGTTACCAACTGTTTTTGCTGATTTACGATAAGCTTTGCTTTGTAAGTTACCTTCTTTAAACATCGAATATAATATTCTTCTTTGAACTGGTTTTAAACCATCTCTGACATCTGGTAAAGCACGATCTTGAATAATATATTTTGAGTATTTAGCGAATCGATCTCCCATGATAATATCAAGGGACATTTCTATTTTTTTATCAATCATTTATTTACCCTCAATTTCATAAGTATCTTCTAAAGAAAATTGAACATTTTCTTCAATCCATTCACGTCTAGGCTCTACCTTATCACCCATTAAAACAGATACTCTTCTTTCAACTATGGCAGCATCATCAATCGATACTTGGATTAAAGTACGTGTTTCAGGATTCATTGTAGTATCCCATAATTGGTCTGCATTCATTTCTCCTAATCCTTTGTAACGTTGAATAGCATAACCTTTTCCTAATTCTTTTTTTGCTTCTTCTAATTCATGGTCTTCCCATGCATATAATATTTGTTGCTTTTTACCAACTTTTTTAGAAATCTTATATAACGGAGGCAAGGCTATAAAGACCTTTCCTTGGACAATTAAATCACGCATATAACGATAAAAGAATGTTAGTAATAATATTTGAATATGAGCCCCATCTGTATCGGCATCGGTCATAATAATTACTTTTCCATAATTACTATCTTCAACCTGAAAATCACTACCAACACCAGCACCAATTGTATGAATCATGGTTGATATTTCTTCATTCTTTAAAACATCACTTAAAGCCGCTTTTTCAGTATTAATAACTTTCCCTCTTAAAGGTAAAATTGCTTGATGTTTACGATCACGACCTTGTTTTGCACTACCACCAGCTGAATCCCCTTCTACTAAATACAATTCTTTTTTCTTTTTATCTTTTGATTGAGCAGGAGCTAACTTCCCACTCAAAATACGTTCTTGTTTATTTGATTTACCATTTCTTGCTAATTCTCGAGCTTTTCTAGCTGCTTCTCGCACCATTCTAGCTTTAATCATCTTTTTAATTAAGTTATCAGCAATTGCTTTGTTTTCTTCTAAATAAAACGATAATTTTTCATAAACAACATTATCAACAATCGCTCTTGCTTCAGGAGTTCCTAATTTAGATTTTGTTTGTCCTTCAAATTGTAAATATTTTTCAGGTATTTTAATAGAAATAATACCTGAAAGTCCTTCACGTACGTCGTTTCCTTCTAAGTTCTTATCTTTATCTTTTAACAAAGCATATTTTCTAGCATATTCATTAAATGTTTTTGTTAAAGCAGATTTAAAACCTGTTTCATGTGTTCCACCATCACCAGTTCTAACTAAGTTAACAAAAGAAACAATAGTTTCTTGGTATCCACTAGTAAATTGAAGAGCTACTTCTACATCAAATTCATTATTATTTCCTTCAATTAAAACAGGAGGATGTAAAACTTCTTTATTATCATTGATATATTCACTAAAGGCAATTAAACCTTTATCAAATTGAAAATGATCTGATTTATCATTTCTTTCATCAAATAAATCAATAGAAACACCATTTAATAGAAATGCACTTTCCATTAATCTCTCTCTTATAGTTCCATAATTAAATTCAGTAACTGAAAAAATAGATGGATTCGCTAAAAAATGAATAGTTGTACCTGTCTTTGTAGTTTTTCCAATTTCTTTCATTTTTGAAATCTTTTTAGCACCATCTTCAAAACGTTGTTGGTAAATTTTACCATCACGATGAACCGTTACTACTAACCAAGAAGACAATGCATTTACAACACTTGCACCAACACCATGTAATCCCCCAGATGTTTTATAACCACCATCTTCAGAAAATTTACCACCTGCATGTAATACAGTTAAAATAACTTCTGTAGCACCTTTTCCAGATTTATGCATCCCAGTTGGCATTCCACGTCCAAAGTCAGTAACTTCAATACTATTATCTTTTTTTATAGTGACATTAATTTGATCGCCATATCCAGCTAATGCTTCGTCGATTGCATTATCAACAATTTCCCAAACCAAATGATGCAATCCTCTACCATCCGTAGAACCAATATACATTCCTGGTCTTTTACGAACTGCATCCAGTCCTTCTAATATTTGTATATTATCTTCAGTATATGAATTAATTACTTTTTTCATTTGTTTATTCCTCCTACAACTATATTATTATACCTAAAATTCAATTTTTTTCAAAGCTTAGTTGAATTATTTCAGTTATGCTTTATAATGATTTTGGGTGATGAAAATGAAAGAATGTTTATTAATTATTTTAAGTTATTTATACGGATCTATTCCTTTTGCTTTAGTAATAGGAAAAGTGTTCTATAAAACAGATGTCCGTCAACATGGTTCTGGAAATTTAGGAGGATCTAATGTTGGTAGAGTCCTTGGAAAACCAGCAGGTATCGCTTGTATCGTCTTAGATGCAAGTAAAGCTTTTTTAGTAATGTTTGTCTGTAAGTATTTTGTTATTCATTACAATCTAATTCCAGATTTCTATTATTTATGTGCTTTTGCTTGTGTTATAGGTCATTGTTTTCCTATTTTTGCAGGATTCAAAGGGGGAAAAGCTGTTTCCACTGCGATTGGTTATTTCTTTGCTATTAATCCTCTAGGAGCAGTATTGTCATTAGTTATCTTTTTTATCGTTTTAAAATTATCAAAATATGTATCATTATCTTCTTGTATTGCATCTGGCACAGTATTGATTTTTTCACCATTATTAAATCTTAGCATGCTTGGTACAATCGCTACATGGGGGATAGTTTTATTATTAATATATCGTCATAAATCTAATTTTATCAATATTAAAAATAAAACAGAAAGAAAAATTACTTGGATGTAAAAAAGAGGGCTTCCCTCTTTTTTTATTTTCCGTAATTTTTTTGTTGATAATCAGGTGATAGATGTTTGCTATCATTTAAATAATGGATACAAAAAGTATGTCCATCATAATCTACTTCACTTAACGAACATCCTCTAAATACCTCATTAATTTCTGGTAAGTTTTCAATAGGACAACTCTCTATCATACTTCTTAAAACAATCATCATCATTCCATGACCAGTAATAAATATTGTTTTATCTGAATGCTTTTTATAAATATCATCTAAGAAAATAGATAATCTATCTTTTACTTCTTGAAAAGTTTCTCCATTAGGTAAAGATAAATCAGAAGTTGGTTGATTCCATAAACACCAATAAGTTTCTTCTTTTAATAAATCTTTTACATATCTTCCTTCAAAATCACCAAAATTCATTTCTTTTAAACGATGATCATAATAAATAATATCATCTTCAAATAAAATATTTGTTGTTTGTTTTGCTCTTCCTATGGGACTAGAATAACAATAATCAATTTGTATCTCTTTCATCCGTTCTTTTAATAGATATGCATCTTCCACTCCTTGAGTAGTTAAAGGTGAATCTTGCCACCCTTGTAAACGATGCTCTTGATTCCAAATAGTTTTGGAATGACGACAAAAATATATTTTCATAAACAAAAAATAAGGGTATACCCTTATTTATATTGTGCATTAACAGATGATAAGATACGTTTGATTTGTACTTCGCTAGGTTTTCTACCCATTTCCATAAACATAGCACGAATCATTTTTTCATTGATTGGTGGATTTTCTCTCATTTGTTTTTTGAAGAAATAACGAGCTGCGAAAAATCCAATAATTAATCCCACTACTATCCCTAAGATTACTGATAATATATCCATAAGATACCTCCTATAATTAACTTTCTATGATATTATAACATAGTTTTGTGTTTTATGACAAATCAATTCGATAAAAGAGTTTGTTTTTTGACAGCTTTCGATTTCTAGACAATATTCATGGACGATGCATTTTGAAATTTCATTCGTTAATTGATTTTCTAATTGATGATGATTATGTATTTTTTTATAATCATCACGTTGATAGAAGTTACTATAGAAAAATGAATTGAAATCTGTTGTATTTTCAAGTAATAAATCTATTTGTTGATTATAAAAAGAATTTGTATCAGTTAAGCAAGATAGCATAGTTTTTAATGCTGGATATTTTTGAAACATCGCATTCTTTTCTTGTTTTATAATGTATATTTTATATCTCATCGAATCACCCTTTTTCAATATAACTCGTTTTCATAACAAAATATGTCGAAAAAAAGATAAAACAAGAGTTTTATCTTTTAAAAGAGGCTTTTTACAGTTTCTACTACATTATTAATAGTAAATCCATATTTTTCAATTACTGTATTTGCAACAGCAGATGCTCCAAATTGACTAACAGAAATCACTTTTCCATCTAAACCAACATATTTATGCCATCCAAAGTCTGTTGCCATTTCAACAGAAACACGACGACGGATATTGTTTGGTAAAATAGATTCTTTATATTTAGTACTTTGTTTTTCAAATAGTTCTTGACAAGGCATTGATACAACACGAACATCAATATTTTGTGCTAATAAAGCTTCTTTTGCATCCATTGCTAAGTTAACTTCACTACCTGTAGCAATAATAATTGCATCAATGCGTGAAAGTTCTTTCCCAACAATATATGCTCCTTTACTAACACCATCATAATTAGTAGTCTCTAATGTGATTGTATTTTGTCTTGTTAATAATATACAAGTTGGTGAAGTTTTTGATTCTATCGCTAACTTCCAAGCAGCAATTGTTTCGTGACTATCACATGGGCGGATAATTTGTACATTCGGAATAGAACGTAACATCGCTAGTTGTTCAACTGGTTGATGGGTTGGACCATCTTCCCCTACTGCTATCGAATCATGAGATAATGGTATAATAATCGGTAAATGCATCAATGCAGACATACGTAATGCCCCTTTAAAATAATCACTAAATACCATAAATCCACCGGCACTAGGACGAACTCCTCCATGTAATGTCATCCCATTTAAGATTGAAATCATAGCAAATTCACGAATACCAAACACTAAGTTACGGCCTTCATAATTTTCTACACTAAATACTTTTTCATTATTAATAAAAGTTTTTGTAGATGACGTTAAATCAGCTGATCCTGACATAAAAGTAGGGATTTGTTTAGCAATTTCTTGAATTATTTCATTTGAAGTATTTCTAGTTGCATCACTATATCCTGTTTCATAGTTAGTATATAAATCTTGTAAATCGAATGTATATTTGCCTGCCATCGCTGCTTCAAACTCTTGAGCAAGCTCAGGATAGCTGTTTTTATATTCTTTTAATGTTCTTTTCCATTTATTAAATGAAGATTTACCACGACGAATTGCAGTTTTTTCAAAATCTTCATAAACTTCTTCTGGAACATGGAATTCTGGAAAATCAAATCCATAAGATAATTTTGCATTTTTACCATCTTCTTGACCTAATGGATTACCATGGACTTTATTAGTACCTTGATTTACTGATCCATAACCAATTATAGTTTTCATTATAATTAAAGTAGGTTTAAATAATTCTTTCTTCGCTTTTTTTATTGCCTTCGCAATAGCAGTATAATCATTACCATCACTCACAACTAATACTTGCCATCCACATGCTTCATATCTTTTTTTAACATCTTCGCTAGAAGACATTGATAAGGGACCATCTAAAGTAATATCATTTGCATCATAAAGAACAATTAACTTCCCTAATGATAAATGACCAGCAATACTAGCAGCTTCATAAGTAACTCCTTCTTGCATATCACCATCTCCACAAAGAGCATACGTATAATGATTAACAACTTCTAAATTTTCTCTATTATATTTTGTACTTAAAAACTTTTCTGCCATTGCAAAACCAACAGCCATTGGAATACCTTGACCAAGAGGTCCAGATGAAGCATCAACACCATCTGTCATATCACATTCAGGATGTCCTGGAGTTACTGAACCCCATTGTCTAAATTGTCTTAAATCTTCAATAGAAATAGAAAAATTAGACAAATGTAATAAAGAATATAGTAATGCTGAAGCATGCCCTGAAGCAAGAACAAAACGATCACGGTTAAACCATGAACTTTGCTTACTATAAATGTTTAATTCTTTTGTAAATAGCGTATATAACGCAGGGGCAGAACCCAAAACCATTCCTGGATGTCCTGACATAGCTGCATTAATTGTATCTATTCCTAATGAACGAATAGCAGCTATAGATAATTGTTCTTTTTCCATCTTTTTTCTCCTTACCAAATAAAAAACATAGCACAAAATTGAATAAAATTTTATGTATGTTTGATTGAACGACTATGAAAGTTTATTTTTTTCTTTTTCTTGTTTTAATTTTTCTGGTGTTACATCATTACCTTCTGGGTCAACAACTTTAATAGATGTTAGTTGACTCTTAAAACCTTTTCTAAATTCCTTTATATAGATAGCTCGTAGTTCTTGTTGTTCTATAGATTCTTCACTAGTAAGTGTGCCTTCTTTTTTCTTCTTTGCAAGAACATTAATTCGAGCGATTAGTTCACTATCAATTTGACTCATTTGTTTCTCCTTATTTAAATAGCTAGGAAGAGTTAGATTATCCCTGGTAATTACAGGTGGGCATCTATAACTTTGTTTTAGGATCCCTATTCTATGAAAGGTTTTCAACACCACAAGTTAAATCAGATTCCCGTATCTAAAGTTAGGAAATTATTACTTCCCAGCTACAATATTATAGCATGAATTAATCAATTATAAAACCCTTATTTGCTTTTAACAATACAAATACTTGCGTATTTTTTGTCAAATAATAGAATTGTATTATACACATCTTCTAATGTAATCGTATTTAATAATTCAATTAATTCAAAAGAATGGACTCCTTCAAAATAATAACGACTAAACATATTCGCAATACTTTCAGGTGAATTATACATATTAATAAACATCCCCATGTTTTTTCTTTTCATTCTTAAAAAATCAGATTCATGAATTTCTAGATTTACTAAGTCATCTAAAAACTTCATTAATGTTTCTTCTAGTTTTTGATAGTCATCAACATCACCACCTATTAAGATAAAAGCATAATCTCTTTCTTGAGTATAACTAGCAGAAAAACTACTATTGATAATACCTTCTTCTAACCAATCATTGTAAATTTTAGAGCTCTTAGAAAACAATAAATCAAACAATATATTAATAGCTAACTCTCTTTTAATTTTAGCTACAGTATCTTCTACAATATCATTTACTTTAATAGATAAAATGATTTTATTTAATTCAACATCCATAATCAATTCACTGCGTTCTAATTTCACTTCTTTTGGTTCTATTGTTTGATGACGAACAATTGGTTTAGGTAATTCAAATGTTTTATTCGCTTGATTTTGACGAATCAATTCCATCGTAGCTTCTACTTCAATATTACCAACAACAACAAGCATCATATTACTAGGATGATAAAAAGTTTGATAACATGTTTCTAACATTTCTTTAGAAGTACGATGAACACTTTCCTTATCTCCAGCGATATCTACGCCTACTGGATGATGTTGATATAAGTTTTGAATTGACCCAAAATACACACGCCAATCAGGATCATCATCGTACATACGTATCTCTTGCGTAATAATTCCTTTTTCTTTTTCAACACTTTCTTCACTAATTTCTAATGATTGTACAAAATCTAATAATAATTCAATACACTCATTAATATTACTTGTAGCTGTAAATTGATAAGCAGTTCGACTAGATGAAGTATATGCATTGGTACTAGCCCCTAATTTAGCGAACTCATCAGAAGCATCTCCACCATTCATATCAAACATTTTATGTTCTAAAAAATGAGCAACTCCATCTTCAACATTCACCATTTCACTTTGTCCTAAAGGAACAAAAGTAGTATCAACTGATCCAAAACAAGTATTAAATAAACCAAATGTTTTTTCAAATCCTAATTTTTGAATCAAATATACTTCCAAACCATTTTCCATTGTTTCATGGTAAACCGTTTCTTGTAAACTTTGATAATATGTTTTATTCATTTTCATTACCTCCTGTTAATAAGAATACAGTATCTAATTTAATACCATTAGCAGCTTCCATAATTTCATCTTTCGTTATCGCTAATATCTTCTCAAAATACTCATTAGAATCCATTACTTGACCAATTAAATCACGTTTAAAAGCACTAGCAATCATACTACCAGGTTCATCATTTGACTTAATAAGCGTATTTTTAATCATCATTTTCGCTATATTTATATCCTCTTCACTAAATTCTCCTTTTTGCATACATACTAATTGTTCTTCAATTAGAGAACGTGTTTTTAAATAATCATCCCCTTCAATACCTGCACAAACAATCATAACCCCATTAAAAGAATCATAATTTGAAGAAACATAATAACATAAACTATGTTTTTCTCTTACCACTTTAAATAATTTAGATTGAGAGAATCCTCCAAAGATAGAATTAAATAATGTAAAAGCAAAATGTTTATTATCTAAAATACTACAATCAATTGTATATCCCATATTTAATTTTGCTTGTTTAATATCTTGCTTTTCAATAATTTCTAAAACTTCTGCTCTATTGCTTTCAAAAGGATAAGCGGATTCAATATTTTGAATTTGCTTATCAAATAATAAGTTATTTTCAAAAATAGTTTGAATATTTTCATCAACATCCCCTACTACATATATATATTTTTCATCATTTTTTAAGCAAGATAATAAATATTGATATAATTCCTTATTATCAATTTCATCAATTTCATTTTCATAACCATTCGAAGAGATACCTAAAACATGATTATCTCCCATATTTTCTAATAATTTATCAAAACTATATGTAAACTTATCATCCTTATTAGCACGTATACGTGCTTTCAATTCTTTTTTCTTCATATCAAATATTTTTTGATCAAATTGATTATTTTTAATAAAAGGATGAAATAATACTTCTTTAAATAGATCGACTTGTTTCGTTGTTAGTGATTCTTTTTCAATTAAAAACTTTTCATTAACCACTACACTAGTCAAGTTGATAATATGTGCTTTTCCAGTTGAAGAAACACTAGAACTAAATCTAGCCCCATACATTCCCTCTAAATAAGTAGAAAACTCTCTAGGTGATGGATATTCATTCGTACCTGCTGTAAACATAAAAGAAAGTAACGTTCTTTTAGTTGCATTCTCTTTTGTTAGATTTGCACATAGCTTTAATGACATAGATATATTTTTAAATTTTTTTGTTGGTATTACATGCAATGTATATGCATCTGTTTTTATTATTTTATTCATAATTAATCCCTTTCTATCTTTATTATTATACACAATGTACGATGCTTTTTATACTAAAAGCATAAAAAAAAGATTGTTCCTAAGAACAATCTATCTTTTCGATTTATCGTAAGGCTCGCCACAAGCTTTAGGTGCAGCAGAGTTTTTCGAAGTAAACGCAAGCAATATTAAAGTTGCAACGTAAGGTAATAATTTATAATACGTTGGCGAAATTCCAGAATTTAATAATACTGGAACAATTACATAAGTTGTTGAAATTGTTTTGCAAATAGCAAAGAACACAGAAGCAGTAGCAATACGCCAAGGCTTCCAGTTACCAAAAATCAAAACCGCTAACGCTAAAAACCCATATCCAGCCACTTGGCTATCAAATGAAGTTGTTACAGGGATAACATAAATAATCCCACCAACTCCAGCTAAAACTCCAGAAATAATAACCCCTAAATAACGCATTTTACCAACATTAATACCGGCAGCATCAGCAGCCTGTGGAAATTCTCCACATGCACGCATTCTCAAACCAAATTTAGTCTTATAAAAGAAGAACCAAGTTCCAATCAAGATAAAAATCCCTAAAAAAGTTGTTAAATAGAAATTCGTGAAAAGTAGTTCTCCAATAAATGGAATATCTGTTAACACTGGAACTCTTGAAATAATAAATTCATTTTTAAATGAAATACTATCAGTTCCATTAAAAATTAATTTAGCAACAAAAACACCAATTGCAGGTGCTAATAAATTTAAAGCAGTCCCACTAATTGTTTGATCTGCACCAAAACTAACCGAGGCAACAGCATGAAATAAAGAAAATAATCCTCCAGCAATTGCAGCAGCAAGAATACAAACTAATAAAAGTGCTTGACCAGATAAAATTTCATAAGTTTGTAAAAAATACATTAATAAAATCCCAATAAAAGCACCAAAAATCATAATCCCTTCTAAAGCAATGTTAACTACACCGCTTCGTTCACTAAATAGCCCAGCAAGAGCAACTACTAATAAAGGAATACAAAACAATAACATTTGATCAAACATGAAATGAAAAATAACCATTATTCTTTACCTCCTTTACCAATTTTTTCAAAAAAGCTTTCAATAATCTTTCGAATAAAGAATGAAAATGCACTACAATAAATAATACATGCAACGATAACATCAATGATTTCCACTGGAATATTATAAGCTTGCATATAATATCCTCCAAGTTCAATGTACGAAATAAATAATGCCGCACAAATAACACCTAAAGGATTATTAAACCCTAACAATGCAATTGAAATTCCAGTGAACCCATCAGCCGCTAAGACTTCTGATGTTGAAATTGATTTACCAGTCCCTGCAGTATAAGCTAAAGCACCACCAATACCCGCAAAGAATCCAGCAATCATCATTGAAATAATAATGCATTTTTTATCATCCATTCCAGCATATCTACTTGCTTCTGAATTATACCCTACAGCTTTTAGTTCAAAACCAAATGTAGTTTTATTTAAAATAAAATAAGCAAGAATACATAATCCAATTGCAATGAAAATACCAATGTTAACATTTGAACGATTAAAAAAATCATACAAACCAAACGAAGGTACTGCATTTGCAGACGAAACAGTTAATGAAGTTGCACCTGTAGAATTATAAATATATTGTTTTACCCACTTAATAACAAGAAGCATACCGATATAGTTCATCATAATGCAAGAAATAACAACATTTACATTACGGAACGCCTTCAATATACCTGGAATAATTGCCCAAATAGCTCCAGCAATTCCACCTGCAATTAAAGCAACTAACCATAGTACTGATGAAGGTATAAAGTCACAATATGTACAAACAAATATCGAAGTAAAGGCTCCTAAAATATATTGTCCTGGAGTTCCAATATTGAAAACCCCACATTTAAATGCAAAAGCAACTGACAACCCTGTCATCATAACAGGCATAGCATAAAACAAAACTTCACCTGTACTTTTAATACCTTTATAAAAACCACCACTCAATAAGACTGTATATGCATCTACAGCAATAGAAGAGTCAGTAAGATAAACAACAATAAAACCAATAATTAAACCAATGACTATAGCCACCAATGAAGAAGTTAGAGCGATGATTAGATTTTTATTTTTCATAGCCTACACCTCGCTTCGATCCGGACATATATAGCCCTAATTCTTCTACCGTAATATCTTCAGGACGAACATTTGCAACAATCTCTCCTTCATAAATAACAAGAATACGATCACTGACAGACATAACTTCCTCTAATTCTAAACTAATCAATAATACAGCACTATTATTATTTCTTTGAGCCACTAGTTGTTTATGAACAAATTCAATTGCTCCTACATCTAAACCACGGATTGGTTGAACAGCAATTAATAAATCTGATTCTTGAGAAACTTCACGAGCAATAATAACTTTTTGTTGGTTACCACCAGACATTCCTCTAGTGTTTGAAATTGCCCCTTGACCAGAACGAATATCAAATTTTTCAATTAACTGATTTGCTCTTTCACGGATATTTTTAAATTTCAAAAATCCCTTTGAAGAGATTTCCTTATGAAAATAGTTTTTCAAAATAATGTTTTCTTCTAAAGAATAATCTAAAACAAGCCCATGTTTATGACGATCTTCTGGAATATGAGCCATTCCACCTTCAATACGTTTACGAACAGAATGCTTACTTATGTCTTCTCCATGCATAAACACTTTTCCGTCTGTATGCTCTAACATACCAGTTAAAGCATAAACAAGTTCTGATTGTCCATTACCATCAATACCTGCTACACACACAATTTCTCCAGCATGAATATCAAAAGAAATATTATCTAAAACCTTTTTATGTGTTTCATGAAGAGCGTATGAAAGATTTTTAACTTCTAAAATAACATCCCCTAAAGGAATTTCACTTTTTTCGACTTCAAAATTTACATCACGTCCAACCATCATCCTAGATAAATCTTCTTTTGAAACTTCATCTACGTTTACAGTATCAATATATTTACCTTTACGTAAAATTGTGCAACGATTTGCTACTTCTTTAATTTCATTTAACTTATGAGTAATAAAAATAATTGATTTTCCTTCGCTAATTAAGTTTTTCATGATTTTTAAAAGTTCAATTATTTCTTGAGGTGTTAAAACAGCAGTTGGTTCATCAAAAATTAAAATATTATTATTTCTATACAACATTTTTAAAATTTCAACACGTTGTTGCATACCAACTGTAATATCACTAATTAAAGCGTCTGGATTGACATTTAAATGATATTGCTTTGACAATTCAAGAACACGTTCTCGAGCTTCATTTAAAAACAACTTTCCATTTTTTGTAGGTTCAATCCCTAAAACAATATTTTCCAAAACTGTAAAATTATGAACCAACTTAAAATGTTGATGCACCATCCCTATTGCATGATCATTGGCATCAAGTGGGTTATTAATTTTGACTTCTTCACCATTTATTTTTATACATCCTTTATTTGGTTGGTAAAGACCAAATAAAATTGACATTAGTGTAGATTTTCCAGCACCATTTTCACCTAATAAAGCATGAATCTCTCCTTTTTTTAATTGGAGAGTAACATCATCATTAGCAATGATACCAGGAAATTCTTTCGTAATATTCAACATTTCTATAACATATTCCATACATTCACTCCTTTAGTCAACATTATACACGAAACGACTTTATATATAAATATTTTTTATAAAAAAAAGCACATATTACTATGTGCTTTTTAAGATTAGTCAGCAATATAAGTGATTGTCATAGAGTCAGTAGCAAACATGCTAGGATCTCCAGCGTAATCAGAATAATCTGAATATGTTTCAATAGCAATTGAACCATTTTTTACATTTTCAAATAATGCAGTATAATCATCTTCAGTAAATACACTGAATCTAGAGAAATCATCAGATAATCCAACATAATCACCTTCAGCTCCTAAAATTTCATAACCTGAAGGGAAACTACCTTCACTATAAAGAATTAAAGTATCATATACAGTATTAACAACACCCTTCATAGCAGAAGTAATAACTGTGTCAGAAGAACTACTTTGATCACTGTCAACACCGATAGTATAAGCACCTACTTCTTCAGCAGCAGCGAAAATTGAATCACAAATTCCTCCACCACAAGAGAAAATTATTTCAACACCAGATGCATACCAAGATGAAGCAGAAGCCTTAATGTCAGTACTTGCATTGAATGATCCAGTATAATAGTAAGTCATGTTGATAGTAACTCCTAATTCTTCAGCAGCATCAGCAGCACCTTGAACATAACCATATCCGAAGTTAACTACTGCAGGTAAAGCGATACCACCCATAAATCCAATTTCAGTAAATCCTTCAACAACAGCAGCATAACCAGCTAAGTAACCAGCTTGTTGTTCTAAATATGTAACACAATATAAATTTGATTCGATATCACATTCTTCTCCTTCAAGAGTTGGTGTAGAATCGATTAAGATAAAGTTAACATCAGGATAATCATATTGCGCTTGCCCAACAGCATCTGCAAATTTGTAACCTGGACAAACAATAACTTTCGCACCATTATCAATTGCTTCTTCAATAGATGAAGTATACCCAGCAGTATCAAATTCAAGTGGTTCATAATATTTGTAAGTCACTCCATACTCATCTCCAAAAGCTACAACAGCTTCCCAAGCACTTTGATTAAATGACTCATCAGTAATAGTACCTTCGTCTGTTACTAACGCAATTTCATAAGTTTCAGCAGCTGTATCGCTGTCACTACTAGAACATCCAGTTAAACAAACAGAAAACACTAAAAATAAAGCTAATAATTTTTTCATTCTTTTTCCTCCTTAGAATATTTCTAGAGAAATTTTAACACTATTATACTTATTTGAAAAGCCATTTTTACTAAAAACTCGACAATTGTTTACACAAAATACTCAAATACGTCCTTTAAATCCCTTAAATGCATTAAAAATGACATAAATTAACTAAATATAACCACTTTGTTTTATTTTCAAATAAAACATCATAATTACTTTTAGTAAAAAAATGTACTAATAAATAGTACATTAATTTTCTTCTTCATAAGCTCTAACATATACTTCACGGGGTTTAGACCCAATTTGAGGCCCAATGATGCCATCACTTTCTAATTGATCAATAATACGAGCTGCCTTATTGTATCCAATTCTAAATTGTCTTTGTAATAAAGAAGCACTTGCTTTTTGAACGCTTATTACATAATTACGACAATCTTCATACTCTTCATCATTATCATCATTATCAGATGATGATACAGATTCATTTTGAATCTTTTCAAATCTTTCAGCATATTTAGCAGTTTGTTGAATAGAAACATAGTTTGTTATTTTAGCAACCTCTTCATCACTAACAAATGCCCCTTGGACACGTTGTGGTGAACTAGTCCCCATTGGTAAATACAACATATCTCCTTTACCAAGTAACCTTTCAGCACCAGTAGAATCTAATATTGTTCTAGAATCAATACTGGAAGCCACTGCAAAAGCAATACGTGAAGGAATATTTGCTTTAATGACACCAGTAATAACATCAGTACTTGGTCTTTGGGTTGCAACAATCATATGGATACCAGCAGCACGTGCTTTTTGAGCAATACGCATAATACAATCCTCTACTTCTTTACTAGCTACCATCATTAAATCAGCTACTTCATCTAAAATAACTACAAAATAGCTTAAGACCTCTAGCTTTTCATCAGGAGAAAGATCATTTTTCTTTTTAGCATACTCATTATAAGACTCAATATTACGAACATTATGCATTGTAAAAACATCATAACGACGTTCCATTTCATTAACAACTTCTCTTAATACACTAGCAGCTTTTTTAGGATCTGTTACTACTGGAGTTAATAAATGAGGTATCCCATTATAGTTAGATAACTCTACTTTTTTAGGATCAATTAAAATAAGCTTCACTTCACTAGGTTTTGCTCTCATTAAAATACTACAAATAATCGTATTAACACAAACAGATTTACCACTACCAGTAGCTCCAGCAATCAGTAAATGTGGCATCTTATTTAAAGCTGCATATACACAATGACCACTAACATCTTTTCCTAAAGGCACTACTAATTTATTTGATTTTAAATCATTTGGAATATCATGAAACAATTCTCTAAAAGATACTAAAGAGGAAGTCTCATTAGGCATTTCAATACCAACTGCAGACTTTCCTGGAATTGGTGCTTCAATACGGATATCTTTTGTTGCTAAGGCTAAACGAATATCATCTTGTAGTTGAATGATTTTATTAACACGAGTACCTGTTTCTAAAACCAATTCATATTTTGTAATAGAAGGACCAATAAAGACATCTTGAATAGAAGCATTGACACCAAATTGTTGTAAAACATTGGTTAGTCTTTGTGCATTATCTAAGGCACTATCTTTATTATTAGATTTTGTTTTTTTACTATATTTTAATAAAGTTAAAGGTGGTAATTGATAATTCGTATCATCTTGGTTTGGTAAAACCAAGGGAACTTCTTCTTCTATTGGTTCTGGTTGCGTATTTTCAATAATTGTAAATGGAACTACTTTTTTAGGTTCCTTACCTACTTTTTCATTTGTTTTTAAAATATCAATAGTTGGAGTATCCTCTTTTATATTTTTTTCTTCAAATACTTGTTCTGGAAATAATGGCGCTTTTTTAACTTCATTTTGAGTAAAAAATTCTTTCCTTTTAGGTTGTTTTACTTCTTTTACTTGATATGTTTGATTATCAATCTTCACTTCTTTTTTGACTTTCTTTTTTGCTTTTTGTTTTTGCATATATACCGTGTATTCTTTACCACCAACAAAAATTAATCCAACACAAATCAAGATAACAGCCGCAATCATCGTTCCAATATAATCAAATAACATGCTAAACAAAGAATAAATAAAAGATCCTATAATTCCTCCTCGATTAAGAGGCAATGTACTAATATAACTACTTAATACATCAAAGCCAACTATTTCAGTATTACTTGGGACACTAATAATTAACAAAATACCTAGCATTAATAAATAAAGCCCTACTGCACGAGGTCCAGTAAATTTGGGAATAATTGCTTTTATTAATAGATAGCCAAATAAAACAAACAAAATAAAATATAAAATACCTGTAAAATTTCCAAATAAAACAAGAAATAAGTAATGTGTTTTTTGACCTACAAACCCTAATTGTAAACTAGCTAAGGCAACAAGAAACATTCCCATTAAACCAGCTAAACGCATTTGTAAATCTTTACTAATCTCTTCTTGTTTTGCTTTTACACTTCTTTTTGTTTTTGCCATAAGCTCTCTCCCTCTTTGAAAAAAGCAAGCCTAAAGCTTGCTATACTTCTATTACTACTGGTAAAATAACTGGTCTTTTTCCAGTTTCTTTACTAATATAACGACTTACTTTATCTTTTATAATTTGTCTTATTTCAACTACTTCTAATTTCGGATCTTTTTTAAGTGTCGCTATTTGTTCTTCACTCATTTCAATGATTGTACGAATAATATATTCACTATCTCTTAAATAAATAAATCCTCTTGATTGTACATCTGTTGTAGTTACAATATCTTTGGTTTTACTATCTATTGTTAAACCAATAATAACTACTCCATCATTTGATAATTGAATACGATCATCAATAACCTTTTCTCCAACATCACCAACACCAATACCATCAATCATTACATCTTCTACTTCAATAGCATCTCTAAATCCTGCTAATTTTCCATCTTTAAATGTAATTCTTTCTCCATTATCTAAGATAACAATATTTTCATCCGCAATATTCATTCCTTTTGCTATTTTCATATTAGCAACAAAATGTTGATATTCTCCTTTTACAGGAATAAAGTATGTAGGATTAAAAATTTGAATTAATACTTTAATATCTTCTTGTGAAGCATGCATCGAATATAAACTTTTACTTTTTAATAAGTGAATTTTTGAATCTGTTTTATATAATTCATTTTGTGCTCTAGTTGCAATTTTTTCAGTTCCTGGTAAAACTGGTGAAGCAACAATAAAAGTATCATCTTTTTCTAACTTTAAGAATTCATCTCCACCATCAATAATATCACAAATATCATGATAAATAGTTCTAGGACTACCAGTTAACATAACCACAAGTTTCTCTTTTACCCCAGGTTTATTAATATCTCCTTTAAAAGCAATAATATCTGGTGATATATCAATAATAGCTTTTTTTAACTTTTGACCAATACGAACTATACTATTCGTACTATCATATTTATCACGTCCATAAAATACAACACGACGATTGTATTTACGTGCTAATTCTAGAATTTCTTTTGTTCTAAAAATATTTTGTGCATAAGTAGAAATAATCATTCTACCTTCTGTTTCCTCAAAAATATTTTCAATTAACGGTGTTAACTTATGCTTAGGTGAAGTATATCCATCTTTGGTTGCATATGACGATTCTACAAGCATTGCTAAAACACCTTTTTTAGCGATTTCCATCATCTTTTGAATATCACAACCAAATCCTTCAGGAGCTCCAAAATCAATAATAAACTCTCCTGTATAAACGATATAACCTTCACTAGTCCAAATAGCAATACCAACACTTCCTGGAATAGAATGTGTTACCGGGAAGAACTCGATTGGTATTCCATCAATGGTAATAGAACCATTACGTTTAACACGGTTTAATTTATAATTAATTTTTGAATTATGACGATTATAACGATCCATCATTTGTTCAATTAAATCAGCTGTTAAATTTGGTGCATAAACTGGAACATTTACGACTTGTAATACATAAGGTAATCCTGCCATTACATCATCATGACCATGACTAATAATAATAGCTTTTACCTTTTTCTTATTTTCAATTAAATAATCATAACTAGGAATAATAATATCTACTCCTAATTTATCAATTTCAGGGAATCTAAATCCAGCATCTAATATAATGATTTTATCATTAATTTCAATACAATACATACTCTTCCCTAACTCCGCTTGCCCTCCTAGAGGCAAGATACGAATGTTGTCTTTTTTCATGTTTTCTCCTTTTTTCTAAAACTATTATTTATATAAATAATGATTCTTCTTTTATTTCGATAGTAATTAGTAGCAGTATTATAGCATAGACACTATAAAATATCCACTGTATTGTTCATTAAAATAGTATACCACAATTCTAGAAAAAAAGAAGTAACTAGAATAAAAAACTAGTTACTCCTAAAGACTCGATTTAACTGGGCTGACATCTCATTAGACACCGGAACTAAAGGTAAGCGTAAATAGTTTTGAATTAATTTCTTTTGGGATAAAAGATACTTGATTGGAGCTGGTGAACTATCTTTAAATAAATAGTTTACTTTTAGTTTATAATCAAAATAATCTATTGCTTCTTTTCTAGCAGCATCCTCCATCGTTTTATACAAAAGATGACTTGCTACCGAAATAACCCCATCTAATTCCATCATAATAGCAGCCTCTAATAGTTCATCACTACCTAAATAAACACAAAAACCTGGTAACTGTTCTTTTAATAAAACCGCATCTTTTATATCTCCTGCCTCTTTTAAACCAATAATATTATCATTGTTTTTAACAAGATTTATAATTGTATTTGTTTGTAGAGTTACACTAGTTCGACTTGGAACATTATATAAAATGATATTTTTATCGCTAGCTTTTGCTATTGCATCAAAATGTTGAAACAATCCTTCTTGATTTGGTTTGTTATAATATGGTGTAACAACTAACCATGCCTCTATCTTTTCAATGATTGATAATTGTTCCATTTGATAAATTGCTTCTTTTGTACAATTGCTACTAATACCAACAATAAAACGACACTGTTTAAAATGTTGAATCATATAATGAATATATTCTATTTTTTCTTTCATTGATAAACAAGAACACTCACCCGTTGTACCACACAAAACAAAATGCGTATTCCCTTCCTTTATTAAATAATCCATTAATCTATGAATCGATAAATAATCAATACGGTTATCCTCTTTAAAAGGAGTAACTAAAGCAGTAATAATATCAAACATAACGATCATCTCTAACAATGATATCATGTAATTGATTAAGCTCTTCAATTTCCTTTCTTTTTTCAATATAATAACTATCTTTCTCCCTATTACTAGGTATACACATGCCATCCAAATAGTTTTGACAAATAGGTTGATTATCCAATGCACAGTTAACAAAATGAACTTTTGTTAACTTATTAACAATACTATAATTAGCTTGTAGTTTCGTTACATCTTCTTTCTTTATAATTGCTAAGTCATTCATCATTTCATAAATAAAATATTCATCCTTTTTAATTAACTGTTCTACTTTAATTAAATAATAATCAAAATCAATAGACATCATTTTATGATTACTTGTTTTACTAGAAACCAATGTTTTATAATCTTTTTGAAAGGTGGATTGTAATTTAATGACAAATCCATCTTGTTTTTGAGCTTGCTCTAAAGCTTTATAACAAATAATCCTTGCTTTATGAGTAGCTAAATTCATTGCTTGAATATAACTTACTTCATTTAATAATCTTGGATTATAAATATAATGAGGATCCCCTGTATAAATACCACAAACATCTGAATATACTGTTATCTTATCCAATCCTAACGCCTGTCCTATACAAACAGCACTATAATCACTATCCCCTGCTTCTAATATTTGTATTTCTCCTTGTTCATCAATACCTTGGAAACCTGGCACAATAACAATATCAAATTTTTTAAACAAACTATTTATATATTTTGTATCAATCGATTTAATTTGATTCTCTTTGACTATTATTTTTGCTTGATAACTGGATATTGACAACGCTTTACAACCTTTTTCTTGTAATTCATTTGATAAAATAACGCTACTAATAATTTCTCCTACACTAATAATACGAGCATTTTCTTGTACCGTTACTTTTGTTGAAATAAGACTTTCTAATGTTTTAGTAGCATAGGCTTGGGGATATCTCCCCATCGCACTAACAACTACAACTAATTTATCTTTTTCATTCATCAAAATATCAATCACTTTTTCTCTGCTCTTTTTATCTTTTAAAGAACTACCACCAAACTTAACTACTTTAAGCATCACTATCACCTATAAAAACAGGTTGCACTTGTTTAGCTAGTAATGCACATTCAATAGATGGAGCAAGATGTTTGATACTTGCAATCATACTATTGGGCTTATCTAGCACATTATCTTGAATCATCGGTATAAAATAATATTGTTTTGTATTTAATAGTTGCATTAAATTCTTTCCACTGGTAGATAAAGCATCATTTGTACACAACCCTATTAATATATTTCTTTGATTACGTAAAGTTGCTTTACAGCCCATTGTTACAGCATTATCATTAATACCCGTCGCTAATTTAGCTAGGGTATTACCGCTACATGGATATACAATCATTAAATCTAGTTTTTCTATTGGACCAAACTTTTCAGCTTGAACGATGTCATCAATAATTGGTCTTTTTATTCTTCTTTCTATTTGTTTAATTAGTTCACTCGATTTATTAAATCGAGTATCATATTTACGGATCGTATCACTAAACAAAACATACAAATCACCATGATTCTTATTAATATAATCAATTACTTCTAACATATCATTCATAGAACAAAAAGAACCAGTAATAGCTAAACCAATTTTTTTATTCGTTAACAATTAAATCATCCCTCTTCATTATTGTATTTGCAATCATCTTTCCTGATAAAGGTGTATGATAATACGTTGGTAAGCTACTTAATCGTTGATAAGATAGACTACTTATCAACTCATTTAAACCATAAGGCTTAGATGCCAAATCATAGATTTTAACATTATCATTTTCTAATGAAATAACAGGTGCAGGAACGGTATTAATAATAACTGTTATTGTTCTAGGATAGCAACAAGATAAAAGAGAATACAAAATAGCATCTTTTTGTAATTGGAAATGTTCCTCGATATTATCTGTTGCTACATAAACACAAGCATCCAATGCCCTTAAGACTTTATATGCTTGTTTTCCTAAATTACCATAACCTAAAATTAAATAAGTATTATCATGTATTGACTGTTTTTCATTTGTAATTAAATAACCTATTAATCCTTCAATAGTAAATAATGTATTTTGGTAAACAAAATCTTTATCATTACTAAGATTGTGATATTTTGCATTCGATAATTCACACTGTTTTTCTATCGCTGGATGATAACAAAGGGTATATACATCTGCCAAAGACATAAAATCTTGATCACTATATTTATCCCCTTGCATCCCTAAATAAACCAAAGAACAATCTTTTATCAAATTCTTTGATAAAAGACAATATCCTGCTTGTTTCAAACTATCCTTAATCGATTCACTTCTTTTATCACTACAATCCACATATGCTCTCATAAGTCACCTCCATATATCATATGTCCTATGTTATAGAAAGTTTCCTAGTTATTTTCACATAACGTATGCCCTGTTTCAATGATAATATAATTGATTAAATCTTCTATTCGTGGTTTGATAATATCACCAATCTGATCAATATACTCTCCTTGTCTGGATAAAGACATTACTGGCACTTCATATTCTAACTTTATTTCAAATAATGCAATGCTATCTTCTTGTCCTACTGATACAACACAAGAAATAGATGGTGTTACATCACCATGGTAATGAACCTCTAACTTAGCTTTTACTAAGCTAGGTAAATATTTTTGATACTCTTTACTTACTTCTACATTGACTTTTGTTAACTTTACTTCATTATCGTTTATTTTTTCCATTCAATTATCCTCCATTATGTTATACTTTAAAATATCAACAATTACTTTAAGGAGTTTAAAAAATGTTACTTTTTCTTATTTATATTGGTGTTGCTTTCTTATTACCAAGTGTTCATCAAAATATTACCTATTTTTCTTATAGTGAAGGCTATTATTTTGTCTATTTATTTGTGATTATTAGTACAAACATTACCCTTACCTATCATTGTTATTTATTATCGAAAGGGAATAATAAATATCTAAAATTAACTATACTCACTTCATTAACGATGCTTTTAGGAGCATTACTTCCTTATCATGTAGAAAGTAATGATATTTTTAGTACGTTACATGTTATGATTACTACTTTTTCTAATATTTTATTGTTTTATTTACTTGCTTTATTTATTGAAGAATATAAATATATTGATTATTCTATTTATCAAAAGTTATTTCAATTATGCATGTATTGTATTAGTTGTATTGGTATTTTTTTAGTATTTTTTGGTTCCATTAACATAGTTGTTGAAATCAGCCTTCTAGTAAGTATTTTATATTTATTAAAACAATTGCAAATATATAAAAAATACATCCTTAATTGAATGTATTTTTTAATGCGATATTTTTGTCATAAATATATTTTAATCCTTTGAATGTTAAATCAGGGTCATATACATCAATATATGATGACTCGTTATAAATGAGTCTCCCTAATCCACCTGTTGAAATAACTTTCATATCTTGTCCATACTCTTTTTTTATAACCTTTATAATATGATCAGTTAAGCCAATATAACCAAAAACAATTCCTGCTTGCATACTATCTACTGTATTTTTAGCAATTGCAAAAGGTGGTTTTTCAATAGCTACTTCTGGTAATTTAGCTGCTTGTAAACTTAATGCATTATTACAAATATTAATACCAGGAGCAGTTGTTCCTCCTAAAAATTCTCCTTTTTCATTAATAACATCAAAAGTAGTTGCAGTACCAAAATCAATTACGATACAAGGTCCTCCATATAAATTGAAAGCACCAGCTGCATCTACAAGACGATCAGCTCCTAATGTTTTAGGATCATCTATTTTAATAGAAATCCCAGTTTTAATACCAGGTCCTATAATAATCGGTGTCTTTAATAAATATTTTTTTAATGAATTAACAAAAGAATAATTTATTTTAGGTACTACAGAAGATAAAATAATATCCTTAATTTTATCTATTTGAATATTAGAAGCTTGTAAAAAGCTTAATATCATAAAACCATATTCATCACTAGTTCTTTGAAATTTAGTTGTTAAACGATAATGTCCAACAATCTCTTCTTCATCAAAAATAGCAATGGTAATATTTGTATTTCCTATATCTACTGCCATTAACATAACTAATTCTCCTTACTTAACGTTAATAATATTTCTTTACTCAGTTCATCTTTTGTCATTAAATCCAACTCTTGAACATTGTCTTTGGTAATAAAGAATACTTTATTGGTATCCACTTGAAAACCAGCTCCAGATGTTGTTAAATCATTAGCAACAAGTAAATCACAGTTTTTTGTAATACACTTCTTTTGGGCATTTTCAATCAAATTTTCAGTTTCCATTGCAAAACCACATAGTTTTTGCTTCGTTACATGATTTCCTAGAAAAGCCAAAATATCATCATTTTTTTGACACTCAATGAATATATCTTGATTTCCTTTTTTAATTTTATTACTAGCTACTGTCTTGGCACGATAATCACCAACTGCAGCTGCTTTAATAATAATATCTTGTTTTAAATAACATCCTTTTACAGCTTCCAACATCTCGCTAGCGCTAACTACTGAAATATGTTGAATACCATAAGGTACTTTTAGATTCACCGGGCCACTTATCAATGTTACATCACAACCTAATTGAAATGCTTTTTTTGCTAATGCATACCCCATTTTACCACTAGAATGATTTGTTATATAACGAACAGGATCGATTGCTTCTTGCGTTGGTCCCGCAGTAATTAATACTTTTTTATTTCTTAAAAGCTTTTCTTCCAAACAGTAATCAATCATTTCTTTGATATCTTCCATATCCGCAAGTTTCCCTCTACCGACATCTCCACAAGCTAACAAACCATTGCCAGGTTCAACAAAAGTAATACCATAACTTAAACAACGCTCAATATTTCTTTGTGTAGCTAGATTGTCATACATAGCCGTATTCATAGCAGGGGCTATTAATTTCTTACAAGTGCATGCAAGAAAAGTAGTAGACAACATATCATCACATAAACCATTCGCTAATTTAGCTAATGTATTAGCAGAGCAAGGTGCTACTATAAATAAATCAGCTTTTTTAGCTAATTCTATATGTTTTATTTGGTACCCTTCTGATTTATCGACTACATCAATATAAACAGGTTTTTTAATTAATGCTTCGAAGGTCATTGGTTGAATAAATTTAGTAGCATTTTTAGTCATGACTACTTCAATATCATACCCTAATTTTAATAAATCACTTACTAATTGCGCACTTTTATATGCTGCAACACTACCACAAACTCCAATTAGAATTGTTTTTTTCATCTACTTACCTCCTAAAGATAAAAGTGGTTTAGCCACACTACAACTAATAAAAGATCCTAATAATGCCTCTACTACTGCTTGAATACCTACTACAGTAATAAAATACATTAATAAAGTATTTACCTCAATCCCTATTGTTTGACTATAAGTAGTACCAAAAATAAAATAAATTCCTCCTAAAACAAATATAGTATTTGTAAAAGAACCAATAATACCACTAATAAACATAATAAGTCTTTTCTTTTTCGATATCTTTTGTAAAACAATAAAACTAACACCACTTAAATACCCACATAAAACTCTAGGAACTATTGCAATAACCAAAGAAAGTAAGTTACCACTAATAAAGGGTGAAAAAACAAAAGATGTCACAGTCGGATTCAATGTCGCATTAATAAGTGAACATAATCCAAACACAAGCCCAATTACACCACCACCACTAGGACCTA
Source organism: Tannockella kyphosi (assembly GCF_021054785.1). Lineage (GTDB taxonomy): Bacteria > Bacillota_I > Bacilli_A > Erysipelotrichales > Coprobacillaceae > Tannockella > Tannockella kyphosi. The sequence goes on along the minus strand of NZ_CP088239.1, from coordinate 869,817 downwards.
AAACAATCCCTGCGATAATAACTGGAATATGCAAAGTCGTTGCATTCATAAACCCTAAAGGGATAAACCCAAGAAAGGGAACACATACAAGGATGATTTCAATCGCTATAAAAAAAGCATATAAAACCATTGTTTTTGTTTTTTTATTTCTCATTTTTCCTCCAACTACCGTTTATTTCTAATACGGTGTCCAATACATTAAATTTGTTATTTAATGAATAAAGTTAGTACAAGTTACTACTTATTTAAATAACACAAACATTATAATATTTTACTTAATAAAAAGAAAGCAAAATAGTTTTCTTTTTCAATCAATTGGTCTATAATTAAAGCGTATTAAGAAGGAGGAAAAGGAAAATGGCAAAATTTGTATGTACAGTATGTGGTTACGTTCACGAAGGAGATAGTGCTCCAGAAATGTGTCCAGTATGTAAAGTACCAGCGAGTAAATTCGCAAAACAATCAGGAGAAATGACTTGGGCAGCAGAACATGTAGTAGGTGTTGCAAGCGATGTTCCTGAAGATATTAAAGCAGACTTACGTGCTAACTTTGAAGGAGAATGTTCAGAAGTTGGTATGTATTTAGCAATGAGTCGTGTAGCTCATAGAGAAGGATATCCTGAAATTGGTTTATATTGGGAAAAAGCTGCATTCGAAGAAGCAGAACATGCTGCTAAATTTGCGGAATTATTAGGAGAAGTATTAACTGATTCTACTGAAAAGAACTTATCAATGCGTGTAGAAGCTGAAAATGGTGCTACTCTAGGTAAAGTTGACTTAGCTACTCGTGCAAAAGCATTAAACTTAGATGCTATTCATGATACAGTTCATGAAATGGCAAGAGATGAAGCTAGACATGGTAAAGCATTTGCTGGTTTATTAGCTAGATATTTTGGTAAATAATAACAAATCTTAAAACACATCATAACTGATGTGTTTTATTATACCTAAAAAGACGTTACTTACTAAAGTAGCGTCTTTGTTTCTATAAAAACAGATTATTTTTCTTTGCTATATAGAAATAGTTGATTATTTTCTAACTTATATAATAATAAAACATCACTTAAGAGACATTGGTGTTTTGTAAGATAAAGCTCTAACCATTTTTCATGATGACCACTTTGATATAAAACATCTTTATTTATTATTCCTTCTTGAACAATAATTTGAATAATTGATGTTGGTTGATGATTTAATGACATATCATTTATTTGAATTGTACGATACTTAGATTTAGGTAAAACACTAATTTTACCATTTGCTTCTAAAATAATAGTATCTACTTCATTTAAATAAAAATATCCTAACATCCTACATTGCATCAATAATTCATCCAAATCCATCTTTGCTTTTTCTAACATATTATTTTGTATTCTGTTATTTTTAAATAAAATAACAGCTTTACCTTCTACCAGATAACGAAACTTTCTATTCTTTATTGAATATTTTGATACCAAAATAGTTACTGTAGTATAAATTAATAACGCTACTAATAATCGAATAGGTTCTTTATCTCCAGTTAGTATAAACTCACAAGCAATGGAACCAATTGTTATTCCATTAATATAATCATACATGCTTAATTCACTTACTTGTCTATATCCCATTAGTTTTGTTAAAAAGAACAAAACGAATAGAGAAATAAAAGGTAAGATTATTATATTTATATATTCCATTTTATCACCAATAGAAGTATGTCCTAATCTTGATAAAAAAAACATAGAAGATTATTCTTCTATGTTTTGATAAATAGATTCTATTTGGGCAATATACATATCATGAATACCACCTTTTGTATAGTTTTTGGTAAAAATACTTTGATCTAAAAACTTTTCTTGTTTTAAACTATCCACATATAATTTTTTACAAATCATCATATGTGTCCCTTCTTGAAAGCTAGGTAAATCTTCTATCATTTCCACATGAAAATCTACTTCTTTGATTTTATCTCCATCACGTCCAGATTTCGTTCCTAAGATTCCTAATTCTTTTTTATAACCATTAAAAAAAGTAATCGTAAAATAATCAGTTTGATCAATAAACTCTTTTGTATAACGTTCCGGTCTAACAAAAACAGTAGCAACCGGTTTAGACCATAAAATACCTAAACCTCCCCATGAAGCAGTCATTGTATTAACCACACCATCTTTGTAACCAGTTATTAATAGCCATCCTTCTCCAATTGAATCAAATGGGTTTAAATCAAATTCTTTGATTGTTGTTTTTTTATAAGCCATATTTTTCCTCCTCCTTATTTATATGTTTGTATAAAATAATAATTCTATTAAATATTTTTACGACTTGTTACTCTTTTTCTATATAATACTCTGTGTTTTAATTTCTTGTTTTTCAATAAATGAAGCTAAATATATTTTATCCCCTTTTGTATATAGTATATAAAAAATAATTAAAAAGTAAATGAAATATTTGATGATACGTTATCACTGATAAAAAAATGTTGTATACAACCTGACTTTTGGAGTTGGACAATAAAAAATGGTGCTCACACCCTGTGTGAAAGCACCTTTTTAATTTGGGTTTTAGTTAAGAAATAGTTATCGATCGGTAAGTCTAGTTTATTAGTCATATAATCTGTTTCCGATGATTTTTGTGTTATATTAATATATCGATTACCAGGTTCTTGGATAACTCTAAAATCTCTCATGAACTTAATGATTCTACTAGAGCTCAATTCATTATTAAACAATTGATACTGTAGTAATCGTAAAATAAGAACACTGATATAACAGATTAAGAAATGCCCTTTGATACTATCTTCTTTTTGTAGAAAAACAGGTCGAGCATCTAAGTCTGTTTTCATAATGCGGAATGATTCTTCTATCTTCCATAAGTTATGATATGTTTGATATATTTCTAAGTCATCCATATTCTTTTCGGATGTAACTAATAAGTTATATCCAGCTAGGTCTTTATCTTTTTCTATTTTTTCAATATTCATTGTTAGTGCAATCTTATCATCCACAACTTCTCCTTCGTTTGTAGAATTAAAAACTACATACTTCGATGATTCACCATATTCTGCTTTCTTTGCTTGACTAGCACAAAGTCCAGATGCTTTCATTACCATTTTGTTTATTTCTGCAATTTGTTTTTTAGCTAATGTAGGGTTATAGGTAACTATTCTTTTTTCTCGAACTCGAAAGGAATGAGTTTTTTTATTTTCATCAGTATAAGAATAAGTAAATAAATCAATGGTAGACTTGTATTTATATTTTACTTTTCCGTTGGAATCTAATACATCTATATAGTCATTTTCTAGTAGAACCCATACCTTTTCTTTTTCAGGTAATTGCTTTACTGACTTAGAAAACAAATAGCCATCCCCATTTTTCATAGCGATATGTATGTTTTTAGCACAATTCAAGCCTTTATCAGCTACTTGGATTGTTCTTCCTTCCACTCCTAATCTGTTTTTCATTATTTTAACAGAATCACGAATAACAGGTTTTTCAGATTCATTCCCTGGATACATCTTCATACCAATAGGAATTTGATTGGAATCCAATAATAAGCCCATGCCTATAATAGGATCTTTTCTGTTTTCTTTAGAAGGGCCTTTTTTTCTAAAGCTATCACAACGATCAATTTCAAAATAAAAATTAGTACAATCAAAGTAAACCTTATCGGTTACTATTTTATAAAAACGAGATAAACGAGTATTAATGATTTCTATGATTTTTTCATAGTTATAACCAATAAAGGCTATACCATCATACATTTGACTTTCAGAGTATTGAAAAGAATCAAATAACTTAGGAAGAATAGTATGAAAAGTCTTTGTCTTGGAACAAGGACATAGTAACCTAGCATATACTAGAGAAGTGACTAACTCATAAATAGAATATTCAAATTTACGATCACCTTGAAGGATATCTATATACTTTTCAAGATTTAAACGATAGAAGATTGACTTAGCTAAAAAGTACCCAAGATACTTTTCAGGTGAATCACCTATCTTCATCACTGTTTCTTTCTCTTTTTCTTTTTTTCTATCTTCATTCATTTGTTTCACTTTATCTTTATAGAAAGCAATTGGGTCAGGTATCTCATCATTAGTGAGAGAATTAATATTACCAAGACTTTGGAAACATTTATGAGAAGTTTCCTTTGTTCCCTTATTATAATAACTTTCATAGATTTGTAGGTAAGTTCCATTTTTTCGTGTTGTTTTTTTCAAAAAATAAGCCATAACACACCCTCCTAAATTCAAGCACCATTTACACCATTAATTATACCACAAATAAATAAATAAAAAAAGTTTTTTCTATCAAAAAACCCTTATATTTCAATGATTATTGAATTGTATGTGTCAGGAAAAATGGTGCTCAAGTGTCAAAGACGGGTGAAGCAGTCATTGTATTAACCACACCATCTTTGTAACCAGTTATTAATAGCCATCCTTCTCCAATTGAATCAAATGGGTTTAAATCAAATTCTTTGATTGTTGTTTTTTTATAAGCCATATTTTTCCTCCTCCTTATTTATATGTTTGTATAAAATAATAATTCTATTAAATATTTTTACGACTTGTTACTCTTTTTCTATATAATACTCTGTGTTTTAATTTCTTGTTTTTCAATAAATGAAGCTAAATATATTTTATCCCCTTTTGTATATAGTATATAAAAAATAATTAAAAAGTAAATGAAATATTTGATGATACGTTATCACTGATAAAAAAATGTTGTATACAATGTCAAATAATAGTATAATAATTTAAAAATATAGGGAGATAAGATTATGGAAATAAAATTTGATAAAGCAAACGTTTTAAAAGAAAAACCAGATCAAAATAATCTTGGTTTTGGGAAATATTTTACAGATCATATGTTTATGATGGATTATACAGAAGGTGTTGGTTGGCATGATGCTAGAATTGTTCCTTATGGACCGATTCCAATGGATCCAGGTTCAATGGTGTTACATTATGCTCAAGAAACATTTGAAGGATTAAAAGCCTATCGTCACCAAGATGGGAAAGTGACGTTATTCCGTCCTTATATGAATGCTGCTAGAATGAATCGTTCAAATGATAGATTATGTATGGCAAACATTCCCGAAGATATGTTTGTTGAAGCAATTGATGCATTATTAAATGTTGAACAAGAATGGATTCCAAGTGTAGAAGAAACTTCTTTATATATTCGTCCTTTTATGTATGCTACTGAAGTAAATGTAGGAGTTCATGCTGCGAAAACTTATTCTTTTGTTATTATTCTTTCACCTGTAGGTGCATACTATAGCGAAGGTGTTAATCCAGTAAAAATATGGGTTGAAGATGAATATGTTCGTGCTGTAAAAGGTGGTACTGGTTTTGCTAAATGTGGTGGGAATTATGCAGCAAGTATCATTGCTCAAGAAAAAGCGGAATCAAAAGGATATACCCAAGTATTATGGTTGGATGGCGTTGAACGTAAATATGTTGAAGAAGTTGGTACAATGAACGTTATGTTTGTAATTGATGGAAAAGTAGTTACTTCTCCTCTTCAAGGATCTGTTTTACCTGGTGTAACTCGTGATTCAATCATTACACTATTAAAATCATGGAATGTTACAGTAGAAGAAAGATTACTTAGTATCGATGAATTATACAAAGCAGCACGTAATGGTAGCTTAAAAGAAGCTTTTGGTACTGGAACTGCAGCAGTTATTTCTCCTATTGGACAATTATGTTATAAAGAAGAAGAAATTATTATTAATAATTTTGAAACTGGTGCTTTAACACAAAAAATTTATGATACATTAACTGGTATCCAATGGGGAAATCAAGAAGATGTATTTAATTGGAATCATGAAGTAAAATAAATAGTTTCCTTGACCCTAGTTCAATCGAATTAGGGTTTTTCTTTCATTAAAAAAAGTAGAAAATATTTTCTACTTTTTTATAACTTATAAAATTAAGAACGTTTATCTCTGTCTTTATATTCTTGTTTGTCTCCTACATATTTAGCGGCTGGACGAATGATACGATTAGAGAATAATTTATTTTCAATATTATGAGCTAACCACCCTACAGTTCGACCAATAACAAACATTAGTGTATATAGTTCACTTGGGATTTCTAACATATCATAAATAAATCCACTATAGAAGTCTACATTAGCACAAACAGCGACACCCTTTTTTTGATAAATAGTTTCTATCGCTATTTTTTCAAAACGTTGATAGAATAAATACTCCTCTTCACGTCCTTTTTCAATAGCTAAAAGATGACATTGTTTTGATAATAATTGACATCTAGGATCACTTTTTGTATAAACTGCATGCCCTATTCCATAAACCAATCCACTATTATCATTAAATGATCCATCTAATATTTTACAAACCACTGCTTCTATTTCTTGATCACTAGCCTGGCAATCCATTACATTTAAGACTGTTTCCATCTGCTTTTTAACTGCTAAATTTGCACCACCATGTCTAGGTCCCTTTAAAGAACCAATTGCTCCAGCAAAAGAAGAATAAATATCAGTCCCTGTAGAACTAATAACAACATTAGTAAAAGTAGAGTTATTCCCACCACCATGATCCGCATGCAATACCAAACATAAATCTAATATATAAGCCTCACTTGCAGTAAACTCTTTATTATCACGCAATAAATGTAATATATTTTCTGCAATAGATAATTCTGGATGAATTTGATGGATAAATAAACTTTCTTTATCATAGAAATGAACTTTAGAGCGATATGCATAACATACGATAGAAGGAATTTTTGCTATTAAATCCAATCCTTTATCCATCGTTGCATCAACTGATATATTATCAGCATCATGATCATAACAATAAAGCATTAATACTTCTTGTTGTAATTTATTCATTAAATTCTTACTAGGAAATCCTAATAATCTTGCTTCTAAATATCCTTTTGGTAAAACATATCGTTTTGCTAATTCTGTTTTAAAAGATTCAAGTTCTTTTTCATTTGGTAAATAACCAAATAAAATCAAAAAACATGTTTCTTCAAACAAAAAACGTTGTGATTCGTTCTTAACAATATCTGCTACATCGACCCCACGATAAAACAGACGTCCTTCACAATCATGCTTATGACCATCCTCCATATAATATCCAACAACATCTGCGATTTTCGTTAATCCAACAAGCACCCCCGTACCATCTTCATTACGTAAACCTTTTTTTACTTCATATTTTTTAAATAGATTATTATCTATTTCATTTTCTTTCTCCCTATTTGTTATAAAGTTTTTTAATTCTTTCATAACCCGTCCCCCTTTATGTTTTCTCATTATAGCATAAAGAGATAAGATTGTATACAATCTTATCTCTTTATTATAACTTCATTTTCTTTAACCTATTGATAATATCTCTTGTGTTTTTATATTTTTCATGGATAACAATTTGTTCCATTGATTTGTTATATTTTATATTTTGGCATCTAGAATAATTATCCCCCGATAAAACCGATCTAGATACATGCTTTCCTATGCTACGATGTGTCATATCTGGGATATTCCGATTCGTCAACATCTCTCGATGTTGATACTCATTAGATACCCTTACAATAGTATTCCCCGATACTTGTATCCTCACCCTTGAAGTTCCCCCTAAAAATATACATTTATTAACAACACTTGCATAATATACTAAAATTAACAAAAAGAAAACATTTTTTTAACAAAATTTAAAATATTATAGAATCTGTTTTTTTCTTATGTTTTCTAGTGTATACTCAATTTAAGGAGGTGAGAATATGTATCTAAACGATCAACATTATCAAGGATTAACAAATCAAGAGGTTTTAATTAAAATCCAAAATAACGAAGTTAATTCTAAAATCGATTATAATACAAAATCATATCGTTCTATTGTCCTTAAAAATGTATTTACTTTCTTTAATTTTATTAATTTTATCTTATTTTGTTGTGTATGTTTTGTTGAATCTTATCATAATGGATTATTTATTTTTATTATTCTCACTAATACTACCATCTGTATCATTCAAGAAGTAAAAGCGAAAAGACTACTCGATCAAATATCTTTTTTAGAACAATCTTCTTATCAGGCTATTCGTGATTATGATTGTGTTGAAATAAACCAAGATAGACTAGTAAAAGATGATCTTATTATCTTATATTCAGGTCAACAAATACCATGTGATAGTATTCTATTACAAGGTACGATTGAAGTTAATGAAGCAATGTTAACAGGTGAAAGTAACTCAGTAATAAAAACAATTGATGATATAATTTATTCTGGAACTTATTTAATATCAGGAAAATGTGTTGCGAAGATTCAATGTGTTGGAAACGAGAACTATATAAACCAACTTACTAAAAAAGCAAAATTACAAAAATCACCTATTTCTAAATTAAAAGAAAGTATCCAAATGATATTGAAAAAGATTTCTAAAATCATTGTACCTTTAGGTATTTTAATTTTTTGTAAACAATATTATATTACAAACCTAACTTTGGAACAAAGTGTGGTTAATAGTGTTGCTGCTGTTTTAGGAATGATTCCTGAAGGTCTTGTTTTGCTTATTTCAATTACGTTAAGTATTAGTATCGTTACTTTATTAAGAAAAAAAGTTTTGGTACAGGAATTGTTTTGTATTGAAACATTAGCCTATGTGGATACTCTTTGCTTAGATAAAACAGGTACAATCACAACTGGCCAATTAAAGGTGTATGATACTATCTCTTATCATTGTTCAAATATAAATGAAATCATTTCCAATATGTTATTTTCATTAGAAGATACCAATAGTACTTCCATTGCGCTGCAAGCTAGTTTTCTGCCAAAATCAACCTATCAAACTACCTTTGTTTTGCCATTTTCTTCTAAAAGAAAATATAGTGCTGTTCACTTTGAAAACTTAGGTACTTATTATTTAGGTGCTTATCAATCCTTGTTTTGTAATCAATATAATCAAGATGTAGCATATTATGCAAGTCAAGGATATCGTGTTTTAGTATTAGCCCATAGTTTGGATGCCATTCAAGAACAAAATGTTCAAAATTTACAACTATTAGGAATTATTTTATTATCCGATTGTCTGCGTGATAATGTCAAAGAGTCATTAGATCGTTTCCAACAACAAGGTATTCAATGTTATGTGTTATCTGGTGATGATCCTTTAACGATTGCGAATATTGTTAAAACTGCAGGATTGGATGCAAGTCGTGTTGTAAATGGCTTAGAGTTAGATTCAAAAAAACAAATAAAAGAAGCATTAGAGAAATATAGGCTATTTGGTCGTGTCACTCCAGAACAAAAACAAGAAATAGTTTCTTGTTTAAAAGAAATGAATCATACAGTTGCTATGACTGGAGATGGTATTAATGATATTTTAGCTTTTAAGGAAGCTGATTGTTCGATTGCTTTTAATAATGGAAATGAAGCTTGTAAGCATAGTGCAGATATTGTTTTATTAGATAATCAATTTGATTTAATTCATGATGCCTTAAATGAGGGAAGAAGAGTTATTAATAATATTACTGCTAGTGGATCCATGTTTTTAATAAAAACTTTCTTTTCTATTATTCTTTGTATTATTACCATTGTATTTGGTACAACTTATCCATTTGTACCAATACAATTATCTATTCTATCTTCTTTTGGTGTTGGGATTCCTTGTTTTTTATTAGCATATGAAAAAAATTATAACCTTGTTACAAAACCATTTTTACAAACAGTTATTTTTAATGCCTTACCTACTTCATGTACCATCGCAATTACATGTTCGCTATTAGTGAATGTTGGTTACTATACAGGATATGATACTTCTCTATTATGTACCATTTGTGTTTTATTTGCAGGTTGGAATTATATGATTGCTTTAAAAGATACTTATAGTCCTTTATCTCGCTATCGTAAAATAATTGTTATTGTTATGCAATTTGGTTTTTATGCTACATTATTTATCTTTAGAGATTTTTTATACTTAACTAATATTCCTTTTGGGGGATTATCTTATGTATTATTTTAGTCCTACTATCTAGTCCTATGAAACAATTTTATTTAAGGTTAGTAAACTATCTTTTTAAAAAAAGAAACAAAAAATCTAAAAATAAGTTATAATAGAAACGAGGTGAGCATATGTATACACAAATAATAAATCTAGCAAACAAATACTATCCTGAAACTGTTCAACTACGACGTGATTTTCATAGAAATCCTGAAATTGGTTGGTTAGAAATGCGTACTAGTTGCATTATCAGTGAATATTTAGAAGAACTTGGTTATCAGGTAATGACTGGAAGAGATGTTATTTGCCATAAGTCTCGAATGGGATTACCATCAAATAGTGCATTTGAAGAACATTATCAAAGTTTAAAAGATTCTGGTTTTTCAAGTAAGTATTTAGAGCTTGTGAAAGATGGTTTTACAGGTGTGGTGGCAACTTTGGAATGTGGTCAAGGTCCGACTGTTGCAATGCGTTTTGATATAGATGCATTGGGTGTCAATGAAGACTGTTCTTTATCCCATTTCCCTTATTCAAATGGTTTTCAATCAAGTAGTGAGAATATTATGCATGCTTGTGGTCATGACGGTCATATTGCTATTGGACTAACAACTGCAAAAATAATAATGAATATAAAAGAACAATTACATGGTACCATTAAGCTTATTTTCCAACCTGCTGAAGAAGGTGTTCGTGGTGCAAAAAGCATGGTTAAAAAAGGCATTTTAGATGATGTGGATTATTTATATGCTGCTCATATTTTTCCACGGACAGACAATGATAAAAATGCGGATTGTTATGGGGGTATGAATGAATCCTTTGCCACAACAAAACTGGATGTTACGTATCATGGGGTTTCCACCCATGCTGCAGAGACTCCTCAATTTGGCCGTAACGCTATTCTATCAGCTGCTGCTTGTATTACAAATTTACACTCCATTCCTCGTAACAGTAATGGTTGTACTCGCATCAATGTTGGGACAATTCATGCTGGAACTGGAAGAAATGTAGTTGCTGAAAGTGCAAAATTAGAAATTGAAGTACGCGGGGCTAGTACGGAATTAAATCGTTATATGGAAGTTTATGCTCGTGATGTCATTCAAGGTGCTGCAATCATGCATGATACCCATGTAGAAGTAGAAGAAATGGGAAAAGCTTATGCCCTGTCTAGTGATGAATCCTTCATTCAACATATTTTAGACATTTCAAATCAACATTTAGGTGGGATTGAATTTAGTGAACATATGTATAGTCCTTTAGGAGCAAGTGATGATTTTTCATATATGATGTATTATGTTCAAGTACATGGAGGGAAATCGACTTATCTAAAATTGATTAGTGATGGTATTGCCACTTTGCATAGTACTAATTATGATTATGATGAAATAATCTTGAAAAAAGGAGCTATTATTTTTTCAAGTATCGCTTATTCTTTATTAAACAAATAAAAAAACGCTTATGCGTTTTTTATTTTGAAATAATTTTTGTTGCATTTGATTTTTTAAAGTGTTGGTATTCTAAAACAAGTTCTCGACTCGACATTCTTCTAGCCCCTTTGGCTAGTGAAATAGTTTGTACTAATCCATCACTAGAAACAACTATTATTTGATATTCATCAAGAAATTGTGTCATATTTCTTTCGATATACATATCCGCTGTTTGTCCTTCTTTTGTAAAAGCAACTTCTATGTTGGAATATTTATTAATCGATCCTCTTCCCTCTTTTACTTTATAAGCATCAAAAACAGCACATATACGTATATTTCGATACCCTTGATAATCACATAACATTTCAATTAAAATATCTCTGGCATCTTCCACCGAATCAAAAATAACATCTTTTGTTTTTTGCCATGCATGAATCACATTATAGGCATCTACAAACATAAATATTGGTTTACTCTTTACTGTATTAGAAGGCACTATACTAGGTGTTTTTTTCGTTTCTTCAAAAAGCTTAGTTTCCACTTTTCCATAAGTTCTCTCAAAAATAGTTTCTAAATCCCAATCACTTGAAGTCATCTTTGTATAATGAGAAGATTTAGTTTCTTTTTTATAATTTGTTACGATATGTTGGTAATCACAAACTTTCTCTGGAGCAACATAAAATCCAGCTCCATGACTACAAAAAATAGACCCACAAGGAAAATTAGTATCTGCTAGGGCATCATAACTTTGTTCTTGAATAAGATTAGATTGATTGATAACTTCTTTATATCCATAAAAAGAAGATTGATATTCAACTTCTCCTTTAAAGGTTGATTGAATATAGGTTGGATAGTCTTGAAAATATTGTACTGGTGCAATTCCATGAAAAACTGTATTTCCATTAGTATCCACACTCATTGTATATGTTGCTTGTTTGTTATCTAAGTCAAACATTATTTTTGATAAATAATGATTTGGTGAAGATATTGTTATATTTTGATAAGGTTCTAATAAGATAGAATCCCCTAAATAAAGAGCATTACGTAAAGCTCGTATCGTAGCTTCATAAAAATCGCCACCTTCTGTATGTTTCAAATGTGCTTTTCCAGCAATTAAAGTAATCTTTAAATCAGTTAATTCTCCAGCAGTTAAGACACCTGGAATCGTATTTTCTTTTAGTATCTTTGTGATATAGTTTTGATATGCCATTGATAAATCATCTTGGTGTACAACACTATTTATTTCTATCCCTTTTCCAAATTCATTAGGTTCTACATACAATTGAACTTCACTATAATGACGTAATGGTTCAAAATGACCAACACCGATTATACCATTTCTAATTGTTTCTTTATAAATGATTTGTCCTGGCATAAACTGAACATCCATTAAAAATAAATCTTTTATTGTTTGTTTCACTACTTCTAATTGAACTTCTCCCATTGCATGAATAGAAAGTGTTTGTTGTTGATCATAAGTTAGTTTTAACTGTGGATCAATAATTTGTAATCTTTTAAGTTTAGGAAAAACTTCAAAGCTATCAACATCTTTTGGTAAAATAATTTGATAATTCATATAAGAAGTTAAATAGACTTCTTGACGATTATTTTCAAATCCTAACCCATATCCTGCCTGTAAATTAGGAATCCCTTTCACCACACAAATAGTACCTGCTTGTACTGATTGTACCATTTCATATTTATTAGCTTGATAGATCCTAATTTGATCTACTTTATTTCCTTCAAAAAGAACAGTTTTATTTTCTAAACAACCACCCGTTATTTTTAAATGAGTTAAGCGATTACCAAACTCATCAAAACTAATTTTATAAACTCTTGCACCAAATCCTTTTGAATATTCTATTATTGGATGATATCGATATATTCCTTCTAAAAGTTCTTCAATACCTTTATTTTTTAATGCTGAACCATTAAAACAAGGAACTATCTTTCTTTGTTGAACTAATAATTGAATATCTTGATCATCTATTTTATTTGTTTCTAAATATTTTTCTAATAAAGAATCTTCTATAACTGCAATTGATTCTAATAACTTATCTTTCTCTAAAGAAAAATCAATTACTTCAAGATTACATTTATGTTGAATTTGTTCTACTATTTCATCTTTTGATAAATAAGAAATATCCATTTTATTAATAAATAACATTGCTGGTACTTGATAATGATCTAATAATTTAAAAATAGTCTCATGATGGCTTTGTAAGCCATCTGTGCCACTTATTACGACAATTGCCATATCTAATACTTGCAATGTTCTTTCCATCTCACAAGAAAAATCAAGATGACCTGGTGTATCCACCAAAGTAATCGATAATTCACGATAATTAGTAGATACTTCTTTTGAATAAATCGTAATTCCTCTTTTTCTTTCCATATTATCAAAATCTAAAACAGCATTACCATGATCTACTCTACCCATATCTTTTATTGCTCCACATTGATAAAGTAAAGCTTCACTAAGTGTCGTTTTCCCAGCATCAACATGAGCTAATATCCCAATATTTATTTTCTTCATTGTAAACCTCTTTTCTAAAAATAAAAAAGCAATACTAAGATTACTTTTTATTAAAAAAATTATAGCATAGATTCTATCTATTGTTATAAGTATTTTGCATGAAATTGACACGGATTTTTTTTATGATAAATAATCTTTATATTTTTTATTGGAAAGGATTGTGAAGTATACTCCTTTATTCCTTGTTTTGTAAGGATATACTCTAAAGGTTCATTATCACTATCCATCCCTTGAATTATTTGACCATCTTTTGTTTCAAAACTATACACTAAATAATGAAGTTGCTTGATTCTCCTTACCTCCACCACTTGTCCTAAAACACGTTGTTTTCTATTTAATAACATAAACTCACCCTTTCATAGAATATGTTTTAAAATAAAAAAAATGAGTATTAATTACCCATTTTTATGCTTTTTCTAAGAATAGTTTATAAGCAAGATATGCTTCATATAAATCTACTTTTGAAATAATTTCCCATGGAGCATGCATATTCAAAACAGCAACACCAGCATCAATTACATTCATACCATAGTTTCCTAGTATATAGGCAATTGTACCTCCACCACCTTGGTCTACTTTTCCAAGCTCTGCAGTTTGATAATGAATATCATGATCATCCATAATCTTACGTAACGTTGCTACAAACTCAGGATTCGCATCATTACATCCACTTTTTCCTCTAGCACCAGTATATTTATTAAAACATACTCCTTGTCCTAAAAAAGCAGCATTTTTTTTATCATTTACATTTGCATATAATGGATCATAACCAGCACTTACATCACTAGATAACATTTTTGAATTAGCCATTGCACGACGTACTTTTAAGAAGTTTGTTTCCCCCATTAAATTCATCATTTCACCAACAACATTTTCAAACCATAATGATTGTGCACCAGTTGCCCCAACACTACCAATTTCTTCTTTATCAACCAATATAGCACAAGTAGTATAATCAGCTACACCTAAATCAAATGCAGCATACATAGAAGCATAAGCACAAACACGATCATCATGACCATATCCCATTACCATACTTCGATCTAAGCCATAATCTCTAGCTTTTCCACTAGGTACTATTTCTATTTCAGCAGAAATAAAATCTTCTTCTTCAATATCATATTTATCTTTTAATAACTTTAAGATATTTGCTTTTACACTATCTTTTTCTTTTCCTTTTAAAGGCATAGAACCTAACGTAATATCCAAGTCTTCCCCTTCAATAACATTAGCAGCTTTCTTTTGTAATTGATCTTGAGATAAATGAATTAATAAATCACTAATCCCAACTACAGGATCATTATCATCTTCTCCAATTACAACATCTATTGAAGTACCATCTTTTTTACAAACAACTCCATAAATAGATAGTGGCAAAGTAACCCATTGATACTTTTTAACACCACCATAATAGTGAGTATCTGCCATTGCAAATCCATCACTTTCATAGATTGGATTTTGTTTTAAATCCAAACGAGGAGAATCAATATGCGCTCCTAAAATTCTTAACCCTGCTTCTAAAGGTTTTCTACCAATAACAAAACTAGCAAAATTCTTATCCATATTTGTAATAAAAACCTTATCTCCAGTTTGTAATGCTTCATTATTTTTAATCATAACAGATAAGTCTTTATATCCTAATTCAACTGCGATACGAACACTTTCCTTTACACAAGCTCGTTCTGTTTTTCCAACAGTAATGTAATGCTTATATCCTTGTGAAAATTCCATTACTTTTTCTAAGTTTTTTTCATCATACTTTTCCCATGCATTCTTTTTATACATTTAAAGTACCTCCTTTATTCTCTCAAGATTATAGCATAAGATAATTGTTCCTAACAAGGAACATTATCATTTTTTAATTGCAATATAAATTTAACTATCTTTTTTAACTATAAAAATAAAACAGGTGCATCATTTCGATTAAAAGACATAGAAATAGAAATATCTTCCTCTATCTCTATTTGACACTTTCCATTTAAGTTATGGACCTTATCCTGTATAAAACTAAAATCACCATGAATCATCGATTTACTACAAGTTGCCATCACCTTAATAACTGTAAACTGATTTTTCTCGATCATAGATAAATCTATATCTGTATTATAAATACAAATTTTATCCATCCTTTCTAAAATATCACACATCAAAGTAACAAATTCTAAATTATCATAAAACTCATCACAACTAATAAAAATTCCGATCTTACAAAATCTACCAGATTGCATTAACTCATTTAATTTTGTTGTCATTGCAACATCAAAAAAAGGATTATCAGTAATAAATAAAGAAGAATACTTCGATAAGTTTTGAATATAATTATCAACTAATACATCTACATCATAACTATCACTATGTTCCTTAATATCTAATAACACAACAGTTAAAGCATGTTCCATTTCTGCTATTTCTTCTCGTAATTGATGAATTTTATGATAAGTAACACTCGTATTAAATTCTTTTTGCTTTTCTAAAACAAGTTTCAATTCTTTTTGTTCTAATATTTGTATTTGGTAATAAAGATAAATAATTCCAACAAAAGCAAAGATTAAAAATAACAAAGTTAAACTAATATAAAAATCATCTCTTATAAAAAGATACCAAGCTAACGTAAAAATAGCTAACAACATGGTTAATTCTATAAAAACAAAACTAGTTACTTTAATATCAATAAACTTAACTTTTTTACTTTTTATAAAATATAAATAATTAATAATTGATACAACATATAACAATATTGCCAATGTTTTAATAATCAAACATAATTCTTTATTATAATACAATTCTTCAAAAGATATATTGATAACAAATTGTGCCATTACAAAAGTAAAAACATTACAAGATATAATAAACAAAAGTCCAATAAACAAAGTAGCTAATACATAAGACGTTATTTTTAATTTCATTATTTTAAAGCTTAATAATAAAGCTATTATTAAAAAAACAAAGAAAAGTAAAATATAATAACTATCTAGTCCAACTGTAACAACACTCAACGTGAAAACACCAAAAAATCCAAACATAATAAAAAATATATCATACTTTACATGATGAAAAAACATCAAAAAAATACAAAAAACAAACAAATATATTGAAGACAATAATATATCATATACCATAAATTAAATTCTCCTTATAAGCATCTATCATCTTATCATAGTATTGCCTATCTACCCTTAAAACCTCTCCATTCACTAATATAATATATTGACTACCAATATAATTGATTTTATCAATATTAATAAAACATGTTTTTTTAATTGGAATAAGCGTAGCCTCTTTTAATTCTTCAACAATATCTTCAATTCTCCCAAAAATTAATACTTTTTTATCAATCATATTAAATAATGTTTCATAACCATAATCCTCAATATAGATAACATCTCCAAATTTAAGCTTAGAAAGTTGACTATTAAAAGTAGTCTTTATGAAATGATTTTTCTTTTCAATAAACTTATTAATAAATACAAATAACTTATCTAAGTCTCTTGCCATCCTATTTTTTCTAATAAAAAATATCGGATTTAATGAAGGAATATTTTCCACCATACCAATAGAATCACAAATAAAAACAAAGATTACTTGATTTTTATTTTTATGGATATACTTTTCCCATAAGTTCATTTTGGTCTCACTCAGTGGATAGGAATATTGAATAAAATAGATATCATATTCATTATTGCTTTTATTAAAAATTTCTTTTGTACTTTGTGAATGAATCATAAAATCATTATTAATATCATAATCTTTTATATATTTTACTAATTGACTGACAATATCTATTTCTTCATAATACACTAATACTCGCATTTTCATAACCTCCCAAATAATGAAAAACACAATACCTACTATTTAAGTCTATTTTACTTGCATTTATCACTTATTACAAATGATTTTTTTCACATGAAAGTTAGAATATGAAAAAAGTATTGATTATAAGGCAGTTATTTCAATAAAAAAAAGAATGTTTTTTTATTGAACATCCTTTAAAGAATAATATCTTCTAATTTTCTTTTTGGTACATAATGAGTATCGTTTTCATCTCGGTAATAATTGGTTGGTTGCCCTTCATTCATATCTACCAAATTAACTACTTCATCCACCTTCCCAATCGCAATAATTAGTACTGGTGTAAAATTTTTAGCTAGTTGCAAAGCTTCTTTTACTTTATCAGGATTGTAGTTTCCAATCATACATCCTCCCAGTCCCATATGAGTTGCTTGTAGTAAAATTGTTTGAGCAACGATCCCAACATCTTTTTGATACCTACTAATAGCCTCACTAATAGAAAGATCTTGGCAAATAACAATAAATGCAGTTGGCTCTTTTCCTGGATGTGGCAATGTAATATCTGGTAATGCTCTAGCCCATCCTGTTAATGGTTGAATCCTATTTACTATTTCTTTTTGATAAGCTAAAAAATATTTAAATGGTTGGACATTAACACTAGCGGGTGCTAATCTTGCACAATCTACCATTTCTAATAATTGTTCTTTTGTTACGACATAGCTATTATCAAAATTACGATAACTACGATTTTGTTTGACTAATTTTTTAAACATCTTCTTTTCTCCCTCTTTTTTAATAGTATAAAGCAAAATGTAGAAATAAGAAAACAGTTTCCTGTTTTCTTATTTACGAATCGATGTTTGATATTCTTTTTTTAAAATAGAATAACTGTTTTCAACATTTTTTGGTATATCTTGGTGACAAATATAATTTGCTCCTTTTGGACCATAACCAAATTCATCATCATAGATACGTGACATTTCTCCTAGTGTTAAGGATAGATAACGATCTATTGGCCATTGATCTATTGCTTTATTTACTAATTGTAATTGATTATCTATTATCTTTACTTCTGGTATAAAGGCACAGAAATTAGAAAAACAAATATTAGGATATTGTTTCTTTGCTGTTAAATCTATTCTTCTTTGTAATAAAGGATCGTGACATAGTAATACGGTTTGTACAGAAATGTTTTTACTTTCTAATTCTTGAAACGCATAACTTATGTTCAATCCACAATTAGTAGAATTTTGTTCTAAAAGAATAGAATCATCTTTATTAAAAGTTATTTCAATATATTCTTTTAGTAAAGCAGCTTCACTTTTGTTTTCATGGCAAATACATCCTGGTAAGTTCTTGATTAATAAATCTGTAGTATGGCCTATTCCTCCGGCAATCATAAAATAAGTAGATTGTCCTTCAAGATACAATTTGTATGCAGCTAAAGATACACTAGGAATAGCACTTCCTAAAACTAATATCAAATCATAGTGTTTGTTTGGTTGATAGTCATGGAAAGCTAAAAAATCGGTGACTATATTAAAATGTTTATCGTATTGCATGCAACAAACTATATTGCATTAACTCAATATTTCCTGATTTATATATTAATGGAGCTACATAATCAATAAACTCTTTTTTAATTAATGCATTTTCCTTATCAATCCATTCTTGTGGAAATGGTTTCACTAGATTCGCTACTAAATGAATATCTACATCTCCCGTTATAAATTTTTTATCTTGATAGTTAATGTTTACCATCACTCCTGTTTTATTTTCTAGTGCTATATTAACGCCATGATATCCTAATGCTACAGCATTATCTAAATCTAATTCACTAGCTAGAGAAGCACTACATCTTTGTAACGTACTTAATTGAATAGCTCTTACTTTACATTCTACCTTAGAATCAATTTGTCTTTTTAAATAACTTGCACTACCAGCATTAATACGATGACCAAAAGCATCCACTTGAATACTTTTATCTGTTTCAATACATTCACCAAATTCATCACGTACTCCTTCACTAATGGCAATAATTAAGTGATTTTTAATTTTAAGTCG
Organism: Tannockella kyphosi; assembly: GCF_021054785.1. Taxonomy (GTDB): domain Bacteria; phylum Bacillota_I; class Bacilli_A; order Erysipelotrichales; family Coprobacillaceae; genus Tannockella; species Tannockella kyphosi. The sequence continues at coordinate 850,049 of NZ_CP088239.1, read as the reverse complement.
TTTTTGAATTGCTTTTACACAGTCATCTGTATGGAATGGTACTTCAGGCATATAAATAAAATCAATCATTCCACTATATACTTCATTTACTATTTGTGCTGAAGCAGTTAACCAACCTGCATCACGGCCCATAATTTCAACGATTGTAATTGATTTCATTGGATATATTTGATTATCTAATGCTATTTGTGACAAGGTAGTTGCTACATAATGACATGCTGAAGGATATCCAGGAGTATACATTGTATTAACTAAGTCATTATCAATTGTTTTTGGTAAACCAATGAAATGAATTGGAGAATTTATTTCTTTGGCATAGGTGCTTAGTTGTTTTATTGTATCCATGGAATCATTACCACCAATATAAAAGAAATCAGTAATTTCTTTTGCTTGTAAAATATCAAATATTTTTTGAATGTACTGTTGACCATCATTTTTTAATTTAAAACGACAAGATCCTAAATACATAGCTGGTGTATGAATTAATTTATATAATTCATATGGTTGTTCAAAACGACTTAATTCAATAATATTTTCATTTAAAAGTCCTTCAATACCATTAATCATTCCATATATTTTATCAAAATGACATTGATTTGCTCTTTCAATAATACCTGCAAGTGTTGCATTAATAGCAACAGTAGGACCTCCAGACTGTCCAATAATACATCTTCTATTATTCATAACATTCCCCTTTATTTTACTAGAATAAAATTATCCGGTAATTCATCTTCTAAATATACATCCGATTGATTTGAAATAATTCCATCAAACTGACTACTACTAATAAAATTACAAAAACCCTTTACTTGAAACTTAGAATTATCAACTAACATATATTTATGAATACCTAAATCAAAAGCTTTTTGCTTTACTGCCATCGTATCCATTTCCGTAGTATAAATCATCTGTTTTTCAATATCAATACCTGAACAACTTAAAAATACATGATCAAAATTAAATCTTTCTAATGTAGATAAAGTAATTGGTCCAATAGACATATTATACTTAATAATATACTTACCACCAACCATAAACAACTCTGCATCTTCATCCTCAAAAGCATTCGCAATAAGTGTACTATGTGTTACTATTTTTATTTTTTTACCTCTTAAATATTTTAACATACTAACAACTGTAGTACCTCCATCTAAAAAGATACAATCACCATCTTTAACAAAAGAAGCTGCTTTTTTACAAATTATTTCTTTTTCAAAACCATTTAAATCAAATCTTTCATTCATTGTAGTTTCATCATTATAAGAAATAATTCTTTTTTGTTTCATGCTCTTAGCACCACCATGAACTCTTAATAAAAATCCTTGTTGTTCTAATTCTTCACAGTCTCTTCTAATCGTTGTTTCCGTAACAGCTAATAAATTAGATAACTCTTTTGTTGAAACAAAGCCTCTTTCATTTGTTATTGCAATAATATTTTCAAACCTTTGACTTGCTAACATCTTCTCACCTCTGCTATATTATATCTACCTTTTCTATGAAAAGAAAGAGTTTCATTGCTGAAACTCTTTTAATATTTAATAATTATCGCTACTAACTCCATTTTCGTCTAAACCAAGTACTACCGGTACTGATTTATATCCTACTCCCATACGATCAATACCCATATCAATTAATTGTAAAAAGTGTTCTCTAGTACGAATACATCCACTACCTTTTACTTTACATTTACCATCTACTTCATCCATCATTAATTGAATTGTCTCAACGGCTGCTCCATGTGCTTCAAATCCAGTTAAGAATCCAGTACTAGTTTTTACAAAATCAACACCAGCTTCTACACAACATTTACATGTTTGTTTGATTTGTTCTTGATTTAATGCATCTGTTTCAAAAATAACTTTAATTTCACGATTATATTTATGGCATGCTTCTACACAAGCTTTTAAATCAGCAACCACTTTATCATATTGTCCTGCACGAATATGACCATAGTTTGCTACGATATCTACTTCTCTTACTGTATCATATTTTGCTACCATTTCAATTTGTGCTACTTTTGAAGCTGTTGAACTAGTTCCAAAAGGGAAATCACAAACAGGACATAACATTGTATCACTTCCTAATACATATGGTTGACATAGTTCCATATATAAAGGATTAATACAAATAGTAGAACATCCTAATTTCACTCCATCTTTTGTTAAGGCAACAATTTCTTCTTCCGTAAATTCTGGTTTTAATACTGAATAATCAATATAAGTTGCTAATTCTTTCACACTCATTTTTGCTGCTGATTTGGTTGGTTTCATTATGTTTTCTTGGATAACGAATATGTTTGTTTTTGTTTGTTACCCTTCCTCCTGAACACACTATAACAAATAAACGAACATTTGTAAAGCTAATTTGTTTATAATTTAATATATTTGTTTGTTTATGTTTGTTTTAATCAATATATCTACCAAATTTTAAATAGATTATATTAAAAAAAGATATAAGCATGCTTATATCTAATTTAAATCTTCACCATTACTACTAATTACTTTTTTATACCAATAAAATGATTTCTTTTTACTACGTTCTAATGTTCCATTACCATAATCATCCTTATCAACATAAATAAAACCATAACGTTTTGACATTTCTCCACTACCAGCACTTACAAGATCAATACATCCCCATGTGGTATACCCTAACAAATCAACACCATCTATTTCAATCGCATCTTTCATTGCTTTAATATGTTCTCTTAAGTATTCAATACGATAATCATCTTGAATTGAACCATCTGCTTCTACAGTATCGTATGCTCCTAATCCATTTTCAACAATAAATAATGGTTTTTGATATCGATCATAAATACTATTTAAGGTAATACGTAATCCAAGAGGATCAATTTGCCATCCCCAATCACTAGCAGTTAAATAAGGATTTTTTAAAGTTTCAAAAGCATTTCCTTCTGTAGTTCCATTTTTTAATGGATCAGCGCTAGTTAAACGACTTGAATAATAAGAAAAAGAAATAAAATCAACTGGATTTTCTTTTAATAACTCTTTATCTCCTTGTTCCATAATAGGCATTGTATCTTCACGTTCCATTTGTAATAAAGCATATTTTGGATATTCTCCTCTTGCTTGAACATCTACAAAGAAATAACCTTCTCTATCTTTTTGTAAAGCTTTAAAGACATCCTTAGGATCACATGAGTAAGCATATGTATTTCCAGCAGCTAACATACATCCAACCATAATAGAAGGATCAATTTCATGGGCTATTTTAGTAGCAAGTGCACTTGCTACTAATTCATGGTGAATAGCTTGATATTTACCTTTCATTTCTGTTTCTTTATCAACAAATAAACCTGCTCCCATGAATGGTAAGTGTAATATAATATTAATTTCATTAAAAGTTAACCAATATTTTACTAATCCTTTGTATCTTGTAAATAATACACGACATAATCTTTCATAAAATTCAATTAATTGACGATTCTTCCAACCACCATATTCTTTAATTAGATATACAGGTATATCAAAATGAGTAATTGTTACTAATGGTTCAATGTTATATTTTTTACATTCTTTAAAAACATTTTCATAGAACAATAAACCTTCTTCATTAGGTTCTAATTCATCTCCTTTAGGAAAGATTCTAGACCAACCTATTGACATACGGAATGTTTTAAATCCCATTTGTGCAAATAATGCAATATCTTCTTTATAACGATGATAGAAGTCAATACTTTCTAATCCTGGATAATTTTCTCCTTCATCAAAATCTAATGTATTAATAAGTCCAGCAGTCATTGGTACACGATTCTTACCATGTGGGATGATATCCACATTTGCAAGTCCTCTACCACCTTCATTCCATCCGCCTTCTAATTGGTTAGCAGCAGTAGCTCCACCCCATAAAAAATTATTTGGAAAACTCATTTAACTTCCTCCTTTATTTCTGTTTCATTATAACATTATTATAATAAGATGGTTTTCTTAAAATGAAAAGAGCATTTCTGCTCTTTATAATAAATTATTCTACTACGATAATACTTGTAATAACAGGTTGATTTTCACTACTTACTGTACCATTGCTATCTTCTACAATCGCATCTTCTACAATTGCATCAACTACATCCATCCCACTTGTTACTAGACCAAATGCTGCATATGAACCATCTAAGTACGTTGAATCACTGTGCATAATAAAGAATTGACTACTTGCACTATCGTAGGCAGATGATCTAGCCATGGAAAGAACACCACGAGTATGGCTTAAGTCATTTACATAACCATTACTAGAGAATTCTCCAATAATTGTATTATCACTACCACCTGTACCATTCCCCAAAGGATCGCCTCCTTGAATCATAAATCCATCAATAATACGATGAAAAGTTAATCCATCATAAAAGCCTTCTTCTATTAATTCAATAAAATTAGTAACCGTAATTGGTGCAATATCCGCATATAAAGTAGCTTCAATAACTCCATATCCTTCAACCTCAATTTCAATATAATAATCACCACTTAAATAATCATCATAATTAATCTCAGTTTGTTCACTTTCTTCTAAAGGAATCATTGTTCCATCTTCCTCTTCTTCGCCTTGACTACAACCAACAAGCGTTAACGCTAACATAAAACTAATTGTAAATTTAAATATTGTTTTCATTCCTGTTCTCCCTTAAAAAAAACTATGGTCAACTTGTATAACCGTATAATATGCATATCCTGATTCATGCAGTTTTGTCGTGATCTGTTGTTTTAACAATACATGATTAATATCATCCGATGCTGGTATTAAAACATCAAAAATAAGGTTCGTATGATTTGGCCCTGAAACCATTCTAAAATCATGAATTGTATAACTTGGATTTAATTTTTGTACTATCGATAAAACTATCTCCCTCATAAGTGACAAATTTTCATCTTGAAAATCAATTGGATCCATATGAATGGTAGTTAAAATATGATATTTCTCTAAAATATTTCTTTCTATTTGATCAATTGCTTCATGTGCTTCCATAATATCACTCGTTGCATCAACTTCTACATGTAATGTTAAATAACGACTACCAGGACCATAATCATGAAGCATTAAATCATGAATACCTTTTGCTTGTTCAAAAGACATAATATATTCTTCCACTTCTCTAACAAATGCTTGATCAGGTGCTTTACCCAACAATGGATCTAATGTATCTTGAAATGACTCAAATCCTGCTTTTAAAACAACACAAGAAACTAATACACCTAAACAACCATCTATTGGTAAATCAGTAAATAAACTAATAATTAACGATAATAGTGCAGCACAAGTAGAAAAAACATCATTCAAACTATCTTTTGAAACTGCCATTAAAGTTCCTGAATCAATTTTTTTAGCAACATCTTGATTAAAATAACTCATCCATAACTTGACAATAATCGATATAATTAAAGCAACACAAGCTGCTTCACTAAAATATAATGTTTGTGGATTTATAATTTTTTCAATCGATTCTTTAAAAGCAAAGAAACCAACAATAATAATTGTTAAAGAAATACATAAACCAACCACATATTCTATTCTACCATGACCATAAGGATGATCATTATCTGGATGTTTAGAACTAGTCTTAAAAGCTACTAAACTAGCTAAATTACTAGCAACATCACTAAAATTATTTAATCCATCTGTTTGTATTGCAATACTACTAGTAAATACTCCAAATAATACTTTAAAAGAACCTAATAAAATATTACAAAAAATACAAACAACACTGGAAAGAACCCCATAAGACTCTCTTACCTTAGGATCCTTATAATTTAAATAATCAGTAATTGTTAATTTGGCTATCAATGAAAACATTATATTTCCTTATTTAAATAGATATTTAATTTTTCAATACTAATAAACTTTAACTCTTCTAATTCTTTATAATAACCTTTCATCTTTTCAATATCTACTGCTTTATTCGCTAATACTGCTAAGGTTGCAGCCACTACTGGATTATCCATCATAACATAAGCATCCCCATTTTGTGAATAATTTGGTTGTGTTAATAAAACATTTAATAAAGCCCCATACGCTAATTTTACTTCTACACGTACAGTTGGATATCGATGTCCCCCAAATACATTTTCTGGCAAATAGTATTTCCCTTCCACTTTAATATTTTGAAGATCTTGTTTGTTATATACATTCATTATAAATACCTCCTATATCCTCAATTATAACAAAGATAAAATAAAATTGATAGACTATCCTTGTTATTTAGAATCACCTATTTTGTTATATTTTGTATAAAAAAAGAAACATAGTTTCTTTTTTACTTATTGTTTAATATATTCCATTATTTCTTTTATCAAATCTACTCGATTAAAGGGGGAAATTAAATAATATCCATCTACGACATCTTTCATTTTATCAATCATATCCATAGATAATTGAATAGCTAAATGATAACATTCTTCTTTTGATTTATTATAGAATTGTTCGACTATTTCTTCACCAATAGATATACCGGGTATTTCATTATTCATAAAACAAGCATTACGATAACTAACAATTGGCATAATTCCACCAATAATAGGTACAGAAAGTTCTTTTTTTGCTCTTTTTAAATTATCAAGTGCTTGTTGGTTATAAACAGGTTGACTAAATAAAGCAATTGCTCCATTTTTAATTTTATCATTTGCAAGTCTTAATTGAATATCAAAGTTTTTAGCATTAATATTTAATGCTCCATATATATAAAAAGGGGATTGAAACATCGACGTATTTAAATTATTAATATGATTCATTAGCATTCTAGAATTAAATTCATAGACAGCTTTTACTTCATTTCTTTGTTCACTAGGAATAGGATCTCCCGTAACAATAAGAATATCTTTTATTTCTTCTACACTTAAACCAAGTAACAATGATTTTGTAGCATTTACATTACGATCACGACATGTTAGATGAGGCATCACCTCTAAACCTAACTCACGCTTTAGCTTACAAGCTACTAAACTACTATCCATACGAACTCGAGCAACTGGATTATCGGCAATTGTTACTAAATCAACACCTGCTTGTTTTAGTTGTTTTGCACGATTCATAAATTCAAAAATATCATCATCTTTAGGTGGATCTAATTCAACTGCTATTGGTTGATGACCATTTTTTATAGCTTCATAAAAAGGACTGTTTTTGATTAAACCAGTTCTTTTTTTAAGTGTTGTATTACTAGTAATAACTTTTAGTTGATTACTAGATTCTAACAGCACTTCCATATCTTTAATAAATTCTGGTGTTGTTCCACAACAACCACCTATCATCTTTACTCCTTTTGAAACAATATTTATCATTTGCAAAGCAAAATAAGAAGAGTTGTTTTGATAATGTGTTCTTTCCCCTATGATGGTAGGATAACCAGCATTGGGCATTATTAAATCGGGTACTACAGAAATTGTTTGAATATAGTTATATAAGTCATAAGGTCCACAAATACAATTCAATCCAACTGCATCAACATCTTTATTTCCCTTTGTTTCCAACAATAACTTTTCACCTATTAACCCTGAATTAGTATATCCTTGAGCACTCACAGCAAAAGAAACAATAACATAAGCATCCTTATTATTTTCTTTAATATATTGGATTACTTCTTTTATAGGATCAAATTCACTCATTGTTTCAAATAAGAAATAAGATGCTCCTAAAGAAAGAAAAACATCTACTACTTTTTTATATTCTTTAAAATAGTCTTCTTTTTCTAATCCATGAATTGGTCCAATATCACAAAAAACATAAGCATCCCTATCTTTGGAAGCATTTATTGCTAATTGATATCCTGCCTGAATAATATCTTGATATGGAAATAAACTATCAATTTGTTTGTCATTAGCAAGAAAAGTATTTGTTTTAATCGCTTTTGCACCTGCTTGTAAATAACGTCGATGAATTTCCTCGACACTCAAAGGTGATGTGATATTTGCATATTCACAACGATAAGTAGGATCATGGAAAACACTAGAAAAATAAGTTCCCATCGCCCCATCAAACAGTAAAACATTTTCTTGAATAAATTCTTTGATTGCCATTAACCCAATACCTCCTTTGCAATATCAGCTGACTGTTTGGCATCTTTACCATAATAATCCGCACCTATTTTCATAGCGTACTCTTGTGTCAATACAGCTCCACCAACCATTATTTTGCATGGATGATTTGATTTTCTAATTAATTCAATCGTTTCTTTCATACTTTCAACTGTTGTGGTCATAAGAGCAGATAAACCGATTAAAGATACATCTTGTTCAATAGCCATATCTACAATTACTTGAGGTGATACTGATTTACCTAAATCAATCACATCATAGCCATAGTTTTCTAATATTACTTTTACAATATTTTTACCGATATCATGGACATCGCCATATACTGTTGCAAGAATGATTTTTCCTTTTAAAATACTTTTCGATGATGTCAAAGCAATCTCTTGTTTAATTGCATCAAAAGCACTACAAGAAGCATTCGCACTACGAATTAATTGTGGTAAAAATATTTCATTTTTTTCATATTTTAAACCAACCAAGTCTAATGTTGGTATTAATATTTGATTTACTATATGCATTGGTTCCAATTCTTTTAGTAATTCTTTTGTAAGTTTTGCAGTTTCTAATTCTAAACCTTTCATAATAGCTTGTTCAATTGTTAATTCTGTTTGATGAACCTCATTATTAGAAATAGTTTCATTGTTATATCGTTCAATATAGTTTTGACTATCTTTATCATGTCCGCAAAGTACTCGATAAGCATAGATAGCATCCATCATCGAACTACTATTTGGGTTAATGATTGGTAATGTCAGACCTCTAGACATTGCCAACATTAAAAAACTATGGTTAATTAAATTACGATTTGGTAGTCCAAAGGAAATATTGGAAACTCCTAATACCATATTAACTCCAATTTCATTTTTAATACGTTCCATTGCAAGAAGTGTTTCGTTACAACTATCTTGTTTTGCAGAAACGGTTAAAGCTAAACAGTCAATTAAAACATCTTCTTTTGGAATACCATAACTTAAAGCACTATCGACAATCTTTTTAGCAATTTCGAATCTTTTATTAGCATTATCAGGAATTCCATCTTCATCAATTGTTAAACCAACAATACATGCCCCATATTTTTTAGCTAAAGGCAAAATTTTATCTAACTTCTCTTTTTCGCCATTTACTGAATTTAATATCGGTTTTCCATTATAAAAGCGTAATCCAGCTTCTAGTGCTTCTAATTTAGAAGAATCAATTTGTAATGGTGTTGTCACAATAGATTGTATTGCTTTTACAACTTCCACCATTCTTTGTTTTTCATCTATTTGAGGTACTCCAACATTGACATCTAAAATTTCTGCACCTGCTTCTACTTGTTCTAATGCTTGTTTTAAAATATACGACATATCTCGCTCAATAATAGCTTGTGCAAATCTTTTTTTACCAGTAGGATTTATTCTTTCTCCAATAACACGTACCGTATCAACTCTAACAACTTCATTACTAGAGCATACTCTTGTCATTTTATTATACTTTCTAGGGCTGCATGATAATCCATTCATTTTTTTAATTAACAATTCAATGAAATCTTTGGTTGTTCCACAGCATCCCCCTAAAATAGAAACACCCGCCAAAGCATAGTCTTTCATTATATCACTAAATTCCTGGGCTCCAAGATCATAAAGACCCGTTTGGGGATCTGGTAATCCTGCATTAGGTTTAGCAATAAGAGGCAAATTGGTATAAGTTGATAATTGTTGCATTAAAGGTAAAATTTCTTTTGGTCCTAATGAACAATTAATCCCAAGGGCATCGACACCTAGTCCTTGTAAAGTGATTGCCATGCTTTCTAATGTACAACCTGTAAAAGTTCTACCATTTTCTTCAAAAGTCATCGTTACAAATATTGGTAAATCACTATTTTCTTTTGCTGCTAACACAGCTGCTTTTGCTTCATATAAATCCGTCATTGTTTCAAAAACAACCAAATCAGCCCCAGCACGAGATCCATGAATAATAATCTCTTTGAAAATATCATATGCTTGTTCAAAAGTTAACGATCCTAAAGGTTCTAATAAAGTACCTATTGGACCAACATCCAAAGCAACAAGAACATCTGTTCCTTTTGTTACTTCTTTTGCATTTTTGATAGCTAAACAAACTAACTCCTCAACACTTAATTCTTCTTCTTCTAATTTATGACGATTGGCACCAAATGTATTTGCATAAATAATATTTGAACCAGCTTCAATATAAGCTTTATGAACATTTTTAATTAATTCAGGATTTGTTTTATTTAAAACTTCTGGTCTTTGTCCTAATTCTAAACCACTAGCTTGAAGCATTGTCCCCATTGCTCCATCTAGAAAAATAAACTCTTTTTTTAATAAATTATGAACCACACCTTTTTCCTCCCTTACGATAATGACAATTATTTATAAAATCACAATATTGACATCCTTTTATCCTCATTTTTTGAGGTTTACTTGCAATACCAATGATTGCAGTAATTGATTTTGTAGGAACCATTGTTCCAAATGATGATAAAGTAAGACCCATTAGTTTTTGAGTCTCTAATATACTACATATTTGTTTTTGATAATCTAAAGATAAATCCCCATACCCTGGTGAAAAACGATCAGTAAAAAACATGCCTTTTGACATCCATTCTTCTTTTAATTTTAACTCTAAATCATTCATTAACTCTTCAACCATACTACTAGCACAACAATCCATAACATAAGCATGAGAAATATTTAATAATTGTGTTTTTGTTAAAAGTTGATCTACTTGACTACCTAGTGTGACTGCAAGCAAAATACATTGATCACAATCAACAAGTAGTTGTAAAGCACTTTTTGCTTGCAATGATAGTGCAGTATGTAACAAATCTACTTTTGTTTTTGATTTTTCTAAAGAGAAAATACGATAGGTTACTTTCCAAGAGTCTGTTTGTTGCAATTGTTTTGTTACCAAAGATATTTCTTGTGCTGTTTGATCATCTATATTTTGATCATTTAATCCTAAGTAACGTATTACATCCTCTTTATTAATATGCAACATAAGACCCCTCCTTTTTTTAAATACATTATAACAAATTAGCTACAAAATAGAAGGCTAGAAAGACATTTCAATAAATAATCTATCGAAGCATCTAACTAGCCCATTATTTGTCTATTGTTTTATTAGTAAAAGTAGAAATAGTAAAACCAATATTTTGTAATTGTTGATGAGCATCATCTAAACAATATCCTAATGTATCACAAATGTGACTATCACTACCTGTTGTTAAGATTCTACCACCTAAATCATAATAACGTTGTAATATCTTATAATTTGGGAATCCACATGTTTGATGAACTTTATATCCTGATAGGTTTAGTTCTAAACCGATCCCTTTGTGAATTAGTGTTTTTAGTATGTTATCAATAATCTCTTGATGAACATCATATTCTATTTCTTTATCTTCATAAGGACCATATCGTACAATATAATCTAGATGGCCTAAAACATGAAAGCAATCAAATGTTTGAACAGCTTTTAGTGTTTCTTTAAAAAAATCACGATGCGCATCATTCTTTGATTTTCCATGAAAGAATATTGCTGGATCATAAAATTCTTGATTATCAATAACATGGATAGAACCTATTACAAAATCAAAAGGATAACTATGAATAAGTGTATTTATTTCTTTTTGATAATTACAATCTAATCCAATTTCTATCCCCCATTTAATAATCAATTGATCTTTATAAATGTTTTGATACATTTGTATTTCTTTATAATAAGCATCCACATCTAAATCAAAAGAAGTTCCAGGATAAGAAAAGTCTTGATGATCACAAAAACATATTTCTTCTAAACCTAATTCAATTGCTTTTTCAATATGATTTTTTACATATTCTTGGCTATCAGCAGAAAAATGAGTATGAATATGATAATCAATTTTTTTCATTAGTATTCCCCTTTTGTATGAAATACTTTTTTATTACCTGTTATTTGATGTCTTTGTTTTAGAATGTTTTGAACATCTTCTAAAGAGATATCTTGTTGATTCATCAATACCATTACATGATATAATAAGTCACCAATTTCACCAACTAATTCTTCTTTATCATTGTTTTTTGCAGCAATAATCGTTTCACTTGCTTCTTCACCAATTTTTTTACAAACTTTATCAATTCCTTGTTCTAATAAATAATTAGTATATGATTTTGGGACAGGAGTTTCTTTTCTTTCGATAATCATTTTTTCTATTTCAACAAAAATATCACTACCATCAAATGGTTTTACTTCTTCAAAAAAACAAGAATAAGCACCAGTATGACAAGCTACACCAATTTGATCAACAAAAATTAATATCGTATCCAAATCACAATCTAAATACATTCCTTTAATATGTTGAATATGACCTGAAGTTTCTCCTTTATGCCATAATCCTTTTCTTGATCGAGAATAAAAATATGTTAAATTTGTTTCTAACATTTTATCATAAGCTTCTTCATTAACATACGCCAACATTAACACTTGTTTTGTTTGATAATCTTGGACAATTGCTGGAATAAGTTCCATTTTATTAAAATCTGGTCTCATTAGTTTGTTCTCCTTACTTGTATTCCGGCTTCTAAAAGCGCATCTTTTACATCTTGAACACTAGCTTCATTATAATGAAATAAAGAAGCAACAAGTGCAGCATCACAGTTAGTTTGTTGGAAAACATCGACAATATGTTGAATACTTCCACATCCACCACTTGCTATTACAGGAATATCTACAACAGAACATACTGCATTAATCATATCAATATCATATCCTGCTTTTGTTCCATCCCCATCCATACTAGTTAGTAGAATTTCTCCAGCCCCTAATTGTTCACATTGCTTTGCCCATGTTACTAAATCAATACCAGTATTTTCTCTGCCACCTTTTACATAAACATCATAATTACCTTTTTCATTCTTTTTAGCATCAATTGCAACAACGACACATTGTACCCCAAATTCATTTGCTGCTTCTTTTATAAGCAAAGGATTAGCGATAGCAGAAGAATTGACAGAAACCTTATCCGCACCACTTGCTAGAATCATACGAAAATCATCTAATGTACGAATACCTCCACCTACTGCTAAAGGAATTGATAATTCTTTGGCACCTCTTTCAATGATTTCTTTCATAATATTACGATCTTCATAACTAGCTGTAATATCTAAAAAAACCACTTCATCTCCACATTGTTGTTCATATCGTTTTGCTAGATCAACAGGATCACCAACTTCTGTTAAACCAACAAAGTTTACACCTTTGACCACTTTTCCATCTTTAATATCTAAACAAGGAATTATTCTTTTGGTAAGCATGAAATAACCTCCTGTAAATCAATTTTTCCTTCGTAATACGCTTTTCCTACAATACATCCATAATAATTAGAATTAGCACAATCAAGAATATTTTGTTGATCTTTAATACCACCAGATACCACAAACTCAATCGAAGAAACTTTAGAAATTTCTTGATACATATGAAAATTAGGTCCTTGTAATGTACCATCTTTTGAAATATCAGTTACTACTATATAACGAACTCCTATTTTTTCTAATTGACAAATAAAATCTAAATAATTAGTTTGGCTTGTTTCTAACCATCCTGCAGTAGAAACAAAACCATCTTTTACATCCACTCCAACGACTATTCTTTTAGGTCCATATTTATCTAATGCTGCTTGTAAAAATAGAGGGTCTTGAATAGCAGCTGTACCTAAAATAACACGATCTATTCCTACTTCATCTAAATACATACTTACTGTTTCTATATTACGAATTCCGCCACCTAATTCTAAAGACATATTTGTTGCTTTTTTAATCGTTTTAATTGTTGATAAGTTTTTACATTGGCCATCCTTAGCCCCATCTAAATCTACTAGGTGTAGCCATTTTGCTCCTGCTTGTTCAAATGTTTTCGCTATTTGACTAGGATCATTACTGTATACTGTTTTTTGATTATAATCACCTTTATATAAACGCACTGCTTGACCATCTTTTAAGTCTATTGCTGGTAGTAATATCATCCTATCATCTCCCTAAATCCCATTAATATTTTACTTCCAATTTTACCACTTTTTTCTGGATGAAACTGACATCCCATTACATTCTTATTTTTAACAATAGCTGTTATTTTATTGGATCCATACATACTATAAGCTACTAAATTATCTTGTGGACAAGTAGCCATATAAGAATGTACAAAATAAACATCATCATGTTCATCAATATATTGTAACAAAGGAGATTCTTGACAAAAGACTAACTGATTCCATCCCATATGAGGTATTTTTTCATCAATATTCATATAATCAACAACTCCTGGAATAAACCCTAATCCCTTTGTTTCTTCTACTTCAAATCCTTTTTCAAACAAAATCTGCATACCTAAACAAATCCCTAATATTGGAACTCCTTTATCTTTACATTCACTTATTATTTCAATTAATCCAAATTGTTTTAAATTTTGCATTGCTACTTTAAAAGTTCCTACACCAGGTAAAACAATCCCTTTTGCTTGTTTTATTACAATTGGATCTCTTGTAATGACACTCTCCATTTCTAAACGATCAAAAGCACTTTGAACACTTAATAAATTACCCACATTATAATCAATAATTGCTATCATTAAATAACTCCTTTAGAAGAAATTACTTTGTTACTTCTAGTTGGATCATTACTTAATGCTATTGCTAAAGCTCTACCTGTCGCTTTAAAAGCTGCTTCAATAATGTGGTGTGTATTTTTACCATATGCCTTATTAATATGTAATGTGATACCTGCTTGTTGACTAAAAGCTCTAAAAAACTCTTCTGTCATTTCTGTTTCATAATTTCCTAGTAAAGGCAATGAAACATCACAATTATATACTAAATATGGTCTAGCACTAATATCTAAATCAACTGTTACTTTTGCTTCATCCATTGGGATAGTAAAACTCCCATAACGCATAATTCCCAATTTATCCCCTAAAGCTTCTTTCATACATATCCCTAAGGCAATTCCAATATCTTCAACCGTATGATGACAATCTACTTCCAAATCACCATGACAAGTAACTTCTAAATCAAAATTACCATGAAAAGCTAATAATGTTAGCATATGATCAAAAAAGCCAACACCTGTATGAATATTACTAGTTCCATTCCCATCTAAATTCAATGATAATTCAATACTAGTTTCTAAAGTTTCTCTTTTCAAACTACTTGCTCTCATAACTCATCCTCCTCAAAACGAACTGCAATACTATTCGCATGACCATCTAGTCCTTCACTATTCGCAAAAGCGATTACATCCTCTTTAAATGTTTCTAAAACTGGTTTTGGATAATAACTGTAAGAAGAATATTTTACAAAATCATATACTCCTAAAGCAGAATAGAATTTAGCAGTACCACCAGTAGGTAATACATGATTTGTACCAGACATATAATCTCCTAAAGGTTCTGGTGAATGTTGCCCTAAGAATATGCTTCCAGCATTTTCTATATAAGGCAATGCTTCCATTGGTTGATCAATTAAGATTTCTAAATGTTCTGGAGCTAATTCATTAGATACTTGATAAGCAGTTAATAAATTATCTACTAAAATAATACCACCATAATTATTCAATGATTGTTCAATAATATCTTTTCTATTTAAATAAGCCATTTGACGAATAATTTCCTTATTCACCTCATTCGCTAACTCTTTCGATGTTGTAATCAAAATAGAACTAGCTAAAACATCATGTTCTGCTTGAGACATTAAATCAGCTGCAACATACTTAGGATTTGCATTTTCATCTGCAATAATAAGCACTTCACTAGGTCCTGCAATCATATCAATATCCACTACTCCATAGCATTGTTTTTTGGCTGTAGCGACATATAAATTACCTGGACCAACAATTTTATCAACCTTCTTTAACCACTTTGTACCATACGCTAAAGCGCCTACACCGTGAACACCACCTACTTTTACAATCGTATCAACACCACATACTTTTGCAGCACCAATTAATTTAGGATCTACCTTCCCATTTGCTTTAACAGGAGTAAAAGCAACTAGTTCTTTTACTCCAGCAAGTTTTGCTGGAATAGCATTCATTAAGACGGTAGAAGGATATAAAGCAGTTCCTCCTGGAATATAAAGCCCTACTCGAGCAATCGGACGTACTATTTGTCCTAACATGACTCCATTATCTTTATACATAGACCAAGATTTATCAACTTGATTTTGATGAAAATCAGTAATTTGTTTTTTCGTTCTTTGTAAAATACGCAAGTAATCATCATCTATCTCATTCATAGCCTCTTCTATTTCATCTTGTGTTACAAATAAATCTTCTTGTTTTTCAATCACATATCCATCAAATTGATTAGCGTATTTCATTAATGCTTCATCTTTATTACATTGAATATCTTCTAAGATTGCTTGGACATCTTCATTTACTTTTTTTGAGACATTTTCTTTACGACTCTGTAAAATATTTTCAATTTCGAAAACATCACCAGTATATTGAATTATTTTTAACATACTATCTCCCTACCTGTTTTTCTAATTTTTCTACCATTTCTAAGATTTCATCTTTTTTAAATTTCAAACTAACTTTATTACAAATAAAGCGTGTTGATATTTCACTTATTTCCTCAATTACTTCTAATCCATTTGCTTTTAATGTAGAACCAGTTTCTACAATATCTACAATTGCATCCGAAATACCAACAATAGGTCCTAATTCTACAGAACCCTCTAACTTAATAATTTCAACATCTTCTTTTTTAGATGCAAAATATTTTTTAGTTACCAAAGGATATTTACTAGCTATTTTTTTACGACGTTTAAAATCACAATCACGATAACTTGGATAAGCAGCTAGAGCAAAAACACACTTCCCTATTTCTAAATCCAATAACTCATAATAATCATCAAAATCACTATCATCCAAACTATCTTTCCCTACAAAACCAACATCTACAATACCATGTTCTAAAAATGTAATGACATCATTGGCTTTACCAAAGATCATTGATAAACCATCTTTTGTTTCAATTAATAATTCTCTATCTTTATTAAAAATAGGATCCATATCATATCCTGCTTTTTCAAGCATTTTACAAACTTGTTTTTCAATACGTCCTTTTGTTATTGCTATTTTAATCATTGTTTTGTACCCCTTTTTGCATCGATTGAATAATTTGACTAATGTTATAACAGAACCCAACTGCTCCTACTGGTAAATCAAATCTTTCTAACAAATGATCATAACGACCACCATTCACAATACAATCTACACTTTCACTAGCATAACCCTTGATCATAATCCCAGTATAATAATGCATCGATGGAACCATTCCTAAATCAAAAATAATAGTCGATGTAGAACTCATTGATTCATTAATTTTTATTAAATAATGTAAACATTCTATTAAAACCATATCTTTCGTAGCTAAAATCTTATCTTTTATTTCATCTAAAGAACCAAATGACATTGGTAAAGCTAATAATAATTGTTGCATTGTTACATCAATATCTAATATTGCTACAAATTGCTTCATTCCACTAATATCACGATATTTCAATATTTTTGTTAACGTTTCAGGATGACCCACAATCTCAATTAAACGATGGAAAAATGGTGCATAACCAACTTCCACAATCACTTTATCCAAACCTAACATTGGTATTGTTTGTTGCATTAAATTAAGACATTGAATATCACCCTGAATACCCGGACAATTTATTAATTCAACACCACCTTGATAAATTTCACTACTTCTTCCTTTATGACGTTTTACTTTACGATAAACCTTCCCAAAATAACAATAACGCCCTTCATTTTCTTTTTGCGTTGTTGCATAAAGCCTAGCTAAAGGAACCGTAAAATCATACCTCATCGCAATACTTCTTCCCTCATGATTAATAAATTGAAAGATCTCACTAGTTTTTAAGTTTGGATCAAGTGACATATACAAATCTGTATACTCTAAACTTGGTAACAAAACTTCTTGGTACTGTTTCGATACAAAACATTCCCTTAATTGATTTTCAACAAAACGTAGACTTGTGACATCCTCAAAAACACAGTCAATACTCTCCTCTGGTACGATATACATAAATTCTTTCATTGTTTTCCCTCCTATTAAAAAAAGCGTATCGTTAAACCTAACGAACGCTTTTGTCTTACTTGCACATTAGATATAACTCATTTATAAATATGTTAAAATGGGCTATATCAAAAAGATTTAACCCTGTGAGCTCCAATGATGATGTAATTGTGAAATATTTGCTTTTTTCATAAACTACCTCCTCGTTTTTGTAATAATAACACAATCATTATTAAATAATCAAGTAATATTGTTAAATTGTATACATTAATGTTAAAAATAGTGTGATTGTTTTAAAATAAATACAAAAAGAAAAGGATAAGTTATCTTATCCTTCTTTTAAAATAATTATTTATCTAAAATATGTAAATTATGGACATCAAATACTAAGAAAGCTTTATCTCCCGCATTATATGTTTTATGAGATTTTGGATTATATTCTGTTACAGTAAAACGAACACCATCTACTAATACTTCATAATATTGATGAGTTCCCATAAATGTAGATAAAATAACTTCACATGGAAGTAATCCTTCATCTTCTAAAACAATTGATTCTGGTCTAATCACGATTTCACATACTTCATCTACTTCCAAACTTCCTTTAAAAGGAATTTGAACAGGTGATCCATTTAATTCCACTGTCACTTCATTTTCAGCTTTATCAAGTACTTTTCCATTAATAAAATTAGCTTCTCCAATAAATTGAGCAACAAATTTATCTTTTGGTTGTAAATAAATTTCTCTTGGAGTTCCTTTTTGAGCAATAACTCCTTTATTCATGACAATAACTTGATCAGAAATACTCATTGCTTCCGATTGATCATGGGTAACATAAACAGCCGTAATACCAATCATTTGTTGAATTTTTCGAATTTCTGTTCGCATAGAAACACGTAACTTCGCATCTAAGTTAGATAAAGGTTCATCAAACAACAATACTCCTGGTTCCATAACTAACGCTCTAGCAAGCGCTACACGTTGTTGTTGTCCTCCGGATAATTGATTTGTCATTCTTTCTTCCATACCTTCTAATTCCACTAATTCTAACATTTTAGTAACACGTTCTTTAATTTCATTTTTAGGTAATTTTTTAATGTTTAAACCATAAGCTACATTTTGGTATACATTGATATGTGGTAATAAAGCATAGCTTTGGAAAACCATGGCAGTATCTCTTTTATTTGGTGGTAGTTCATTGATAGCCTCTCCACCTAAATCTATTTCCCCACTATCTGGACTTTCAAAACCAGCAATCATTCTTAATGTTGTTGTTTTACCACATCCTGAGGGACCAAGTAAAGTGACAAATTGACCTGGTTCTATATCTAATGATATATGATCAACTGCATAAAATTCTTTTTTTGTTTTTGGATCAAGATATACTTTCGATATATCTTTTAATTGAACACCTTTTGGAGTTTTCATACTCTACTCTCCTCCTGTAAATTGTTTTGTAGTACTGATTCTCTTTAACACAGCTTCCATTAACATAATTGCTGTAAAAGTAATAATAATTAATATAGTTGCATAAGCACATGCTACACCATAACTTCCTTTTTCTGCAAACTCATTGATACGTACTGTAATCAATAAGTATTCTGGTGTTACTAATAAGATAATTGCAGAAATAGCAGTAATAGAACGTACAAATGTAGTTACTAATCCACTAAAGAAAGAATCTTTAATAAGTGGCAACGTAACAGAAGTAAATACTTTTGCTCCCGAGGCACCTAAATCAAACGCCGATTCTTCAATCGATTTATCAATTTGTCGTAATGCAGCAATCCCACTTCTAGTTCCAACAGGCAACGATCGAACAACAAAAACAATAATAATAATTGCCCCTGTACCATATAAACCTGATAGTATTCCAGTGTAGTACAATCCACTACTAAACCCACGAATAAATCCAACACCTAATACCGTTCCAGGAACTGCCATTGCTAACATAGCAACAAATTCCATAATACTCTTCCCAAAAAACTTTTTCTTTACAACTAGATATGCAATCAACATCGACAAGAATGCCGTGATTGGTGCAGCAATAGCCGCTAAGATCATCGAATCTGTAAAGACGGTATATCCTTTGTTTTTAAAGACATATTCATACCATTTAAATGATAATGAATAATCTTGTCCCCATAATGTAAACAATGATCCTAATGGAACAATAAAATACATTAATAAAACAAAACCACCAATACAAGTACAGAAAATCATCAATGGAGCTTTGACATTTCGTTCAGAAACTAATTGTCTTTCTCTTGACGCTTTTCCTGTTAAAGTAGATACAGATTTACTTTCTACTCCATATTTGGCAAAAATAAACAATCCCATCGATATAACAAGCAACACAACAGCCATCGCAGTTGCTCCAGCTTTATCATAGGCCCCTGTTAACTGTAAATAAATAGAAGTTGCTAACGTATCATAACTTCCCCCAATTAACATTGGATTAGCAAAATCAGCTACTGACTCAATAAATGTAATTAAAAATGCATTTGTAAGTCCAGGTAACAACAATGGCAACGTAACAGTTTTAAAAACTTGCCAACGAGAAGCACCCATATTTCTTGCAGCCTCTTCTAAAGAAGGATCAATATTACGAAGTAACCCTTTTAACATTAAATAACACACAGGGAAAAATGTTAGAATTTGAACTAAAGCTATCCCTGGTAATCCATACAACGCAATTGTACTTAAATCAAATATTCCTCTTGTAATAAATCCAGTTCTACCAAACAAAAAGATAGCTGACAAAGATAATACAAAAGGTGGTGATACTACTGGTAAAATAGATATTGCATTAAACATTCCTTTTATAAACTTATTTTTAATTAAAATATAAGCATCTAAATACGCAAAAGCAAAACCTATAACAGTCCCACCAATACCAGTAATAGTACCTAGAACTAACGTATTTTTAATTGCAATCTTAAATGCAGACATATTAAAAATTCGTATAAATGTATCAAACGTAAACTTTGAATCAATATACATACTGTCCACAAGTAAAATAGTTAATGGATATAAAATAAATAAAAATAAGAATAAAAATAGCCCTACAACAGCTATTACCGTAAATGGATCAGAAAAAAACTTCTTTCTCTCTAATTTTTTCGCTTGTTTCAAGTCCATAATTTACCTCCTTAAAATAACTTTTCTTAACAAAAACAAAGTGGTGGCTAGTGCCACGCACTCTGTTTATTATTTTACTTAACTAATATTATTCAGTCATTACACGATCATCGTTGTTAATAACTTCAAAGAATGTTTCTCTATAAGCAGAACCATTTGCTGTAGCATCTTCGAAATCATATTCAATTGTTTCGATAGTATCTAATCCAGCATCAACAGCTGCTTGAACATCTGCAGCACCATCAATTACTAAGAATTGATAAGAACCATTTTCTTGTGCAATATCAACACAGTCTGGTGATAAAGCAAATTCAATAAATTCTTGTGCTTCATCCATATTAGTAGCTCCTTCAAAAATTGCAGTAGCACCAATTTCATATGATGTTCCTGATGTTGGAGCAGTCATACCGATGTTATCATATCCCATATCAACAATTTGATATACTACGTCATGTAAGAATCCAACACCTATAACAACTTCCCCTAAAGGAACCATTTTAGATGCACCAGAACCACTCTTTGTATATTGCATAATATTATTATCTAATTCTGCAAAATAATCCATTGCTGCATCTTCACCCATAATTTGAACCATAGTGTTAATGAATAATAAACCTGTACCAGAAGTATTAGGATTTGCAAATGCAATTAATCCTTCATATTCAGGATTTAATAAATCATCCCAATCACTAGGTGCTTCTAAACCTAAACGATCTAATTCTTCCGTATTCCAGAAGATACCTAAGATACCAGTATAGATACCATACCAATAATTATCTTCATGTTTATACTGATCACCAATTAAGTTTTCTGCATTCTCTGCATCATAAGCATATAACAAACCTAATTCAGCTGCTTCATTGTAAGGATCAGTAGTTCCCCCAAACCATACATCGGCACTTGGGTTACCATCTTCTTCTTCAATTTTTGTTAAAACTTCTCCAGTTGACAATCTTTGATAACTAACAGATATACCAGAATATTCTTCAAAAGCAACTGCAACTGCTGCTAAATATTCTTCTTCGCAAGAACCATAGATAACCAATTCTCTATCTTCTTCCTCTTCACTTGAAGAACATCCAACTAATGTTGTGCATGATAAACATACACTTAAAACTAATACCAATAATTTTTTCATCAAATTCCTCTCCTTTTTGAATTGTATACCCATATTATTCCACAATGACACCAAAATGTCAACGCTTACATTTTAAAAAACATAACATTGTATAACTAGTAAAAAGACTTAATAAAACTTAAAAAGCTTTGTAAAATAGGGAATTATTTAGATTTATAGTTTAGTTATTCACTTATACAAAGAATTGCTTTGGGTTGTCTAAATTTAACATCTTTATCCCATTTTTTATCCCACATTTCTTTTTAACTATCCTTCTTGTTAAAAATGGCTACTGAAATACAGAAACATGCCTCATAAATATCTAATACCTTCTATATGAATACTATTTTTCTATAACAATTATCAAATAAATCGATATTATTGACAAAAAAAGTCCATGACATAGATCATGGACTTCTTTATATAATTTATTTCATTTAAAAAATCTAACTAGTAACCGTTTGTTGATAAGAATCATATTTTTCAGTTAGTTCATCACAAAACAAACTAGCATTCATAATATATAAAGTAACCTTCTTTTGCTTTGTAGTAATACGTATACGATGTTTTGACAACAATTCAAAACAATCCAAATCACTAAACTCTATAATATAAGGTAATATTCCTATTCCTCTATAGGAATAAGCAACAAATGAATCATCAAATATTTTTAACTTATTACGAACAAATAAAATAAATAATAAATTAACAATCATAAAAAGAATAATTAATAATCGAATCTTATCTGCTATTAAATAAAAATAAGCTCCTGCTATTATTAATAACAAACAAAAAATAGAATGTAAAATAAATAGTCTTAGTTCTGAATACTTCATTTTTGTCTCCTTTTATAAAAAAAGGTATCCTAGGACACCTTCTCTTACTATCTTCTTAAACCTAATTTTTTGATTAATACAGTGTATCTTTCTAAATCTTTGTTTTTTAAATATTTTAATAAATCTCTTCTTTTACCAACTTTTTTTAATAATCCACGGTTTGAATGGAAATCTTTTGGATGATCTTTAAAGTGACCATTTAATTTGTTGATATCAGCAGTTAATACTGCGATTTGTACTTCTGGAGATCCTGTATCTCCTTCTTTTGTTGCATATTCAGTCATGATAGCTGTTTTTTCTGCTTTTGTTAACATTTTATTATCCTCCTAATGTTATTTGCTTAGCTAGTTCCAAGCAATACGTTGAGTGTTCGTATATCCTAGATACTGCTGCAATGAACATTATAAATTATTTATACGATAGAGTCAATAAAAAAATCATTTTTTAACCTCTCAAATCCAACCTTTTTCACGACACACTTTATAAATACCATCATTTATATTCGTATCACAAATATAGTCTGCTTTTTGTTTCAATTCATCGCAGGCATTCCCCATTGCAATACTGTACCAGTACTTATCAAACATCACTAAATCATTAAAATCATCACCAAAGACGACAACATCTTTATAATTAGCGTTTAATAGGTCCATCATTTTACAAACACCCCATTTTTTATCATCATTTTGAAACATTAAATACTCTTCTACAAATCGTAAATGACCTAATGTATCTTTTAAAGTAAGTTTATCTTCTTCTTTTGAAGATATAGCTACATATATTTTATAAATATTTTCAACTTGATGAATATCAAAGTCACTATCTATTAAATAAGTAGTTGGTTCATTACGATAACCTACTTGTTTGATAAATTGCATATCTTGGCTAGTAACATATTGACTATCGTCTAACGCTAATAATACACCATATCCTAGTCGTATTGCTTCTTGATAAAGTGCTATTGATTTTTCTCTATCTAATGGTCTATTTTCAATTAACTCCTCATTTACAACGATTCCATACCCACCATTACAAATCATATTTTTAATACCAACAGATTTACTAAAATGAATTGCTTTATAATGTGCTCTCCCTGTCGCTATTGCTACAAAATGACCATTTTGTTGTAATAAGTTTAATGTCTCTAATGCAGAGGGTACAATTTCTTTGGTTTGATTATCTACTAATGTACCATCTATATCAAAGAAAAAATATTTCTTATCCATTTTCTTTCCCCTTTATATATATTTCATATAACATTATACATAAAAATGGCCCAATTAACATGCCTATTAATCCAAAAAAACGAATACATATATAAATCCCTATTAACATATATAGGACTGGTATCCCACAATAATCCGCCATTCCTTTTGTTTCAATCCATTGTTTTGAAAAAAACAAAACGCTATATAACAACAATAACTGAAAAGCAAAAATAAGATCTCCTTGAATAAATAAATAGAAAATCCATGGTAAAAAGACTAACTCTATTCCTATCACTGGCAATAAGTCAAAAAAAGAAAAAACAAACGCATAACAAAAAGCTGGTTTTATCCCAAATAAATAAAATCCAATCAACATCTCTACTAACAAACAAAAATAAATCTTAATATGCACTTTCAAATAAATCCCCAACACCCGTTTACTAGTTTCTACTATAAAATATCCCTGCAAAGCATATTTCCCTAACAAGTCCATTAGTTTCATTTTCAAATGATAATAATCAAATAAAACTAAAAAAGAAGTTAATATCACAAAAAAAAGATTCAAAAAAAGATTAGGTAAACTAATTAAGAACTGATGAATCCATGCAATACTATTATTCATTATACTAACTTGATTTATATGAATATAATCAATCAATTTAGATACTATATAATTAGAAGTATCAATCTTTTCAATCTGATTAAAAAACCAAGTAATAACCATTATAAATCGTTGCGATAAAAAATAACTACCCCCACTTATCACAATAAATAGTCCTATATAAACAACAAAACAAACAAGTATTCTTGCTATCTTAGAATGAATTATATCTTTCTTTTCTAACATTGACAGTAGTGATTGCATACTTCCAACCACCAACAAACAACATACCAAACCCATTAAATAATTTTTAATAACATAACAAATAACGAATAGACTTAATCCTATGATTAAATAATAAATAAAGAATATAATACGTTCTTTTTTCTCTTGAATATGTTTCATCGAATCCCTCTTTATTTCTAGTCTATTCTGGTTGTCGAGTTATTATGTCGTTGTTGATAAAACTCTTTCCTTTCTATTCTATTTATGCTATTATCTTGAAACACAAAAAGGAGAAACTATGAACAAAGAACAAATATTTTATCATACACTATCGGAAATAGATTTTATGAATTTATACTTTCATAAAAAATATCTAATTTCATTAAACGAAGAAACTGTTTATCAATTAGAAACAAACAAAGAACAACCTCTCGCTACATTCTTTAAAAAATATCCTATAAAAAAACTATTAAAAAATAACAATAGCATCCAAACAAAAGATAATATCTTAATCATTAAAAACCAAAGTAACCTTAATCATGTAACTGTCTTAGAATTTAAAACACAAAGTGATCCTATTTCTACCTTCTCATTTCCAATAAATACAATTCCACTATTTGAAAACAGTATTTATCACTCTAGCAAAGTTGGTCCTTATATCCTTCACTTTGATTTTTATACAAATATAGATTTATCAAATCTAGAAATAGAAAAAGAGATACTAAATATCCTTCGTCAAACAATTCCTTATTTAGGAACCCATTTTCTAAGAGAAGATGTTAATGATTTTTATTTATTCTTATTTGAGGGTAATGACTCCTCTCTTATTGATTTATTAGAAACAATTCATTTAGGATTTAAAAAAATAACTGACTATTATATCCAACCTTGTTTCCACATTACAAAAATGCCACCAAAAAACATCATAAATCAAGTAATGCAACGATTAAAAAAACATGCAAAACAACTTACCAGAGATGACAATCAATTAGCTCATTATATTCCTTATGAATTATTAATAAGAACAAAGTAAAAAGTGTCTTTCGACACTTTTTATTTAGTGATATCTAATTTTAATTCATCTTCACCTGTAATATATTTAATAATTTCAATAGCTGCTTCTTTCGGTCCTTTATGTTCAAAACCTTTTAAACCTAGACGAGTTCTTAATTGACCAACTTGAACACCTTGTTTAAACATTTGATCAAAATAATCTTCTAAAATAGGTTCTGTTTGTTCTTTTCTTTGAACTGGTCCAAAAGGATTTGCGAAATAACTTTCTACTAATCCATTTTCAGTAGTTGTTCCTTTAGCCATACGAGCTCCAGCACGGAATACTTTTAACGCATCTTCTTTATTATCAAAGAAACTTAAAGCTTCTCCACCTTCATCATAATTGTTAGCATATAAGAAGAAATCAACATCATGTTTTGCTACTACATCTTTATAGTCTGCAATAGGGATAACAATACGAGCATTAATCTTATCTGGATTCATAAATACAGAACGGTCTAACTCTTTAAAGCTATATCCTGCATCTAAATCATCTAAACGTACAAATGCACCAATTTCAGTCCCTGAAGACTTAATTTTACCTTCTTCATCATATGACAATAAACCCATATCGTCATAAATAGTAATAATATCACGGATATAAGGTTCCCCAAAAACCTTAATTTGTTCAATAGTTTCTGATTTACCAGCACCACTGTCTCCCATGACAGCAATATTCTTTACTTCCCCCGAATGTAAAGTAATCTTTACCATTGCACCATGAATTGGTAATTCTTTTTTATTGATTTTACGAACATTGTGTAATGTTAAAACCATTTTTTTCATATATCCAAAATAATCAAACTCATCACTGAAAGATAATTTAGCAACCATCATATCATTTACATTATCTTGGTAGAATGATTGATCTCCTTTGCCATCTTCATATCCATATACATATAAGATATCTGGTTTACGATTGCGATATTCTTCTTCATCTGCTAATTCAAATAAGTTACATAAAGTAACCCCTTGAGCCATAAATGAAACATTGAAATAAACAAACGCTAATAAATCTCCCACTTTTGCTGGATAACAGAACCATTGATCACTATCGAATTTTAAATCTTCAATCGGATTTGATTTTGTTTCCGGAAAAATCCCATCACGAGTATTACGTTTTGAATAAGTAATAAACGGTGGATGAATAATCACTGTTTCAATGAAAGGAATATCATCTAAACAACGATATTCATAAGGCAAGAAAGAACGAATGTTAGTAACACGTAATCCTGCATTTACACCTGCAGTTACTTGACGATAAACGTTATGACGATATCCTAACGCTGTTTCTTCAATACTACGATATACAGATAATACTAATGCTTCAAATTTAGATTGAGCATCTGCAAACTGAACATTTTGATATCCTTTACTTGTTTTTTCATTAAATACAACGCTATAACGTTGCAGTCTTCTCCAATATAAATACACCTCTTCGACAACTTTAACAAATTCCCCACGATCTCTAAAATAAATAGCTAACCCTGGATAAGAAGAAGTAACTTCTTCTACTGACATGACTAATAATAGTTTAAAAATTAAACGCAAGTCTTCTACTGTATCTAATTCATCTTTATTTGCTTCATCTAGATAAGTATAAATCGTATTTTCTTTACGTACACAGTCATTGATGAAACCACGTAAAACTCTCGCAAAAGATTCACTTTCAATCAATTCGCATCTTGATTGACAATATTCTTGTGAGAAGTTAAGTATCGCATTTCCTCTAGTTATGTTGAATTTATATGCCATATAATCACCCTTTCCTTTCAATATTGCAACTTGTCTTTTAAATAAATTAATAATTAGAAATAAACTTCTATCTTGAGTTCTCTTCTCTAAAAAGCTTTTTCTTAGGGTTTTTTATCCTTAAAAAATGTATACAATATCTAATTTTTCTCATTATAATTTTTTTAGAGACGTTTGTCAAATTATTTTTACTATAATTTTATCTTCATTTTTCCTAAAAAAAACACGTTTCTACAGGCTATTTTTATTTTATAAAAAAAGCCCGTAGGCTAAAATATTTGAAAAAGAACAGTTCCCACAACATCATCCTCAAAATCAACATATCCAATCATTCTTGAATCTAAGGAAACATTACGGTTATCACCCATTACAAATATTTTACCTTCCGGGACATAAACAGAAATATCTTCTGTATCCATCTCTTCATAAATATAGTCTTCTATCACTAATTCACCATTTACATATAATTGATTATCGATTATTTCTAATTGATCACCACCTACTGCTACCACTCTTTTAATAATATAAGTTTCTTCGTTATTAGCATCATAATAATCAATAACCACAATATCATTTGCTTCTGGTTCACCCTGTTTATAAAAAAAGCAATCCAACAAAAGAACATCACCCTGTTCATAAGTTGGTAACATACTAGTTCCATATACCTTTGATATTTGTACAAAGAATAATAATATATAAGTAAAAAGAATTGTTGCAATAATAATAAATGCATACTCTTTTATTGTTTCTATTAAAGCTAATTTTTTCGTTTCTTCCATTTTCATCACCTAAAACAGTATATCATTTTTTGTTATTCATTAAAACGGTTTTTTAATTTCATAATGATTTTCTTTTCTAATCGAGATACTTGGACTTGAGATATGGATAATGCTTTTGCTACTTTATCTTGGTTATAATCTAAATTATAACGCATATGTAAAATTTGTTTTTCTTTTTCATCTAGTTTTGCTATTTCCATCTGTAATGCAATTCTTTCAAACCACAACTTATTTTTCTTATCTTCAATACGATCTTCTAAATCAATTGAGCTTCCATCACTTTCATAAATAGGTTCACTTAAACTAGTTGGATAATGCGAAGAATCAATAGCTTCTACGATATCTTGGTCTTCTACTCCTAGATACTTTGCTAATTGAGTAATTGTTGGATCACAATTATTTTCATTAATAAACACTTCTTTTGCTTTTGTTATTTTTAAATTCAATTCTTTTAAAGAACGACTCACTTTGATACTTCCATCATCTCTAAAATGACGTTTAATTTCACCCATAATAATAGGTACTGCATAAGTTGAAAATTGAACTTGATAAGAAGAATCAAAATTATTAATCGCCTTCATTAATCCAATACAACCTATCTGAAACAAATCTTCTTTATCATAATAATTATTTTTAAAACGATGAACAATAGACCATACCAACCCTATATTTAACTCTACTATCTTAGTTTTAGCACTCTCATCCCCTGATTGTACTAATTGTAATAGTTCTAGTGTTTCTGCCTTATTCAAAATTCATATCTTTCAATCTTTTTTTAATAATTAGTTTTGTTCCTAAATCAATAGAAGAAACTATGTCTAAATTATCTGATAATGCTTCAATAATCGTAAACCCCATCCCCGCATGTTCTAATTCTTGCATCGTACTATATAAAGGTGTTTTTGCTTTTTCAATATTTTCGATACCTTTTCCATAATCCTGTACTTGAATCTCTACAAAACGTTTTTCTTCTATCTTTACTTTAATAACAACCTTATTACTAGCATCACTCCGATACCCATGAACAATTGCATTACTAACTGCCTCACTTACAATTGTCTTAATTTCAATCATTTCATCAATTGTTGGATTTAAACTTGCAATAAAAGATGCTACAGATGTTCTAGCAAAAGGTTCATTCTCTAACAAAGCATTAAAACTCACTTCCATTTCCCTTAACATTTAACTTCCTCCCTATACTCCATAATCTTAAAAATACCCGATAAATCCAACAACTTATACGTAACATTACTCGTATTTTGAATGCTACAAACATGTCCTGTATGCTTCACTTGTTGATAACGACCTATCAATAAACCAACTCCTGCACTATCCACTAATATTGTCTTTTTAAAATCAAAGATAATATTCGTTTTTTTATTACTTAATAATTCATCTAAAATATAGCGATATTTTGGGGTTACTAAGCCATCTAATTCACCTATAAAATAAACTATTAAATCACCATTAAGATATTGATACTCTAACTTATTTTCCATATTTTCCACTCCTTTAACGCTATTCTATACTATCTGTTTTTCAAAAAAAACCGATTCGACAAAAGTAGAATTTTATCAACAAAAAAAGAGATTTACTAAGAAATCTCTTAATGCCAAAGCTGACTAAATGTATAATATACTCTAGTAAAATAATTATCTTCTAATACTACTTCTTTACTATATAAATTAATTTGTTCTACTACTACACCATCTTTATATATCTCTAATACTCCAATCGGTGTATCTAAAAAGATAGATCCAATATCTTCATAATAAGAAATCTTTGTTTCTATCGTACTGGTTTCTGTTTTTTTCATAACAATAGCTACATCTTGATTGACAATAACATCAATATGATTGGATGAGATATTTTCTATTTCTAAAATATCTACTTGATCCCCTTGGGAATAAAGCGTATCTTTTGTATACTGACTAAAACCATATTCTAATAATTCAATCATCTCTTGATTTCTTATATCTGGTAATTCTTCATCTAGCAACACGCCAATTAAACGCATTCCATCCTTTTCAATAGTCGATACTAAACAATATCCTGCTTCACTTGTATAACCTGTTTTAAGTCCATCTACATTATAAGTCTTTAATAATTTATTCGTATTTACTAACCAAAAAGGTTGTTCATTATCTTCTCTAATATAACTATCATATAAAGATGTCACATCCAATAAATCTTGTCCACCTATTTCAATTAAATAACTAGCCATAACTGCTAAATCATAAGCACTAGTATAATGGTTATCATCATGTAATCCAGTTGCATTTGTAAAGTTCGTATTTTCTAATCCTAAAGCAACAGCCTTTTCATTCATCATTACTACAAAGTTTTCAATTGTTCCACCCAAATGCTCTCCAATAACCACACTCGCATCATTAGCACTAGCTATTGCAATAGACTTAAATAAATCATAGACACTCATTTGTTCTCCTGTTTCTAAATATACTTGACTTCCGCCCATTCCACTAGCATATTCACTTGTTGAAACCATTGTATCAAAAGAAGTAACTCCTTGATTAAGGGCTTCAAATAATAAAATCATTGTCATTATTTTGGTTGTTGATGCAGGATATAAAGTCTCACTAGGATTATTTTGTTCCAATACTTGATTGGTACTAGCTTCCATTAAAACCATTGCTTTGGCATTATCTCCTAATCCATATATATTATCTTGTAAGATAACAATCACTAATAAACAGCCTATTATTTTTTTCATTTTTACACCTCTATCTACTATATTCAAGAATAGAAAGAATATGAAAAAAAGACTATAAATTCATATAGTCTTCGTTGCATATTTCCATTTTATGACGATAGAAATAAGTTAAAACAGAAACTAAATCTTGATAATCCTTTGTTCCTGCAGTTTCATAACTAGAATGCATTGCCCATTGTGCTAAACCAATATCAACAGTATTTAATGAAACATGTGTATTAGCGATATTACCTAAAGTAGATCCACCTGGAGCATTTGTATGATTATAATAATTTTGATGGCTCACCCCTGCTTCTTTACATAACTGATAAAAAATAGCAGCACTTATTGCATCACTTGTATACTTTTGATTCGCATTATGTTTTACAACAATTCCTTCATTAATTTTTGGTTGATCACTTGGACTATATAACTCCCCATACCCTGGATGATAGCCATGGGCATTATCTGCTGAAATCATAAACCCTCTAGCAATCATAGATAAAACTTGTTGTTGTGATAAATGACATGCTTCTTTTATTCTGGCAAGTACATCTGTTAAAAAGCTAGAATCCGCTCCTTGTTTCGTACCACTTCCAACTTCTTCATTATCAAAGAATAAGGCCATGTTCAATACATTTTTAGAACTACTTTCTTTAATTGCTTCCAAGATAGCATAAGTACACTCTAAATTATCAATTCTTGGTGCTGATAGAAATTCATCATTGATACCCCACACTTTGCTTGATTCTGGATTGTATAAAAATGCATCTACTGCTAAAATCTCACCTTCGATATGATGTTTTTCTTGTAAGTATTTCTCTAATTCAAAATCACTTCCTTGACCAACAATCGGTAACATTTCTTTTTGTACATTAATTGCTTTCCCTTGGTTAACATCACGATTCAAGTGAATTGCAACACTAGGAATCATTAACCATGGTTTTTTATCATCAAATAAAATAGATTCCATTTTTTTATTTTTCACAACCATACGTCCTGCCATACTTAAAGGACGATCAAACCAAGTATGTAAAATCATTCCACCATATTTTTCAACATCTAAACGAATTTGATTTTTATCAATCATTGCTCCATTTGCTTTTATTTTAAAAGTTGGAGAATCTAAATGACTAGCTGCCATTTGTATAGAATCAAAAGTTTCAGGTATACAAAAAGCAAACAAAGCAGAACTATTTCTAGAAACATAATATTTTTGATTCTTTTGTAAAGACCATTCTGTTTGTTCATTTAATTCAATAAATCCTGCCTGATTTAATTCTTTTTTAATATTAACAACTGCTTGAAAAGCAGAAGGTGAAGCATCTATAAACTCTAATAATTTTGTATTCATGTTATACTTCCTTTCCTGGGTATTTTTTATTTAGTAATTCTACTACTCCGTCTAAATACCATAATGACTGTTCCATATCTTTACGACTTATTTTATAAATATCAATATTATAATGCATATTTGAATTAATCATTTCAATAAATGAAATGAATTGTTTTTCTAAAACTGTATAATGATAGTTTTGATGATCAGGAATATATTCTGATTTTTTTAATAATTCTAATACTGGTTCATTAATAACAGTACTAATTTGATGTAATACATCTAATTCAATACTAATTATGCCATTTTCTATTCTAGAAATATAAGCATTCGACTTATTAATTCTTTTTGCCAACATTTCAATAGTCATGCAATTTCGTTTTCTAGCCGTTCTAATAGCGTTGCCTAGGGCTATATCTAAACTACTCATCATGAAATAAAACTATCCTAAGATAGTTTTATATAATTCCAATCTTTTCTAAATGTTTCGCAATACCATCATTATCTGGATCTTCAAAAAAATCATTAGCTATCGATTTTAACTTATCCGGAGATAAAACAGATACTACTCCGATGTTGGCAGTTTCAATCATTTGATAATCATTTAAACTATCTCCATATGCAATCGTATCTTCCATAGTACCACCAATATGATGAATAATACGTTCCATTCCATCCCCTTTTGTACAGTTTTTCAAAATGATTTCCCCATTTATAAAACTATCTTCCGGTTTTGAAAAAGTAACAATATGAAAAAACTCTGACAAATATTTAACACAATCTAAAAAGGCAAATTTATCAGGACTAATAAAACAAAGTTTAGTAATAGGAGTAGTTAAAATATCAAACTTACTAATTGGTAAACGAATTTCTTCTTTTCTTCTTTCTTCTAAAAATCGTGCTAATTCTAAATTTCCTTCCGGAATGCGTTCATGCATTTGTTTTTGGAAAAACTCCAGCACACCAGGTGTTTGGTATAGCGCATCTTTTGATTCTAAACTAAATAATATTTTTTTATTAGTAAACAGTAACATAACTTCTGCTAATATGTATTGATTAATAAAATTTTCATAAATATACGTATCTCCAACTTGAACGAATCCACCTGCTGAAGAAATAATCCCTTCAAACCCAACGCTTTTTACATCTTCATTAATAGATGTTGGTGCTCTACCTGTACAAAGAAAAACATGATGACCATTTGCTTTGGCTAACTGTATTGCTTCTCTTGTTTTTTTAGTGACTTTTTTGGATTCTCCAACCAAAGTCCCATCAATATCAAAAAATAAATATTTCATTTTAAATCCTCCCTTGCAACTAGTATATCAAATTTATAATAAAAAAGTCTCTATTTGTTCAATAAATTATTCAAAAACATCTCCTACAAAAAATAAATTATTTCCATTCAAGAAATCTTTAACAAAC
The DNA here is from genome assembly GCF_021054785.1 of Tannockella kyphosi. Classification (GTDB taxonomy): domain Bacteria; phylum Bacillota_I; class Bacilli_A; order Erysipelotrichales; family Coprobacillaceae; genus Tannockella; species Tannockella kyphosi. The sequence goes on along the minus strand of NZ_CP088239.1, from coordinate 815,759 downwards.
ATTCTTCTCTTTCCTGCTACTTGAAATTCATCAATTACATAAAAGCCATCCCCAGTACTTACTACCATACCTAATGAAGAAATATCCACAATTGTACCTGCTTTTGCATTATTAAATTGTTTTGGACCACTATAAACAAAACCACTCCATAACTTAACACTATTTCCTTTATGAATTGTATAACCAACAGGCCAAGGATTCAGTCCACGAACTTGATTAAAGACAGCTCTTGCATCTTTATTGAAATCGATTTTTTCTTTATCTCTTGTAATAATGGGAGAGAAAGTAACTTTATCACTATCTTGACTAATCGATGCATTGGTTCCTTCTATAATACTTGGTAATGTTTCGATTAATAAATTAGCACCAACTGTTGCTAGTAAATCATATAATACTCCAGTTGTATATTCATCTAAAATATCTATTTTTGCTTGAGAAATAATATTACCAGCATCCATTTGTTTTACCATATACATAATTGTTACTCCAGTTTGATCTTGTCCATCAATGATTGCTTGGTGAACTGGTGCTCCACCACGATACATTGGTAATAATGATGCATGAACATTAATAGCACCAATCGAAGCACTCTCTAATAATGCCTCCGGAATAATTTGTCCATAAGCAGCAGTAATAATTAAATCAGGTTGTAGTTCAACTAATTCAATGTAATCTTGTTTAATCGATTGCATTTGATAAACAGGAATATTATGTGCTAATGCCACTTCTTTTACTTCTGGCATCTTAATTTCTTTTTTTCTTCCAACATAACGATCAGGTTGTGTTACGACAGCTATAATAGAATAATTATTTTCAATTAATTTTTCTAATACTTCTTTTGAAAAGGTTGCTGTACCCATAAATAGTATTTTCTTATCTTTCATTCTATCTACCTTCTTTCCAAAATATTATAACAAAATATGGATTAAATTAGAAACAATTAGTATCAATGTTTCTATTATTTTTATACAAATATTACTTATTTCTTTAATTATAATCGATATATTATTTTCTTGGTAGGGATTGTCTTGATATTCTATCAAATTTGTTTCATATTCAATTTGTTGTTCAAATTGTGCTATTTGGACATCGATGATCTGATTTTCTATTGCATAGCTATCTAATGTGATGACAATTAGATAAAGGCATAAACATAATAAACATATATCAATTAGTAGTTGTCTCATTTTCTTCCATATAACGATTGATAACTTGGGTAAGTACTTCAATCGTATTCTCCACTTCTTCCTTTGTATTTTGATAAGCCCCAACTTCGATTAACACAATATTTTCACTTACTCCCTGATTATAATCAGACTCCTTTTCCATAATACCACGACTTATGTCAGGCACTAAATCTTCTGCATAATCAGATAATAACTGTGATATTTCACTAACCAATTCATAATTACCACTACTTTTTCCTACAACAAACATAATTTTTGCATAATCTTTATTTTCATAAGTAATGGTTGATAGTTCTTTACTAATTGCATCTCGATGAAAATCGATAATTAAATCATATTCACCATATTCTTCTAACTCTTCTTCTAAATACATTTGGGAAACAGTATAACATTGACTATAATCCATTGAATTTAGATATAAATAGTCTTCAATGCTTGTTTGTTCTCGATTACATTGATAACCTAAAGCCTGTAAATTACTTTGCAACAAATCAGCTCCTAACATCACATCAAACCCCTCATACTCTTCTCCTTGATGTGTGTTATAAATATAAATACTACCTTTCGATTCATTAGTTGTAGTTACTACTTCCATAGAACTCATGGAATCACTTTCAAATACCGGTAACTGATATAAAATACAACAAACTAAAATACTTTTTATCATAATTTGAAACTTAGTTTTGTTCATATTCCCCCCTCCTATTATAAACTATGCAAAAAAAGATGCTTTAGCACCTTAATTGATTAATTGCTTCACTAATTATTTTGGACATAATCTCGCATTGCTCATCGATTTGTTTATCACTAAGCACTAGATTTTGTCCGATTGGAACCAGTATTTCTTGAAATAACTTCTCTAATTTTTCTCCTTCTAACTTTCCAATTTGACCAAACATAAGTTCTTTTTGTTGGTTTGATAGTTCCCCTTCATATTTTTTACGCTGTCCTACTTTTAATATATTTTCTGGTTTTAACTGATCTCCAAAATAACAATAAGATGTATCAATAACTTGTTTAACTAAACTACTTGCATAAATAACAGTAGGAACACCAATTGCTATTACTTTTGCTCCGATTGTTTTTTCATCAATTGCTTTTCTTTTATTACCTATTCCATGACCCGGATGAATTCCAACATTATTTACTTGAATAACATGACATAGTTTTTTATAGTCTTTTGCACAAAGTGCATCAATTACAATAACTAAATCTATTTTTTCTTGATCTACAATTGATTTAATAATATCACATGACTCCATTCCTGTTTGAATCGTAACACCTGGAATCAAAGCCAATGTATCATAATAATGGTTTTCATTTCTTTGAAGTTGTTCCATATAATGAGTGACTCGTATATCTCGCAGTGTTCTTGGTCCAATGGCATCACTTGTTAAATATTGGTTTCCTAAACCAACAATAAAGATACGAGGATTATTGTTACCTACTAACTTCTTAATCGTATTTGTTAATTGTTTAGAAATACTAGAATTATGATAATCTTCAAAAGATATTTCTGTATATATTCCTTTCTTTTGAGAAATAGAAGGGTGTTCTTGTAGTATATGAAAGGTTTCTATATTAATGCCATCTTGATTTATTTCTTCTCTTTGATAATGTTTATTTTCCTTTAATTCATCTAGTGATTCATTTGCTAAATCACTTCTAATCATGTATTCTTTCATCTTTTTTCACCATCCCTAGTTTACCCAAAAAATGATTTATTATAAACTAAAAAAAAAGATTGCATTTAGTTACTCTTTTTTATATAATATAAAAGCAAGTAATAAAGTGAGGTGAAAAAATCATGGCAAATATGAAACAACAAATTAAACGTTATAAAAACGATAACGCAAAAAGAGCACACAATGCTTCTTACAAATCTGCATTAAAAACTGCAGTTAAAAAAGTTATTGCTGCTACAGAAGCTGGTAATAAAGAAGATGCTGTTTTAGCTTACAATGAATGTGCGTCTAAATTAGATGCATCTGTAACTAAAGGAATTCATCATAAAAATTATGCTAACAGACAAAAATCAAGATTAGCTAAATTAGTAAACTCTATCGACTAAGGTAGGGTTTTTTATTTTAAAATTATTTCTATAAAATAGATAAGCCTATTCGCTTTTTTATGTATTATCCTTTATAATAAAGACTATACTTTAACAATAAATAGGAGGAATTATGAAAAGAGAAGAAATTGAACAACTTTATATCTGGGACTTAGATTCAATTTATGAAAATGAGTCTTCGTTTTATAATGATTTACAATTAGCAAAACAATTATTAGAACAAGTACTTGATTTAGGAAATAAAATAGTAAATGATAGTAATCATTTCTATTCTTTTTTACTAAAACAAGATGATTTTGAAAGAATTCTTAATAAATTATATGCTTATTGTCATATGCAATGCGATTGCAATCCAACAAATCAAGACTATCAAACGATGTTTGCTAGTACAATTAGTTTTATTGAAGATGCTTCAACAAAACTATCTTTCTTAACTAATGTACTATGTGATCATGATGAATTAATTAATAGTTATTTATTAGAAGATAGAATGAAAGAATATCGCTATAAAATTCAATCTACTCTACGTTTTAAAGAACACATCTTATCAAAAGAACAAGAAGAACTATTATCCAATGTAGAATCTATTAGTTCATCAAGTAGCCAAGTATTTGATGCCCTACGTTTAGAGTTCCCTAAAATAATAGTAAATGGAAAAAGAGAAACTTTAAATAGTGCTACTCTACAACAATTCTTAAAAAACAAAGATCAAAAAGTACGTAAAAATGCTTATCATAAGTTTTTTGGAGAGTATAAAAAATTTGAAAATGTTTATGCTACTACATTAGGTGGTGTTATGAAAAAAGATGTTTTCTTTGCAACCCAAAGAAAATTCTCTACTGCTTTAGAGGCTAGTGTTTTTGATGATGAAGTACCTACAGAATTATTTTATAAAGTATTAAATCACGCTAACAATACCTATCGACCTTTATTTCATCGATATAATGCTTTGAAAAAAGAGTTATTACAATTAGATACAATATATAATTATGATTTATCTGTTCCTTTAGTAGATAAAGTAAATCAAACTTTTACAATTGAACAAAGCTTTGAATATATAAAAGAAGCCTTAAAACCTTTAGGAGAAAATTATCTAAAAATTATTGATAAAGCAAAAGAAGAAAGATGGATTGACTTCTTCCCTACTCCAGGAAAAAGAGGTGGTGCTTATAGTAGTGGTAGCTATGATACAAAACCATTTATTTTAATGAACTATATCCATGATTATAATTCATTATCTACTTTAATCCATGAACTTGGTCATAGTGCACATAGTTACTTATCTAACAGTCATCAAAGTTTTTCTAATTCAGGTTATCGAATCTTTGTTGCTGAAGTAGCATCAACAGTCAATGAGACTTTATTAATTCATACAATGATTGAAAAAGCAAAAACAAAGGAAGAGAAATGTTATTATTTATATGAACAGTTAGAAAATTGTGTTGGTTTATTATTTAGACAACCTATGTTTGCTGCTTTTGAAGATGAATTACATCTAAAAGCATTACGTAAAGAAGCACTTTCTTCGAAAGTGATTACTGATTTGTATCAACAAATGAGTGTTGATTATTTTGGTAAAGATATTACAGTAGCTCCTATTACTGCTTATTCTTGTTATTATGTTCCTCATTTTTATTATAATTACTATGTTTATAAGTATACGATTGGTATGACTTTAGCATTAGCAATTGTAAAAAGAATACAAAGTGGAGATCAAGAACAAAGAGATAATTATTTAAAATTTTTACAATCAGGTGGTAGTATGAGTCCTATTGATTTATTACAGCTAGCAAATGTAAATCCATTAAATGATGATTTATATAAAGATGCTTTTGGTTATTTTGAAGATGTTTTAAATAATTTCCAAGAGTTAATGAAATCATGATATAATAATTTAGAAATGAGGGATATTATGAAACGTAATTTAACAAGAGTAATAAAAGTTGGTGATATTTTAATTGGTGGAGATAATCCGGTTGTTATACAATCAATGGCTAATACTAAAACCAAAGATATTGTGGCAACTGTAGAACAGATTAGACAACTAACAGCAGCAGGGTGTCAAATAGTTCGTCTTGCTTGTTTTGATAAAGAAGATGCTCTTGCTATTAAAGAAATCAAATCTCAAGTATCCATACCTTTAGTTGCTGATATTCATTTTGATTATAAATTAGCTTTACTAGCCATTGAATCTGGTATCGATAAAATTCGTATTAATCCTGGAAATATTGGTAATATTGAAAAAGTGAAAGCTGTCGTAGATGCTTGTAAAGAAAAACAAATTCCTATTCGTATTGGTATTAATGGTGGTTCTTTAGAAAAAGAGATATTACAAAAATATGGAAAACCAACAGTAGAAGGAATGATTGAAAGTGCTAGAAAACATGTTGAAATATTAGAATCTTTAGACTTTTATGATACCTGTATATCATTAAAATCATCAAATACTATGCTTACTATAAAGGCTTATATAGCTGCTAGTAAAGAATTTGATTATCCATTACATGTAGGTGTAACGGAAGCTGGTACAGCTTTAGGGGGAACCATTAAGTCTAGTTTAGGGATTGGTACTATTTTATATGAAGGAATTGGTAATACTATTCGTGTATCATTAAGTGATCATCCAGTTGAAGAAATTAAGGTTGCTAAAACATTACTAAAAGAATTAGAATTAACTACTAATGTACCTACTTTTATTTCTTGTCCTACTTGTGGAAGAATCCAGTATGATCTAATTCCATTAGCTTCAAAAGTGGAAGATTTCTTATCTACTATCCAATCTGATATAACTGTTGCTATTATGGGTTGTGCTGTAAATGGTCCAGGTGAAGCAAAACATGCTGATATTGCGATTGCTGGTGGAGTGAATGAAGGCCTTTTAATTAAAAAAGGAGAAATTATTCGTAAAGTAAAACAAGAAGATATGTTTGAAGAATTAAAAAAAGAAATTTTGAGTATGATAAAAGAAGATTAAAAATCTTCTTTTTTTATTGCTGCAATTCTTTTTTAAAATCATCTTCACATAAAGGCCTATAAAAATAATATCCTTGTCCAATATCACATCCTAAAGATTTTAATAACTCTAATTGTTCAAATGTCTCAATACCTTCACCAACAGTAGTAACTTGAATATCTTTTGCTAAGGAAAGAATATTTTTCAAAATACTAGTTCCTTTATGATTTGTTTTATTTTCTACAATTAACTCACGATCTATTTTTAAAGTATCAATGGTAATACTCTTTAACCTTGTTAACGAAGATAAACCTGCCCCAAAGTCATCCATCGAAACAGTAAAACCATAATTCCTTAATTCATTCAAAGTATTAATAACAATATCTCCATTATCAATAAATGCAGTCTCTGTTAATTCAATATCTATTTTATTAGGAGATACATCATATTTGGTTAGAATACTTTTTAATTTTGATAAAACATTTCCTTTGGTAATGGTAAATCCAGACATATTAATAGAAATAATTGGTAAATCAATATCCTTATTTGCTACAATAAATTGACAAACAGTTTCAAATATATAATAATCAAGTTTTTCAATAAAACCATTTTTCTCAAAAATAGGTATGAAATTAGAAGGTAAAATATAAGCATTATTTTTATACCAACGAACTAATGCTTCAGCCCCTACTATCTTATTTGTATGTAAATCAACCTTTGGTTGATAATATAAAATAAACTCTTTTTCTTGAATAGCATAATTCATACTTGTTATTATTTGGGCATTCTTTGTTCTTTCATCCAATACTTCATTATCAAAATAAAAAACAGTATCTTCACTAAACGCTTTTCCTTTGTTACGTGCAAAATCAACACAATCAATCATAAAATTTGTATCTAATTTACAATTTTGAATTTCATACACCCCAACACTATAAGAAAAAACAAAATTTTCTCCTATCATTTTTTCTAAGTCATCGAAGATAGTACTATCTTTTATTATAATATTACTATCTAATAAAAGACCATTCTCTCTTTGTAATAAGATAATAAACTGATCTCCTCTAATTCGTGCTATTACATCTGATTTCTGTAACTTATCTTTAATAAATGAAGCATTCTTTTTGATAACTTTTGTACCTGTTTCAAATCCCCACAACTCATTAATATATTTGAAATTATCAATATCAATTGATACTAAATAATAATGATTATTTTTCTTTTGATTCATTCTTGTTTTTAAAACATGTCTAAAACCTTCTAGTGAGTATAGACCTGTTAGTTTATCAAAATAGATTGCATTTAATAATTCTTTTCTTTTATTTAGTTCAAAAATAAAATAGACAACAACTATCAAAGCAAATAAAGCCATCACATATAATGGATTATCTTGTAAATACGTTACTAAAGAAAAAGAATTAGTTAGAGCATAAGAATGTTTTAAAACAATATACTCCATCATATCATCATCGATAGAAGCAATTAACTTATTAAAACTATGAATACTTGTATTACTCATTGAACTAGAAAAATCAATAGAAAAACTAATAGACATATCCAAAGGATTTATATAATAATTTTGACTATCTACTGATGAATTAATATAACTAAGTGCTGATGATGTTAAAATCATTTCTTGGATTTGATTTTCTTCATACGCCTCTTGCATACTAGCTAAATTTTCATATACTATTATATTTTCACTACCAAATTCAAGTTGTAAATATTGTGGATCAACTCCATAATAAGATAATGATCCTACATAATTATTAACTCTCTCACCACTATTTTCTAATAAAACCAAAGGTTGTTCTAAAAAAGAATAACTTAATCCACTATTTAATAAGACATCTTCATTGGAATATAACATCGTAAAATCATACATTGTCGTATCATTTCCTTCAATGATGTACTTATCAAAATGAACCCCAGCCTTATCTTCAAGCAATTCTAAAAAATCAACAACAATCCCTTGTAATTGTCCTTCACTATCTAAATAAGAAAAAGGACTATGTAAAAGATGTATCCCAACACAATAAGAACTCTCTGCCTGTAGTAACGCTAATTCCTGATCAGAAATATAAGTGTTAGTACTTATTTGGTATTGATAATATTTTAAATATAACTGTTCTTGATATAAAAACTCATAGCTTTTTATATTTTTCATTGCATCATTTAGATCATTCATTAATTCTTGGTTTTCATTTGTAGTTATAAAATAAAAAGGAAATGCTTCTAATTTCATTACTATTTCTAAGTTCATATTTGGAGACATAGAATAAACTAAACAGTAATCACATTGGTTATTATCTAAGTCTTTATAATAATCATATTGATCAAAAAGCACTATATTTGCTTGATAACCATAAGTTGTTAATAACTCATCAATTAATGAAATATTAGGATCTCCTTTATATACTCCTATTGTACTACCATCTAAACTAGTAATATCTACTATCTCTTCATTGGTAGTACATAAAAAAGCAATATTTTCTCCAAAATCATTAGAACTAACAAGAAAATCTTGTTCATTAATTTGTTCTTTAAAATAAGGAGTAGCAATATCAATAACTCCACTTTCTAACATATCTAAAATAGTATCTTCCTTGCACATGACATATTCAAAAATATAATCTCCGTCTAAATATTCAGCAATTTTATTAAAATACTCATAACCGTATCCTTCTCTACCACTAATGATTGGATCATTAACAAAACCAGTTACCTCACTATACCCTACCTTTACTACTGTTGGTTCATTAAAAGCAACTGCTTGTATCTTCCCTAATGACAATAAACATAATAGAAAAGAGAAAATAATAAATAAATATTTTTTCAACACATTACACACCCCTTCTAACAAATATTCCGTATGATTCTTTTTTGTTCTATCATGGAATAAATTGTCTTTATATATTAAATACTGACCTATTATTTTTGCACAATAGATAAGTATCATACTATCCTCTTACTTCCACTCTCCTTTATTCCTGAAACTCCCACCCCTAAAGGAGCGGACTTCCTGCTAGGTTATTATGATCTACTCAAAATTGAATTACCAAGATTTCTCATTTGTCATCTTAAATCGATATTATTCTTTAGCAAATCACATTTTTTCATACTATACCTTTTTAGTGTGAATTAAATATGTACCGATGTAAAGAAAAAATAGTAGCTATTAGCTACTATTTTGATAATTTATCTTTTAATAATGGATCATGTGTATGATTTAAAAACATTTCTATTTCATAACGATAAGGAGGTAATTTGTTAATATAGGGTGTTTCTAGTATTTTAGGTACGTCTTTTAATAATGGATGATGCACTATTTTATTCAATGTTTCAAATCCAATATGTCCAAATCCAATATTTTCATGACGATCTTTACTAGCACCTAATTCATTTTTAGAATCATTAACATGAACTACTAATAGACGTTCTAGTCCAATGATTCTATCAAAATCAGCTAGATATTCATCAATCTTTGTTAAATCAACACCTGAATCATGTAAATGACATGTGTCGATACAAACAGCTAAACTATTTGAATATTTACAATTATGAATAATATACGCTAATTGTTTTAAGTCTCTTCCTACTTCACTACCTTTACCGGCCATTGTTTCTAAACAAATCTTTAAGTTACCAATATTATCTAATGCTAAATCAAGACCTTCTACAACTCGATGTAATCCAATTTCTTCACCTGCTTGGACATGACTACCTGGGTGTAGTACTAATTTAGTAGCACCAATTTGATTACAACGATCTATTTCTTGTCTTAAAAAGCTTACTGCTAATTCGAAAGTCTCTGGTTTTGTCGTGTTTGCTAGATTAATAATATAAGGTGCATGAACAACAATGTTATCAATATCAATGTTATTTTCTATCATACATTGTTTTGCTTCTTCTACTTTTAATTGGTCTATTGCTTTACGTGCTGTATTTTGTGGTGCCCCAGTATAAAACATAAAAGTAGTTGCTCCATAACTAACAGCTTCTTTTACTGAACCTAATAACATGTCTTTTCCAGACATGGATACATGACTTCCGATTATCATCTTTATTCTCCCTCTTCTTTACGTCTTTTTTCAGCTTGTGCTAATTTGCTTCTTTCTTTCTTTTGACGACGAATATCATTTTGAATCATTGCACGTTTTTGTTTACGAACAACTTTATCAACTTCCCATTTTCTTTTCTTTTTATATCCTGGTTTTACTTTTGCAGGTTTACGTACAATTGCTTGTACTTTTTTCTCTAAATCTGTTTGATGTTGAATACGTTTTTTACGTTTTTCACGTTGACCTAAGTCTACAAATTCACCATTACGAATAGCAACTGTTTTAAATTCAATTGATTTCTTTTCTAGTGAAATGATTTTTTCTTCTTCTGATGTATCATACATTGTGTAACAAACACCTGTATAATTTGCTCTACCACTACGACCACTACGGTGAATATAGAAATCTATTTCACTAGGTAATGACATATTAATAACATGGCTTACACCATCTATATCAATTCCTCTAGCAGCAATATCCGTTCCAACAATATACTGATATTCCGCATTTTTAATACGTCTCATCATTTGTTTTCTTTCTCTTGGTTCTAAATCACCATGAATTTCTCCTACTTTATAACCATCTTCACGTAATTTCTTTGCTGTTTCAACAACTTCCTCACGACGATTACAAAATATAATACAAATATATGGATCAATACTATCCATAATTGATTTTAAAACACTATAACGATTTTTATGTTTTGTAGCTAATAAAATATGTTCTACATTTTGAGTAACTGGAATATGTTCATCAATCTCAATAGTGATAGGAGATTGCATATATTTCTTTAAAAAGGGTCTTAATAATTGTGGAATGGTAGCAGAAAAAATCATCATCTGTAGATTATCTTTCATTTTACCAGCAACTGCATCAATATCTTCTAAATAACCATATTCTAAAGTCATATCTGCTTCATCAATTACTAAAATAGAAGCTGTTGTAATTTGTAAAGCTTGTTGATCTAAAGATAAATCTTTAATTCTTCCAGGTGTACCAATTACTACGTGTGGTTGGTTGGTTAATTTATTAACTGCTTTTTGACGATCACTACCACCTACAATGAGTGATACAGATAATTCCTCATTATATTTGCTAAAAATTTTAGCTTGTTCATAAATTTGATTTGCTAGTTCTCTTGTTGGTGCAGTAATAACAGCCTGTACTGTTTTATTAGATGTATCAATTTGATTCATAATTGGTAATAAGAAAGCATGTGTCTTTCCTGTACCTGTTTGAGATATACCAATAATATCACTTCTTTTCGATACTAACGGAATTACTTTTTCTTGAATTGGAGTTGGTGTATTAAACCCCTTTTCTTTAATAACTTGATTACAAAATTCTTTTAATTTAAACTGTTGAAAAGTACTCATTTCGTTTTTCTCCTTTTCTTTATTATTGGCAATTTACTTCATTTTACCATTCTTTTCTTTTTTTTCAAGCATAATGCATAGCCTATTAACTTAACCATAAATTAAGTCATTTGTCAAGAACATATATTAAGAGATAACATATACTATTATTAGGAGATGAAAATATGCAACAACAAAATAACAATAATTACCCCTATCCTATGAACTACTATCCATATTACCCTAACCAATCTATGCAAAGAAGTAATCCTTTAACAAATATGAATCAAAAATTTGGTTTATCAAATATGATACAAACAACAACAAAAACAGTTCGAACTGTTAATCAAGTTATTCCTATTATAAATCAAGTGAGTCCATTAATTAATAATGCTAGGAATGCAATTACTTTACTAAGAGCTTTACACACAATCGATGATATTGATTTATCTATTATTGATGAAGCATTAGCCGAGGAAATAGAAGAGGAAATAGTAACAACAAAATCACAAGAAAAACAAGGAGAACTATTTGAAAATATGGTATAATGGCTATAACTTATTGGAAAGGAGAAATAATCGTAAGATTATTGACAAGTATATGAAAGTATTACCTATTGTTCCTAGAGGATATTGTAAAGGTGTCGTTCGTGCAATTAATCTAGCAAAAAAAGAAGGAAAAACAAATAACAATGTTGCTATTCTAGGAATGATTGTACATAATCAGTTTATTGTCAAAGCTTTAGACCAACTAGGTATAAAAACATTTGAAAATCCTACATTAGATAGATTGGCTTTATTAGAAGAAGTTGATTGTGAAACATTAATTATTACTGCACATGGTGCAAGTCAAGAAGTTTTTGATAATGCCCAGAAGAAAGGGTTTCGTGTTGTTGATGCAACATGTCCTGATGTTATTAAAACTCATCATTTGATAAAAGAATATTTAGAAAAAGATTATGAGATTTTATATATTGGTAAACAAAATCATCCTGAATCACAAGGTTCATTATCAATTGATACAAATAAAGTTCATTTAATTGAAAAAAGTGATGACTTTAATAAACTTGATAAAACCAAAAAGTATGTTATTACTAATCAAACAACAATGTCCTTATTTGATGTTTATCATTTATGTGAGGATGCGAAAGATTATTTTGAAGATGTAACTATTGCTAAGGAAACTTGTAATGCAACGCAAGTCCGTCAAGAAGCGATTGCAAATATAGAAAATGCTGTCGATGTTATTTTTATTGTTGGTGATCCTCATTCCAACAATACAAAAAAGCTTGCAAGCATAGCGAAAGAAAAAACAAAAAAAGATGTCTATATGATAGAACATGTATTAGAGATTGAACCAAGTATGTTAGCAAACAAAAAGTATGCGGCTGTTAGTTCTGGTGCTTCAACCCCTACTTATTTAACGCATCAAGTTGTTGAATATTTAAAACAATATGATGCCAAAGATGCTAGTACGCATGTTCTTCCTTCTATCGATATGTCTCAAATAATCGAGTAGGAGATAAATAATTAATTTATTTATCGTCCTCTCACACCACCGTATGTACCGTTCGGTGTACGGCGGTTCAAATTTATACTAAAATATGTTTTAACTGATACTGGTCTAGTAGTGATACTAGACCTCTTTTCTTTAGTCTAGCGTTCGTTACCGTTCTACACATGATATATGACATGGCAACTCGTGCGTATGCTTTTCTACTATTCGCCCATTCCCATGCTTTATATTTGTTTACTCCTAGTTTTATTAGTGCTCTATATTTTGTACCTATTCTTTTCCATCGTTTCCATATGCACATTCTAAGTCTAAACCGTGTATGTGCATCTATTTGTTTGCACACTTTCTTAAAACTCGCTATTTTAAAGTAGTTGACCCATCCTACTATCAATTGCTTTATCTTTAGTAGTCTGTAATCCATACTCACTCCCCAATTTCGGCTTGTAAGTTGTTTCAGTTTTCTTTTCAGTTTTTCTACAGAAAGTTTATGTGGCTTCGCTTTATAGGTCTTTTGAAGTTTATCATAGTAAAATCCAAACCCTAGGTATTTTGTATCCTCTGGCCTGTTGACTTTGCTTTTTGTCATATTTACTTTTAGCCCTAATTTCTTTTCTATGTACCTACTCACATTCTCTATTACTCTATTTGCTGCTTTTTGACTTCCTACCAATATTTGCACATCATCAGCATATCTTACGAAATTAAGTCCTCTTGCCTCTAATTCTTTGTCCAACACATCAAGCATAATATTTGATAATAATGGACTAAGATTTCCGCCCTGTGGCGTTCCGATTGTTGATTCTTTATATTCGTCATCAATCATGATTCCACTTCTTAGGAATTTTCTAATTAGAGATATTACATCACCATCTTTTACCTGTTGACTCACTAGTCGAATTAGTTTATCATGATGAACATTATCAAAGAATTTCTCTAAGTCAATATCTACTATCCAATGCAATCCTTCATTCATGTGCTCTAACACTTTTATGATTGCCATTTCACAGTTTCTACCCGGTCTGAACCCATAGCTATGTTCACTAAATATTGGTTCATAGATTGGTGTTAATACTTGCACTATCATTTGTTGTACCATTCTATCTTTTACTGTTGGTATTCCAAGTAATCTTACTCCACCATTCTCTTTTGGTATTTCTACCCTTCTTACCGGACTAGGTTTATATCTCCTTGTTCTTATCTCTTCTTTAATTTCTTCGCCGTGTTCTTCTAGGTATTCCTTTAACTCAGTTACTTCCATACCATCTATTCCACTAGCTCCTCTATTTCGTTTGACTTGCTTATATGCTTCTATCATATTTTCTTCACTAAGCAGTTGATTAAGTAATTCATTTCTTTCTGTTTCCATATTTCGTTACTTCCCTTCCTTTCGTTTCCTGTATGTTGACTTATAGCTTTCCTCCGTTCTTGTTTACTCACTATTCTAGTTTCACTCTTGTCCTCGAGTTACACATACCGGTGCAATTTGACAGTTCTTTAACTGATAAATCTGTTCAGTCCTTTGCTCCATACCCATTACAGGTACTTCCTCACTACTACGACCTCGGCTGACTTCTCACAATTCGTTGTTACTACTTTCTCGCTTGTGAGACCTCCCAGGGTAAGGCTATACATCTTTCCCTCCATATATCTTCTATATTTACATTAGATAAGTACTTCATAGTCTGTTAGATTTTGTGTTGTTAAGCACACTTGTCTCTTATCTCCTGCCTGATATAGTTCGTGTTCCTAAGACCAGAGTTTTGTCTAATTCTTCCTTCAGATTCCGCCTCACGATGGACACCCTTGACTTCGACTAGTGGTTGGCGACTATTCCCCCACGGTGGACTTTCACCACTTAGATGTATACCATGCCTGGCACACTTATAAAAAGCGAATAATGAAATTCGCTTTTTTTATTCTTCGGGTAACCAAGAAACACGATGATAATATATTAAAAACATAATGGCACACGTAATCCAAGTGATGGGCCAACCATAGAATATGGTTGCCAATGATCCCGTTATTGGAACCATAATATATAAATAAATTTGTCTTAATATTACAAAATTAAAAATAGTTAAACACATTGGTATCGTAGATTTTCCAGCTCCATATAATACACCACTATATACTTGTACAATAGGCAAAATAATATAAAAAGGAATAAAACAAAGTTGTAATGTTCTACCTGCAGCTACTACTTCTGGAGTACTATCAAACAAGGCAAGTGCAGCTTCGCCAAACAGATATAAAAATACACAAAGTACGAAAATAATAATTGCTAACATTATCAAAGCACAACGTGCCCCTTTTTTAACACGATCATATTTTTTAGCACCAATATTTTGTCCTACAAAGGTTGTAATAGACATATTGATACTTTGAACTGGTAACACAATAAAACCATCGATACGTAAACCTGCTGAGTATCCTGCTACTACATAAGATCCAAATGTATTAATATAAGATTGAACTATTACATTCGATAAAGAAATAACACTTTGTTGAATAGCTGTCGGTAACCCAATTTTAATCATCTTAATAAGTGTTGGATAATCAAAAGCTATTTTTTTAATATTTAATCTAATAGCATAATCTAAATTAAGTAATACTAACAACACTAAAAAAGAACTTACTGCTTGAGAAATCATTGTTGCTATAGCAACTCCTGCAACTCCCATTCCTAGATATTTTACAAATAAAATATCTAAAATAACATTTAAAATACTAGCAATAATCAAAAAATAGATAGGTCTTTTGCTATCCCCTAACGCTCTTAAAACCCCTGAGCCTAGATTATACAATAAAGTAAAACCAATTCCTAAAAAATATATCTTTAAATATAAATAGGATGTTTGAAATATATCATCTGGAACAGCTATTAACCGTAAAATATCATCACAAACAAAAACACCAATAATTGTTAAAACAACGGTCATAAAAATGGTTAATGCCATTGCTGTATGAATCCCTGTTTTTACACCTTCTAAGTTTCTAGCACCATATCTTTGCGCTATAACAACTCCTGCTCCAGCTGAAAGTCCCATAAAAAATCCTATTAACACATTAATAATTGGTGTACTAGCTCCAACTGAAGCTAGTGCCGTGGTCCCAACATAATTACCAACTACATAAGAATCAACGGTACTATACATTTGTTGAAATAAATTACCAATTAATAATGGCATTGCAAAAAATAAAATAGATTTCCAAATAACCCCATCTATTAAATTAATTTCTCTTTTTCTCATTTTTTTATTAAAGTATAAATACTTTATCCCCTATCTTAAAAAGCATAAAAACATGATACACTATTTTTTAGTAAACACAAAACTAATTTCAAATTCTTAAAAAGAAAAAAAAGTAAATATAAGAATAACTATGTTAATCTAACAATAGGAGAAAAGAAAAATGGAAAAGAAAATAATATTTTTTGATATTGATGGTACCCTTGTCTATGAAGAAAATGGAATAGAAAGGATAAGAGAAAAAACAAAAGAAGCAATTGCTCTAACTAGAAAAAAAGGGAATTACGTATTTTTATGTACTGGTCGTTCTAAACCTGAAGTTTATGACTTTATTTGGGATTTGGGTATTGATGGCTTGATAGGTGCTGGTGGTGGATATGTTGAAATACTAGGAGAAGTTTTATATCACCATTGTTTTTCAAAACAGGATGTTTTAAATGTACTAGATTATTTTGAAAAGTATAACTTTGATTATTATTTAGAATCAAATGGTGGATTGTTTGCTAGTAAGAATTTAGTGGAAAGACTGGAGTTTCTTATTTATGGAGATTATCATCATGATATAGATGCTAAAAAAAGAAAAGAATCAAAAAGTAGTCATTTTATTAATGCATTACAAACGAATCAAACCATGTTACGTAATGATATAACAAAAATATGTTTTTTAGAAAATACGAATGTTTCTTTTGAAAAAATAATACAACAGTTTTCAAATCATTTTACAATTCATCATTGTACTGTTCCAATCTTTGGTAATAATAGTGGTGAGCTTTCTTTATTAGATATTAATAAAGCAAAAGCTATTCATGATACGCTTGTTTATTTAGGCATTAATAAAGAAAATACTTTTGCTTTTGGTGATGGATTAAATGATATTGAAATGCTTGAATATTGTCATACCGGAATAGCAATGGGTAATGCAAAAGAAAAGTTAAAAGAAATTGCAGATGAAGTTTGTGCTTGTAGTCATGAAGATGGCATATATGAAACTATGTTAAAATATAAATTATGCTAAAATCGAGTAGGAGATAAATAATTAATTTATTTATCGTCCTCTCACACCACCGTATGTACCGTTCGGTGTACGGCGGTTCAAATTTATACTAAAATATGTTTTAACTGATACTGGTCTAGTAGTGATACTAGACCTCTTTTCTTTAGTCTATCGTTCGTTACCGTTCTACACATGATATATGACATGGCAACTCGTGCGTATGCTTTTCTGCTATTCGCCCATTCCCATGCTTTATATTTGTTTACTCCTAGTTTTATTAGTGCTCTGTATTTTGTACCTATTCTTTTCCATCGTTTCCATATGCACATTCTAAGTCTAAACCGTGTATGTGCATCTATTTGTTTGCACACTTTCTTAAAACTCGCTATTCTAAAGTAGTTGACCCATCCTACTATCAATTGCTTTATCTTTAGTAGTCTGTAGTCCATGCTCACTCCCCAATTCCGGCTTGTAAGTTGCTTCAGTTTTCTTTTCAGTTTTTCTACAGAAAGTTTATGTGGTTTCGCTTTATAGGTCTTTTGAAGTTTATCATAGTAAAATCCAAACCCTAGGTATTTTGTACCCTCTGGTTTGTTGACTTTGCTTTTTGTCATATTTACTTTTAATCCTAGTTTCTTTTCTATGTACCTACTCACATTCTCTATTACTCTATTTGCTGCTTTTTGACTTCCTACCAATATTTGCACATCATCTGCATATCTTACGAAATTAAGTCCTCTTGCCTCTAATTCCTTATCCAACACATCAAGCATAATATTTGATAATAATGGACTAAGATTTCCGCCCTGTGGCGTTCCGATTGTTGATTCTTTATATTCGTCATCAATCATGATTCCACTTCTTAGGAATTTTCTAATTAGGGATATTACATCACCATCTTTTACCTGTTGACTCACTAGTCGAATTAGTTTATCATGGTGAACATTATCAAAGAATTTCTCTAAGTCAATATCTACTATCCAATGCAATCCTTCATTCATGTGCTCTAACACTTTTATGATTGCCATTTCACAGTTTCTACCCGGTCTGAACCCATAGCTATGTTCACTAAATATTGGTTCATAGATTGGTGTTAATACTTGCACTATCATTTGTTGTACCATTCTATCTTTTACTGTTGGTATTCCAAGTAATCTTACTCCACCATTCTCTTTTGGTATTTCTACCCTTCTTACCGGACTAGGTTTATATCTCCTTGTTCTTATCTCTTCTTTAATTTCTTCGCCGTGTTCTTCTAGGTATTCCTTTAACTCAGTTACTTCCATACCATCTATTCCACTAGCTCCTCTATTTCGTTTGACTTGCTTATATGCTTCTATCATATTTTCTTCACTAAGCAGTTGATTAAGTAATTCATTTCTTTCTGTTTCCATATTTCGTTACTTCCCTTCCTTTCGTTTCCTGTATGTTGACTTATAGCTTTCCTCCGTTCTTGTTTACTCACTATTCTAGTTTCACTCTTGTCCTCGAGTTACACATACCGGTGCAATTTGACAGTTCTTTAACTGATAAATCTGTTCAGTCCTTTGCTCCATACCCATTACAGGTACTTCCTCACTACTACGACCTCGGCTGACTTCTCACAATTCGTTGTTACTACTTTCTCGCTTGTGAGACCTCCCAGGGTAAGGCTATACATCTTTCCCTCCATATATCTTCTATATTTACATTAGATAAGTACTTCATAGTCTGTTAGATTTTGTGTTGTTAAGCACACTTGTCTCTTATCTCCTGCCTGATATAGTTCGTGTTCCTAAGACCAGAGTTTTGTCTAATTCTTCCTTCAGATTCCGCCTCACGATGGACACCCTTGACTTCGACTAGTGGTTGGCGACTATTCCCCACGGTGGACTTTCACCACTTAGATGTATACCATGCCTGGCACACTTAAAAGACTATACCGGGGGGTATAGTCTTTTTGATTGGAAATTTTGAATGTACTAAGTATCATATCATTTCCAAATGGATTAAAAATTAAAATATGATAGTTGGGAGCTTCATAGTTTAACTTTTAATATAGTAAAACGATGAAATAGCTTTTTGAAAACAAAAAAAGCAAACCTTGTTTTCTAAACTGATTTGCAACTGGCTGACTCCATCGAGTCCCTATAGCTTTGTGTCACCACCTTGCGATGGTTTTACCGATACAATTTTAAAGTACCTCACGCATTAATTATATGCAATATCCAAGTAGATGTCAATATTAGTTAGACAAAATATAAAAAAAGTAGCAATAGCTACTCTATTTATATTCAAAATAATCTTGACTATCCATTGATAATACTTGAATTGGTAAGTTTTTTAATATTTTTATTAACTCTTTTTCAACAATAACTTCAACATGATGTCCAACATCAATGAATACAATATCGTTTTCATAAGCAAATTGTCCATGATGATATTTAGTATCACCTGTAATAAAAGCATCTACTTGTCCTTTACAAGCAGTTATTTCATCACTACCACTACCACCACAAATACCAATTCTTTCAATCAATTTATCTTTTCTACCTGCTACTTTTAAAGTATTAATTTGAAATACTTCTTTTGTTTTAGTTAGAAAATCATCAAACATCATTGGTGTTTTTAAAATCGCTTTTTTTCCTATTTGAACTTCATCATAACATTCTATATGATGCACATCATATAAAGAAATCAACCAGTCATTCATCGAAATACCATTCATACCACGATCTAAACAAGTATGCAAACTACATACTACGATATCATTTTTTATTGCTTTTTCAACAAATTTACCAAAAGAAACAGATGTATCAATAGCATCGTGTTTATCTAATAATAAAGGATGATGAGAGATAAGCATTGAACAATTTTGTGCTATTGCACTATCTATTGTTTGTTGATCACAGTTTAAGGAAACCATTACTTTATCTACTTCTTGATTTAAATTTCCTACTTGTAACCCACATTTATCAAAAGATAATTGTAAATCTAGTGGAAAATATGTTTCTAAGTAATTCATGATGTCTTTAGCAATCATTTAGAACACCTTCTATTCTTTTTATTTTATCTTGTAATTCAATATATTTAGGATGTTCTTGATGTAGAGTAGATTGGATCTTTTTATAAACATCCGATTGTTTTCTCCATTTTTCTTTGAATAATGGGCTACATTCTCTTTTTAAAACAGGACCAAACTCAATATCATTCACACTATAAACTGCCCCTTTATTACCTGCATAACTAACTACTAATACTTCATAAATATGATTTCCATCTTTTACCATTTCTTCATCCATAATGGTAAAACCATTTTGGAAAAGATAACTACGTAAATGATCGACATTCGCATTTGGTTGTAAAAACAAAACTGGTACTTTCTTTGCATAATCTAAATGTTCTTGCAGAATATCACTTATCAAATAAGCTCCCATCCCTGCAATAGCAATCATATCAACATGCTTATGGATGATTGGTAACAAACCAGGACCCATGATTGCAAACACTTGATCATCAAGTCCATAATAATGAATTGTTTCTTTGGCAGATTGAATCGGACCTTCTGTGATATCACAAGCATATGCTTTTTTAATAATACCTTCTTTTACTAAATAGCTAGGTAAATAAGCATGATCACTACCAATATCTGCTAAAGTATTTCCCTGTAAGTGTTTTTGTATTACATCAGCTAATAATTGTAACCTTTTTGATAATTTCATATTAGCGATTTAAGAAATCTTTTAGACGTTTTGATCTAGATGGGTGTTTTAATTTGCGTAAAGCTTTTGCTTCAATTTGTCTAATACGCTCACGTGTTACATTAAACTCTTTTCCCACTTCTTCTAACGTTCTATTTCTACCATCATCTAATCCAAAACGAAGACGTAATACTTTTTCTTCACGGTCAGTTAATTCTAATAATACATCATTTAATTCATCTTTTAATAACTCATTAGCAGCATAATCATCAGGTGACATAGCTCCTTCATCTTCAATGAAATCTCCTAAATGACTATCATCTTCTTCTCCAATTGGTGTTTCTAATGAAACTGGTTCTAACGATATTTTTTGAATTTCACGAACTTTTTCTGGAGTCATTCCATCCATTTTTTCAGCAATTTCTTCAGCAGTAGGTTCTCTTCCTAACTCTTGAATTAATTGTCTTTGAATACGTGTTAATTTGTTAATAGTTTCTACCATATGAACTGGTATACGAATCGTTCTTGCTTGATCTGCAATTGCTCTAGTAATTGCTTGACGAATCCACCATGTTGCATAAGTTGAAAACTTAAATCCTTTTGTATAATCAAATTTCTCTACTGCTTTAATAAGCCCCATATTACCTTCTTGAATTAAATCTAAGAACAACATTCCTCTACCAACATAACGCTTTGCAATAGAAACAACCAAACGTAAATTTGCTGCAGCTAATTCTTTTTTAGCAAAAGTATCTCCTTCAAGAATTTTTTTCGCTAATTCAATTTCTTGATCTTGCGTTAATAACTCAACACGACCAATTTCTTTTAAATACATTTTAACAGGATCATTAATTTTTACATTACTACCTAATTGTGTATCTTCATATTCAATATCATCTGACTTTGTTTGATACATATCCATTGTATCTGTAGTCATCATATCAAAATCACCAGCAAAATCTAAATCTGGTGTATTATCATCTAAAGAGCTATCTAATTCTAAATCTAATTCTCCAATGGTAGGAACATCAATTAGTAGAGCTTCATCATCAATATCCATATCATCCATATCATTATTAATATCAATTTTATTATCATTAATAAATGATAATAATTCTTCTGCTAAATCATCTGATAAATCATAATTTGATAAATAATTATCTAAAGAATCTTGAGAAAGACGATTTCCATCTTTTTTTGCTTCTTCCACTATTAATGCTTTTAAGTCATCAAAACTAACAGCTTCTACTTTTTTTGTTTTTTTCATAGTTTTCCTCTTTTCTATATTTAATTAATCTTAGGTTTTGTATCATCATTAGCTTCATACAATTCCTCTTTATTCGTTAATATTTGTTCTAAAATCTTAATTTGCTCTTCTGTACTCTTTGTATTTAATAATAGACTTTCTTCTTTTTCTTTACGGAGCATAGCTCCATATCCTTTTAAAGTTTCTACATAACCATCAATAATTTTATGTTTTTGATCAGGTTGTGTATCAAATTCACTTAATGAGGGAATATTTAATTGAGAAACTTCTAAAATAGTTTGAACAGCACTTTGATTTTCAATACTATTTATAAAGTCAGAAACTTCCATTACTCCATTTCGTTTATAGTAAGAAGTAATTAGATTAGCAATTAAGTTATATTCCACATTATGCATTATTTGAACTTTTTTTACATAGATATCACAAACAAATTTATCTTCCATCATATAATGCAATAAATCTCTTTCTGCCCTTTGATACTTATTAATAACTTGTCTTGGAGCCATTACTGGCAAAACAATATCTTGCATAATAGGTTTTTGTACAAAAGGTGCTAAAGATTGTAATGTACTTGCAGAAAATCCTGTTATTTTCATTACAATTGATAAATA
The DNA here is from genome assembly GCF_021054785.1 of Tannockella kyphosi. Taxonomy (GTDB): domain Bacteria; phylum Bacillota_I; class Bacilli_A; order Erysipelotrichales; family Coprobacillaceae; genus Tannockella; species Tannockella kyphosi. The sequence goes on along the minus strand of NZ_CP088239.1, from coordinate 792,817 downwards.
GTGTTCATAATCAATAGGATCTTCTAATGTTGAAATTAGTTTCATTGCACTAGTAGTAAATTGTTTTTTATCATCATAGTTTTCAAAATTACAATTATTTTGAAGATAATTTAATTGAAATTGTAGAAATGGCATTGTTAATTCTAAGTTACTTAACAATTCATCTTTGCCATATTTTTCTAATACTTCATCTGGGTCATAACGATCTCTTAAATTAATAACCGTTACATCAAAACCTTCTTTTTTTAATAACTCACCCATCTTATATGTAGCAGTTTGTCCAGCATTATCACCATCCATGCATAAACGAATATTTTTAGTAAGACGTTTTAATAATTGGATATGACGTTTTGTAAAAGCTGTCCCCATTGTTGCAATAGCTTGGTTTATTCCAACTCGATATAATGCAATAACATCCATAAAACCTTCACAAATATAAATATGATTAGCATGCCTTACTGCATCAATACAACGATGATAATTATAAAGCACTTCCCCTTTCACAAATACTTGTGATTCACTAGAATTAATATATTTTGCTTGATCACTATTTTTATCAAAAACACGACCACTAAAAGCAACTACTTTCCCTTCACTATTGTGAATGGGAAACATAATCCGATCGACAAAACGATCACGTTTATATTTACCTTCTACAATTAATCCTGAACGATATGCATCCATATCGTCATAACCTTTTTTTTCAAAAGCAGGAACAAGACATTGTTTTGGTAATGAATAACCAATTTTAAAATGATCAATAACAGTATCACTAATGTGACGATCAGTTAAATACTTTTTAGCTTCCTTCGCTAAATCAGTACTTAAATAATAATGATAAATATTAGTTGCATCCTCATACATATCATAAATAGGAACCAATTCTTTTGCCACTTCTTTTACTGGTGCCTTGTATTCATATTCACTAACATCAATATTTGACATTTTAGCAACTTCTAAAACTGCTTGATGAAAAGTGATTTTAAGATAATTTTGTAAAAACATAAAAACATTTCCACCAGCTCCACAAACAAAGCATTTATAAATTTGTCTTTCTTGAGAAACAGACATCGATGGATGATTATCTTGATGAAAAGGACATACAGCAACATAATTTTGTCCTTTTTTAATTAGAGGCAAATATGCTCCGATTACATCGATAATATTAACACTTTGTCTGATTTCTGAAAGCTTACTATCTGGTATTCTTGGCATATCCACCCTCCTTTTTAAAATTTAATTTTTTCACTAATATAACTTACTAATTGATCAATTGGTAAACGAATTTGTTCCATCGTATCACGATCACGAATAGTAACAGCATTATCATCTAATGTATCAAAATCAACAGTAACACAATATGGTGTTCCAATAGCATCTTGACGACGATATCTCTTTCCAATTTGACCAGCTAGATCATATTCACACATAAATTCTTTTGCTAATAACTGATATATTTCCGTTGCTTTTTCACTTTGTTTTTTAGTTAAAGGTAAAACAGCCACTTTATAAGGTGCTACACTAGGATGTAATTTCATTACTGTTCTAGAATCTCCACCTTCTAATTCCTCTTCTTGATAACTATCACATAAAACAGATAAGAATAAACGATCTGCACCTACTGATGGTTCAATAACATAAGGAATATACTTTTCATTTGTTTCAGGATCTAAATATTCTAAACTTTTTTTAGAAAATTCCATATGACGAGATAAATCATAATTCGTACGATCAGCAATTCCCCATAATTCACCCCAACCAAATGGATATGCATATTCAATATCACTTGTTGCTTTCGAATAGAATGACAATTCTTCTTTTTCATGATCACGGAAACGAACATTTTCTGAGTTTAATCCTAAATCCATTAAGAATAGATGACATTGGCTTCTCCAATATTCAAACCATTCTAAATCAGTATCTGGTTTACAGAAAAATTCTAATTCCATTTGTTCAAATTCTCTTGTTCTAAAAATAAAGTTACCTGGAGTAATCTCATTTCTAAATGACTTTCCAATTTGTCCAATTCCAAAAGGAACTTTCTTTCTTGAAGTTCTTTGAATATTTTTAAAATTAACAAAGATTCCTTGCGCCGTTTCTGGACGTAAATAAACAACATCCTTTGCATCTTCAATCACTCCCATATGTGTTTCAAACATCAATTTAAACTGACGTACATCTGTGAAATCTTGTTTACCACATTTTGGACAAACAATACCAACTTTACGAATATAGTCCATTGTTTCTTCATTAGACCATCCTTCACTATGTACATTTTCATCATGTTCTTCAATTAATTTATCAGCACGATGTCTTGTCTTACATGATTTACAATCAATCAAAGGATCCGAGAATCCCCCAACATGTCCTGATGCTTCCCAAACTCTAGGATTCATAAAGATTGCAGAATCTAACCCTACATTTAATGGTGATTCTTGAATAAAACGTTTCCACCATAAACGTTTAATATTGTTTTTCATTTCAACACCTAAAGGACCATAATCCCAAGTGTTTGCCAATCCATCATAAATTTCAGAACCTTGATATACAAACCCTGATGCTTTTGCATGATTTACGATAATGTCCATTTCTTTTTTTGCCATTTTCTTTTCTCCTTTGTCATAAAAACATAGACTCGGAATTCATATTCCAAGTCTATTTTGTAGAAATTTTAAAAGTTTAAATATACAACTAATATACCCTTATAGTGGTGTCTTGTCAACCAACAATAAGGGTATTACATAAAGGTACGTGCATTTAGCCAAGCTAATATATTTTCATATACTTCACTTTTATTTACCTCATGTAATAAGTCTTGTCTTTTACTATCAAATGTTTGGAAGTCTACATCAATGACTCCTGCTTTTTTATATTTTTCAAATAATTGTTTTGCTACTTTTCCTTCTTTACCAAAGTTATCAAATTTTCCGCTTATAAAATAAATGGAAACATCATGAATAACATTTTGGAAATAACTGGCCGAATTTACCAACTTTGATAATTGAATAATTTGATGATAAGCTTTATTGGTATAAACAAAATTTGTCATTGGATCTTCTAAATAAGCATCCAATTCTTCTATATCACCAGTTAAATAATTAGCTGTATTAGAATCCCCTTGTAACTCTTGATTAAACTGATAATCTAATATTCTCTTTACTCTTTTACTACGATACATATTTCCTTTTAACATTTCACTAATCTTAACATAGCGACAAAATGTCTTATAATCATGAAAATGTCCCGGAGAAATTAAGATAGCTCCTTCAACAAATTCCCCATAAAGACTTAAATATTGTCTTACAACAAGTGTTGAAAACTGGTTACCTATGATGAAATAAGGCAAATCAGGATAAGCTTCTTTTGTTGTCATCAAAACATGATGAATATCTTTAACAAGCGTATCTTGAATCATTCCTTCTCCAAAATAGCCTTGTTCAAATTGATATAAGGATGTTCCATGACCAGGAAAATCAATAATCACTACAATATAACCTTCTTGTCTTAAAAATTTTGCAAAATTAATATATCGATCTCGATATTCACCTAAACCATGGTGAATTTGAACAATACCACGGGGTCTAATAAAGATCTGTGGAACGTATAAATCATAATATAAATGTGTATTTGTGCACGATGTAAATGTTCCACTGTTTTTCATTAGACATTCTCCCCTCTAGCGTTTTTTACGATAGTTTTGTTGATTATTCTTTGATTGATAAGAACGATTTTCATGATATTTGTTTTTTCTCGGTGCAATTAAACAATTTTTACCATGACCGATTAAATCTTCACGTTTTGCTAATTTCAAAGCATTAAGTACTAAATCATAGTTCTTAGGATTTTTATATTGAATTAATGCTCGTTGCATTGCTTTTTCTTTTTGTGTTTTAGGTACGTATACCGGTGTCATATCACGTGGATCTAATTCTGTGTAATACATTGCTGTTGATAATGTTCCAGGGGTTGGATAAAAATCTTGAACCTGTTCTGGTTGATGTTTAATATCTCGTAAATATTCAGCTAATTCAATTGCTGCATGAATATCACTACCTGGATGAGAAGACATTAAATAAGGTACTAAATATTGATTTTTACCATATTCAGCATTTATTTTATAATATTTCTCAACAAATTCTTCATATAATCCTCTAGCTGGTTTCCCCATTTTAGATAAAACACGATCACTAATATGTTCCGGTGCAACTTTAAGTTGTCCACTAATATGGTTCTTTACTAAAGAACGGAAGAATGTTTCATCTTTATCATACATTAGATAATCATAACGAATACCAGAACGAACGAATACTTTTTTTACATTTGGTAATTGCGTCAATTTATCTAAAAGTTCTTTGTAATCTTGATGTGTCACATTTAGGCTTTTACATGGTTTTGGCCATAAACACTGTTTTGTTGGACAAGTACCATGCTTCACTTGTTTTTGACAGCTAGGCTGTCTAAAGTTTGCAGTAGGCCCACCAACATCATGAATATATCCCTTAAAATCAGGTTCCCAAACCATTTTTGATGCCTCTGATAACAATGACTCATGAGATCTAGCTTGCATTTGTCTGCCTTGATGGAACGTTAATGCACAAAAATTACACGATCCAAAACAACCACGATTACTAATTAAAGAAAATTTAACTTCATCAATTGCTGGAACATGCCCTATTGCTTTATAACTCGGATGATAGTCACGAGCATAATCTAAAGAATAAGCACGATCAAATTCTCTTTGTGTTAATGGACGATTCGGTCTATTTTGAACTACATACCATCCTGAATAAGATTCTACTAATACTTTAGCTACAAAATGGTCTGTATTTAAATATTGTTGTAAAAATGATTTTGCATAATTTTCTTTGCTTTCACAAATTTCTTTATAACTAGGTAACATAATTGGTTTTTCGAGATGATCAATTGATTTTGTTTTATAAACAATTCCATCTAAATAAGTTAAATATTTAGGTTCTAAGCCACTATCTAACGCTTCTGCCACCTCAATAATACTATTTTCACCCATACCATATAATAACAAATCAGCGTTTGCATCAATAATAATTGATTTTCTAACCTTATCATCCCAATAATCATAATGTGCCAAACGTCTTAAACTCGCTTCAACCCCACCAATAATAATAGTAGCATCCTTAAAAGCTTGTCGTGCCATCTGACTATATACGATAACTGCTCTATCCGGTCTTTTAAACCCTTCACTACCTGGCGTATACAAATCTTTATGTCTTCTTTTTTTACTTACCGTATAATGATTCACCATTGAATCAATATTACCAGAAGAAATTAAAAATCCTAACCTAGGTTTTCCAAATTGTTGAAACTCTTCTACAGAGTGCCAATCTGGTTGAGCAAGAAAGCACACCTTAAAGCCTCTACTTTCTAAGACTTTACAAATAATAGCCGCCCCAAAAGAAGGATGATCTACATAAGCATCTCCTGAAATATAAACAAAGTCTGGTTGACTCCATCCTCTTTCTTCCATTTCTTGTTTATTTGTAGGTAAAAAATTTTGCATGTATTCTCTCTCTTTCTTTGAAACTCTAAATTAAAAGTGATTTTATAAATTTTTTAGTTTTAAAATTTATACCACTAAACTCATCTAAAAACTGTTGCATTGTTTTTGCAACTTCTAAAATAATTGCTTCCTCCATATCTAAACAGTCTACTTTATCCATAGGACATAAGTTGATATAACGAAAAGCTCTTAAAACATCTAAATCATAAGGTTTATCAAACTTAGTTGCACACTCTTCACAAACAAAACCACCACTATAACTAATTCTAGTCAAATGATCCTTTCTTCCACATTCTATGCAACCATCCACCACTAATGAACAACCATGAATACGTAAAATAAAAGCAATAAATAGTGCATAAATCAAATAATAGGAATAACCTTGTTCTAACTTTTCAAAAGCTATAAAAGCATTTTGATAAATATCACTGTCTGGTTCATGACTTTCTGTCATTACTAATAAATACTCTAAGATAAAACTAGCAAAAATTTCCAATTCAATACTTTGTTTTAAAATACGATATTCATGAATAATACTAGCTTTTACCAAACTAGAAATACCTTCTTTATAAATAATCGTAAATTGTGACAAAGTTAAGGTTAAACAAGCTGCTCTATTTTTACTTTTAGGACTTTGAATACCTCTTGCATGAATTGTTATTTTCCCATATTCCTTGGTATATACTTGTAATAAAACATCTCTTTCTTTATAAGGAGTACTCTTTAAAACAAAACCTTCGACTACTTCACTTTGTTTAGTAGTCATCTTCGTTATAACCAAATTCTTTTAAGTATTTCTCCTTATTTCTCCAATCACGTTCTACTTTTACAAACAACTCTAAATGAACTTGTGTCTGTAAAAAACGAGTCATATCTCTTTTTGCATTTTTACGGATTTTTTGAATCATCGCACCTTGTTTCCCTACGATAATCCCTTTTTGACTTTGACGATCTACAACAATGGTTGCATATATCTCCATCACCCCATCTTCTGCTACTTGCATTCTTTCAATCACAATAGCAACACTATGTGGTACTTCTTCTCTTGTAAAATATAAAATCTTTTCACGAATAAACTCAGCCATTACAAAACGTTCTGGATGATCTGTCATTTGATCTTTTGGATAATACATATGTCCTTCTGGTAAATATTGTTTAATTACATCTAATAAAGTAGTAATATTGTTATTTTCCAAAGAACTTATTGGAATAATCTCTTTAAAATCATATAACGAAGTCCATTCTTGTAATTTTTCCATTACTTTTTCTCTTGGTAACAAATCTATTTTTGATAAAATCAAAAATACTGGACCATCTGCTTCTTTTAGTCTTTCCAAAATAAACTTATCGCCTTTTCCTATAGCCTCATTACATGGTGCCATAAACAAGACAACATCTACTCCAAAAATACTATTTAATGCAGTTGAGTTCATAAAAGTTCCCAATCGATCTTGAGGTTTATGGATACCTGGTGTATCCATAAAAATCATTTGTGATTGTTCATCTGTATATATTCCTTGAATCGTATTTCTAGTAGTCTGTGCAACATCTGACATAATCGCTAATTTCGTTTCTAAAATACCATTCAATAAAGTTGATTTTCCTACGTTAGGTCTCCCTACAATACTAATAAATCCTGATTTAAACATTATAAAAATTCTCCTGTAAACATTCTTGGTAATAATTCTTCCATATTCGTAACAATATATTTTTCTTCATTTGATAAAATAACTGGTGTATGTTTATCTAACAATTCTGCTAAGACTTGACGACATGCTCCACAAGGTGTACAAACATCATCTCCTTTGCCAGCTATTGCAATTGCGAGAATATCATTTCTACGATATCCTTGGCTATATGTTGCATAAATCGCATTACGTTCTGCACACATTGTTGATCCATAGGCTGCATTTTCAATATTGGCCCCAACAATAAAAGTGCCATCTTTTAACGCTACACAAGCACCAACACCATAGTTAGAATAAGGATTATATGCATTTTTTCTTGCTTCTAGTGCTCTATTCATTAAATCTTGATAGTCCATTATACTCTCTCCATTCCTACTTTATCTAATATTATCTTTTGTAACGCAATCATTTCTTGTTCTTCTTTTTCTTCCATATGATCATAACCTAATAGATGCAATAGTCCATGAGTAAACAAAAAACACATTTCTCGATCTAATGTATGATTGTATTCCTTAGCTTGACTAATCGCATGTTCATTTGAAATAAATATATCTCCTAAACACCTAGGCTGACCTGGACAATAAAATTGTTCATTATCTTCTAAAGCAAAACTAATAACATCGGTAGAACGATCAATGTTTCGATATTCTTTATTAATTTCATGAATTTTATGATCATCTACAATAATACAAGATAGTTCTAAATCATCTACTAACTGTAGATGATTGCAAGCTTCACGAATAATATTTTCATATATTTCTTGATAATTAGTAGATAATAAATTATCTTCATCTAAATACGCTAAATCAATTTCCATTGGTCTCTCCTACTTCTTTTTGAATTTTATTAATTATAACATATTCAAAGTCAAGATTCACTAACTTTGTATGATGACTTATCAGTATTATAATCATATTTTCTTGTTTCGTTTCTAAATAGTCAAATATAAGCTTTTCCTTTATTTTATCTACATTACTAGTAGCTTCATCTAGTATTAAAACATCTGGATTAATAACGAAAGCACGGACTAGCATGATTAACTGTAATTGTCCACTTGAAAAGTTATCACTATCCATTATTAAATCCAGTTTTTCTATAATATCATTACTTTGAAATAGTTGCAATAACTCAATAGCACTTTCACGTAACTCTTGACGATAACCAATGATATTAAACAAGACTGTTTCATGAAAAAAAGCTGGATTTTTATGTAAATAAATCATCCTTTTATACAAACTTGCTTGATCAATCTCTTGTATATTGATCCCATTAATCAGCACTTCTCCACTATCTACTTGATCAAATCCCATTAACAAATGACATAATGTAGTTTTACCACAACCATTTTCTCCACTAAGTATAATGGACTTATCAATCAGGATATCATACTTAGAAAAGATAGTTCTATGATAATCGTAACTATAACTTATGTAATTACACTCTAAACTAACAATCTTTTTTATTTTCTTTGTCTTATGTTGTTTATTAGGAAGTAAATCTTTGTATCTTGAAAAAATAATAGTTTGTTGTTTCCATTCTAAAAACAAAGAGACAATTTCTACCATTGGTTCCATACAATAACTTATCAACATATAAATAAAGAAAATCTTACCAACACTAATCATATCTTGACGAAATAAGAAATAACAATAAATCATCATGATATACATACTTCCCTGGATTACTAATTCTATGACGAACTCTAATAAATAATAATCTTTATTTTTTTCCACTTCATAATATTGACTAGCAGTATAAAAATGCTGAAGCTTTTCTTTAAAAAAAGTACGATATCCAAATTGTTGAATATTCATCAAATTCTCACAACCTTCTAAAAATACAGTATTCACTTCATCTTCTTTTACAATATTTTTACGAGTACTTTTTTGTATTCTTTTCATTAAATAATAAGTAATAATCATCATAACAAACATATCTACTATAAAAAATAACGCAAAGCCCCTCCCTTGATAAAAAAGGACTAGAAAAACACTAATTAAGATGACACTATCAATAAACAAAACACTATATAAATTACTCATAAATTTTGTCATCGAAGATAAGCCCTTTATTTTGTTCATTAAAGTTCCTACTTTTTGTTTTTGGATATCACTTGTTTTTAGATATAGCATATTTTGCATTGTCCGTAAAATATACTTTTCATTATTTTCTTTATAAATATACTCTAAACATATTTGATGACCATAATGTAATAATGCCTTTATAACATAAATTACAACAAAGATACACGTTATACTTAAAAAATAAAATAGTGACGTTTCTAACAAAGTATCTATATATATTTGAAAATAATAAGATAATAATATATTTCCTATTGTTACTAAGATAGTAAATCCAGATATTTTTAAGATATTTATTTTTTGATCTTTTAAATGTTCTTTATAAAATTGATAAATAGAATGAAAAGATTCTTTTTCTAATGGAATACCTACTTCTTCTATCATAATAACTGTCCCTTGATATGCTTTTTCAAACTCTTTTATCGTCATCTTAATATAACCTTCTCCAGGATCTTTTATAAAAACTATTCCTTTTTCTAGTTTATACAAAACAACATAATGATATAAATCTTTGTGAAGCATTAAAACAATACAAGGGTATTTCCCGTTTGCTTGAATATCATCTAATGAAGCATGATAAGCTTTGCTTTGTAAATGATAGTGTTTTAAACACTGTAACATTCCATATACACTTGTCCCATTATCATTATTCTTACAATAATGTTTTATTTCTTTTAACTCTACTCTTCTTTGAAAATGAAGTAAAATCATTTGCACACAAGCACTACCGCAACTCGTTATATCATCTTGATAACATATTCCTTTATTCATCAAATCACCTCAATAATATATACGTTTGAAACTTAAAAATTGCTTTAAAAAAGAATGATAAATAACTTATTATTGAAATCATCTAAATGAGTTTGTTGAATAAAAAAAAGAAGCTTATGCTTCTTTCATAATTTCTTCTAAAATAGAAACAAACTGATCAACATGAGCCTCTTCAATAATAAATGGTGGTAACAAACGAATAACATTCGCACCAGCACTAACAAAGATTAATCCCTTTGCCTGTGCTTTTTTGATATAATCTCCAACAGGATGATCAAACACAAGTCCTTGCATTAAACCCAATCCTCTTCTTTCAACTATACAATCATATTTTTCAACAAGCTTATTTAACTCTTGTTCTAAATATTTCCCAATCAATGCAACATGTTCCACTAAATTCTCTTTTTCTAATATTTCAAATACTGTTTTGACAGCCATACCAGCCATTGGATTACCACCATAGGTAGTTCCATGATCTCCTGGTTGTAAAGCATCTGCTATTGCTCCATTTGCTGCAAAAGCACCAACTGGAAAACCAGCGCCTAGGCCTTTTGCCATACAAACAATATCCGGTGTAATATCAAATTGCTTATAAGTCATAATTGTTCCAGTACGTCCCATTCCTGATTGAACTTCATCAAAAATAAAAACAATATCATGATCTGTACATAATTGACGTAGTTCTAAAATAAATTCTTTTTTACAAACAGTCAAACCACCTTCACCTTGAACAGGTTCTAAGATAATGGCACAAGTACGTTCATTTATTAATGTTTTTACACTTTCTATATCATTTAATATAGCATGGTGAACACCATCAATTAAAGGACCAAAAGCCTTTTGATACCCTTCATTTCCTGTTAAACGTAATGCCCCTGTTGAACGACCATGAAATGATTGGTGAAAAGAAATAATTTCACTATCTGTTTTTTGATGTTTTAAATAATAATATTTACGTGCTAATTTTAAAGCACCTTCCGTAGCTTCTGTACCAGAATTAGTAAAAAATATTTTATCCATTCCGATTGTTTCACAAACTACTTTGGCTGCATCAATAGAAACAACTGTATTAAAATAATTTGATACATGCATTACTTTTGTTAATTGTTCTTGCATTTTTTCAACATATAATGGATAAGCATGACCAAAAGAATTTACTCCAATTCCAGAATAAAAGTCTAAGTATTTTTTTCCATTAACATCATATAAATAAACACCTTTTCCATGATCCATAGTAATATCATATCTTCCATAAGCGTGTAAAAACACTTCTTTTGATTGTTCCAAATAATTCATTCAAATCCTCCCCCTACATATTACAAGCTAGCTGGTAATATGTTTCAATTGCTTTTTCTAAAACAGTTTCATTAAAATTAAATGTTTCAGTATGTAAACCACTTGTATATTGTTCTGTTTTTGTTCCTAAAAAGAAGAATATTCCTGGTACTTCTTTTTGATAATAAGAAAAGTCTTCTGCTAACATAAATGGTTCTTTTAGTTCTATATAATTCCCTATCATATTTTCTTTAAATTTTAGATATAAGTTTTCATCATTAATAACAGGAGGATACATTGGAGGACATGTACAATGAATTGTACAGTCATATGCTTGTTCCATTCCTTTATTTATTTCTAAAACTTTATCGGCAATTAATTGATATGCTTTTTCATCAAAGGCACGAATAGTCCCTTTTAAAACAGTTTTATCAGCTACAATATTACGGGCACTCCCGCCCTCAATATTTCCAATATGAATAACACTAGGTTCAAATGGGGAAAGCATTCTACTAACAATAGTTTGATATTGACTTATTAGTTGAGTTGCAATCACAATACTATCAATACCTTGATGATACAATCCAGCATGAGCACTTTTACCAATAATCTCAATATCCAATTCTCCATTCGTAGCCATAAATGCACCACTTTTACAAGCAATAGTTCCTTCTTCAATAAATGGCATTAAATGCATTCCAAAAATAGCTTGAACATTATATTCTAATAACAAACCTGTTTCTACTACTAATTTAGCTCCTCCTGGAGACTCTTCAGCAGGCTGAAATAGCAATAAGAAATTATGAGCAAAATCATTTTTTGATTCTTTTAACTTCTTAGCAAACCCTAACAAAGCTGCCATATGTCCATCATGTCCACAAGCATGCATATACCCTTGATGAGTCGATGCATATTCTACATCATTTGCTTCTTGAATTGCTAAAGCATCAATATCACTACGAAAAGCTAGTGTTGTTTCTTTTTGGTTGTCAATGAACACATAAACACCTGTCTCTAGCAAATCAATAGGTTGATACCCTAATGAAGTTAGAACTTCTTTTAAATAGGCTGTTGTTTTAAATTCTTCTAAGCCTAATTCCGGTATTTGATGTAAACATTGTCTCCATGTTTTTACATCTTCCATATGTACCCTCTTATAACTTTCTTAAATCATCCATTAATTCTGTTTTACTCTCTGTTTGAGCATCTTTTAAATCTTTTACAATACGAGCTGGATTACCAACTACAACAGCACCAGCTGGTACATCTTTGGTAACAATACTTCCAGCACCAACTACTGCACCTTTTCCAATACGAACACCTTCAATAACAACAGCATTTGCACCAATAACAACATCATCTTCAACAATAACTGGTGAAGCACTAGGTGGTTCAATAACCCCTGCTAATACTGTTCCAGCACCAATATGACAACGTTTTCCAACCGTAGCACGGCCACCTAAAATAGCTCCCATATCAATCATCGTACCTTCTCCAATAACAGCACCAATATTGATAACAGCACCCATCATAATAACAGCATTATCTTCTATTACTACTTGATCACGAATAAATACTCCTGGTTCAATGCGGGCATTAATATGCGTTGTATCTAATAGTGGAATCGCACTATTACGACGATCATATTCTAAATGAGATTCTGTAATCTTACTTGCGTTATCCACTAAATATTGTTCGATAACTAAAATATCCCCCATAATAACTAAACTATTTGTATCTCCAAAACATTTACAACCTTCTACTTTTGGTAAATCAGTTCCATTTACATATAGTTTTACAGGTGTAACTTTTGTTGCATTTCCAATATATTTAATAATTTCATTTGCATCTACTAACATTCCTCTTTCTCCTTTTCATATGTATAAATTCCTTCAAAAACATTGACAGCTTCCCCTTCCATCCAAACATGTCCATCAACATATTCAATATCCAGTTTTCCACCTTCTAATCCTACCATCACTTGATTTGCTGTTTTTTCCAACAAATAAGATGCTACCATAACAGCACAAGCTCCAGTACCACATGCTTGAGTTTCACCAGATCCTCTTTCCCAAACACGCATTTTTACATAGTGCTTATTAATCACTTGAACAAACTCTGTATTTACAGATTCTGGAAATAAAGGGTGATGTTCAAAGTGTGGACCTATTCTTTCAATATCAAAATTTAAGTCATCAACAAAGATAACAGCATGGGGATTCCCCATTGAAACAGCTGTTACATAGAACTTTCTATTGTCCACAATCATTAATTCATTAATCATTTTTTCTTTTGAAAAAATAACAGGAACTTCTTTTGCAGTCAATATTGGTTCTTGCATATCAACTCTAGCACCAACTACCTCTCCATTTGAAAACAATAAGTGAACAATACGTAATCCTGCCTTTGTTTCCACAGAAAGTATCTTTTTATCTGTTAAACGATGATCATAACAAAACTTAGCAAAACAACGAATTCCATTTCCACACATCATTGCTTCACTACCATCAATATTAAACATTCGCATACGGAAGTCATATTTGTCAGAAGGCAAAATAACGATAATACCGTCTCCTCCTACTCCTTTATGACGATCACTAATCGTACTAATGAATTCTTTATCCACTGGTACTTCTTGGTTAATTCCATCAAAATATATATAATCATTACCAATTGCATGCATTTTTGTAAAATGTAATTTCATGGTATCTACCTCCTAGTTGTTTTTATGATTTTATCAAAAATAATCGATGTTTACAAATATTTTCGATTACAAAAGTAATCAATCATATTTCATGCATTATATCACAAATTTGTTATAATAGTAACAAGGAGATGACATTATGGAAATAGAAGTTAAAAATGGTTATTTAGAACAAAATGAAATTGATCAATATGTTGCATATTTAGAAGATAAATTCCCCAATTCATCACTAAAATCTTTGAATATTTTATTAGATGGAGAATTTGTGGATTTAGATTATGTTATGCAACCCAAAAAATTCGAAAGAATTCGTCGTATCACTGGATACTTAGTTGGAACAGTAGACCGATTCAATGATGCTAAAAAAGCAGAAGAAAGTCAAAGAGTAAAACATGATATGTAAAAAGCTATCCGAAGATAGCTTTTTTCATTATTTTAAATTATCTTTGTATTCTAAATATTCATCATATGATGATAAACGATCTAAAACACCAGTTTCTTGAATTTCAATAATACGATTTGCAACCGTTTGAATGAATTGATGGTCATGGCTTGCAAATAAAATATTTTCTTTAAACTGCATTAATCCTTGGTTTAATGCTTGAATACTTTCTAAGTCTAAATGGTTCGTAGGATCATCAAATACTAAAACATTTGCATCTTGCATCATCATTTTAGCAAGCATACAACGTACTTTCTCTCCTCCTGATAAAACATTCGCTTTTTTAAGCGCTTCTTCACCAGAGAACAACATTCTACCTAGCCAACCTCTTAAATCTTGTTCATAAGCATCTACAGGTGAGAATTGACGTAACCAATCTACTAATGATAACTCACATTCATTAAAGAAACTTGAATTATCTTTTGGAAAATAAGATTGTGAAGTAGTTACACCCCATTGGAATGTACCAGCATCTGGTTCCATTTCACCTTCAATTATTTTAAATAACGTAGTAACAGCATTATCATCCCCGACCACTGCTACTTTTTCATTAGCGTTAATAGAGAATGAAACATTATCTATTAATTTTACACCATTCACAGTTTTAGTTAAACCTTCTACATTTAAAATAATATTCCCTACTTCTCTACCTGCTTTAAAAGCAATAAAAGGATATCTTCTAAGAGATGGTTTTATATCTGCCATTTCTAAATTATCTAATAATTTTTTACGTGAAGTTGCTTGTTTTGCTTTTGATGCATTCGCACTAAAACGAGCAATAAAGTCTTCTAATTCTTTTTTCTTAGCTTCTTGACGTTTATTTAAGTCTTTTGCTTGCTGTGTTTGTAATTGGCTATATTCATACCAAAAATCGTAGTTCCCTACATATAACTGTATTTTACTATAGTCAATATCTGCAATATGTGTACATACTTTGTTTAAGAAATAACGGTCATGGGAAATAACAATCACAGTATTTCTAAAGTTTAATAAAAAGTTTTCTAACCAACGAATACTATCTAAATCTAAATTGTTTGTCGGTTCATCTAATAAAAGAATATCTGGGTTACCAAATAAAGCTTGCGCAAGTAATACTTTTACTTTTTGAGCCCCTTCTAAATCTTTCATCTTTAATTCATGAAATTCTGTTGTTACACCCAATCCATTTAATAAAATTTCAGCATCTACTTCTGCATTCCATCCATCCATATCAGCGAACTCACCTTCAAGTTCTCCTAAACGAATTCCATCTTCATCATTAAAATCGGGTTTAGCATATAAAACTTCTTTTTCTTGCATTATTTCAAATAATCTTTTGTTCCCCATTACTACTGTTTCAATAACTCCATTTTCTTCATAAGCAAAATGATCTTGTTTTAAAACAGATAAACGTTTTCCTGGTTCAATTACTACATCCCCTTTATTAGGTTCTATTTCTCCAGATAATATTTTTAAGAATGTTGATTTACCAGCACCATTGGCACCAATAACACCATAACAGTTCCCTTCTGTAAACTTTACAGAAACATTTTCGAATAAGGCACGATCACCATAACGTAGTGATACATTTTGTGTTGTAATCATCACAATTTCCTCCTTTGGTTTGCTAGAATATTATTGCATAAATACCTTCTTATTACAACAAAAAAAGGAGTAAATACTCCTATTCTTGGATTTCTTCAACAATTTCAAAAGTTGCTTTGATTGCATCTGTAATTTCTTCCATAATTACTGGGTGTTGTTCAAGGAATGCTTTTGCATTTTCTCTACCCTGACCAATTTTTTCTCCCTTATACGCATACCATGCCCCTGCTTTATCAACGATATCTTTATCAACCGCTAAATCAATAACCTCTCCAGTACGTGAAATACCTTTCCCATAAATAATATCAACTTGTGTTGATTTAAATGGTGGTGCTACTTTATTTTTAACAACCTTAATATTTGTTTTATTTCCTGTAATTTCAGTTCCTATTTTAATTGCTTCACTACGTCTTATTTCAATACGAATCGTAGAATAGAATTTTAATGCACGTCCACCTGTTGTTGTTTCTGGATTCCCAAACATAACTCCTATCTTTTCTCTTAATTGATTAATAAAGATAATAGTACATGTTGTTTTATTCATTACTCCTGATAACTTACGTAATGCTTTGGACATTAAACGAGCTTGCAGACCCATTTGTGAGTCACCCATTTCACCATCCAACTCAACTTGTGGTACAAGCGCAGCAACGGAATCAATAACAACTAAATCAATAGCACCAGAACGCACTAATGTTTCGGCTATTTCTAAACCTTGTTCACCAGAATCAGGTTGTGACAAAATTAATTCATCAATATTCACGCCTAAATTTCTAGCATATTCTGGATCAATAGCATGCTCTGCATCAATAAAAGCAGCACGTCCACCTTGTTTTTGAACTTCTGCGATAGCATGTAATGTTAATGTTGTTTTCCCGCTTGATTCAGGACCATAAATTTCAACAATACGCCCTTTAGGGTAACCACCAACTCCTAATGCAATATCAAGTGTTAAAGATCCCGATGGAATAACATCTACATTCACTGCACTACGATCACCTAAGCGCATTACTGATCCTTTCCCATACTGTTTTTCAATTTGTTTAATTGCATCATCTAATGCTTGTTGTTTTTTCTCTTGTGTTTTATCTTTTGCTTCTGCCATATATTTCCCCTCCTATATATTTATACGTTTATTTTTTATCAATTTCTTTTATTTTATCACTTAATGTATCAATTACAAACTGAATTGCTCTATTTTGAATATTTTCACGACTTCCTTGTAAAGTAAGCTCATATACTTCTACTTTACCTAAAAACATAATCCCAATATACACTCGACCAACTGGTTTATTTTCCATTGCTTCAGGACCAGCATTTCCAGTAAAAGAAACACAAATATCAGTCTTTAATAATTCATTCCCATTTTCAACCATGAACTGTGCTATTTCTTTACTAACCACACCATATTGAATAATATCACTAGCATCTATTTTTAAAATTTCTTCTTTACATTGATTTTGATAAGTGATAAAACTCCCTTTGTATACCTTAGAAACACCAGGTATTGCACCTAATGTACTAGCAAACTTACCAACTGTAAAGCTTTCTACACTACTAATACTCAAATGATGTTGATTCAATAAAGAGACAAGTGCTTCCATTACATTGTCTCCATTAAAATATCTTTATTTTTCATAAAATAATCAAAGCCACTATAAAATGAAACAAAAGTAGCAACCCATATCATAATTAAATCCATCTCAATATTTAAAAATACAAATGGGAAATTGTCTAATAACAACAATCCTATTGCAATCATTTGACACACTGTTTTCAGTTTTCCTAAATTACTTGCAGCCAAAACACGATTTTGTCCACTAGCAACTAAACGAATAGCATCAACCACAATATCTCTAGCAATCATAATAATACAAATAATAATTGGTATCGTTTGATCACTTGCTAGTAATAACAAAATAGTATTAACTAATAATTTATCTGCAATTGGATCAGCAAACTTTCCAAAAGTAGTAATTAAATGATATTTTCTAGCAATATGTCCATCTAAAAAATCAGTAAAAGAAGCCATTACAAATAACACAAAAACAATTAATTTAATCATATTCAAAGAAACTGTTCCTACTACAACATTTGGAACAATGATTCCAAAACTACTATAAGGAAATAAATAAATAAGAATTATAAATGGTACAAATGCAATTCTTAGTAACGTTAATTTATTAGGAGTATTCATCTTATTCTCCTGTTAATACTATTCTTAAATAGTATACTCCATCACGGACTTCCACATCATTTGCATCATATTCAACAATATTTCCATTTACTTTTACAATTGTATTTTCTAAAGACCAGAAATTTAATACATAAGTAGTATTTGGTTCACAAGTAGTTTCGTATGTATATTTCTCATCAATTTGATAATTTGCTTTATAAGAACCGTCAATCATCCCACCATTCCATAAACTAAATGCTGTTTCTTCTTGGAATGTTATTTCTAATGTGAAGATTTCTCCTTCTAAAATACCACCAACATTGAATATAGTTCCATCATCACTACTAATAGTGACACTACTTGATACTAAATCATCCTCTTCTTCCACTTCAGTTTCTTCTTCAGGAATAATATCTTCTACTTCATCATTGTTTTCAACACTTCCAATATTTGGTTCAACATAATCTGCTTCTAATTGATTTGTTAAAGAAACTACTTTCCATAACAAGAAAAATAAAGCAATAATTAAACATCCAATCACTGCATATTTTAAAAATCTTGTAATATATTTATCTTCATATACATGTGTTTTATTTCTCGAATATGCTTGTTTTTGCTTAGCATGACGAATTGATTCATTAACATGTTCGCTTAGTTTCTTTTCTTTAGGTGCATTCTTTGTCTCTTGACTAGCAATAGCTTCTTCAATTTGTTCTAAAGAAACTCCTTGTGTCCAAGCATAAAACTCATCAAAGAAATGATCTTCGTCTAATTCTAATGCAATGGCAATACGTTTTAAATACATCTTTAAGTATTGTTCATCTCCTATAAATAAATCAGACTTACCTGATTCAATTGATCTTATTTGGGTAGCAGAAATACGTGTTAATAACGATAACTCCTCAACCGTCATTTTTTTGTCTTCTCTTGCTTTTTTTAATTTATCACTAAGTGTGATCATACTTCTACCTCCTACAATTTATAAATTTTCAAAATAATTATAACATGTTTTTTTATTTTCACAACCTAAAGAAGGTTGTATTTATTCTAGTTTTTGTATAAATAGACAATTTTATTCATTTCTTTATTCACATAATAAAAAAAGCTATAAAATAGCTTTTAATAGATGCTTATTCTGATAAGCCGCGTTCTGTTTTTCAGTCGATTATTTATCTATGCAATGCATTTAGGTATCCATTGTTATTCCTTTTACCTAATTCCCCTACCAAATTTGGGTTTCATCCTTGCAGAGTTTACCTCTTTTCAGCCTATTTTTTCAAATAGATATAGTTTCTGTGGCACTTTTTGACTTAACAACCTTACTTTATCGCTTAGGTCTTAGGCCTGTCGTCAGTTACCTGCCTCAATTTATTGGATTGAGTACAAACACTACAAACATTTCAGTCTGTGGATGCGCGGACTTTCCTCTACTAATGTAGCAATCAACTCTCATAAGCATTACTTATTTTACTATATAATAAAAATATTACAATGATTTTTTATCTATTTTGATTATATACTGCTTTTTCTAAAGCAGATAATCTTTTTAAGATATCTACGTTAGAAGAAATATTTTCTTCTAATGCTTGAATATTATCTTCTTGGACAAGCTTTTCTTTTTGTAAGTCAGCAATTACTGCTTTATTTGCAATAAGTTGTTCTTCTAAAGAATCTATTTTATCATATGATTCATTTAACATTGCAGCAAAAAGTTCATAATCTTTGACAACTGTATCTAAAAAGAAATCTACTTCCATTGCATTATAACCTTTAAAATCAATTTTAAACTCTTTTGAGACAATTTTTTTAGGACTTAATTGAATATTTTTTTCCATTTTTAAAATCCCCCTTCTCTATAATTTTACAAAAAATGTCATAAATTGCAAGGATTATTTCATTGCTAAATTTTCCTTTTTATAAAATTATGTTATAATGCTTCAAAGGAGTGATGAAATGGTAAATTATCCAAATGCAAAAAAGAATATAGCTTCATCAAAACAATCTAGTAGTCATCGTGGGATGGCTTTAGAAGAAGAGTTGAACTTAACGAATAGTTATTATCTATCAATTGATAAGGCAGTTATCTATAAAAAGCCAACACCTGTTTCAATAGTAAAAGTAGATTATCCTGTTAGAAGTAGTGCAAAAATAGTGGAAGCTTATTATCGAACTCCTTCTACAACGGATTATAATGGTATTTATCGAGCTAAATATATTGATTTTGAGGCAAAAGAAACAAGGAAAATGAGTTTTCCATTTTCAAATATATCAATTCATCAAATCAATCATTTATCTCATATTGTAAAACATGGTGGTATTGCTTTCGTAATTATTGCTTTTACTACACTAAATGAGGTATACTTAGTTGATGCATCGTTTATTATTGATGCGTATTTTAAAGAACAAAAACATATTACATATCAAACTGTCCAATCTTGTGGTCATTTAATTAGTCAAGGATATAATCCTCGTCTGGATTATTTAAAGGTTGTTGACAATATTTACTTTTAGGAGGAAAACTATGGGAAAAATATGGAAGAAATTTTTATCTTTTTTAAAGAAAGTGAAATGGCTTAGAATTTTCATTTTTCTTTTTATCGTCGGGTGTATTGCTGTCGGTGGTGTTGTTGGATACTTTGCTTATAATGTTATTCAAGAAACAGAAGCTTTTGATGTAGAAAAATTATATTCGGCAGAAGCCTCAAAGATTTATGATGAGGATGGTGAAGTAGTTTATACATATGGTGATGATGTCAATGGGGATCGTGTGAATGTCACTTATGATGAATTACCTCAAGTATTAATTGATGCGGTTGTTTCTGCAGAGGATTCAAGATTCTTTGAGCATAATGGATTTGATTTACCTCGTTTATTAGTTGCTGCAATTACGAATATTGCAACTAACTTTGAAAGTGGTGGAGGTGCTTCTACTATTACGCAACAGTTAATTAAGAAGTCTTATTATGATGGTGAATCAAGAACGATTACATTAAAGATTAGTGAAATGTTCTTAGCAATTCAAGCAACGGAAGAAATTAGTAAAGAAGAAACTTTATCTTTATATTTAAATAGTATTTATTATGGACGTTCGTTATCATCTATTGGTATTGCAGCGGCTAGTAATTATTATTTTAATAAGGATGTTAGTGAATTAACATTGCCAGAAGCTGCATTGCTTGCTGGTACATTAAATTCACCAAGTTCTTATGATCCTTATTATAATTTAGAGTTAGCTACTCAACGTCGTGATATTATTTTAGATTTAATGTTATATCATGGATATATTACGGAAGATGAATGTGAGCTTGCAAAAGCGGTAAGTGTGGAAAACATGTTAGATAATACTGGTTCCAATTCTTCTGACAATGCCTTAGCTGCTTATATTGATTTAGTGGATCAAGAAGTTCGTGATTCTACTGGTTTAGATCCATTAGAAACACAAATGAATATTTATACGTATTTAGATGTGGAAACACAACAATATGCTTATGATATTGTAGAAAATGATTTGAGTTTCCCTAATGATGATATGCAAATAGCTGCATCAATAGAAGATGTCGATAATGGAAGAATTATTGCGGTTATTGGTGGACGTGATTATACTGTTTTTGATTATAATCGTGCGGATACAAAACAGCAACCTGGTTCTTCATTGAAACCAATTATTGATTATGGCGCGGCCTATGAATTCCTGGATTGGTCTACTGCTCATACGGTAGAGGATTTGGAATATGATAAGAACAATTATAATCCTAGCAACTGGGATGGTACATCGGGTGGCACGCATGGTCAAATGACTATTTCTGATGCTTTATATAGTTCATGGAATACATGTGCTGTTTGGACTTTTGATTCGGTGGTTAGTCAAATTGGTTCTAGTGGATATTATGATTATTTAGAAGGATTCCAAATTGATATGACTGGTGAAGAAGTTAATATCGCTTATGCTATTGGTGGATGGAATAATGGATTAAGTCCAATCGAGTTAACAAGTATGTATGCTACTGTTTCTAATGGTGGTACTGCTTATGAATCACATACTATTAATTATATTGATATTGTTAATAGTGATGAAGATATCATGATTGATGAAGAAGTTCAAGCAAATGCAACAGAAGCAATTTCTGATGAAACTGCATTTATGATAAAAGAAACGATGTCAGACTATTCTAGTACTGGAAGTTATGGAACATACTTTAATTTTGGCCAAATATGTGCAAAAACTGGTACTTCAAACTGGGGTTCTAATAATTATGGAATTTCTGAAGGTAGTGCCAAAGATAGTTGGGTTGCTACTTATAACCCAGATTATGCAATGGCTGTTTGGTGTGGTTATGACTACACTACTCTTTCGGATAATCCACAATCTATGAATGGGTATACTACCTTAGCAAGACAGTTTGCTAATGCAATGTGGAAAGAATTAACAAGTGATGGTGTTGAAAATTCTTATCCAAGTAATCCTGGATTAACATACGGTAGCATTGTAAAAGGTTTATATCCTTATGTTGCTGCAACAGATGATACACCTAGCAGTGATGTTTATTCTGGTTGGTTTAAGTCTGGGACTTATCCTTCTACTACATATGATTCTTTAACTTGTGGTACATTAGAAACATTTGAAGCTAGTATTGGTACTAGTGGTATTGATGTTACATTTAGTGCTTATGATCCAATTGAAGCGACAACGGATGAAAGTTATAATTCTTATACTTCTTCTTTTGGTTTAGTAGTTTATACTGTTACAGTTCAAGATAGTGAAACACTAGAAACTTTATATACAGAATCATTAAATCAAGCTACGGGAACTATTAATTATACTCCTACATCAGAAGTATTAGTAACTGGATATTACAGTTATGCAAACTCTTCTTCCATAACTTCAAATACAATAACAGTTACTGTTGGGGAGGGACTATTTAGTTTAGAAGACATTTTTTTGACGGTATCGAGTGGTGGAACAGCCTTATCGAGTGATAGCTCTATTGAAGTTGGTAACTCAATTTCATTTAGTGTTGTAACTCAAAGAGATGATAGTGTCATCACTTATGATTTATTTGATAGCTCAAATACTTTAATTGAATCTTCTACTCATACAGACTATAGCCATACATTCTATACAGCTGGAACTTATACTATTGAAATAAACGAAAGTTGTGGAACTGTTTGGGCTCCAACAAAATACTTTACTGTAACAATAAACGAAGTTAGTGACGACTCATCTCAAGATACAACTCACTAATCCTTAAAAACCCTCTATATGAATAGAGGGTTTTTTATCATACATACAAGGTAACTAGTATGTTTTAAATTCTATTTTTTTTACGACACAAATCACTTATTTTACATTCTTTACAATTAGGATTTTGTGCTTTACAAAAGTATCTTCCAAAAAATATAAATTGATGATGAGCTTTATTCCATTTATCTCTAGGAATCGCTTTTGTTACTTTCTTTTCTACCATTAAAACAGAATCGGTGTTTTTAGCGAATTTTAAACGTTTTGAGATACGTTCAACATGAGTATCTACTGCAAAAGCAGGAATATCAAATCCTACTGATTGAACCACATTCGCTGTTTTACGACCAACACCAGGCAAACTAGTTAAAGCCTCATGATCACTAGGAACATCCCCATTAAATTCTTCCAACAATTTGATTGCCATTAATTTTAAGTTCTTTGCTTTATTACGATACAAACCAATTGATTTAATATCTTGTTCTAATTGTTCTATGGGAGCATTTGCATAATCTTTTGCACTATGATACTTCTCAAATAAAGTATTTGTTAACTTATTAACACTTTGATCTGTAGTTTGTGCAGATAACATGACAGCAATTAATAATTCTAAATTATTACGATGATTTAATTCACAATCAGCATCAGGAAAAAGTTCTTCAAAATAATCAATAATTACTTCAACATCTACTTTTCTCATTTATTAATCCAATCATAATTACTAACTGGTGCCATACTTTTTTCAGGTTGATCTACAAACCTTCTAGAGATACCATTTTTCTTCCAATTTTGTAAGATTGCTTCAATATATCGTAACGATACAGCATTACTCTTCACTGCTTCTTTTAGTGCCAATAAGACTGTTTCTTCTTCAAACTTTTCTTCCATTAACCATTCTCTTATTGATGTTAATTCAAAAGGAGATAATGATCTTCCAAATTCAGATTCAAAAATACTAATTAAATCTTCTTTTACTTCTTCTACTTCTTTTTCTTGTGATAATAATAATTGATTTAGATTTAATAATTCAATTGTTCCACCCTTATTAACTATTAACTTTTTCACCATTAAACTTCTTAAAATAGCATCTAATTGTTTTGTTGTATAAGTTACATACTTTGCTAATACAACTGGTGTAATACTTCTTATCCCACTATCATTCAACTCTAACAAATACAATAACACAAGACATTCATCACTTTGAATATCTAATTGTTTTGCTCGCATCATTAATAACTTTGAATAGTCAATACATTTAATATCACTTATATATTTAATCATAACTCACCTATAATTGAATACCTTTTATGAATTGTCCACTGTACAAATCATAATACGCATAGATCAACCCTTCCTCTCCTGTATATTTTACAAAATATACAAAACGTTCATTTTCATATGCAACTTCAATTGATCCACATTCAACACTATAACGTGAAAAGAATACTTCTTGAATAAAGCTTTCTTCTTTTACATCATACCTAAACGAATCCAATTCGTTTAAGTATTGATCATATACTAAATAAGTGCTTGTATCACTTTGAAGGACACGAATAATATAGTAAATATTTTCATCACTATACTGATAAAAATAGTCATCATAAACTAATTGATTATCTTCTAAGATTTGATTACGAATAGTAATTAAATTGCTTTGATTTTCAACATATGGAATGTGGACACAATATAAAAAAGCAAAAGCGCCTAAAACTAGTACTAAAACAAAAGAAAAAAGAATCTTAAAACGATGTTTTCTCAAAACTACCATACTCCACCTCCATACAACATTATACTATAAAAAAAAAAGAGAAAAAAGCATTAAATCACTTTAATCTCTATTTGATCCTACAACTAATAAAGCAATACGCAATAAACTCATTAATGTTGCAAGCATTGCTGCGACGTATGTTAATGCTGCAGCAGATAAAACTTTTTTAGCTCCACCATATTCATCCGTTGTTAAATATCTAGTTTTTAGAATTTCTAATGCTCTAGCTGATGCATCAAATTCTACTGGTAGAGTAACTACTTGGAACAATAAAATTCCAGACATTGCTAGAACACCAAACCATGCTATCGATAAATTACTAAACAAAAGACCAATTATTACTGCAATCCACCCTACTGTTTGACCAATATTACATACTGGTAAAATAGTATTTCTAAAGACTAATGGTTGATATCCTTCGTTATGTTGAATCGCATGACCACATTCATGGGCAGCAATTGCTAAAGAAGCAATTGTAGCATCATTATACACTTTGGTTGAAAGATTTACTGATCTATCTTTCGGATTATAAAAATCTGTCATTGTTCCTTTTACCATATTAATACTAACATCACGTAATCCGTTGTTATCTAACATATCTCTTGCTATTTGATAACCAGTACTTCCTCTACTATTTGCTACTTTTGAATATTTACTGTAACTTGATTTTACTTTTGCTTGCGCAATTAACATTAATACAACACCTATCATTACTAATCCCATTCCGATTAAATAATAAGGATTGTTGTACATATAATAATAACTATACACCTTTATCACCTCTCTATCTATTATACACGAAATTATGGGAATATCATGTGTATAATTAAAAAAAGACGCATTAATTCATTGCGTCTTTTAAACGATTACTTGGTTTAAAGTTTACTGTACTGCTTGCTGGTATCGTCATCACTTCTTGTGTTTTAGGAGATACACCTTTTCTTTCATTTCTATGGTTTACTTTAAAAGTTCCAAAACCAGAGATCAATACTTTTTCATCGGCTACTAATTGATCTGTGATTGTATCGAAAATAGTATCTACGAATACTTCAGCTTCTTTTTTCGTGATATTACGTTTTTCAGATAAACTTTCTACTAATTCTTTTTTGTTCATTTTTGATTCCTCCTATATCTAATTCTTTGATAGTATAACAAAAAACGACATCCTATACAAGACATTTAAACCTAAATTCCCACCAAATTACTATACTTTTTAAAATTCAATATAAATAGTTGTAAAAACATTTACTTTTAGTTCATTTTTGCTTACTATTTATAGATTTTTTATGAATCTATAAAACAATTGCAATGACATTACTTTTTCCTTTATTTACTATTTTATATAAAATATCATGTAGACGTTGACTAGCACTTTCAGGAATAGCATCTATTTTAATATATAGACCTTCTTCAATTAAATCACCTAATTTTCTACCAAAAACATCACAATCAAACACTGCTTTTTTATCTTCACCATTTGTTTTAACATATTGTATAAATGCTTCTGCTTGTTGTTTTGAACCGATTATCGGTTCAAATGTACTTTCTATATCGACATTAATCATATATGTTGTACTAGCCTTAGAAGTTAATTTCATACCATATCTAGGTCCTTGTTTAATTACTTCAGGATCACTTAATTGAATGTCTTTTAATGGCGGAATGGCATAGCCATAACCAGTATGTTTTACCATTTTTAATGCACTAGCATATCGTTCATATTCTTGTTTTATATCTACTAACTCTTGTATAAAATGTAAGAACGTTGCTTGATCAAGACCTTTATCTCCTACTATTTCTTCAACAACACTATTATAAAGACCTTCTTTTTCTATTATCTTTAATGTTGCACTTGATGTACTTGTATCAATACCACTTAAATATGCTTTTTCTACAAAATCATATTGACTAATAGCATTTGCAATAATTTCAACATCTTTGAATTTCTTAATAGATTGCATAGATTCTTCTAAAGAACTATCTAATGTTTGTTTTAACCAATGATTATTTGATAACATTGCAAGCCATTTAGGAACCTCAATTTTTACCTCACTAATACTAAATTCATACAATGACTCTTTTAATACAATAGCTAAATCTTCTTCTTCCACTTCATTAATATTCATTGCTAGAATAGGTACATCATATCTATCTTTTAAACTACTAACAACATCATTACACTTTCTACTTGTTGGAGAAATACTATTTACTAATACAATAAATGGTTTCCCTATTGCTTGTAATTCTTCAATAACAGCATTAGTAGCCTCTCGATAATTCTCTTCAGGAATATCACTAATTGTTCCATCACATGTTACTACAATACCTATTGTAGAATGATCCTGTATAACCTTCTTTGTTCCAACTTCAGCTGCTTTATCAAAAGGAATAGATTCTAGAAACCAGGGTGTTTTAACATATCTTATCCCCTGTTCATCTTCATATCCCTTAGCCCCATCTACCAGAAATCCTACACAATCTGATTGTGTAAACTAAGGACTAAAAAAATATAAACCCTTGTATCATCTCTAATCCGGTTTGTTTTCCTCATCGCTACCTACCTTTCTTCAAAAACATTTTTGTATTTGAACTCTACATGAATTGTATCTTTATCAAAAACATAGACTGTTTTAATAAATGCGTTTACCATTTCTTTGGTGAGTTTGCTTTCCGATATATATTTGTCACAAATACCAATAACAGGTTTTTCTTTTTCGGAATATGCCTGCTCCCTAAGTTTTACTTCATATTCGCTTATCTGTTCTTCTGCTAATTTAATTTTCTTATCACATTCTTGTTTTTGCTTGATATAATTTTCTCTAGTTAATTCATCACAAGTATATTTTTCATAAAGTCGAAGTTTTGATTGTTTAAGTCCTGCTATCTTATTGGAAAGCTCTGTGAGGTGAATCGTCAAATCATAAGAAGTTGGTTTTGTTTGTTTGATATCTTCTTGCTTAGTAAATGCAATAAAGTTCATAATCGCATGAAATACAACACCCTCTACCGTTCCTTCATCTGTATCAATATTGGTTTTACAGGCATCAATTTTTCCATTTAAGGCACTTTTACATTTAAAGTAAAACACACCTTGTTTTTTCACTCTGTCCATTAAATATTGACAATGACCACATCGAACTAACCCTCGTAATGGAAAGTCTATATAGTTTTTCTTTGATGCTTGCTTTGATATTTTGATAACCTTTTGAGCTTCTTCAAATTCTTGTTTTGTAACAATCCCTTGATGATTATCTTCTATAATAATAGGGTCTTGCTTTATTAGTTTTTTTGAATTGAAGCTAACTTTCTTTTTCCTTAAAGACACCATATCACCTTTGTATAGACTGTTTTTTAAGATGTCGTATACCCTCGATGGTTGCCAATGTATTTTCTCATACATATAGTTATACTTATTACTGTCGGGATATTTAAGTTTGAAATATTGACTTTTTGTTGGTATATCCTTTTCATTTAAAATGAGTGTTATTTCTCTTACAGTTTTCCCGTTCATAGCCGAGTCAAATATTAACCTAACAACTTTAGCAGACTCATCATCGATGATTATCTTGTTTTTATCGTTAGGATCTTTCTTATAACCATAAGGTGCGTGACTTCCTATAAACTTACCTTTCTTGATTAACTCCAATTTACCACTGGATACTTTAAGCGATAAATCCTTGCTATAAGCAGTATAGATAATATTTCTCATTACCATTTCTAAACCACCAGTTGTCCCTTTGTAATCATCACTATCATAGTTGTCGTTTATAGAAATAAATCTCACTCCTAAGAATGGAAAAACGCACTCCAAATAGTTTCCTGCTTCAATATAATCTCGAAAAAACCGTGAAAAATCTTTCACACAAATTATTTTTACAATTCCACTCCT
Source organism: Tannockella kyphosi (assembly GCF_021054785.1). Taxonomy (GTDB): domain Bacteria; phylum Bacillota_I; class Bacilli_A; order Erysipelotrichales; family Coprobacillaceae; genus Tannockella; species Tannockella kyphosi. The sequence continues at coordinate 763,664 of NZ_CP088239.1, read as the reverse complement.
CACAGCTTCCATCATTTTATTAAGACTTGGACGTTCATCATTCGTTCCAGTATATCCGTCATCAACAAACTCAAATCGTGCAAGTCTTGAAAGTGAGGTTTGTTTGTTAATATAATCATTGATATATAATCTTTGATTAACAACACTATCACTTTCTGTTTTGCTAAAACCAGTATCTTCGTCAGCATCGGAAAGTCTAATATACATAGCTACACTCATACTGTCACCTCCTGCACTTTTGCCACAGTATTTTGCATAAGAGAAAATACATCGAAATATTTCATTGCAATATCTAGTGTTCCATCTTCAAGTACCGATACTTTTTCTATAACTTCGTCTACAAGACTTTGTGTTAATATTTTAGCTGAACTCACAGACTTCATTAAGCTGATCCATTTGTTATCACTAGACATAGCTTCATTGAATTTAGAACGACGTTGCAATGCTTCATCTAATAACATTTTTAAACTATTGTAGTCATCATCATAACTCTGCTTCACAAAAGTATATTCTTCCTCATCTAAAACCCCTTCAGCATAATCTTCATATAACCGACTTCGCTTTCTACTGATACCATTTATCTTAAGATTTAAACTGGAAATATTAGCATTTTGCTTATCTCTAATGCTCTTATCACTTTCACTATGCTTTATTTTATTTAATAAAACTTCATAATCAAGAGCTACTTTAACTTGTGTTTGAATTACTTTGAGAACCGTTGCATTAACTATTAAATAATTTACGCTATGTTTTGTACATACTTTTTTTCTTGCGTAAGTTGGGCATGTATAGTAAGCACCAAAGTTATTTCCATCAACCATTCTAATATAGGATAGCGTTTTGCCACAGTCACTACAAAAAATCTTACCCTTGAACAAATCTATAAGTTTTGCTCTTTTCTTTTCTGTTCGTTTAATACTTTCCTGTTTCTTTTCAGCTCCTAACTTTCTTATTTCTTGTACTTTGTTAAAGACATCTTCCGAAATAATAGGCTCATGAGTATTTTCTAATATAACCCAATTATCGGGTTCTCTATACTCTTTCCTATTTATGCCTTTATACAATGCAATTTCTGTTTTTCCGAATACAGTATGTCCCAAATAACCATGATTGCAAAGCATATTTTGAATGGTAGAATAATGCCAACCTCCAAAGTTTTCTACTTGACCACCTCGTAATCCAGTTTGAATTTTTCTTATATGAGGATTAGGTGCGTTCATTTCCTCTAGCATCACAATCATTTGCTTAATAGATTTTCCCTCTATCTTCCAATTGAATATAAACCTTACATAATGAGCTGCTACTTCATCGATAGAAACTTCATATCGTGTTTCATCTAACTTATAACCGTAAGGTATCATATTCTTTTTGAAATCCCTTGATAATATTCTTGTCCTATGCGAAGCTGATATTTTACGTGAAATATCTTTTGCATAAAGAGTATTTATCATATTTTGAAGTGGTATCATTAAGGCTTCGTTTGTATGGTCGGTTTCAAAGCTGTCGTATCGTTCATTCACAGCTATAAACCTAAGTCCTAGAGTCGGAAAAATTCTCTCCATGTATGTTCCAGTTTCTATATAATCTCTACCAAAACGACTGAGGTCACGGACTACAATACATTTAATCTTGCCACTTTTAACATCGTCCATTAATCGATTGAATGCCGGTCTATCAAACTTTGTTCCTGTGTAGCCATCATCAGTATATATATCCATTAAATCCAAATGTGGGTTTTCTCCTATATAACTCTTACACACTTCAATTTGGTTTGCGATAATATCTCTATCAGTTCCCTTGCCACTATTTTCTGCTGATAACCTTGCATAAATTGCAGTAGGAAATCTATTTGACATCTGAACTACTGCGTTTTCATCTAGCATAATATTTACTCTACTTTTTCTTGCCATTGTTTTCTCCTATCCTGCAATTTTTTCTTTATTCTCGAACTTTAAAATAAAATCTAAAGTTTCTTCGTATTCATCTTTGTACTTAAATACAACTCCAATAACATGATTTTCATAAATCAGTATTTTATCTACCAACGATAATAGTACCCTTCGATTAAGTGCTATGAAATTTTCATACTCTTTAAATATTGCTATCCATGTTTTTGAAGAACTAACAGTGCCTATTGCTTGTGAACATTCTTTTTCAAGTTGCTTAATTGTCTTTACTTTTTCTTCTATATTAGAAGTGTAGATTTTCTTGAATTCAAAATACTCATCTTTCGTGATTATTTCATCATTATAATCTTCGTACAGCCTAAGTTTAAGTTTTTGGTATCTCTCTATTTCAGCTTTCAATGTATCAATCTGTTTTTCATAACTAAATATCTGCCTATTGTTACTAGGTGTTTCATCTATAAGTTCAAGTGCTTTTTCAAGATTAACAACAAGTTCTACTTGATCTCTAATTCCATTTAGTACTTTTTCTTCTACTTCAACTAATGCCATGCTATGCGTACTACAAACTTTGTGCTTTTTGTTTTTTGAACAAATATAATATACATATTTTTTCCCTCTTGATGGAACAGTTTTGCGTATCATACTTGCTCCACAATCGGCACAGAACACAAATCCCGATAATGAATTTTCGCTATCATCAACTGTTGAACGCATATCTCTAGCTAATAGACTATTTACTGCTACAAAATCCTCATAAGAAATAAGAGCTTCGTGGGAATTTTCAATTTTCACCCACTCACTTTCATCTTTGTTTTTGGTTCTACGGTCTTTGTAGTTTGGTGTCCCTCTTTTTCCTTGTGTTAGGACACCTATGTAACAATCGTTAGTGAGAATGCGTTTAACAGTATTGTATTCCCATTTTGCTGTATCGCTTGTCTTAAATACAGTTTCAAAATTAACACCCGTAGATCGCTTATAATCCATTGGTGGCAATATACCAGTGGCATTTAGTCGTTGTTTGATTTTCCCGATACTCATGCCATCTTTAAACAAAGAAAAAATCATCTGTATTGTTTCTCTTGTGTTTTCATCAACTACTAATCTATGTCGTTCTATTTCATCTCTCTTATATCCATAAGGACAAAATGGACCAACATAATCTCCATTCTTTTTCTTAATCTCTAAGCTAGAACGAATTTTAACTGAAATATCTTTACAATAGGTGTCATTGATTAGATTTTTGAATGGTAAAACAAAAGCATCTGATTGTGGGTCACTGGTTAAACTGTCATAATTATCATTGATAGCTATAAACCTAATACCTAGATTGGGAAAGATTTTCTCTAAATATCTTCCTGCATCAATATAGTTCCTAGAAAACCTCGATAAGTCACGCACTACAACACAATCTACTTTTCCTTTTTTGATTTCTTCTTCAAGCTCTTTAAATCCAGCTCGTTCAAAAGAAACACCACTCACACCATCATCAACAATAGGATCATGAACAATTGTTATATCTTTTTGCTTAGATATAAATTCTTCACAAAAAGCTCTTTGTCCACGAATACTATTACTTTCTACTTTATCGCCATCTTCTTTTGAAAGCCTGCAATAGACTACTGCCTTATACACTTTTTTCGGCATTATTATTTCCTCCTAAATTCATTTTTACCATCTAAAGTGTATATAATTTTTGTTTCAAAATCCACGATGTCGATTTTATGTAGACACACTTGACTTATACACCTTTTAAATAATTAGAAATACAATCTTCAATAGAAGTATCCGTATTTGCAAAGCTAATTTTAACAACAGTCTTTCCATCGAGATAACAATACGGATTTTTAATTTGCTTGATATATTCACTTAATCTTTCTTCTTTTGTAGCATTAGGGTCTATTTTCACGGAGCTTCTCTCCACAAGAGAACTTCTATCCACTGTTCGTGGGTCAACATTCTTTAAATCATCTAAATTCACCATAGTTTCTGCACCTCCTGTTTCATAGTATGATTTGGGACAAAGGGTTATGACAGAGCAAAAACTATATTCCATCATTTTTTAATCCTAAGCTGATTTCTAAGGCTTGATTTATTTTTTGAATGGTAAAAGGCTCGCTAATTCTTCCTACATAGCTTCTAAGCTCACTTTTATCAATAGTCTTAATCTGCTCTAGCATAACCATTGACGGATCTTCAAGTCCATAATTCTTGCCTATTACGATATGCGTAGGCTGATTTAATTTCTTCATATTAGTTGTTATAACTGCAACTATTAGTGTAGGAGCATAATCGTTACCTATTTGATTTTGAATGATTAACACTGGTCTTACACCACCTTGTACAGAACCTTTTACTGGCTCTAAGTCACAGTAATAAATATCTCCACGATATATTCTACTTTTCTGCATTTTTTACCTCTTTCATAATATGTAAAGTAGCAGAACATATTTCTACATTCTGCTACTTAAAATTTTATTGGTTTGTTTTTATTTGACATATTTGTTCTCAACAACCCTGTCAATATCAACTCTCGTTGATGTAGGGAATACTGCAAACTGCCATTGGTTGGCATCACGGGAATCTAACCCCTGCGAGGATTTCTCGTAGCTGCCTCCATTGCTTGCGACGGTTTCATCACGCTCGAGCTATTGGCTGGACAGGAGTATCATTATTACGTTTAGGTTTCTTGGCAAACAAACAACACCACATTGTTTGTTTCGGAACTCAGTTTCTCGCTATCACATAAAGGTCATTTAGTGTTATTCTTTATATAAAATTAGTTGCACACTAAAATTACTCTATGAGGTCATGGCGACTTAATCCTTGTTGCTCGACTTAAACGGAAAGTATTTGCAATACTGTATATTCGGTTGTCAAAGAACATAAAGGGTCGTTATATATCCCTTTCACTTAACAACCTACAAAACATGAACGAAAGTGAAGTATCAGTCAAAAAACTTTTTTGCTTTTTTTTCAATCCCCTCAATCGTGTACCCGACAGCACGCTTGCTAATTCCTTTTTCTTTTGCATACTCAGCCGGAAGCATACCTTTCTTTAAACATTGCTCCAATACATCTAACTGCTTGTCCGTAAGTAATTCACAAAAATCTTCTATAAGTAATTTTGTTAGTATTTCATTTTCTAAGTCTGTTTTATCAATGTTCCAGTCTGCACCGATATCCTCATTGCCTTCCTCTATGTATAAAGCTAAGTTGGTAGTATAACGAACTACTACACTTTTACCATTTTCAACTCCATAGACTGGAACACCTTTGTTATTGCGATAGATCGCCATCGCTTCATTTCTTAAAACTCTAAATGTATCATCATTTACCTCACAAACCTCTCCAGTTCGTTTTACTCTGATAAAACCTCTTCCTGTTTCATCTTTCCATAAGTCATAATCAAATTCTTTGGGTGTTTTCATTTTCTTTCTCCTTTAATTTTTTAATTTGTTGTTTGTCAAAAATTAAAAAATTACGGATACTTGAGCTTGTAGCACTCCCATCTTCTTGAAATTAAAATCAAATTATTTATGTAACAAAAAAAGGCGACCTTTTGAACACTGTACGTGTCAAAAAATCGCCTTTTTCTACAAAATTCGCAACTTATAAAAAAAGCAGTAACCCTTTTCGGATTACTGCTTTCAATGTATTTTAGTGTTTTATGTATACTATCGTCGTTATCTAATAATGTGTACTTCATAGTATTACCCCACATAGCTGTGTTAAATAATAATAGATGATACTTTCATGTTCTGAAATTTCATTATACAACAGTAGATAATTACTACATTTATTGGCAAATGTATCTCTTAATAAAGTTCACCTTTCAATATCAAAGTCGCTAATTCTTTTTTCGATATATCTAACTTACCTGCTTCTAAAATAAGTTCCGGTAGTAATTGATCCATGAACATCATTTTTCGTTTGCTTAAAATAATGCTCCTGCTATTACTTGTAACTGCCATTCCAATTCCTCGTTTCTTATAAATAATTCCATTTTCCTTTAATACACTAATCGTTTTCATTGCTGTTGTTGAGTTTACTTCATACTGTTTGCTAATCTGTGTTGTTGAAATAATAATTTCATCCTCCTTGTACGTTTCATTTAAAATATCATCTTCGATAATACCTATCAGTTTCTTGTAAATCGGTTTATCACCACTAATTTCTCTCACCTCACATCTATTGTGTTAATAGGCTAACCTTTATAGCCATAAACCTATAATACAACAATGTAATGGCAGAATTTGTCATATACTGTTGAAAGATAAAATAATGTAATTTGTATCGACAAGCTGTGTAAAAAGCTCTTATAAAATTACAAATACCGCTTTCATAGCAAGGCAAAACTTGTTTATGCTTGAAGGAAAATGACTTGTAAGCAAAAAAATGCTTTTATACTCGTGCCACTTGATCTTATTAAAATTACAACAGGATAATAATTTTTATCAAGAAGTTGCATTATTTTGATAAAAAGAAGGTAGGTTTTATTGTGCTTTAGATATCTTTGTGATATAATATAGGATAAGATGATTTTGCGTAAAACGAAAAAGAAAAACGAGGTGATTGAGTATGAAGATAAGCTATAAAAAGCTATGGATTTTACTTATTGAGAAAAATATTTCAAAACCAACAATGAGAAAAGATTTAAATTTAGCGACAGGCACTTTGAACAAATTAAATAAGAGTGAAGAAGTTTCACTATCAGTTCTTATCAGAATATGTGATTACTTAAATTGCAACATTGGAGATATATGTGATGTTGTACGAGAAACAATTAATGAATAAAAGGCATTCCACAGCTAATTTTGTATGTACAAACAAGAAATGAGAGGATGAAACAAATGAGTAACGTAGTGAACAATTCGGAGCATCTTATTGAAAAAATAAATGATGTTCTTAAAACTAAAACTAATGCTACGATAAACATAGTGAATGATAAACTTACTTTATCGGTGTTTGCATTATTAGAAAAGAACTTAAAAAATGTAAAAGAAATTAATTTTATAATTAGAGATACAAAATTCGTACCCGATAAGACCGAAATATCCCACGAGTTTGAAATATCACCGAATGATATTTTATACAACTCTTATGACATTGTAGAGAAAAACAAATTAGAACATTTTGCGAAAGCAAAAGCAATGCACGACTTCATAAAGAAAAATGTTAATGTAAAGAAAGTTAATCCTAAAGTTAATATTGGTGGCAATGTTTTAATTATAGATGACGACTTCATGATACAAGGATCATCGTCATTAGAGCTTACACCCAAGAGAAAACGTGGCATACAAAGTTTTAATTTTGATACTATGCTTAATGGCAGTATAGATAAGGAACAAATAAACCACGCTAAAAATGTTTTTGAGCAAATTTGGTATAACGAACAATATTCTGCTGATTATAAACAGGAATTATTACAAAGTTTGGCTTACATATATAAAGACCACTCGCCAGAGTTTCTATATTACTTCACTCTAAACGAGCTATTTGGACATCAATTAGATAGTGGTGTTGAGCGATTTGAAAATGATAGCCAAAAATTCAAAAGTACAGAAATATGGAATGCACTATTTGATTTTCAAAAAGATTGCGTTGTATCAGCTATTCAAAAGCTTCATAAATATGGTGGCTGTATTATTGCTGACTCTGTTGGTTTGGGTAAAACATTCGAAGCTCTTGCTGTAATCAAATATTTTGAAATCAAAATGGATAATGTTCTAGTTTTAACACCTGCTAAACTGTATGATAACTGGAATTCTTTTAAAGGGGATAACAAAGGAAGTTTCCTTAATGAAAGATTTAATTACAGAATACTGTTTCATACTGACTTATCGAGATATAAGGGTATGTCTACATCGGGACATGATTTAAAACAATTCAACTGGAGCGATTTCGATTTAGTTGTAATTGATGAGTCCCATAATTTTAGAAATCGTAAAGACAGATATGACGATAATGATCAGCTGATTATGACAAGGTACGCAAGGCTACTACAAGATGTTATCAAAAAGGGGAAGAATAGTACAAAGGTGCTATTACTCTCTGCTACTCCAGTAAATAACAGTTTAGTAGACTTGAAAAATCAGATAAGCATTATTTCAAGAGATGAAGATTTTGCATTCCAAGGTGAGGGTATTTCTAGTGTGGATAATCTACTTAGAAAGACTTCTGCTGCTATCAATCTTTGGGAAAGAGAAGATAGTAAAAACAAAAATTTATTGCTAGATAGCTTGCCATCAGATTTTTATAAACTACTGGAAATACTGACCATATCACGAAGTAGAAAACACATTACTGGATTTTATGGAAGCAGCAGCGTCGGTAAATTTCCCGAAAAGAATAAACCCGATACTATTCGCAATGACATAGATACAATGTCTATTTTGCTGAAATTTGAGGATACTAACGAGTTACTAGAGGTATTAAACTTATCGGTTTATACTCCAACTAAATATATTAAATCAGAGTTCCAAAAAATATACCTCGAAAAGTACAAATTAACTGGTAAACGTGGTGGTAAGATGGATTTTGATACTCAATCAAAAGGTATGGTAGTCTTGCATAGATTTAATCTATTTAAAAGACTTGAAAGTTCTGTATTTTCATTCGCTGAAACTTTAAGACGACTACTTGAAAAGATTGATAATACAATTTATCGGCTTGAAAATGGTGGATATGTAGATGAAGAACAAGGTGATTTTGGTGATGAAGAATATCCATATCTTGAAGGCAAGTATGAAATTGAAGTAAAACATTTGCGTATTGTAGATTATTTAAACGATCTCGAAGGTGATAAAATCATATTGAAAAAAATCTATGCTGAAGCAAAGCAAATTTTGGACTTAAACCGAGATGCTAAAATAGAAGAACTTAAAGAAATTATTATTAAGAAAATCACTACAACACCTTATAACGTAGGTAATAGAAAGTTACTAATCTTCACTGCTTTTTCTGATACTGCTGACTATATTTATAAAGAAATCGCAAGTGAGCTAAAAAGCAATAATATTCATTCTGCTGTTGTTACTGGTAAAGGTGCTAAAACCACCAACAAATTAATAGATGCTAAGTTTAATGATGTCTTGTGTGCTTTCTCTCCTAAATCTAAAACGAAGAAAGAAATACCACACAAAGAACAAATAGATATTCTTATTGGTACAGATTGTATTTCAGAGGGACAGAACTTACAAGACTGCGATACTGTTATCAACTTTGATATTCAATGGAATCCTGTATCACTGATACAGCGATTTGGTAGAATTGATCGTATCGGTAGCACAAACGAACAGATACAAATGATAAACTTCTTCCCTAACATGGAATTAAACGAGTATCTTGGATTAGAGCAACGAGTAAAAGGTAAAATGACTACACTCAACCTTGTTTCTACTGGTGATGAAGATGTCCTAACTCCCGAGATGAATGATTTTAATTTCAGAAAAAGACAGCTTGAAAGACTGAAAGATGAAGTGATAGATATTGATGACGCAAATGAAAACATATCTCTATCTGACCTAAATATGAATGAGTATCTACACGAGCTTTCTTCCTATATAAGCAATCATGCTGAACTTAAAAAAGTCCCTAATGGAATTTATTCCGTTACAGATGGAGAAAATCATGGTGTGTTGCTTTGCTTTAAGCATAGCAATTTAAGCGACAAACCAAAATCCGACTCATCTCTCTATCCATACTACACGATCTATATTAGTAATGATGGGGAAATCTTATATGGAAACAGTCAAGCTAGAGAAGTTTTAAAAGTGTTCCGTAAATTATGCTATGGCAAAAGCCAGCCAATGAAAGAATATTTCGACAAGTTTCTTAACCGAACAAGCCACACCAATAATATGTCGTTCTACTCTGACTTGCTAAATAAGGCTGTGAAATCGATAAAGGGTGTTGAAGAAGAAAAAGCTATTTCCATGTCATTTGACTTTGGTGGTTTTAATAATGCTTTTGCTGATGATACAACGGACGATTTTGAGCTTATCTCATTTTTGGTGGTGGAATAATGCTAAAACTAGATGATAAGTACAAAGTCGATATAAAGCTCCCAATGAAAGACTTTATTCCAAAGGAACTAAAGCCTGCCGTTAAAAAGAAAATCAAAGACAATGTTAAGAGCTGCACACTTTCATATCAGATTATTGGCGAAGAAATTCCATCGGTGATAAATGATGAATATAATGTGTGGACAATTCAGTTTTATGACCTTGAACTCGTAGATATTAAAAAGGCTACTTTTTTAGCTAATATGTATCAAACTATCATCAAATCACCTTGTGTATTAAGGCTACACGACAATAGCAAAGAGGTTTACTCTTTCGCACTTAAAAGACTTAGCCAAACAGATAATACACAAATTGTAGTGACTGATACTCTAGTGACAAGTGATTTTTATACCACTATCACTAGCACTGATAAAAAGGAACTGGAAAACCACCTAGCACTAGATAATCTTATTGGCAAGCAAAACAAAGTTACTACCTACCTTGAAATGTATGTTAAGGCATATATTTTGACAAATAGTAAGGTGTATGCAAACAGTAAAGAATTTTTAATGCGCAAGGATATTTGGTATAGTGAAAGTAAAGTTCGTAAGCTGTATGCTAATTTGAGAGGGTTGGAATTACTTAAACTTAGCTTAGTAAAAGCTAGTGGAAATATCGAGAAAGTAAAGCTAAATAAAAAGATAAAAAATCATATTAGTTGCTTGGAGGAGTGTTAAATGCATATACAAACATATACAAAAGAAACTATGATAGACTCTCTTTGTAGATACTTAGATGTTTCCGAAGAAAGTCTTTTACATCAAATAAGCAGTGCTGCTATGAGTTCTGATATTTTTTGCCAAGGCATTAAAGAATTTGTAAAGCAGTGTAGACCTGTAAAGAAATTAGATAAGATTTTATTCTTTCATTTAGGTAGAAGATTGAATTCGGATATAAATGATAACGGATTGAATTTAAGGGATTTGCTATTAAATAAAACAGCATTGAGTGATTATTTAGCTTCATACAAAATCGCTTTTCAAGAAAATAATAATTATATCGAGATCTACTATAAAGGGGTATTGCAAGAGTTGGATCTTGACAACTACTCTAGCACAGCTAATGTAGCTCGTCTAAAAGTTAGATTAGGATACTATCAAGATAGACAAGATTATTGTTTTAATGGATTTTCTCTAAAGGATCAACTTCATCAAAACAGTTACTATACTGCGTTGTTTTCTGCTCCTGAATTTATAAGCGATTTAGCTGTTTTTTTGAAATTTCCTAGTGTATTAAAAGACTATACAAAAAACAGCACGTATTACTGTTATGAATATCTCGTTCCTTTATCTGAAGTAATGTTTGATAACAATGACAAATTATCAGATAACGAAAAAGTGTTGTTTCTAATAGAAAAAGTGTGTTTACGAATTTATGAATACAATTCAAGATATATTTACGACCATGAGAATCCTATTTTAAGATTGGATGATAACGCAAGTATGCACAAAGAATACTTTGTTAGTAAAGAAGAAATAATGAAAGGTTAAATATGGTATATGATGAATAAAGATAAAAAAATATTTTATATGCAATGGTGGTTTTGGCTAAGTGTAGTAGCAACTATACTTGTACTTGTAGCAACTCCATTTATTATAAACTATACATACTTAAAGGGTACAGCCGACGGGCTACCAAACACAGTATTTTCTGCAAGTGATATGATATTATTTTATGGCTCTATACTTTCTTTTATTGGAACTGTTACCTTGGGTTCATTGGCTTTTTATCAAAATAAGAAACTAAATAAAATCAATGAGAACCTAAGTAAAGAAAATAATTACTTTCAAAAAATCAATGCACAAAGTTTATTACCCGTGATAAAGATTGTAGATGTTGTAATTGGACAGACTACATTCTGTGCAAGAAATTCAACATCTATCACAGCTCCAATGGAAAGGTATTATTTTTCTAAATCTCATAATAAAATTAATAGTGTTCATACAGGCGAAACAGTGGAATTAAAGAATAACTATATAACGTTGAACATCGATATTGACAATGAGAAAGATTATGAAATTCAGCAATATTGTAAAGTTGTTAATTTCAAACTTGCCAATACGTCACAAGCCATTATAAGGCATATAGCATTTGATAGAATTGAAATCGTAGGCATTAAAACCGATACTGTTTCGGTGGAGCAAGCTGTTTGTTTTAATCAAAACCATCCTAAAGCAGGGATCTCAACACTCTTGAACCAACATGAAGATGAGTTGTTTTGTATGTTTATATATTTTAAGAATGAAACATACAAAGACTTTTGGGAAAAACCACTAGGAGGTTTATGCTTCAGACTATATATCACTAATACTACTATCACCGGAATATCGTTCAAACAATATATAACTGTTAGCGTGAATAATGAAAATATATCAGAATGCTCTTATGGACATGAAAACGAATTGAAATTTGAGGAGGATTAGATTTGAATAAGAAAAAACCTTTTTATAAACAATGGTGGTTTTGGATTATAGTTATAGTAGTTATTATAATTATTTCAGCTTTTATTCCACAAATAATTAACCTTATATACCCTATGAAGGGGTTTTGTTTCACCGTAACATCTTTTAAAGATTATGAGTTGTTATCATTTTATGGTAGTTTTTTGACGTTTATAGGAACTGTTTGTTTAGGAGCGTTGGCACTTTGGCAAAACTTCAGACTTTATGATGAAATGAACAAGCCTAATATAATTATAAATTTTAAATTTATTGAAAGTAGATTAGCTTTTATTGTTGAAAATACGGGAATTTCAAGTGCTAAAGAATTAAAAATCAAATTTAATCAAGAAGCAAAAAAATGCATATATAAAGAAATTTTCTTTGAACATATATCAAAATTAGAACAAACCCCTATTTCACTGCCACCGAAACAACAATATATAATTTATGTCGATATAATAGATACGGAATATAAAAGCTCAGACAAGAAGTTTGTGAATGCCACTGATGTACGAATTAATTGTAATTTTATAGATGAACGAAATAAGGAGCATAATCTCGATTTTTGTTTTGATATGTCATTGTATAAATCAGCCATACTTGACTATAAACCCGAAATAGTAAGACTTAAAGATATGCTAGAGGAGAAATTGAAAGAAACAAATACCATTTTGTTAAAATTAAAGGAGAAAAAATAAATGGAAAACAATAAAATACCACAAGGAATAAACAACATTGTCGGTGACAATCTAAAAGCCTTAGCACAGCTTTTCCCTAGTGCTGTTAAGGACGGAATGCTTGATGTTGAGGCATTAAAGGAAGAACTGGGGAAGATTGAGGAAGTGGACAGCGAAAAGTACGAGCTTACTTGGTCGGGCAAACAATCTGCAAAGAAAATATCACAAGAAGATGTTTATAACAGAACATTAAAATATATAGCCGCGGGTAGCAAAAACCCACTAGAAACTGAAAACCTATATATTGAGGGCGATAACCTTGAAGTGCTGAAACTTCTTCGCCAAAATTACTATGGTTCTATCAAAATGATATACATAGACCCACCATATAACACTGGTAATGACTTTGTATATAACGATAAATTCGCAATGGATAAAAAAGAAAGTGATGTTGCAGAGGGTGTGGCAGACGAGGACGGAAACCCACTACAAAAAAACGAAAAATCAAAAAACAAATACCACGCAAACTGGCTTAATATGATGTATCCAAGACTAAAGATTGCAAAAAATTTACTTACTGATGATGGCGTTGTTTTTATTAGTATTGATGATTATGAAGTTGATAATTTGAAGAAAGTTTGTGATGAAGTTTTTGGTCAAGAAAATAATATATCTACTTTAATATGGGATTTGGGAACAGGTACAACTGCTGGACATTTTACTAGAGGGCATGAATATGTATTATGTTATAGTAGGAACAAAAATATGTTACCTAATTTTAAAAACTACAATAAAGGAGAATATATTAGACATGGGGCATTGAAAAAAATCTCTGTAAAAAATCCTGCTGTTGAAATTATTTTTCCTAAAGGATTTAGGTTTGAAGGAGAAAATGCAACATTCACTGGTGAAATTGGTGGTAGCGAAAAGACATATATACTATCAGATGAAATGCAATTTATAAATGGAAAACTTGTCAAAGACACTACACTTAAAGCTGGTTTTGCAATGAAAAACCAAGTTGAAAACTTTATTAAGGGACATGAAGTTTTTGACAGTAAAGGGCAACGAGTAACAGATTTTTATTTTAATAGCAGTGGAGTTTTATTCTATGAAAAAGAAAAAACTATTATCAATCCTCGCTCTGTATTAAGCAATTTAGCTACAACAAAAAAAGGAACTGATGAGTTGAAATTACTTATGGGCAATAATTTTTTTGATTTCCCTAAATATTCTCAAATGATTAAATTTTTTATTCAAATAATAAGTCAAGGTGATAATGACATCATCCTCGACTTCTTCTCCGGCTCTGCCACAACAGCCCACGCAGTAATGCAACTTAATGCCGAAGATGGTGGCAATCGTAAATTCATTATGGTGCAGTTTCCAGAAATAACCGACGAAAAATCAGAAGCTTATAACGCTGGTTATAAAAACATTTGCGAAATAGGAAAAGAACGCATCCGACGTGCTGGCGAAAAAATAAAACTTGAAATTGAACAAAATAACGAGCAATTAAAACTTGATGAGCCACCTAAAAAAGTGCCTGATATCGGCTTTAAAGTGTTCCGTACTACTGATACGAATATTAAGTGGAATATAATTGAAAATTCAGTTCAACAAAGTGTATTAGAATATGCAAATGATTGTGATCGTATGGACTTTGTATTTGGTGCAAAAGATATTGATGTTGTATATGAAATTATGCTCCGTCAAAAAGATGTTCCCCTATCTGATACACTTGAAATATTGGATGATATTGGCGAAAGAACCTACCTATATGCAAGCTCTTATCTTGTATGCCTTGAAACAGAAATTACAACTGAACTTCTAGAAAAAATTGCAGCCCTTGCCCCACTGCCTATTAAATTTGTGTTTAGAGATAGTGCCTTTAAAGATGATATTGACCTTAAAGATTATTCGTTCAGACATCTAAAAGCACTTGTAGAACGCAACAGTGGTGAGAAAAAACAGACCTATACAGTGGAATTTATTTAATGAGCCACATATATAAAATTTGAGAGGAGTTAAATCATGGCAAAAAGAATAAATTTCCAATTTGATGATGAATTAGATTATCAATTAAAAGCGATTAAATCCACTGTGGATTTATTCAAGGGTTCACCAAGAAGAACCGACAGTATTTATAGACCCGAACGTATTAGAAAATTTGCTGAGGGAGATCCAATTCGTAATGAGGGTATCGTCATCGGGACAAAGGTACTTAACAATCTACGAAATGTGCAACTAAATAACAACCTATTTGCTGATAACTTCCTAGAGGGTAATAACTTCACAATAGAAATGGAAACTGGTACTGGTAAAACTTATGTGTATCTGCGTACCATTTTAGAATTATACAAAGAATACAATCTAAAAAAATTTATGATTGTAGTACCAAGTATTGCAATTCGTAAAGGTGTAGAAAAATCCATTGAACAATTAAATGAACACTTCCAAAGATTATACGGACTTGATATAGATAAGCATAGCTTTGTTTATGATAGTAATAATCTAAAAAAAATCAGTAGTTCCCTTGTTGAATCTACCGATTTAAGTATTTGTGTTATGAACATCCAAGCATTTAATAAAGACAATAATAAAATCCGTACTGATGATGAATACGGGCAAATTTTATGGGACGATATTAAAGCAATTAACCCAGTTATTATCATTGACGAGCCACAAAAAATCGAGGGGCAAAAAGGCAAAAAATCCAAGTCACTTCAAGCATTAGAACAACTAGAGCCACTATTTCTTTTACGTTATTCTGCTACGCATAAACAACTATATAACCAAATATATAAGTTAGACTCTTATGCTGCTTATCAAAATGATTTGGTAAAGAAAATCGGTGTTAAAACAGTAAATGGTGTTATTGATAGGGACTACCCTTATATCCGTTATATTTCATTTACAAAGGATTTAAAAGCACGAATTGAGATGTTTACCCAAAAGCAAGGTGATAGCATTCGCTTCACTACTGTCGATGTTATTGGTAACACTTCACTACATGATATTTCGGGTGGACTCCCTCAATACAAAAATATGCGTATTGCTGAAAATCCTCACAAAGAAAATCCACTAAGAATTTTCACTGATAGTGGCGAGCTTAGGCTAAATATTGGTGAAGGCAACAATGGTCTTGATGATATACAAGCAGTCCGTATTCAAATAAGACTAGCTATACACAGCCATTTTAAAAAGCAATTATCAATGCTTAAAGCAGGTAAAAACATCAAAGCAATTACCTTGTTTTTTATTGATGCTGTAAAGAATGTACGTGACTATGATAGAGAAGATACTCGTGGTGAGTACCTAAGAATTTTTGATGAAGAATATCAAGCATTTATTATTAACAACAAATCTAAAATAGAAAAATATAAAGATTGCTTTAAATCCTATGATGATGTATTAGCTGTTCGTGAGGGTTATTTTGCTCTTGATAAAAAGCAAAATATATCAGAAGTACAATACGATAAAAAAGGCATTGATGTTACTGCAAAATCACAAGAAGATATTGATAGAGCTATTAGCTTGATTTTAGAAAAGAAAGATGAACTTATCTCATTTGATGAACCACTTAGCTTTATCTTCTCTCACTCTGCACTTCGTGAGGGTTGGGATAATCCAAATGTATTTACCCTTTGTACTCTTAAAAATGGCAGTAGCGAAATTGCAAAAAAACAAGAAATTGGTCGTGGTCTAAGATTGCCCGTTGATACATTGGGTAATAGATGTTTAGATCCAAACATCAACGAATTAACTGTTATCGCAAACGATAGCTATGAGAACTTCTCTCGTATGCTACAAGATGACTTTAATGATAGTATGAACTTCAACAAGAATGAAGTTACTGCTGATGTACTTACTGCTGCTCTTACTAAAGCAGGTATTCCGAAAGCATACATCACTCCTCATTTAGTTGATACTTTCAAAATAGAACTTCAAAACAATGGTATCTTTGATAGCAATAATATTTTAAAAAATAATGCAGAAAAAACTATGAAAGCTATTGAAACTCTTATCTTTACAGATGAAGTTTTACAGGAACATAGCATTAAACTAAAAGAACAGTTCGTACAGTTAATGGTTGAAAAAGGCAGTAAACGTATCGAGGTTAAAAACAAGGATAATCCATCTTACAATAACAAAGTGAGAGCATTTGTTACCGAAGATGAATTTGAAAAGCTGTATAGCAACCTTTGTGAAAAGCTAAAAAAGAAAACACTATATAGATGCAATATCAACAAAGATGATTTTATCAATTCGATGATAAATGATATAAATAATTATCTGCAATTTTTCGCTATTAAGCAAACTGTAAATATAACAACCAGTAAAGCGAACTTCTCTGATGTTGGTATGTTTGAACTTGAAAAATCGGGTGACAAGGAGTTTGATATTGAGGTAGGTTCAAAGGTTGTTCCAAAAAGTGATTTTGAAATTGTCAACTATATCATGTACCACACTATGCTCCCTCGACTTGCGATTTTTAAAATACTGAGTGGCATAGAAAAAAGAGAAGCTTTAAACTTCACGGACATATTGGATAAGATTACGGAAAAGATTTTAACAGCACTGAATGATGCGAAAGCTAATAGTGTATATTCTTATGAAGTCATCGAGGGTTACGAACTAAATGAGGGGCAAATCTTCGCAGTAGACACTATAACAGAAGAAGATTTTATTGATGAGTGGAAAGTATTTAAAGCTGATAAAAACAGAAAATCAGCTCTTAACGAATATTACAAACTTGATAGTAAAGGTGAAAAAGAGTTTGCCGAAAAACTTGAGCAAAATTCAAACATCGTATTGTTTACAAAGCTTAAAAAAGGTGGATTTGTGATAGATACTCCTTACGGAAACTACTCTCCCGACTGGGCAATAATCTGCAAAGAAGATGGGACTAATGATACAACATTAGGTATCTACTTTATAGTCGAAACAAAAGCTGGTAAAGAACGTAGTGATTTAACTGAGGTTGAACAAAACAAAATCAAATGTGGTACTCTCCACTTTGAAGCTGTATCCAATCTCATTAAATTTGACTGGGTAAATAGCTATGAAGATTTCAAAACGAAGTTTGATGTTAAGGATAGCTTAATTTAGGAGTTTTTTTATGAAAGTAAATGGATGTATTTATGATAATAATATATTATTAGATATTTATCTTCCCTTAGAACAAATACTGGCAAGCAATGCCTGTGGTCGCCCTTTCGGCTTCCACACGCTTACTTGTTGGGGTTACCCCAATCCCCATTGACACAATAAATTGTGAGCCACGCACTGTAACCAATGCTGTAGACGCAGGAGCAATTACCTTGCTTCCTGCGTTTTTTCTTTGCCCTTTTGTTCCTCTTTGAGTTCCAAAATACGGTCAACATTTTCTTTTGCTCGAAGTATTTCTTGCATATCTTTCTTCATACTTTTATAGATAACATATGCTTTTTTTTTCGCTGATAATAGCTCAGCATATTCCCCATGTAATGACTTCATTGTTGGAAGTTTTTTCGTTCCTAATTCATCAAAAGCAGTCTTTGCTGCTTTATGCAATATCAACTCACTTTCATACTCTTCATAGAAGTTCTTAGAGTACCCTGCCTTGCGATAATCGGTATAAATATCTTTTGTTTTCATATAATTGATGATATGAGTTCGTAGCACTTGTATCTCTCCCATACGTTTCTCTGCTGACTTAATTTCTGCATTTAATCTTTCAAAATTCCCAGTGATTTCCTCTGCTCGTTCTTCAAGATTTGAGTAGTCTAGCAAATCATTTTCTCGTAAGAAATTTATAGTTTGAGCCATCTGTTTTAGATTGTATATCTTCGCCCACTGCTCATATCCCGCACCTTTTCCTTCATTGATTTTTACTTGAATATCTACTAGTAAATTTATTGATTTTCTATAATTCTGCTTGCTACTGTTCTGCTCTCTCGGTATTGCTTTCCCACTGATGATTGATTGAATTTCTTCTTGTGAGTATCCTTTTCCTAATGAACGAAAACGTATAAATTTGCCTTGTTCTGCACTCTTAAACCCAATATGTTTTCCCCTCTTAATTTCATACCCTGCTAGTTCCATAAGGTGCAGAAATTCTTCAAAGGTCTGTGGTTTTTTCTGTAGCGTGCTATCTATACTCATTCTAATTTTATCAGAGTGATTTAACGATTTTTTATCTCCTAACCATTTACCATAATGCCCACGTGACGGCTTAGGATTTTCTACGATTGAAAGACCATTTTCTAAGCATATTCTATCAGATAATTTTCTTACAGCACTGGTACTACCCCAAAAGTTTCTGAACTTTCTTGTACAATCTAATGACGTAGAATTAAAGATAATATGACTATGAATATGAGCCTTATCCACATGAGTTGCTACGATAAATGCGTGCTTCCCTTTTGTAAAATTCATTGCAAGTTCATATCCTAATTTATTAGCAAGTTCGGGTGTAATCTCCCCTGGTCGAAATGATTGTCGTATCTGATACGCAATCACATCACTCTCTTGTGTTCGTCCTGTAATATCAAGATAAGCTCTCTTTGACAACATGAATTCCCCTTGTACAGTTCTTGGATCACATTCATAAGATGACACATATTCCCCTGCATTGGTCTTTTCAGAATTCTTCGCATAATCTGTTCTATCTGCTAAGCATTTTGCAATACTCTTCCCTTTGTTTTTATGCATCGGTATTAACCTTGATGTAGCCATACTCTTCTCTCCTTTCTGTTAAATGAGCAGAAAAAAAGAGCATCTAAATGCCCTCTTCTCTCATATGTTTTTCTATGTCATAACTCATTCTGACTTTGCACTTTACAGCCAGTTCCTGCAATCTCACATCATCTTCTTCGATAAAGATTTCATCATATAGCTTTATTGTAAATATCATCTTAATGTATTTCCCATCTTCCACTTCTATGAAATTATCTTGATACATTGCAAATAACTGTGCCAGTAATTCAGATTTATTCGTCACCTTATCGCCCTCATTATTTACTATCATTTCACAACGAATAGTGAGCAATGCCTGCATATTCTTTTTTGAATATTTCAGCTCATATGTTTCTAGTGGCTCATCATCGTATAGCATTACAAAATGCTGTTTTAGTAATTTTTTTATCTGCTTAAATTCCATGTGTTTCTTTGGATTTACAATCATAATACATTTTTTCTGATAAGCTTCATAAAAATTTGCTAGGTGATATGCCTGTTCCCCCTCTGCTATTACTTGCTCCCTAAATTCCTTTGAATTATACTTTAGATTTTCCTTAATTTGTACTTTTTTCAAATACTCTGTTACAGAATAACTGCTCATATATTCTTCCCCTTTTCTCACTTATTTATGGTAGTTCCATGAAGATTTGTTCTGACTTAGTTTGTGCTTCTTTCAATAATATTTTAATCTGCTCTGTCTGATTACCATCTTCTGTTTCTAAAATATTCAGTGCATTCGTTATCGTTTGAAATAAGAGAAAGTACATTTCTTTATAACAGGACTTCACTTCGTTCTTTTCACTTAATGCCACAACCATTTCAGTATTCTTCATAAAATCCATCATTAGCATTATACCAGATTGTATTCCTATTTCTATATATATTTCTGTTGTCTCTCGCACCAGCTCATTTACGTGGTCAGAAATATCATCTGCATTTTCATGTGCTAATTCTTTTACATGATTATCAAATATACAAAACGCTCTATCCATTCTCTTATCATAATCTTCATTCTCTGACGGAACTGATACTCCATATAAAATATGCTCTGTAAGACGTCGCATTTTTGCTCGTTCAAAGATTTCTTTCGCATTTACCATACTTCTATCTCTCTTTCTTTTTATTATACATCTTTTTTTGTTGGAACTAATATTAATAATCATATAATTGTACTATTATTAATCGCTTATAGTCAACTCTAGTATTACCTATACTAATATTAGGAGGTTTAGTTATGGCAAATAAAAAAGAAATTAACATCGAAATTGGTGCTAGAGTTAAATACCAACGAGAACGAGCAGGTTTTACCCAAGAAAAATTTGCTGAATTATTAGAAATGGAAACAAATAGTATCTCTGCATTAGAACGTGGTGTTGTAGGAATATCTCTTACTACCATGAAAAAGATTTGTATTCTTTTATCTATTTCAGCTGACGAATTATTATTTGATATTACTCCCGATAATAACGTAGAAGCGATTGCTTCAAGACTAAGAAAATTATCTCCAAATCAATTTGAAGTAGCCAATGATATCATTAGCAAATTATTAGAAGCCTTTAGTACAAAATAAAAGTATGCCCGACAAATCTGATTAAGAAGTGTCGGGCAATTTTTATATTTCTCTTATCCAATCTCTAAATAGTTCTACATTTGCAGTTAGGTATATTAATACAAGTTGTATCCCAAAAGGTGATAATAAAAATGCTGATATAAGAGAAGGTATAATCATAAAACTATATAATTCATTCGTCATTCCAATCACTCCTGCTATCAAACAAAGTATTGTTAGCAAATTCATTATCCCACCTGCTACATATAAAATCCCTTTTGCAATTGCAAGTAAAATATCCAAGGAAAAGACTGCTGGCATTGAAATTATTTTAAATATTTTTCGCATTTTCTACCTCCTGCTATTAATTTTCTAGTTCCACTACTAGTATATCAAGAGTCAAAAATTCAGTCCATGATGTCATCATTTTTACTGTGATAGCAACTTCGTCCCAATTTGGGACGAAGTCTAAATCACTACTTATATACTCGCTAGTCGTACCATAATTTCCTCTGCCATATTCCACATTTTATCATAGCTTTCTGTTAGTTCTTCTATATCATCACGATATACATTCCCCGTTTCATTTGCACGTTTTGCAAGTTGATTTAAGCTATTACTGGTTACTCTAAGCAATCTAACTAGCTCTCTTATATCTGAAGTATCTAGCTGTAATATGTAACCATCTATTGCCATTTTCCTAAGATATGCTTCTAAGTTCTTCGTTCCGAGGTGTTGCATATTTCTCTCCACAAGAGCTTTCTCTTCTTCCGTAACTCTACATTGTAATCGAATGTTCCGTTGTCTATTTGCCATTTACCTTACCTCCTGCAACTCTCGCTTTGGCTTTGGCTCTATCTTTGGCTTTGGCTCTATCTTTTGCTTTGGCATAGATTTGAGCGTATCCAGTACAGAAGGACGTGAGGATTTTGCTATCTTGGTATTCTCATGTTCCACTAGTTCCTCATTGGCTCCACCACTCATATTCAATTCCGCATCTAATTCTGCTAGTTGTTCTGACTTATCTTTTAATTCTTGCTCTTGTGGAAATGGTTTCTCCTTTTCGATTTCTGCATTTGCTTGTTGTTTACGAAGATTTTCAAGCTGTGCTTTTACACCTTCTAGCCTTTTATTCATGCTTTCAAGCACATTATCTATACGAGTCAGATTACCTCTTAGATCTTTCCCAAGAGCAACCGTGTGGCTCATTGCCCCCTTTAAAGTAACCGTATGTTCATTGTGAAAGCTATCATAACTTAAATGCATAGAAAAGCCACGATACGCACCGATTTCTACACTTTCTCTCCCAATAACCTCATTCACACAAGCGAGAAGTGCTGCACCTGCATTCTCCTTATCTATTAACCTGTCTCCTTTTATCGTCATCGGTAAGAAATCCTCTCCTTGAGGAATGTTATCCCCTAAAGTTACAAGGTCT
This sequence comes from Tannockella kyphosi, assembly GCF_021054785.1. GTDB lineage: Bacteria > Bacillota_I > Bacilli_A > Erysipelotrichales > Coprobacillaceae > Tannockella > Tannockella kyphosi. The sequence continues at coordinate 740,866 of NZ_CP088239.1, read as the reverse complement.
TTTTCAAATGCAACAATATAATCTTCATTTTTCTTAATGCTTTCGGGATAATATTTAAGTAGTTGATCCTCCAGTCGATACTTGGTACTTTGGTGACTTGCCTTTAGCAATTTTAACTTAGCTACCTCAATATCTAAATCCATCTTTAACTTTATTTTGGGATTTCCTGCACATAGAGCTTTAATCTCTGCATAGGATAATGCCGACTCATCAAGGTCATCACATGAGCGAACTGGGGATTTACTGGTCATAATCTGACTAATGAATTTCTGCTTACTTTCAAGAGTTTGCCACAAATACGAATCAAAGGTTGAATCCGTAACGTAGCGAAAAATCTTTGCTTGCTTATTCATGTTACCTTGCCTTTCAATACGACCACTTCTCTGACGTAAATCACCCGGACGCCAAGGAGCATCAAGGTCATGGAGTGCCACAAGTCTATCTTGTACGTTCATACCACTACCACATTTAGAAGTAGAGCCAAGCATTACCCTTACATCACCATTACGAACTTTGTTATATAATTCTTTCTTCTGAACTTCTGTTTTAGCATCGTGAATAAAGGCAATTTCTTCTTCGGGAACACCCAAATCAATTAACTTATCTTTGATGTCATGGTACACACTAAAAGGCATTTCCTTTTCAATTAAGGTAGCTTCTTCTTCGATGTCAACACCATATTCTAGTGCATTAACTTCTGCACCATTGATGCCCATGTTTTCGCCTTTTGCTACTTTTAAAACATCCTTTGGTTTCGGCTTTGGAGTTGATAAATCACAAAATAGTAATTGAGTTAATCTATCTTCCTTTGTTTCTTGCCAAATGTCATAAATGTTGCTGACACAAGTGTTTACTTTACTGTCGGGATCATCGGGTAGCATTGGGTTAAATACCCTTTGGTCAAGTCCTAACTTTCGCCCGTCATTGGTAATGGTAAGCATATTATCTTCTGAAGGATCTACAAGATTTGCTTGTACTCGTCCTGCACGTTTAGAAAGCTCTTGTACGATTTCTTTTTGCAATTCCGTAGGTTTTGCTGATACAGTTTCATAGATAATTTCGGGAGTTGGTAGGTTTAATTGGTCGGCTGTTTTGATGTCGGCAACTTCCTTAAACATATTCATAAGTTCGGGAAGATTGAAGAACTTAGCAAAACGAGTTCTTGCACGATACCCACTTCCTTGTGGATTGATTTCAAGGGTAGTAGTCGTTTCGCCAAAGGTAGATGCCCAACCATCAAAATGAAGTAATCCTGCTTGTTTTAGAGTGTTGTATTGTAAATATCTTTGCATAACATATAGCTCCGTCATACTATTGCTGACGGGTGTACCCGTTGCAAATACGACACCTTTTCCACCAGTAATTTCATCAAGATAGCGACATTTCATAAACATATCTGCTGACCTTTGACTTTCACTAGAGCCAAGACCTGCCACGTTACGCATTTTGGTAAATACAAATCCATTCTTGTAAGCATGAGCTTCATCTACAATCAACTTATCTACACCTAATTGCTCAAAGGTAACAACATCATCTTTACGATCTAAGGCTTGTAATTTCTCTAATCGTTTTTCTAAGCCTTTTTTTGTACGTTCTAATTGCTTGATAGTGAACTTCTCACCACCACTAGCTTTTACTTCTGCAATACCATTTGTAATTTCATCAATCTGTTCATCAAGTAATCGTTCTTGTCTTTCTAGTGATACGGGAATACGTTCAAATTGACTATGTCCCATGATGATTGCATCATATTCACCAGTCGCAATCCTTGCACAGAATTTCTTTCGATTACGAGTTTCAAAATCTTTTTTCGTTGCTACTAAAATATTAGCAGCAGGATATAATCTTAAAAATTCACTTGCCATTTGTTCGGTCAAATGATTAGGTACAGCAATTAAAGGTTTATTGCAAAGTCCAAGTCGTTTACTTTCCATTGCACCTGCAACCATCTCGAAAGACTTTCCTGCACCAACTTCGTGAGCTAGTAATACGTTATTTCCATAGAGGATATGAGCAATCGCATTAATCTGATGTTCTCTTAGCTTGATTTCGGGATTGATACCACCAAAAGTAATATGACTGCCATCATATTCACGAGGTCTTGTGGAGTTAAATTTTTCATTGTAGAGCTTTACAAGGTGTTGTCTACGTTCGGGATCATTCCAAATCCATTCCTTGAATTTCTCTTTGATAAGTTGTTGCTTTTGCTGTGCAAGAGTAGTTTCATTCTTATTTAATACTCGTTTCTCTTTTCCGTCTGCATCTTCCACAGTATCATAAATACGAATATCACGAAGATTTAAGGTATCTTCTAAAATACGATAAGCATTGGCTCTTGATGTACCATAAGTAGAAGTGGATGCAACATCTCGGTATCCTGCTTGGTTTTTATTACGGATACTCCATTCACCAGTAAAATTTGCAAATTTTACACTGATACCATAGTCACCTCTTGACCAACTTGGTGTTTCAAAAGTTTCATACATAAATTGTTCTACATAATCTTTGTCAATCCAAGTAGCACCTAAACGCACTTCAATTTCACTTGCATCTAAGTCTTTTGGCTGTGCCTTTTCTAGTGCTTCTACATTTACTGTATAATCTTCGGGAGAAAGAGCCATGCTACGTTTTGCCCATTCTAATTTTTCACGCACATTACCACTTAAATACTCGTCTGCTGTTACATATTTCTCAGCTGTATTACTTCCAAATCCATACATTGGATTTAGGAAAACAACTCCTTGCAAATTCTCAAATAATTCTTGTTCTGTTTTTCCAGTTAGCTGTGACATAAATTCCATATCAATTTTCGCTTTTTCTGAAATAGAAATAGCAAGAGCTTCTGACGGAGTATCAACAGAAGTAACTTTCACACTAGGTTTGATAGTACGTTTGGTAAACATATCTGCCTTTGCTTTTAGTGTTCCGTCCTCATTAACATCTTCCAGTGATGCTAAGAGATAGTAGGAATTATCACCATTAAATGCAAGAGCATTTCCACGAGAATTGATAAGACCATATTCCTTTGTAAAGTTGTCATATAGGTTGTTTAAACGCACTTGTTCGCCTTTGATAACATCTTCATGGTAATCATCTAATTGATAGCGAATTAGGTCATTTACGCACTCTCTAATAGCAACCATGCCTTTCACACGACCTATTGCTGTGGAGTTCAGTTCGGGTTTACTCATGCGTGAATTTTCACGATAATATACTTCGCCATTTACTACTGTGTAGGAATAGTTTTTCACGTTTGGATCAGCAGGAATAGAGGTGTCAACTAAGGTATCTGTATTGTCAAATTCCACTTCGGGGATAGTTGCTACAATGTTTTGAATTGCTGTTTGTAACTGTTCTGAAAGAGCTGCACTCTCAATCGGTGTACAAGTGCTTTCTTCACCAAATCTACCACTGACCATTTTCATAGTACCAAGTACCATGTGTGGGTTTTCTACAAAGTAGCTGTTCATTGGCACGTTGTTTTCATCGTAACCTAAATGCACCCAGTCTGGTTGAATATCAATCGGGTTTTCTCGTTTTTGTAGGAAGATAATATCTGATGTAACTTCTGTTCCTGCATTGGCTTTAAATGCGTTGTTTGGTAAACGAATAGCACCTACAAGCTCGGCTCTTTGTGCTAAATATTTTCTGACATTAGAGTTTCGTTTATCAAGTGTACCTTTGCTTGTTACAAAAGCAACCACACCACCCGGTCTAACTTTATCTAAGGATTTCGCAAAGAAGTGGTCGTGTATCTTAAAGTTTTGGGCATCATATCTTTTTTCGAGCAAGCCATAATCACCAAATGGAACATTACCGATTGCCACATCAAAGAAACTGTCGGGATAGTCTGTTTTCTCAAAACCTTTGATGTCAATATTTGCATTAGGATATAACTGTTTTGCAATTCGACCAGTAATAGAGTCCAATTCCACACCATAAAGATTAGAACTTTGCATACTGTCGGGTAACATACCAAAGAAGTTACCAACACCACAACTAGGCTCTAGGATATTACCAGTAGCAAATCCCATACTTTCTACTGCATCATAGATAGATTTAATAATAGTTGGAGAAGTGTAATGAGCATTTAAAACACTTGCTCTTGCTGCTGCATATTCTTCGTCTGTAAGTCTTGATTTAAGTTCTGCATATCCTACATGACCTTCCTCGAATACTTCGGGTAATCCACCCCAACCTACATATTTTGAAAGAATAATTTGTTCTTCCTCTGTTGCAAGTCTATTTTCAGTTTCAAGTGTTTGCAAAGTTCTAATAGCTTGCATATTCGCTTTGTATTTTTCAGACTTTGTTCCATGACCTAAATCACTATCTGTAATACGGAAGTTTTCACCTTTTACCACTTGTACTGGTTCTGTGATTTCTTCTTGTGGAGCTGAAAGGCTTTCTTTCCAAGCTTTGAATTTCTCATATACATCAGCAGTCATATTATCGCCTAGCACTTCACCATAAGGTGTAATAGCTGTTTCTTGCGTTGTATAAGTTAAATCCCCACTTTTTCCAACTGTGTACTTAACACCATCAATATTATAACCAATGACATCTCTATCATTGTACTTTGAGTAATCAATATCAACATCTTTAAAATCAACAAAGAAAATCAACTCGGGTGGAGTATGTTCTGAAAGTGCATTAAGTTTATCTGCAACTGCTTGTGCTTCTTCACGAGTTCCATAGGATTGATAGAACAAATCTGCGTATTCATGCTTTACAAATCCCTCAATGTCAAATTCTTTATCATCAAGTACATAGGAACTGTCAAATCCCTCTGTAATATACTTAACTGTATATCTTGCATTATCATTTAACTGCTCAATAACTGTTTGTGCATCTTCCTCTGTTTCAAAGGTCTGTATATGCCCCTCTACTGCATGGTAACGGTCTAGTGAGTTATCGGGGATTAGATTATCCCTTACAGCAAAAGGCTCCTCAAAGGCATCTGAGGTCTGTTCTAGGGTGTATCTATCTTTGCTATCTGTCACAAAGAATTTATCTTCAGCAATGAATTTGCCAAGTTGTCGCTGCACTTTTGCCCAAGGGATACTTTCAGATAATTCACCTTTTACAACAAGTAATGCAGGAAGATTATTGCCATACTCATTTTGTAACCATAGTGCAGTACCTCGTTCACGACTATGTTCACGCATATAAGATAGAACACGAGCTTTGCTTTCTTCATCACCATTCCATTCTAAAATAGCATTGTCAATGTCATCTTGCGTGATTTCTACAACATCTTCTTTATGAGGATAATCGTTATTTGCAATAAGAGTATCAATACGAGTAACCATATCATCATAGGTAACAGAAAAAGGCTGACCACCTCGTTTAAAGTTAATTCCAATCACGTCGGATTTTACTTCTTCAAGATAATCACCACCCTCAGTAACGTAAGATGTATCAAGATTTCCGTAGGTAGATTTAATCAAACTCAATTTATCTTCAAGACTTGTTTGAGTGACAAATGCTTCATAAATATCTGTTTGATGTTGCAATGTTTGATCCGTTACATCACTAGCTAATATAAAGTTATTTACGATACCCGATAATTCTTCATCATCTAAGAAAAATTTACTATCAATTCCTGCTTTAGCGAGTTGTTGTTCTTCATACTTTGCTTTTTCATCCATAGTTAAATAACTGTCATTAGTAACTAATGACCTAATTTTCTTTTCAACATCAGACCACGATAATTTGAATTTTCCCTCAATACCATGAATACTAAATAATAATCCTTTGGAAGGCTCACAATCTATCCAACCTCTATTACCATCTAAATAGTCGTGACTTCCTCCACCATGTCCATATTCGGACTTGATAGAATTGGCAATTTCTTTAGGTGATAAATCCTTTTGATACAAATCATATACACGCAATTTCCCATCAACAAATCCAGTTCCTCTTAGTAAGCCATGAATGATTTCTTCTTCTGAAATAGAAATAGCCGACTGACTTTTTGCTGTCACACTGAGTGTGTTGGCATTTTGTCTGTCGGCTATACTTGTAATCTGTTGTTCTTCGGTTGGAAATAGGCTCATTTGCTGTGGCTTAACAGTTTCATCAAGCACAATATCATCAAGAGTAGGTCTTAGCTGTAAATCAACTCCGTCAAGATTACTTCCTCTGCCTGTGCTTGTAGGCTGTTCTGATGTGCTACCCATTCTAGTTGGTGTGTCATCTTGTTCGGTGACGGTTGTTTCTTCTCGAGGTCTTTCATCAACTGTTCCATTCGTCTGTTCGCTGTTTGGTCGATTTCCACTAGATGAGCTGTCAATTTCTCGCTCAGTAGTAGGTGATTGAATAATGGTTTGCGATGTTCCATGAGATGTGCTTTTCTCATTTTCCCATATTTGCCCAGTGTTACTGGCTGTTCTTGTTTCAATTCCAAGTTCGGGATTTTGTAATCGCCCTCCGTTTTGTAAGTCAAGTTGTTCATGTTGTATGCTCCTTTCAGTTTTTACAATGGTTTTTACAATGGTTTTTGCAATTTCTCTAAATACTTGTTCCGTTTGTTCACTTACTGCTGTACCCAAGAATGTAACAGTAGCAGTAGTGTTAAAATCGAAGATAGGTAAGAAGTCCTCATGTGAAAATCTATCCTCTGTATCAAGTCCACATCGCTTCATAAGAGTATAAGCAACACTGACTGATAAAGCATTTTTAAAAGTTTGCTCAATATCGAAATCATCAAGTTCTTCTAAAAAACTATCTTCTACAAGATAAGGAATATCCTTTTTGTTGTCATCATAATACTCTTTTGATAGTGTTGTTGCAATGATGTCGATTGCTTCATACAGATTATCACTTGATACATCAAATTTATCTTGTAGCATTTCAAGGATTGGTTTTTCATGGTGATTTTGCATTTCCCACAACAAAGGTCGTTGTGCATTTTCTTTGCCACCCGTATCTGCTAAATCAAAGACATATTTGATTTTCTGATTATCGTTACTCGGATCAATAAGTGCGATACCCGTTGTACCTCGTTTTACATACCTATTCATGCGATTGTTCCATAAACCGAACTCAGCACAAGCAGTGGCGTCGGGTTTTTGTGCGTAAATCATAAGCTGCTCATGGTAAGGATATTTGTAGAGCTTGCCAACAACTTCTAAAAAGTTAGTCCAATTCGCAAGACTACTGGTTACTTGCCTAGAGGTATTTTCATACAACTGGGCAACTTCTTCTCGTTTTAATGCCATAATTTTTCCTCCTAGTTAAATTTTGGGTATAAGAAAAGCACTCATTGAGGTTTAGTCAACAAGTGCTATGTTTAATTAGATTTATTTTATTCGTTTTTTGTTTTTGGTACTGGTACAAGTGTATTGCTCATTATGTTCGGCAACCAGATATTTACTACTCACTTTTATTTTTTTCTTTTTGTAGTATCAATACAGCTACATTCAATGCACATGCTAACACAGTTAATAATAAAGATAATAGCAAAACAATTATACCATTACTGTTAAATTCGATTTGGGAAATAAAATGACATGTTAAAATAAAAATTACTATAATTAACACTTCTACTAAGTAGAAAACCTTTTCAAATCTTTTCACTATATCCTCCTTTGCACACTTGATTTCAGCACCCTATGAGATTATATAAATTGCACGGTATTTCAACCGTGTTTTCGTTGCCTTTAGATTATCAAGATAATCTACGCACATAAAGTATACCATAAATAAATATCAAAAATCTACAGTTCAAATGTTAATAAGAAAATTTATTTTATTACTCAAAATCAGCTACCAGTTCACTTTTTACTTCCTCAAATTCTTCATTACTCATAGTATGAAGTTTTGCTAGAGTGGACCTTGTAAGGTCTACTAACTCTACTTCATCTTCTTGTAAATGTGGTTGCATTTCTTCAAGCTCTGCAATCAAGCCTTGTCTTGAGTCCGTACCATAAATGCACATTAGGTTTGTTTCTTCAACTGTGAATTTCATAATTATCGCTCCATTTCTGCACTTTTAGATTGTGCCTGCTTTTCTTTTTTTACTTTTGGTTGTTGTTTTTGTTCCCTGCGTGTTGCATCGAGTAGATCCATTAGTGAAATAGGCTTACCATTCTTTGCATCATGCTCCAGTTCAGCAACTGTTGGTTGATTGTTTAGAGTTCCGTCAATCATATTGAAATTTTGCTCTGTGCTAATTTCTGCATTTTTAAGTGGATTTTCATTTGCTACTGCATAAGCGATTGTACCATTACCCATAATCGCATATCTGCCATCGTCCGAATTATGGTGAACACCATAACCTTGAGCCTGCATTTCTTCTTTACTTAATGATGTTAAAAAGAAATTCCCTCGTGGAGTAGCAATTTTCTCTCCAGTTAAATGATTGTCGGGATTAGGAGCTACAAAGTGTTCTAGCTCCTTAAAACCTACTGTATCAACATAATGATATGATACAGCACCATTCATATTGATAGCAACGGTGTCACTAACTGACAAAGAATGACCGATAAAATCATCGGGTTTATCGTGGTTGAAATCATAATATAAGCACTCTAGAGCATGACTTACATTTTCTACATTTTGAAGTCCATCGGTGTAGATAAGATTGTAATTATCTCTGTCAATTTCTTTCCCCATGCGTTCCAATTCTTCAGCACCAGTAAAACGATAATCTCTAAACTCAGTTCCCGATTTTAATTGATAAATAGCAAAACTTTCGTCTTTTCGTTCTACAAAGGCTTTTTCTTCTTGTGAAGATAAGCTCCATTGATGTTCCTTCATTTTCTGCAAGTCTAAATATTTTTCCCAGTCAACCACTTCGATACCAAAATAACCCTCATGTTCCTCAAACTCGCTTAATTCAAAAACCATACCTTCGCTATCATCGGGATATAAGGCATAAATAGTTAAATCCTCATTGTAGAGTTCTAAGGCTCTTTCTTTTGATAGTGGTAGAAGTTCTAATGCTGTATAACCATAATCAAACATTTCATCTAGTGTTACATTTGGATCGGGCATTTTCATTTGTGTTTCAATTTCACTACGAATTTCTGTTGCCTTTTCTTCAAGTGCTTTTTTTGCAGTATCGGGAAGATTATCGACTAATAGCTTTAGTTCTCCAGTATCTGAAATATGTGCCACATTGGTGTAGTCATTATTGGTTTCATCAAGGAAGTTCCATACATTTGTGCCACCACCTAAATTACCAAAACCAAAGACAAACTTTTCACCTTCACGATTAGTATATAGTGGCAGGTTAGCATCTTTAAATAGTGGTGATGAAATTACAAACTCATTGGTAACATCACTATACTTTACAGTTCCTACCACTTTTGATAATTCTATATTTTCAGCTTTTTCTGTTAAATCCTCATAGTCAACTTTTTCTACATTTTCTCTATCCCAAATAGAAAAACCATCATCAAATTCTGCAACCTCATGAATTGCTTCGTAAATGTTAAGTTCAATGTCATCATAGACACCACCATCAATTAGGTTAAAGTCCATATCATAAAAGCTGTAATCAAATCCCTCATCGCAGTCATGAATAGCAAGATAACCATCACCAATCTTATAGGCAAGTTCACGAGGATAGTTGAACATCTCATATTTATAGATTTCTTCCATAAGTTTGTTTGCCTTTAGCTTTTCATGAGGTTGGTCGTTAAAATCAATACCTACTAAATAATCTTTGATTGCTTTCGTGTTGCCAGTTCTAAGATTATCGGCAATTTCATTGATGTGACTTTCTGTATCTGCAACTTGGTCGTTGTACTCATAAGGATCAAAGTCTTGTGCAAATTTATCAATCGCACTTGCAATTTCTAATTCTTTGCTAAGTGGAACAGCCACAACAACTTCTTGTTCATGTTCTTTTGTGATTTCTGTAAAATGCTTGTCGATAGAAGTAATCAATTCTGATGAAGTCTTATTGATTGTTTCAAGAGAAGATTTAAGCTCCTTTAATTCTTTATCTTTGCTCCAATTCGCAATATAACCAAAACTATTATCACTTGTTTCAATGCCATAATAGTTACAAACAGCAAAGCTAATACTTTCTGCTTCTACTTCTTCGGTATTACGACTTTTCGGTTCAATAGGTGCTGCATTTTCTTCTTGCTGTGCCTGTCTTTTAAATTCATAATCGTGCAATCTCGAATGTGCAATCTCATGAATAAGAGCTGAAATAGTTTGTACTTCACTCATTCCCTCACGAATAACAATTTTCTTATCTACAAGATGATAATAGCCATCTGCTATTGGATTAAACTCAATCGGTACTGTTGAAGTGCGTTTTAGTGCTTCCATAAAGGTATCGAATTGTTCCACATTTCCAGTTAAATCATTAGCAAGTGTAGGGAGTGGCTCACCATAAGTCTGTGAAACGTCAAAGACAGATACCACACGGAACATAGGTATCTGTCTTTCAACTTCTTCTAATTCAATTTGTCCGTTAGCATCAAGGACTGGTGCTTTGGTGATTGGATCAAGTTTTTCTCGTTCTTCTTTGATTTTGTAAGGTGTTGGGGCAATAATCTTAATTCCTTTTTCACCTTTCTTCACATTACGAGAAAAAGTATCTTTCCATTTGTTAAAACTTGCAACTAAAGTCGCATCGGGATTTTGCATTGAAATGAGCATGGTGTTGTTTAGGGAATACTTGTGAAATCTGCTCATGGTTTTAAGATACTGCATATACTTTTCACTCTCGAAAAGATTTTGTATCCCAGTTTCAATGCTGTCGGTAATTTCTTTTAATCTCTCTTTCGGAGATTGTTTTACATCGTTTTCAGCCATATTATATAGCTCCTTTCTTGTTTTTGGGCATAAGAAAACCACCTCCGTAGAAGTGGTTAGACTTAGTGTATTTAATTAGATTTATTTTGCGTATGACAATTTTGTTTTGGGTAGTATGCGAGGTTTGCTCATTTTGTGTAGCTCAAGGTTATAACATCATCACTATTTATTACACTGAATTGTGCATTTTCTGCATATGTTATTTTCTCTGTAAAATCTATACTATAACCTAAATTGCTACTATATCCAAGCACACTTGCTACTACTTTATCATCTTTAACAAAAAGCAAATGAACCATTCCCTCGCTGATATTATTTTCTTTCACATCTGCACTTTCAAATCCAATAATTTGCTCTATCTCATCTTGACTTGCATAGGGCGAAAAAGTATACATAATATCCCATTCAAAAGGAACAATATCGTTTAATTGTATTGCTTCAGTTTCAATAGATTTAATCGAATTTTCCAATTTTTGATTATTAATAGACACCAACGGATTAGCAACTATAAAATATACTATTACTCCAAGTAAAGCTATAACAGTTGAAATAGCAAATATCTTCTTTGTCTTATTTTTCATTCAAGAACTCCATTCATTATATAAATTGCATGGTATTTCAACCATGTTTTACTTATTTCAAGATTATCGAAATAATCTTACAGAAACATTTTACACCATTTAACAAATTAAATCCATTCGCAAACTACCCAAACTTCTACTTTTTCCCAAACTCCATCTTAAAGTTTACATACTTACCACCAGTATCATCAAGCACTACGATACAATCATAATTCTTTCCAGTTTTAGCTGAGTAGCAACCTTTGAGAGTAGATTTACCTTTACTTAGTAGTTCTGATACAAGAGCTTTGGTTACTGTTTTTTTCTTAGCAGTAAAGAACTTGTTTTCTTTCCAAATTGCGAATTGACAATCTCTAGAGGAACAGCAAAAGCCTTTTTTATTCTCGGTTACATCAGCTCCACATCGAGGGCAAGTGCCGACTTTAGCACCTGCATTTTCTCTAGGGAACAGAGTATTTGCTCCCTTGATACATTCATAGGTGTTTACTAGAGAAGTAGTCATACTAGAAATTTCTTCTAAAAAGGCATTTGCCGATAGCTTACCTTGTTCGATTTCCTTTAATTTTTCTTCCCATTCTGCTGTTAGTAGTGGGGACTGAATATCTTCGGGCAATACTGTCACAAGTGCAATGCCTTTGTGTGTAGGGATAAAATATTTTACTTTCTTATCACCTTTACGTTCTACAAGACCAGTTTTAATGAGTTTTTCCATAATACCGGCACGAGTTGCAGGTGTTCCAATCCCTTTCATATCCGTATCAACTTCTGCATTGTTTGCATTTTCCATAGCTGAAAGAAGTGTATCATCTGTTGCGTTTTGTCAAGGGTAGTTTAAGAAAATATACTATTTATTCCTGATTTACAATACTTACACATTCGTTTTCAATCAATCTCTCCATCTTATCTTGCAAGGTTTCTTTACTCGTTTGACTGGAGTATACAGTTACTTCATAGATAGTCTTGCCAATTTTCTTTTTAAAACGATTTTTAGTGTTCGTGTCTTGCTTTAATGTTTGATTTTCCATATTAGTTATTCCTTTCTTTGATAATGCAAAAAGCACCTATTAACTTTGGTATTCAAAGTAAATAAGTGCTTTCAGCATCAGATATTTAGTTGTTTTAGATTTTATATACTACATTTTCTTTATTTTATCCATTGATAGCTTATAATATTTTTCATACCAATCATACTTTTCTTTAATCTTATTATCGGATACACATAATTGTTTTTTGCTAATATCTTCTTTGATAAACGATTGAAAAGAACTGCCTTTCAAAGCCACTTTCAGATAATCAACAAAATATAATCCGTCATAATCATCAAGAATAATACTCTCTTTTATTTGTTCTAAACAAATGTCATTATCGAATATTACACGAGGAAATATTGCCCCTTTTCCTTTATCTTTACAACTTTCTAATTGATGAGCCTTAACAAGTGCTGAACCAAAGGCTTTATCTCTTTCTTGATAATATTCTCCGATGGAAATCCCACCACGAGATAGGATTGATGGATTTCTTTTTATTAAAGCTGTTTGAATATATGCAGTTGCTTTAACAAGTGCAATCAGAGCTTGAGGTGCGTCAACATCAATACTTAATACAACACTATCTGACATAATATAGGTATTGATCTGAGAATATTTGGGTATACCTATAGATAATGCAAGTGTACTGTCAAAGCAAAATATCTCGTGTGTTATTTTATCAAAAACGGATGTGATATTACGAAAATCCGTCTTGAGAATTAGCTCTTTAAATCCTAAAATATCAATGAATGCTACATATCGATTATTGTATTTTGCATTTTCATTGATGTAGTTTGGTAATTTACGCAATAGTTCTTTCCTTTCCATGTTTACTGTAGCACAAACTCATAACTGTTATTTATTTTTTCCCCTATACTATGATGAGTCAGCTCGCCTGCCTTATAGAGGTTAGCACACAGCAGCAAATTTTTCACATTTAAAGATGTTCCTCTTGTATTTGTGTTTCTGCTTATTCTTTCGATTTGTGATTTATAGTTGCCAATGAAATGCCCCGATATAAACATAAAATAATGTTTTGAAATGCGATTGTCAAAATTGTTCCACCATTCATTCGGATTAACTTCATCATCTCTTGTTTGATTTTCTCTGATATATCTTTCCATTTCATCAGCTTGTGATATTGGTAAAGAATAGCCTTTTGAATATGCTTTTGTATCAATAATTACACCATAATTTTCAGCATCTTCACTGGTATAAATAATTCCATCTGGTTTCCTGCTTCCACCTAAATGAAGTCCGTTGTATTCACATTCATCAATCAATAATTCAAGTGTTTTCATCTCAAATAATCTATTTTGTTTACTGTCATAAGCTAAGTCAATAAGTGATAAGTATTCGTGAGAAATATGTGTAATATAAGGTCTGATTTCTTCTTTTATCTCAGTCAAGCTTGATTTTGTCAAGTTCTGTGTCAACGGAAGTGTGAACTCATTTATTTCATCATTCCAAATACAAGAATTAGCATAAACCTGTATATTAAGCCCTAAATTAATTAGTCCTTTTAAGTCTGCTTTAATAGTTTCAATACTTTCTTCAAAAGCGACTTGTTTCAATTTTTCCTTAACTTCATCATATCTAATTTCACCTTTATTTTCTGAAATGAATTTCAAAATATAAGTTCTTCTTGTTCTTAGGTATTCTCGATCGCTTCCTTTTGTTGCTAACATTTCAAAGCATACATTTTTAGCTATTCTTTTATGTTTACTTTTGCCAATAGTTCTATTAAGTGCAGATATTCCACTTGCTGAGATAATATATGCCTGCCCTATCGTTTCCGTATAAGTCTCATCAGCTATAGTAACGGTTATTCTCTTTGGCTTTTGAATAACTAAGCCTAATTTCGCCAACCATTTCGATGTCATTCTTGCATATTTATCAGACGACCCATCCCAATCAGCTTTCATTTTATTCTTTTCTTTTGCATCATCTGTTATAGCTAATTCACGCACAAGAACTGACTGAGGTAAACTTGTAAATCCATCCTCGCCTATAAAGCCTAATTGTTTCCCTATTTCAAATTTCGTAAGGTGCGTTCCCTCGTTTTCGCTCAATAATCTTAAAATTCTAACAGCAGGCGGGTATGCTAGTATTGCAGTAGTCAGTAACTCTTTTTCTATTTCATTCAAATCATCACCAAGAGTTTTTGCTAATGACAATTCCAACCCTTTTTCTGTAATTTCAAAGGTATCATCAGAATAATTATACTTGATGAAACCAAAGGCATATGCCCAGCGGACAAAATTGTCTGCTGGCCAATCGCTTATAAATTCCCTAACTTGACCAATAACAGTAGCTTGCACGATACCATTACATCTTGCTGAACCACGAGGCATAAAAGACGTACCAACTAAATCTAGGTATGATAGTTTTAATGGTCTACTATCCATTGATTTTAACAGTCTGTCTTTGCCATCCCTTTCCTCAACAAGACGAGGTATGATTGTATCTTTCAAATCGTTGTGTTTCTTAGAATTTTCATCAAATATCGCAACCACATCACAAAGGCTTCTGAAATTACTTGGGTCTTGTACCCAACCAAAAGCTCTAAAAGATGTTGCGTGTGTAGGTAATATATTTATCATATCGTATCTGTGAGAAATGTTAATAGTTTATTATCAACACTTCATCACTTACCCCCTTTACAGTATTATGGCTTGAATTAGAATAATCAAAATTCAAGTGAACAACTTTATATTTCTTGCTCCAGTTCATAAGTATTTCATTAGTTTTACCTTTGTGTGTTAGCACATTGGATAATGCAAACTTTACTCCCTGCACATTCAATTTATCTAAAAGTTCATACAGTTCTGTTTCTTCGTTTTCGCCCCAATCCTTAAAACCTCTATTACCATCATTGTAACTTCCTGTAGTAATAAGGTATGGTGGGTCACAATATACTAAATCTGTTTCTCCTAAGTTTGATATATCAAACCTTGCAAAATCCATGTTTGTAAATCGAATGTTTGTATGTTTTAACTTTCGCACAAATAGTAATAAATTTGTTCTCATATTTTCTGAAAATTGACTTCTGTTTTTCCCAAACGGATTATTGTATTTAAGGTCATTATTAAACCTAAACTGATAATTGAAAGAGTAGCAAGCTAATGTATATAAATCTATCGGATTTGGGCAGTTATTGTAGTAATCTCTGAATTTCAAAAAACCCTCTTGATTTTCCTTAGATAACTTAAAACTTTTAATATTTCTTTCAATTTGAAATACTATTTCTTGTTCATCTATTTGCTGAAATGCTGTAAACATTTCTATAATTTTTGTGTTAATATCATTACAAATTATACTATTAGCATTAGTGTTAATCCCAACATTAGCACCACCTGAAAAAAGGTCGACCAAAGTATTAATTTGAGGTGGGAACAATGGCATAATCTGCGGTAGTAATTTATATTTTCCACCAATATAATTTAGAGGACTTTTAATATATTTCTTTGACTGCATAACCATTGTATTGTTAGGAAAAGAAGAAATAATATCACTATTTTCCAAAATAAAATCTTTTTTGATATAAAAAATATATTCATACAATGTATCTGCTTGTTTTGATAATTTACCTTTGTATTTTCTATATGGAATATCATATCTTTTGAACGTATCACTGATACCATGTTTTTTCAAAACAGCTTCAATTTGTTCTGCACTCATTAAGCCATCACTACTGTAACTTACAACGATATGTGTGAATTTTGCCTTAGAAATCAAGTCATCAAAAGCTGATAAAACTTCAGATTTAACACAGTATAATGATTTTTGCTCTGCATAATCTCTCATCCCAGTTACACCTTTTATTGTAGGGTAATCGTACTTTGAAATTGTTTCTAGCAGATGATAGTTAGGTGCATATTGTCTAGAATTATATGGTGGGTCTAGATATAAAATATCTCCCTCAAGTTCTTCAATTAATTTTCCACCATCTGTATTAAAACAACGATTGTTTTTCTTATTATCAAGAACTTCTAATCTTCTCATTTCAAATTCTTTATAAGTGCGTTTGTCCCATTCTTTTAAATAAGCACCATAAGTACCAGTAATATTTGAAACATAAGGAACACCCTCAATTAATCCTGCAAGTAAATAAAAATACTCTGTGTCATTAATCAAACTAGATTGTTTCCAAGCTTCTATTGTATTGCGAATAAAATCAATTCGAGTTGCATTTTTGTTTGATACATACATTCTATCACAGTTTTTATTTGGAGAATAATTTTGAGTAATAAAGTATTCATCGTAACTGCAATCAGCAATTGGTGTTTCCTCCAAAAAACTAAATGGATCAACGATACCTAATTCTTTTAGCTTCAAAAATTGTGGCAATTCATTATTTTCTATTGTTGCTTTTTGAATTACATAAGAAAAATGCAATAAATCATTTGAATATATTTCATATCTTGATTTAAAATGCCTTGCGACAGTCCCCGTGCCAGAAAAAAGGTCGCAAAAAATTTGTTCATTGCCAATTGTATTTTCATTTATTACATTTTCTATTTCATTTACCAAAGCAGTCTTACTGCCTATAAATCTCATAAGTACACCTCACATCCTAAAACATCCTACTTGTAATTATATTTGATTTCTAGCCATTTGTCAATTGACAGAATATTAACTTTTATTTCGAATACCTCTCAATCTCTTTAGTCTTAGTAGGCACTTGTTTTACATCAGCAAATAATTCATCAAGTACTTTTTGTATTTTCTCTGCTTTGCCTAATTCTTCTTTATATGCTTTCATCTTCACATCGCAAGTTTTGCTTAATTGCTCTAATTCTTTACGCTCTCTTTTCCAAGTAGAAGTGCTTATTTTTCCACCACTATTTGTGAATTTCGCCCATTTAGAATTGAGAATTTCAGCTCGGTCAAGTTCAGTTGTATGTTGCTCATAAAAAGACTTTTGCTCTTTGCTCGTCAGTTTTAGGTGTTTCTTCCTAATAGGCTTTAATTGCTCGTATTCAGCCCATAAATCAAGTTGCTTATCTAGTTTGCCCATATCATTCTCAATGGTCTTTAACGCTGATTTAATAGCGTAGAAACTATCATTCATCGCTTGTATCTTTGCATTGAATTCTTCGAGATTTCCAATGTCATTTGCTTGTAAGAAATTCCATACATTAACATAATTTTTGAGGTCTTTAGTCGTTTGGTATTGATTTTTAACGATGCCTTTGTTTGTATTTAATTTTTCAAGTATAGACGACTTAAATTCTCCTCTCGATAAGTCTAATGGTTGCACTTCTAGTTCTCTTTGCCACTTCATAAGCCTTGTAATTCTTGCCTTAATTATCTTAACTTCCTTGTTGTCATCATGGATTTGTCGGTTGATATTTCCTCTATCTGTTTCAATACCTTTTTGTTCCATCTGACTTGCTGACACTCCTAAATGAATAGATGGGATTTGGTCAATGCCTTGTCTTTCATAACTTCGATGGTCTATGCGTTCTTCACACCCTAAATTTTCAAGATAGAGATTGCAATGCTCACTCCAGTTTGCTCGCCAAACTTCTGCGTTGTCTTGGCTGTTCCAATCCATTGTATCAACTTTTGTTGACTTCCAATTTCCACTTGGAAGTTTAATGCGATTACCACTATCATCAAGTATATATTCTTTGCGTGATTTTGCTCCCCATTTGCCATTTTCTTTGATAGGTCGCATAGTTAACATGATGTGACAATGAGGGTTGTTAGGGTCTTTGTTGTGGATAGATAAATCGGCTATCATACCTTGCTTTACAAAGTTAGAATTGCAAAAATCTATCATCATTCTTCGCCATAGATATGAGGGGATTTCTTTCGGTATCGACACTTCAATCTCCCTTGCAAGTTGTGCGTTATGCTGTTTTTCTATCATCTCAACAGCGTTCCATAAAATGCTACGGTCTGCATATTCTTTTGGTGCGTGGGGTGGTAGTAAAATAGCACTGTAATAGATACCACCTTTGTGTGTGTAATCGTGAGTTTCTCCGTCATATTCATTTGTTATTTTAGCACCACTTCGGTAAGCAGCAGACGCAACAGCAGATTTACTTTTACCTCGACTTATGACTTTAATAGAACAATGAAATATTGCCATAACTGCTCCTTTCGGTTTATTAGACTTTATGAAAATGACCACACCTCGCAAGGTGTAGCCATTTCGTAAAGTACACAAGGGGTTTGGGGAGAGTAGCTCCCCATTGCTTCGCAGAACGCACGCACCATTGTAAATGGTGTATAAGTGCGCCCTTGTAATCAAGGGAGTTACTGCGTATCTTCGGTTGCTGTCATTTTACTAAGCAAATGCAATGCTCGCTCACTCTGCAATACTTGTTGCAAAAATGCTTGTAACTGCTCGTTGGATAGGGATTGGATAGATGGATTGATACTTTCCAAGATTGCACCTTTTTCAATTAAATTGCGTGTGCGTTTGCTTCGATTCTTTTCTCGTTCACGCTTTTGCAACTTTTCTAGTTGATGTTCCTTTTGTTTCTTTTCTGTTCTTGTTTTTTCAATCTCGATTTGTGTTTCTTTGAGTTGCTCTACGATTGTTTTCTTTGTCATAATGAAATGCTCCTTTTCTGTTTTTAATTTGATTTTTTATATGAAAAAAGACGGAAACAATATTACTTGCTCCGTCTTAAATCCTAAATTATACATACACAATTTCGCTGTATATGATTTCTTCAATCTGTGCTAGGATGTTGTTTACCATTCCTACCCATAGAAGTTGTTTACTGGCTTTTAATTCCTCTGTGACACCTTGATTTGCTTTGTACTGGGGCAGTAGTGTGTCTAGTAAATATTGTGATTGCTCATTTACATCACGCAAGTGGGAATGTAGTTCTCCACTAAGTAACAGATGATTGTATAAAGGCTTTCTATGTTCTTTTAGGAATGTTTCTCGTATCATTCCATACTTGCCTAAAGGTCTATCATCTGTTTCTTCTTTGTCATCAAACTGTCCTAAATTTGGTACATAGTAATCGCCAACTTTGATGTAAGTACCACCCATTTTTTCAAATATACTTTGTTCCATAATTACGCTCCTTTACTTTCTTCATCAGCCTTTATTTTTGTTTGTTCCTCTTTTAATCTTTCTCTGCGTTTCCTCATATAACGATAATTATATTCTCGTTTTTTATCTCGCTTCTTCTGTAACTCTTGTTGTTCCAAAATTTCAGTTTCTGTTAGTTCAATTTCCTTTTTTGTGATTTCAATTTTACCAACGAAATTCAAATAGATTTCTATTTCTTGCGTTCTCTGATAATTTTCCCATTTGCCCTCATGCACTAAAATTTTATCAACAAATTCATTTATCATTGGTGTTGTAAGTTCACTAAGATCTGTGTACTTCTTAATAAGTTCTATGAATTTTGTAGTATTAAAACTTTCCTCATCAAGTTGTTTCAGCATAGTTTCTGATTGCTCAATGGATTGCTCTAGTTGCTTTTGTTCTTCTTCATAATCTTCAATCATCAAATTGAAACGCTTATCACTTAACTTTCCAATAACATTGTCCTCATAAAGCTGTCGTATTAGTTTGTTTAAGTCTATTACTCGTCGATTATCCTTTGTGATTTGTTGCTTCAATGAATTAACAGATTTTTCTTGTTGTGATGATGTCTTATTGATGATTTCATTTATAAATTTATCTTCATCTAACTGCACACATCTGCTAACTTCTTGTATAGTTTCAAGTAAAATATTTTTAATAGCTTCTGTACGAATATAATGCTGAGTACAAGGTACAAATCTGTAATCTTGCCTTGCTAAGTCATATGTGGAACAGTTGTATTCATCTCGATTAGGTCGCTTTTTATCTGTTTTTTCGCCACACCAATTTCGTTCATACCCAGCACTACCTCTATGATTATACATTTTCGCTCCACAGTCAGCACAATACATAAGTCCTGTTAATGGATTGGCTTCTCCAATGGTATCACTTCTACGCTTAGTTTTCTTTAGTTTTTGTACTGTTTCCCAAGTTGCTTCATCAACAATAGGCTCTTGCGTGTCTTTGAAAATTATCCAATCTTCTTTATCTGTTTTCTTCGGTTGCTTATCTTTATAGCTATCTTTGTAGGTGCGAAAATTCACAGTATGCCCCATATATTCGGGTTTGCTTAACATATGTGCAACTGTTGTCCCTCTCCATAAGTAAGGTTCTTCGGCTTTGTAATTTGAAATATGATTTCCCATTCCTCTTTGTGCTAAATAGTATGATGGTCTTTCAACTTTTTCCTCTGTAAGTACCTTTGCAATTTGATAAGGACCTTTCCCATCAATACACATTTGAAACATTCGTTTCACTACACTTGCAGCAGGTTCATCAATTAGCCATTGGCTTGGATTGTCTTTGCATTTTTTATAACCGTAGATTGCGTGATTGGTGGTATGATGTTTTCCGTCTGAACCTCTTGCTCTAAGAACAGAAGTAACTTTTCTACTTGTATCACGAATATACCACTCATTCATAATATTTAGGAATGGAGCAAACTCTGCACTTTCTCTTTTGCTATTGTCTACATTGTTTGCAATAGCGATAAATCTAACTCCTTTTTCTCTAAACATCACTTCGGTGTAAAATCCAACTTGTAAATAATCTCTACCTATTCTGCTCAAATCTCGTGTAATTATGGTTGTGACTATTCCACTTTCCACACCTTCAATCATTTGTTTCCAAGAGGGTCTATCAAATGTACCACCCGAAATTCCATCGTCCGAAAAATGTTGAATATTTGTATACCCATTATCCTCTGCATACTTCTCCAACATCTTCTTTTGATTGACAATACTGTTACTATCCCCTATAATTTCATCATCACGAGAAAGCCTTGAATACAGGGCAGTAACAGCATTTTTCTTAGTCTTTTTGCTCATAAAATCACCTTTCTCTCTCTAATAGTTTCTTAGCTACCTTTTACATAATACATCGTCGGTAAAGTTCTTAGGTGGTGAAGTTTTGCCCTCTTTGATTGAAGAATTAGCCATAAAACTATCACCCTTTGCAAGTTCGGGTAGTGGAATATCTGCTTTTTCTTCGGTTTCTTTGTAGAGCTTTTGAACTGCCTTAAATCCATCAAAGAGAATTGTTTTACCTTTGGTAGCAAAACTGTAATCGTGACACTTTCCAGTTACCACAGTTTCAGCATAGATATGATTTTCATTCGTGGCTGTCAAAAGACGCATTGCAACCAATCGTAAGATTTCACGTTCTCCAAGTGGAAGTGACTGCAAATCAAAGCCGTTTACCTTGATAGTTGGAATGATCGCATGGTGATCCGATACCTTGTTGTTATCTGTCACTTGCTCCACATTGATAGCTAGACTAGAAATATCAGACATAAAAATTCCTGCACTGGCATTTACCACAGCAGGAACGGAGTTTTTCATATCAGTTGTTAAGTATCTACTATCAGTACGAGGATAAGTCACTAATTTTTGCTCATATAGGCTTTGTGTATATTGTAAAGTTTGTTCTGCTGTAAAACCAAGTAATTTATTGGCTTCACGTTGCAAAGTGGTTAAATCATAAAGTTTCGGTGGCTTTTCTGCCTTTTCTTTTCGTTCTACTGTTTCAATAAGAACATCTTGATTATGACAAGCATTTGCCATAGCTTCAGCTTGTGATTTATCTTTCAGTTTGTCACTAGCAAGAGTAAAACCACCACAATCTAACATTACAGTATAGAGTGGCTCTGATTTAAAGGCTGTTACTTGTGAATTTCGTTCCACAATCATTGCAAGAGTAGGTGACATTACACGACCAATATTCAAGGTTTGCCCATACAAAACGGAAAATAATCTTGTTGCATTGATGCCTACTAGCCAGTCGGCTTTTGCTCTGCACAATGCAGCTTGATACAGATTTTCAAATTGTTCTCCATCATGTAGATTAGAAAAACCATTACTAATTGCTTCATCTTCAAGAGAAGAAATCCAAAGTCTTTTTACAGGCTTGATACAATCGATTTTATCATATACAAGTCGGAAGATTAACTCACCCTCACGTCCTGCATCTGTGGCACAAATAATTGTGGCCACATCTGTTTTGTTCATGAGGTTAGCGATAATCTTCATTTGCTTTTCTTTTCCTTTTGAAACGTTATATTGCCAGTCGGTAGGAAGAATAGGCAAATCGTCATATTTCCACTTGGCATATTGTTCTCCATAATGTTCTGCTGTGGCAAGTTCTACAAGATGTCCCACACACCATGAAATATAATAACCATTGCCCTCATAATACCCATCTTGTCTAGTAGTTGCTCCTAAGACCTTTGCAATCGCAAGACCTACTGAGGGTTTCTCGGCTAATACTAATTTATTCATATTGTTCCTCCAATTCGCAAATAGGTTTAATACCTGCGTGTTTTAAAATTTGATGAATGAGCAATCTTCCTTTTTGTGTCCATCTAGTTTGCACATGATAATGCTCAAATTGTTCTACAAAACCAGTGTAGGAATTTGCATATCCACAATTCATGTATTTACGATATAGCACCCATTGACCGTTTACTTTTCGATGTAGTCCTGCTTCATGCAATAAATTGTTTAATCTAATAGCTGAAATGCCATAATCTGCTGCAATTTGAGTAGCTGTCATATCAAGGTCGCTACCTAAGATGATTTCTGCATAGTCAACCATATCTTGAGCTTCTTCCATAATTTCTTCAAGAGCTTCAATGTCTACTGCTTGGTGTAGATTAGCAATCTGTAATTCTTCAATGCAAGAAATTAACTCTTTATTATTTTTTTTAAGTTCAGAGCATTTAGATTTTTGAAGTCGCATTGCTTTTCTTTCTTCTTTTAGTTGTTTCTTTAACTCATTGAATTTCTCATCGTTTGCAAGAACTTCATCAGTTGCATATATACCATATTTGCGTAGAGAAGGTAAAACATCTTCAAATACCCATCGTTCAAATTCTTGTGCTAATGGAAGTTTACTTTTAACCAACAACCTATATAAATCCGGTTCATAGATAAATACTAAATCTTGCACACCTCCATTCGTAAGGGTGGGATATTTCGTCCCACCCTTTGTATGTCTAGCAATAGCCTTGCGTGGTTCTTTGTATCCTAAAGCTGTGGCAACATCAGATCCACAAAACATAGGATTACCACCAATATCAACTGTTGTTCTAATTTCACCAAAATCCCCATGTTCAAGGATTTTTGGTTCCATTACGTTATCTTTCATAAGTTTTCACTTCTCCTTTTTTATCATTTCGAGGTGTCATTTCTGCTTCCCTCAATTTTTTTACAACTGATTTTTGAATAAATTGCAAATCTGCATTAAAGTCTTTTCTTGTTGGTGTATGAATAAAAACTTTGTATCCTTTATCCATGTACTTACTCGCACATTTTTTAGCAAACTCTTGACCATGATTATGTGGTTTGCCTTCGTGATTTTTACCATTCAAATCATTATCAAAGCAAAACACAACTTCTGTTACCTTTGGATTACTTTCTAAAAACCTTGATAATGCCTTATCCGAAAGACAACCTTCTGAAATACGATAATCATCTTGGTAGTTCATATCGTTAAGTTTCGTTTGTGTCGCATGACTAATTGCATCAATAGGACTTTCAAATATAAATACTCTTGTTCCAGTTCCATTCAACAAAAATCCATAGGTCTTGTCTGAATTTCTAACATCTTGCCTAAAGTTGCTTTTTCCTAATCCACGCAACGCACAATACTTAGGATTGTTATTGTTGTCATAAGATACAAAGGCACAATTTGTAAAAGTTGCTCCCTTAAATTCAGATACAGCCGAATAAATCTTGCCTTGTAAAATTAGTTCCTCAACAATATCTTTATCAAGGCATCTATCTTCGATTAGGTACTTTTTCACTTTACTACTATCTTCATTTTTAATAGGGAGTACCAGTTCACCTCTTTTCATTTCATGCTCTACTACTACTGGAATAGTATTTGCATAAGCCTTTGAATTTAGGATATGCTCTACTGCTTCAATAAAAGTAAATCCTTGATATTTCTTTGCAAAACCGACAATGTTTCCACTGTCAGTTTCACTAAAGTGATGATACCCTTTGGGAAATAGAAAAAGTCCTCCGTAATCTTTCACACGATAGGACTTTCTGTCTGCTCTTACCACATCAAAACCTTGTGATTTAGCATATTCAATTAAGTTAGTATCAAACACTCGGCTCATTTCTTCATTTGTAAAAGGCAATGGCTTAGTCATTTAATTCATCCTCCAGTTCTTCATCCGTAGCATCATCAAAATCAAAACCATATTCTTCTTCGTCAGTATCATCTTCATCTTCAAATTCAAAATCATCAAAATCCGTTGTCGGTTTTGCTGTATTTTTCTTTGGTTTCATGAATTTAAGATAATAAAATAATCCACCACCGAGCAATGCTACAAGTCCTACTACTGCAAGCATCATAGAACTGCTTGCTTCAGCTGCTGATGTTTCTCCAGTAGTCGTATTTGTAGTTGTTGACTCTGTTTCTGTTAAATCGGTAGTTCCAGTAGTATCAGAAGTATCTACTGTTGGTGTAGACTCTACTTGTGGCTCATCTTCGATAAGAGCTAATAAGTCAGCTTCATCAACTAGATTTAGAAAGTATACGTTGTCTGTATCACCCGAATGATCAATAACAAGATAAAAGTAATTTCCATTTTTACTTTGCACTGTAATAAATTGTTTATCTTCTGTGTTATCTGTTTCTACATCATCAACAAGGGTTAAGTTACCCTCGGGAGTGAGTGAATAAGTTTCAGTAGAAGAAATCGTTGTAGTTTCTTCTGTATCACTCTCATCCGTACTACTAGCAAAAGCTGTTAGCGAAGTCATACCCATGCAAAGTGTCATAACAAGGGTTAAAGTCATAATTTTAATCTTCATCAATAATATCCTCCATTTTCTTTTTATCTTCTTGTTTTAAAGAAGCTCCATTTTTATAAAAATCAGTAAATGATTTCATAACATTTTCAATATCATAAGTTGTTACTTTCATTCCTCTAACCATACCGATAATTTCAAGATTTTCTAAATCTACTTTTTCTTGATTTAGCTGTTTTAATCTTTCTTGAAATTCTGCAATTTTCTGCTCTGTGTTATCAATTTCCTTAATAACCTTTTTAATTTTTGCGTTCATCTAATAAAACCTGCCTTTCTTTAATTCATTAGTCCGTATCCCATGATGACGGAACTATTTAAGTCATAATCTTTTATTTTGCAAGCATCACCCGAATTGCCCTCAACAGTATATAAACGACTTCCGTCTGTACCGATAACGATACCCACATGGTTTGCACTTCCATCTCCATCCCAGTCAAAGAAGATTACATCACCCGGAGCAATATCTTCATAACTACTGTCTGCCCATCTGCCATTGGAACTAAAGTATGGAACACCTTGACTTTGACAAGCTGCAAATTTAGGCTCGCTATAACCTGCTTGATTTAATGTCCAAGAAACAAAGCAAGCACACCATTCCACACGACTGCTAAAGCCATACCAAGACCAATAAGGCTGTCCGCCAACATTGCCAACTTGTGCTAATGCAATATCTACAATATCTTGATTACCAGTTCGTACACCATCAACAAATACAACCCCACTTAAATCTGTGGACGGAGTTCCATCACTAGAGCCACCACCAAACAACAAAGGTTTGTTACCACTCGTTTCTAGGTAAACATTGTACATTTCAAGTTCAGAACTAGAGAGTGAGCTATTAGCAATACTATCAATCCCAATATTTTCAAGAGTGACATTTAAAATATAATAGTCATAAGGAACTTCGACTTCATATTCGTAGGTTTCCACTATGATATTTCCATAATCATCTATGGTAGTATTCGTTCCAGTTCTTGTTTCTGTTCGGTATCGAACTTCAATTTCTTGAATAAGAGTTAAGGTGTACTGGCTATTAAATATTTGCTCAATTTGACTTTGCACTTCACTCGCTGTAAATGTCTGAAAAACTGCTGTAAGATACGATGCAAGTTGATGTGGATCATGTGCAATGTTATCTAAGTCATAACGATATTCGTCATAATCGGGATAATCCGTTTCTATGTTGTTTATCTGTAACTGCAAATTACTTTCAAGAGCTGTGTAGTTATCATTAGTAGCAATTAGTTCTGCATCATCAGAAGTGTAAGAAGTTGAAACTGTATTGGAAATTGCACCTTGAAACACCAATGATACCGAAGAAACCATAGCACCAATTAAACCTGCTACTAGAAGAATAGCTAATATAATCAATAGCACTTTTGGATCTTTTAATACAGCACCCACAGCTTGAACAACTTTGTCTGCACCTTTTTTCACAGCACTTGTTGTAGCACTTGCAGTTTGTTGTGCTGTCTTTTTCCCACCTTGACTAGCAAGATACTCTTTTTTAATAGCTCGTTTTTGTTGCCATTTAGAAATAGAATTGGTTGTTGCATTGGGATTTTCTTGCATTTTCTTTTTGTATAAATAGTCAACATCAGCATTTGCCGATTTTCTTTCAGCCTTTGCGTGTTCTCGATAAGGTTTTAACTTTTGGCTATGATAACTGTTTTGTACTTGTCTTGCTGAAAATTCACCTGCTTGTTCTGCTTTATGTGCTGCTTCTACGCTCACATTATCGTTTTCATATTCACTCATTTTACTATGCACATTAGACTGCAAAGCAACAGTTGGAGATTGATTTGCGATATGTGTGAGCTTTGAGGGTGGTTTCACTTTGTCAACTTCCTCAAAATGCAAACGCACCTTTGTTTTGCCAGTAGCTTCATCAAAAGTGCGTTGTTTAACTTTTATTTTCTTTTTAGGGATATTTGCGTGTGCTTTATCCAATTTATCAGCCATTTTTTCAGATTTATGAATAGCTTTTTCAAGGAATGGATCAGCACGCTCTTCTTCGGTAAATTGTAGCCTTGATTTTCGCTTCATAGAACACCACCTATTCTACTGAGGTTTCAACCAACTTTGTGGTCATAATCTTGTAAAGCTCTGTATCTTGTGGGAACTTATCTACAAAAGGCAAGATAACATTTCCGTAAAACAGAAGTCCTTCACCAACACCACTACCAGTTACATAAGAAAGTTGATGTGATGAAATATTTAGTTGCTTTGCAAGAATTTCTCTATCGCCTGCTGCTTGATTAAGCATATACACAAAGTCAGAGTTTTCAAAGATATTCTCAACTTCTCGTGAAGATAAAAGGTCTTTAACATTTTGTGTAATAGCTGTCGGAATACCACCCCATTTTCTAAATCGTTTCCAAATCTCAACACTGTATGCTGCTGTTTGTTCTTCTTTTAGGAGCAAATGGAACTCATCCATATAGTAGCGAGTAGATTTCTTTTCAGCTCTATTTTTGGTAACTCTATTCCAAACTTGGTCTTGTACAATGAGCATACCTAATTTTTTAAGCTGTTTACCAAGTTCCTTAATATCGAAACACACAAGACGATTTTCAATATCTACATTGGTACGATGATTAAATACATTTAAGCTACCAGTAACATAGATTTCAAGAGCAGAACGAATATGCTTTGCTTCTTTTTCTTCCTGCTTGCCAAGAGCATTATATAAATCTTCTAAGATAGGCATTTTAATAGGGTTAGGATCAGCAAGGTATTCGGTGTAAATACTGGTTACACATCGGTCAATGATTGATTTTTCTACTGGTGTCAATCCGTCTTTCCCTCCAACGATCAGCTCACAAAGAGAAAGAATAAAATCACTTTTTAATGCAAGTGGTGAGTCATCTTCGGAATAGTTAAGATTAATATCCATTGGGTTAATATATTGGTTACTTGTGGGTGAGATTTTAATAACCTGTCCATTTAATCGCTGTACCAATGAGAAATATTCTCCTTCGGGATCACACACGATAATATCATCATTTGTAATCAGAAATACATTGGTAATTTCTCGCTTGGCTGAGAATGATTTACCTGCACCGGGAGTACCTAAGATAAGTCCATTCGGGTTTTTCAGTTGTTTTCTATCCACCATGATAAGATTATTAGATAGAGCATTTAAACCATAGTAAAGTGCTTCGCCACCCGATTGGAACAACTCCTGCGTTGTAAATGGAACAAAGATTGCTGTGCTTGTGGTTGTCAAACTTCGTTGAATAGGGATAAGGTTTTGTCCCAATGGAAGTGAGGACATAAAGCCTTGCTCCTGCTGATAATCAAGTTTAATAAGTTGACAGTTATGTTTGTTGGCAATACCACTTGCTTGTAGCATGGTGTTATCAAGTGTTTTCTTGTCATTCGCTGAGTTGACAATGGTAAATGTGATAAGGAACATTCTTTCATTCCTACTTTGTAAGTCGGCAAGGATTTTGTTCGCTTCCACACCATAAGTAGCAAGGTCTGTTGGTAAAATATCCATATCATATCCCGATCTAACAGCTTTTTTCTGTTCCTCAATTTTCATACGTTGCAAATCCGTCAGTTTTCGCTTGACTGTCTTAATAGCTTTCATTTGGTCTAGCGACTGAATGTGCATGGTACAAACTAAATTACTTTCGATTTCTAGGAAGTCGGATAATACACGATCATTGAGTTCGGGAGCTAACACTTGTAAAAATGATGCTGTTGCAACTTTATCTCCAGTTTTAAATGTATGCTTATCTTTAAACTCAAATGAGGACGGAGCAATAAAATCTTTGACATTCAAGCCACTTGGAGCAAGCCATTTCCAGTCAAAGAAAAAAGGCTCGTTGCCATCCATTCTAAGAATATTATGGAATAACTTCAATCGTTCTTTCCCATTCAAAGAGTAGGTGCGTACCCCTAATTTCTTAAACTGATTTTTCAAGTCATTTTCAATTCGTTCTAATCGAGGTTTGGCAATTTTGATATTTTCAGCATCAATACCAAAGGTTAGATATTTTGTTTTTGTAAGTCCATTGTTACCACGAGAGAGTTGATTGTGTAGCATATCTGCATATTCAGTTCTGATACTATCAAATTCATCTTTTTGTGGAGCAATGAAAATACTGTTTTCATATTCACGAATACTTGCTGTGCTATTTACAAAAGATAGCTGAAATTTAATGGAGCTATCAAAGTAGTTGAGAAAATCACACCACCCATCAAAGATAGCTGTCTTATCCTCATTTTGAGCAATCTGATAGTTAATATCTGAAAATTGCAATGTCTTAGTATATAAGGTATCTGTCACACGACAAATTCCATCTGTAAACATTCTATCAAATGGAATAGAGTCTTGTGCTGATTTCACACCTTTAGGCTTGTTTCTTGCTCTTTCTAGTGCTTGATTTAGATGTTTTTGTTCTGCACGAGTTAGTTTGCGTTTTTTGTTGTTTGACAATTTCTGTTACCTCCTTATCTAGTTTGTCTTGCCTTTCTAAAATGTTATAGAAATTATCCGTCATGTAAGGTCGTTTTTTAGGGTTTGCAAATCTTACATTGTAATAGTTTTTTAGGATAACTTCCAAGGGTTGGTTGTGCTTTTCATACATTGCAAACATGAACATAGGGAACATGACAAACATCATAAGTAAAACTGCTGTACTTGTCCCTACAAAGTCTTTCGTAAGAAAAAAGACTGGTACTCCTACTACACCTGCAATAGAAAAGCATATAAGTTGTCGTTTCGTAAGGTTAAACATGACCTTCGTTTTGACATTAGATAAATCTTTTGGGATTGGCACATAAGCCATTGTTTACACCTCCTTAATGTGCTGAGAAAATTGTTTTTGATAGTGTTCCAGTCTTGAAAAGTGCAAAGCAAAGTAAGACTGTATAACCTACACAAGTCCATATAGCAGCAAATGGTTCACCACTAATTACAATAGACTGCACGAGAACAGCATAGATACCAATACATACCATAATGAGGAATGCTTGGAATGCTAGTGCAAGCATAGATTTAATATAATTTTGTCCGATATTCCATTCTTTGCAAGTCATGGTAGCAAGTGGAATTGGAGCAAGAGAAGTCATAAGATAAATTTCAATCATACGACCATACACAATAATGAAAATGCAAATAGTCAAAATGTTCATACAAAAACCAATTAAGAAACTTTGTAAATACAAGCCGAGTAAAGCACCTATATTCATAGCTTCTAAAGAAGTTCTAAAGGTATCTAAATTATCTACACTAACACTGGTATCGGTGATAATTACTCCTGCTGCACTATTAACCACACTTTGTGATACATCAAATATTCCCATTACTATCGGGAATGTATTGGTCACAATCGTAACTGCAATAAAGGTTTTCATAATCCACTTGAAAATATCAGACGGTGGAAAGTCGTTTAAATTATTTCTGTCGATAATCATTTGTATAAGCTCGTAGGTCATAACAAATGTTAAAATTAGTCCGGCAATAGGCATGATAACGGAATTCGATAAGTTTTGGATCAAGGAAAAGACACCACTGTTCCATGCCGATGGTGTCATTCCTACTTGACTTGCTACACTGCTAACTTCTGCATTTACTGTATCGAACATCCCCTCAACATTACCCATAATGCCGTCAATGAGCAGAGCCTGCATCCACTCATTGATTGCTTCTAGGATTGAGTCCATATAGTCTTACCTTAAAATAATGTGCTTAAAATTGGTACAAGTGTTGTGCCGATAAGTGCTACGCCACCACCAGCCATGAGTTGTTTCATACCTTGTGACTTTGCACCGGGATTATCATTACCATAACCTTCTAGTAAGTTGATAACACCCCAAATACCAAGACCTGCACCAAGTGCGATAACTAATGTTTGTAATACTGTAACTGCTTGTGTAAAAAATGCCATAATTTATTTCCTCCATAATTTTATTTGTTTTTAGTTGTTTGTTTAAAAGTTTGCATTAAAAAAGCTACTATCCGTAGACAGTAGCAAAAGCCTATACAATCATAGGCATCACCCCCTTAAAATTTAGTTATATATAAAAAACGCCACCATAAAGTAGTGTTTATTGCTGTGTTTCTAAGTTTTGCAAATCGTAACTTTCAAAAACATCATTTGCTTTGAGCTTTAGTTTTGTTGATAAAAACTTCTCTATGTCAAAGGTATTTCTCTTATCAAAATCAGATAAATACTTGTAATTAGGGTGCTTGGTAATATCGTATTTGTTGCTAAAGAATGGTCGAACACCTCTAAGCTGAAGAACGCATTTTCCACCATCCATAACAGCTAGTTCATCCATACTCATTAGCTCTTTACCAAGCTTCTGATAATTCAATCCATAACTTCGTTGTGTACCTCTTGTATCAGAAGTGTTGTAACTATCAATGGTTTCTTTTCCCATTGTTTCCGTTAAATCTTTGAGTGTTGTTTTTTCCTTACCACCCAAGAAAACCATGCTATCGCAGTTGCCGATTATTGTGTCACTATTATCCTTATACAAGGCTTTTAATTGTGACTGTGCCTGCAATACAAGACAAGCTGAAATCTCACGAGAACGGATCGTTGCCATTAACTTTTCTAAGTTTGGTATCTGTCCAATATTGGCACATTCATCAATCAAGCAACGCACATGAATTGGAAGCCTACCACCATATACATCATCAGCTTTATCACAAAGTAGATTGAACAGTTGGGTATAGCACATGGATACAAGAAAGTTGAACGTAGCATCGGTATCACTAATGATGATAAAGAGTGCTGTTTTTTCATCACCTAATTTATCTAATTCCAATTCATCATATTCTGTAACATCTCGTAATTCTTTTATATCAAATGGAGCAAGTCTTGCACCACATGAAATAAGAATTGACTTTGCTGTTTTACCCGATGCTAATTGTCAAGGGCTTTTTAATCACTAAGCTAAATTTTCTTGTAATTATCACAATCAGCTAATACCATTCGCTTGATTTTATCAGCTAGTGTTTCGCTAGTCTTTTGATTGAAATGCACATTGACGTTGTAGGTAATTCCACCAATTTTATGGGAGAATGTACCTTGTGGGGGAGAAGTGGTCACTGGTTTTGCTGTTTGTTCTGTCATATAGTCTGCTCCTTTCTAAATTTGGGCATAAAAAAATGGCTCTTACTGATTTTGTAGTCAATAAAAGCCATTAGCCTAAGATTTCTTTCAGTTTATTCAATTTTTCGGTTGCTCTGTCCTTGCGTTTGCTCTCGCCCTCGAAGAAGATAGGCACGCACATCTCTAGCACTCGGTCGTATATGCGTCTGTAATCGATCTGTACGCTCTTGTCTTGCATTTCTGATAGAGATAGGTTAGTTGTCACGATTAAGGGCTTAGAAGCGATATAACGGCTGTCTATGACGTTATAAATCTGTTCTAAGGCAAATGAGGTATCTCGTTCCATTCCAAAATCATCAATAATGAGTAGGCTGTTTCGATTTAACCTTTGGATATATTCGTTTTTATCTATTTTCAAGTTCATCATATCAGCAAGGATAGTTCCAAAGTTCGTAACGCATACGGATATTTCCTTGTCGATCAGTGCATTGGCAATGCACCCAGCGACAAAACTTTTACCAGTACCAATATTTCCCCATAGTAGCATACCAACATTGTTTGCCTTGATATGCTCGAAATTAGCAACATATCCTTTTGCAATATCAATCTGCTTGCTTTGGGTGGTATCATTGTCAAATATCCACTCCAATATCTTTTTATCTCTGATACCTTGCGAACGAAGTCGGTCTACTGTCTGATAATGTTTTCTTAAATCCTCTTGTCTGCGTTCTTCTTCAATTTCCTTGGAACGACACTCACAAGGGATAGGCACTGTATCTTTCCCATCAATAAATGGCTTGTCAAATCGTTTTTGTTTGGGTGTGTGGCATTTACCACAATACATAAGGCTATCAACCTCATTCAGATAGTCCGTAGGTTCGCTATTTGCCTTTTCTATGCCATTTACTACGGTTTTAATATATTTCTCCATTTTTCAATACTCCTTTGCGTTATAGGCTCTTATTTTCGTCATATTCATAGGTGCGTGGTGCGTTCTTGATGTTTGCGTTCTTTTCCATATCTTCCTTTGCCCATTTGCGTATGGTGGCAATATGGCTGTTGTAAGTCTTGCCAGTACTTGCCATATATTCGCTTAGCTTCTCAATGTACTTTTGATAGAGTGAGGGTAGTTCTTGTTTTAATCGCTCCAGTTCTTCATCTGTCAATGAAATATTTTGATATTTTCCATAAATCTGTGTGTGATGTCCCTTTTCTAACTCTCTCTCTTTCTCTAACTCTATCTCTATCTCTTTCTCTCTCTCTATCTCTGGTGGACATTTGTCCAAGATAGGGGTGGACATTTGTCCACCTAACTGTTTTTGCTTAATATTTCCGTTTCTAGCACGTCTTTTTCGTTCTCCCTCTGTGGAAGATTTTCCAATAAAAAGCTCGATGTTACTCATGTAAAATGTGCTATCTTCAAGAATTTCTACAAGTCCTAATTTCTCATATATCTGCAATGCTCGTTCGATAGTTCCTACTTGTTGTCTTGTAATCGTTGCTATCATTTGAGCATTGTAGGGGATATGGTCATCTAGTTGTAGCTTGCCATCGTGTTTAAGCGACTTTAAATACAGTTTCAAGAGGATATATGAATAGAGTATTCCATCTTGCATACTCTCAAGTAAGATAATACTATCATCATCAAAATAACTTTCTTTTAGCTTGAGGTAGTAATATTTTCTATTGTCTGCCATTGGTTTTGTCCTTTCGTTTTTTACATACGAAAAGGACGAATCATCTTTGATCCGTCCTCTGCGTACTAATTAGCGTTATTTTGTTTATAATCTCTTATTTGTGGTCGTTTCTATTATGCTCATAATAGTAACATAGTGATTCTTATTCTTTTTCAGCAACTCGTTTATAAAAGAACCATGTTCCACAAGTTAGCGTTATTGAAACACATAACTGTAAAACAATATTTGGAAGTGTAAAATTATAAACGTTAGATACTTCTCCAAATTCTAATAAAAATCGGCTTCCAAGCCCAACAAAGGTAGCTGTTGAATTAAACGAAGCTACAAATATAATAGACTTTTGAGAAAACACCTTTGCTTCAAGCTTACCAAAATAATAATAAAATGCAATAGAATTAACAACTATCACCCATTGAATAATTTCCATTCTTATTGGATTCTCTTTAGTTAAGTTCACGAACGGAAACATACCACAACTTACAAAAGCTAACCCTATAAACACAAGTGCTATTATCCGTTTTTTCTTATCCTCCATGAAAAATGTCCTCCATTCATTATATAAAATTTACTCAACCTCTAATAAATTGTTACTTCGAGGTTATGTTTCTTAGCCTACTTAAAAGGGTAAGCAATCCCTTATACCGTTCAATGCTCATAATAGACGGTGAAATTATTTATCGTCATTATCTTTTTTATTCTTACTATGGTCAATAGTAGTTCCAATGACAATGCCTAACAACATACCTATGCCTGCACCAATAGCTAATCCAAAGATACCGATAGTTAATCCTAAAGTTGCTCCAGCTAACATACCGAAACTTATCCCATAGCTCAAATATTTATGTTCGTTATTTTTCATGATAACCTCTTTCCAGTATATAAATTTTATTCGTACTTCTTTTTTACGATGCATAAATATTATGCTCATAGAACTAAACCGCCTACGCGGTGGCTCTTTTCTTCTCATTCTACACGTTCTCCTTTAAAATGTAAATGTAGCAAAACTACAAATACAAATTTAAAGGAGATTTTTATTATGACACATGAAGAAGCATTGAAGAAACTGGAAACTGATATTCAATTAAGAGGAATGAGCCCTCATACCATGTTAGAATATCAAACAAAAGCACGAAAATTCCTACAACACTTCAATAAACCTATTGAAGAACTTTGTGAAAATGATTTTCGTATTTATCTTGAATATTTAGACAAGGAAGCGAATATTCAACCCTCGACTATGAATGTATACAATAGTGCTTTACGATTTTTCTTTGAAGTAACACTAGAACAAACACTTTGTTATCGAAGATTACCTCGCAAGAAAGATCCTATTAAAGTGCCTGTTGCGTTTACACGACAAGAAGTTTTATGGTTTTTAGAAGCAATCGATGACAGTACACGCTACAAAGCTATTTTTTCTCTAACTTATGGATGTGGTTTAAGATTATCTGAAGTTCGTCATCTCCGTATTAAAGATATTGATAAACAGCAGATGCGATTATTCGTTTATCAAGGTAAAGGGCAGCGAGATCGTTGGGTTCCTCTTTCTAAATTTGCCTACGATGATTTATGTACCTACTATCTTGAATATAAACCGAAACATCCAGATGGATATTTATTCTTAAATGGTATTAATGGCTGTGGTGATGCACCTATTTCTGAACGTGCTATTCAAGATGCTTTTAAACGATACCATATAAGAGGTAGAATTCCTACTTATGGAACGGTACATACACTTCGTCATAGCTATGCTACCCATCTTATGGAAGACGGTGTTAATGTATTCTACATACAGAAAATCCTTGGTCATGCCACTCTTTGGACTACCATGCGATATCTGAGAATTTCAATGACCGATGTTATGAAAACTAAAAGCCCTTTAGACAAACTTATGGAGAAAGAAACCAAAAGAAAGTCCAAAGGTAATAAATAATGGAAATACAAGATATCTTTCTTGCTCATATGCAAGACTATTTAATCTCCCATCATCCATCCAATGTTCAGTATAAAGCAATTCATGCTATTTCTGATTGTCGTACTGCAAAACTTGGTGGACATATGGATGTGTGTCCTAGTTGTGGCGAAGTCAGTCAATCCTATAATTCTTGTCGCAACAGACATTGTCCCAAATGTCAAACGTTATCCAAGGAAAAATGGATTGATGCTAGAAAAATGGATTTACTAAATGTTGGATATTTTCATGTGGTATTTACAGTTCCTGCTGAATTAAATACTACTATATATGCTAATCAACGTGATTGCTACAACCTATTATTTCGATGTGTAAAAGAAACATTAAGAGAACTCACTAGAGATAGTGAATATCTTGGTGCTGATATTGGTTTTACTGGAGTGCTTCATACATGGGGACAAAATCTTTCTTTCCATCCGCATTTACACTGTATTATTCCAGCTGGTGGTCTATCCAAACAAGGCTTTTGGATTAACTCCAAGAAAAAGTTTTTCTTACCTGTAAAAGTTCTATCACGTAAGTTTCGTGGTAAATATCTTGCATTACTAAAAGAATTGAAGCCCGATATTTCAAAGGATATATTGAATATTTGTTATAACAAAGAATGGATTGTTTACTGTAAGCCACCTTTTAAAACAGCAGCATGTGTAGTGGAATATCTCGGTAGGTACACACATCGAATTGCTATCTCAAATAACAGAATCCTAAAACTTAAAGGAGGAAATGTTACGTTTAAATGGCGAGATTATTCTGATTGTAACAGGTGGAAGGAAATGACACTTACTGCGATTGAATTTATCCGTAGATTCTTAATGCATATCCTGCCACAAGGATTCATGAAGATACGACATTTTGGATTTCTCTCTAGTCGTGGAAAACAATTAAAACTGCCACTTTGTAAAGCGATGACAAATACATTTACAGAAAGCAAAAGGCTCTCTACAGAGGAATTATTAATCAAACTCCTTGGTAGAAAACCTACTGTTTGCAAAAGCTGTGGATATGATGGAATAATCCGTATGGGATTAGCTCCTCCACTTACTGCCTAAACTGAATATTCGAAAGATCCCCATCTTTTTATAAAATCTGATTTAAGGTCAGGTTAGCTTTGCTATGCCCATTTTACTAAAAATCAGTATAAAAAGATAGGTTTCTCACTCATTTTTCTGATTTATAATACTGCTTATCCGTAAAATAGCATGGAGAAGATAATTGCTTTCCCCATAGTGTATCGGCTATTTCCGGCGGTTAAGTTCAATGACAGTTATCCAACCTTTCATTTAGGTTGAGACAAATTTAGAGAGTGCTTCAAAAAACGAAGTACTCTCTTTGTTTATCTAGAAAGCTCGGATAACTTACTACTCATAATAAATATACAAGTTATCGTTTATTGCATTTTTTTATTATTAATAAATTCAAAATAATTGTTATGACTATTAAAACTGGCATTGCAAAAGTTAATGCACCTAATGCGTCTATAACCAAAATCCATTCATCTCCATAACTTTTCATTAGTAGAATTTGGAAGTAGATAGACATTAAACATAGAGTAAAACTAACAATTGACAAGTATCCATTTATTCCGTTGAATTTTTCATCATACTTTTGTTGTATTAAATTTATTAATGGTAATAACCAAGCTCCTAAACCTAAAATAATACTTATGACAACATACATCATATTTTAACACCTCATTTCTATTATATAAATTCTGTACATTCTTTAGTAAATTCTATAAGCCAAGAAATTATGAAAATAATCTTTAACTCGTAAAAATTATACCATACCTTTGCACGAAAAGTCTATTGATAAAACACCCAAAAGCTGTCAACTTCTACAATGATGTTTCCGTCACTCGCTCTTTAGTTGGCTTTGGAACATCTGCACCAGTTCTTTCTTCTTCTAGTATCTTTTGCACCTTTTCGGCATTACCGATTTCTTGTTTTAATGCTTTCAATTTCCACTCGCACAAAGAAATATCTTGCATAAGAGAACTGTGTTCCTTTCTCCAATCTGATACACTAATTTTTCCTTTAGTATTTGCATATTTCTGCAATGAATTTGCGATTTCTTGCACACGTTCAATTTCTGTTCTATGCTTGCTATAAAACTGTTCTTTTGCCTTGCCTTTTAGGGAATTGTACTGCTTTATAGTAGGACTTAACTTTTGATATTCACTCCAAAGTTCTAATCGTTTATCAAGGTTTTCTATCTTCTTTTTAATACCTGCCTGCTCTCGTTTGATGGTATAAAAACTAGAGTTTAGCTCGCTGATTTTACTTGCAAAATCTTGCATTGTTTGAATGTTATGTGTCTGCATAAAGTTCCATACACTCACATTGGATTTAAGGTCTTTAAGGCTTTGATATTGATTTTTTACCACAACATTATTGGCTTGTAATTTATCCATAACAGAAGCTCTTACGTCTGCTTTTTCAAGGTCTAAAGGCTTGGCTTTTAATTCTCGTTGCCACTTCATAAGCCTTGAAATTCTCGCCCTAATTATCTTACTTTCCTTGTTATCCTCTGCAATTTGTCGGTTGATATTTCCTCTTTCAGTAACAATTCCTTTTTGCTCCATTTGGCTTGCCTGTACTCCTAGATGGATAGATGGGATTTGGTCAACACCTTGTCTTTCATAACTTCGGTGGTCGATACGTTCTCTGTATCCTAATTGTTCAAGGTAGAGATTGCAATGTTCACTCCAGTTTGCTCTCCAAAGTTCTGCATTGGTTTGTTCGTTCCAATCAGTAGTATCTTGTTTATGGGATTTCCAGTTACCACTTGCAAGTTTTATTCGCTGTCCGTTCTCGTCAAGGTCATAAATCTTGCGTGATTTTGCTCCCCATTTTCCATCTTGTTCTATAAGTCGCATAGTCAACATGATATGGCAATGAGGGTTGCTAGGGTCTTTGTTATGAATAGACAAATCAGCAATCATACCCTTTGAAACAAAGTTAGCATTGCAATAATCAATCATCATTTTTTTCCATAGATGTGAGGGGATTTCTTTCGGTATTGATACTTCAATTTCTCTTGCCAGTTGACTGTTTTTTGCCTTTTCAATTTTCTCTACTGCGTTCCATAAAGTGCTATGGTCTGTATACTCTTCAGGGGCATGAGAGGGTAGTAAAATACAACTGGAATAAATACCACCTTTGTGCGTGTAGTCATGCGTTTCTCCATCATATTCATTGGTTATTTTAGAGCCACTACGATATGCAGATGAAGCAACAGCAGACTTGCCTTTTCCTCTACTAATCACTTTGATTGCACAATGATAAATAGCCATAAGTTGCTCCTTTCGATTTATCAGACTTTATGAAAATGACTACACCTCGCAAGGTGTAGTCGGTTTCGTAAAGTACACTAGGGGTTTGGGGAGAGTAGCTCCCCATTGCATCGCAGAACGCACGCACCATTGTAAATGGTGTATAAGTGCGCCCTTGTAACCAAGGGAGTTATCCCACATTTTCGGTTTCCGTCATTTTACTAAGCAAATGTAATGCTCGTTCACTCTGCAATACTTGTTGCAAGAATACCTTTAACTGCTGATTAGTCAAGCTCGCTATTTGTGGGTTCATACTGTCTATAATTGCACCACGTTCAATCTTTTTGCGAGTACGTTCTTTGCGTTCTTTTTCTCGTTCCCTCGCTTGGTGTTTCTCTAATTGATGTTCCTGCTGTTTCTTCTGCACTTGTAAAATATTGATTTCTTCTTGGGTATCTTTGATTTGTTCTATGACTGATTTTTTTGCCATTTCTTTAAGCTCCTTTATTAAAATTTGATAGAAAAAGAGGTCGTAATCTGTTAAGATCTCGACCTCTCATTGTCATACTCCATAATCTTCAATTAT
This sequence comes from Tannockella kyphosi, assembly GCF_021054785.1. GTDB lineage: Bacteria > Bacillota_I > Bacilli_A > Erysipelotrichales > Coprobacillaceae > Tannockella > Tannockella kyphosi. The sequence goes on along the minus strand of NZ_CP088239.1, from coordinate 701,000 downwards.
CTTTTGCTTTCCCTCTATGACTTCCATTCCTACAGAGATACCAAGCATAAAGTTTTGGAACATACAATTATTAAATTCTTCGCTATTGCGTTCCATTAACAAGCAATGGTAATCATCAAAGCGATTTTTTTCCTCTTTGCTCATATCACGCATAAAAAACTCTCGCTCTTTTTCGATTTTCTTACTCAATTCTTTATAGATTGGAGAACGTGAAATTTTTTGTTCCCAGGGGAGAATATCGCCATTAAATATTGCCTTTAATACTACATCACACATAATTGTACCTACTTTCTAATTGTTCATCTTGAATGCTTTCTTTGTATTCTTCAAATGGTATGCCTGCTTTAGGTGGCAGTTCCTCTTGAAGTTCTGATTTTCTTGCAAGTTTTTTTGCTTTGTATTTTTCTTCCCAAGCCTTTTGACTTCCGTTTTCTTTTCGCCTTAAATAATTGCGATGAAGTCGGTCTTTACGTTCTTCTATTTTCTTTTGTTCTGCAAGTTCTTCATCTGTCATAGGCTTTGACTCTAATTCAAACTGTCCTATGAAATTGAAATAAATATCAATGCTTTGAGTGGTGTCTTGTCTACCTTTTCGGTCACGTTCATGCACAATGATTTTTTCTACAAACTCATTTATCATTTTAATATTGAGTTCATCAAAAGTATCATATTTTGCCATTAAATCAACAAACTGTTTCGCTCCATTTTTACCACTTTCAAATGCAGATACCACCTCGCTTAATTGCTTGATTTCTTCTTCCAGTTCTTGTTGCTCTTTTTCGTATTGATTGTTAAGGGTGTAATACCTCTTATCATTCAATCTTCCAAAAATATTATCCTCATAAATACGAGAAATAAGTAGCTCCAATTCGCTTAATCGTTTGTTACATATAGCAAGCCTTTTTTGTTGCTCCTTAACATCTTTATTCTGCTTATTTGCAAGTCGTTCTTGCACTTCAAGAGTAAAAGTTGCTGTATCATCATCAATGGTTTTCTTGATGCCTTTGAGTGTTTCTCTAAGCAATTCAAATAAGTTTTCTTCTTTGATACGATGTCCACTTGCACAATAAGTACCTACTGGAAGTTTGCCATAACTTGCACATACATAGTATGTAACTGGCTTGTTATTGCAATTCCTATGCCCATGAAGTTTTGCACCACAATCAGCACAATAGAGTAGTCCAGTAAATGGATTTACCTCGCCCCATCCGTTAGGGTATCTCTTGACATTACTGCGTATTCTTTGCACATTTTCATAAGTGATTTGGTCAATAATCGGCTCGTGGGTATTCTCAAAGATTAACCAGTGTTGCTCGTCTACATAATGACTCTTTTTATCCTTGAAATGCTTGCGTGTTCTGAAATTCACTGTATGCCCTAAGTATTCTTGACGTTTTAATATATTGGCGATTGTGGAACTTGTCCACCGATAAGGATATTGAATTTCTCGTGTTTTCCATAAGCCAATCCCTAACTTTTGATGATGATAGGCAGGTATTGGAACACACTCATTCTCTAGTATCTTTGTAATCTGATATGGACCCTTTCCCTCTAAAGTCATTTGAAATATTCGCATTACTATCGGTGCAGCGACTTCATCAATAATGATTTTATGCTTGTCATTTGGGTCTTTTAAATATCCATAGGGAATAGCACTTGATACCCTTTTACCACTTTTGCCTTTTGCTTGGAATACAGAGCGAATTTTTCGGCTTGTGTCCCTTGCATAAAACTCATTCATTACGTTTCTAAAGGGGGTAAAATCGTCCTCACCCTTGAAGCTATCTACATTGTCATTGATGGCAATAAGCCTTACACCACGTTGTCGTAACAGCTCCATATACTGCCCAACTTGCAGATAATCACGACCAATTCGGCTCATATCTTTTAGGCAGACAGTCTTAACATTGCCTTGCTCAATTTCTTCTAGCAAATCTAAAAAAGCAGGTCTATCAAAACGAGTACCACTAAAGCCATCATCTGTAAAGTGACGAATGTTATCAAAACCATTCTTTAAAGCATAATCTTCTAGCATTTGCTTTTGATTGGAGATAGAATTACTTTCGCCTTGCTGTTCATCATCACGAGATAGTCGCTCATACAGTGCAGTAATTTGCGTTTTCAAGATGTGTTCTCCTTTCTGTTACGCACTTCGTCATACCAACGAGAGAAGTACTGGTCTTGTTCTTCTTGGGATAGAAGATACCAACAAGTACACTCTTTGCGTAACCATTCTCTAAAATCGTCCATAAATAGCACTTCCTTTCTGCCATTATCGTGGCTATTCTTGTTTGTAATTGATTAAGATTACTATTACAGTTTATATCCCCTGCTGCAAGTTTATATTTTTTGTATTGCCTTACAGCAAAGTGTTGTGATGATTTTTCTTCGAGCTTATCAAACATCAAATCTACTGGATTTTTAAAATCTTCATCATCTTCACGAACTTCACTTGCGTTGATAAATTCAATCAAGGTATTGAAGTTTTGTTCTTCTTTTGGAGCTTCGTACCAAATATAACCGATTAAAGCTGTGTACAGTAGTGTTTCAGCTTTTGTCCAAAATTCATCACCACCTTTTTGTTCTCCTTGCGTATTTTTCATTAAAGTAGTTACCAACTTTAAAATATCTTTTTCACTTCGGATATAGGCAAAAGGGTTATAGTGCATTGATTTTTTGAAGTTAATCGTATTCAGTATTTTAATTTTGTATCCTTTGCGTTGTAAGAGTTTCCCACACTCAATCACGATACTCCCTTTAGGGTGCGTTTTGTCAAGACCGAATTACAAGTATCTTTGTTTTTCTAAATCTTGAATGATTAAGCGTTCAATTTTATCATCAATAGTTTCTTTACTGGTTTTGCTAAAATGAACACCTACAACATAAGTGGTATTGCCTATCTTGTGAGTAAATGTACCTTGTGGGGGAGAAGTGGTCACTGGTTTTACTGTTTGTTCTGTCATATAGTCTGCTCCTTTCTAAATTTGGGCATAAAAAAATGGCTCTTACTGATTTTGTAGTCAATAAAAGCCATTAGCCTAAGATTTCTTTCAGTTTATTCAATTTTTCCTTTGCTCTGTCCTTGCGTTTGCTCTCGCCCTCAAAGAAGATAGGCACACACATCTCTAGCACTCGGTCATATATGCGTCTATAATCGGTCTGAATGGCTGTATTTTCGATTTCTGATAGTGTTAGGTTAGTTGTCACGATTAAAGGCTTAGAAGCTGTGTATCGGCTGTCTATGACGTTGTAAATCTGTTCTAGGGCAAATGCAGTATCTCTTTCCATTCCAAAATCATCAATTATGAGTAGGCTCTTACGATTGAGATTTGCAATATACTCGTTTTTATCAATTTGTAAATTCATCATATCAGCTAAAATAATACCAAAGTTTGTCATAAGCACCGAAACCTCTTTGTCGATCAGTGCATTGGCAATGCACCCTGCGACAAAACTTTTGCCAGTACCAACATTTCCCCATAGTAGTAATCCTGCATTTTCAGCTTTTATCTTATCAAAGTTTTCTACATATCGCTTTGCAATATCAATCTGCTTGCCATCACTTGTGTCATTGTTGAAAATCCACTGCAACATCTTCTTATCTCGGATACCTTGTTCTCTAAGTCTTTCCACCAGTTGAAAATGCTTTCTAAGTTCTTCTTGTCTGCGTTCTTCTTCAATTTCCTTAGAGCGACACGCACAAGGAATGGGTACAATGTTTCTTCCGTCAAAAAATGGCTTATCCAATCTTTTTTGCTTTGGAGTGTTACATTTACCACAATACATGAGGTTGTCTGTTTCGTTTAGATAGTCGCTAGGCTCTGAATTTCGCTGTTCAATGCTGTCTGCTATGTTATTAATATAGTTTTTCATGTTCAATATTCCTTTCGTTTACAGGCTGTTATTACCCTTGTAGTCATAATTGCGTACTTCGCCCTTATTAGCTCGCTGTGAGCCTTTTGTATTCTTAGATACATCTTCCTTTGCCCATCTGCGTATAGTGGCTACATGGCTATTGTAGGTCTTACCAGTGCTTGCCATATATTCGCTTAATTTTTCAATATAGCTTTCAAAGAGTGAGGGTAGTTCTTGTTTTAATTGCTCCAGTTCTTCATCTGTTAATGAAATATTTTGATATTTTCCATAAAACTGTGTGTGATGTCCCTTTTCTAACTCTCTCTCTATCTCTATCTCTATCTCTTTCTCTCTCTCTATCTCTGGTGGACAAATGTCCAAGATAGGGGTGGACATTTGTCCACCTAACTGTTTTTGCTTAATATTTCCGTTTCTAGCACGTCTTTTTCGTTCTCCCTCTGTGGAAGATTTTCCAATAAAAAGCTCGATGTTACTCATGTAAACTGTGCTATCTTCAAGAATTTCCACAAGTCCTAATTTCTCATATATCTGCAATGCTCGTTCGATAGTGCCTACTTGTTGTCTTGTAATCGTTGCTATCATTTGAGCATTGTAGGGGATATGTTCATCTAGTTGTAGCTTGCCATCGTGTTTAAGCGACTTTAAATACAGTTTCAAGAGGATATATGAATAGAGTATTCCATCTTGCATACTCTCAAGCAAGATAATACTATCATCATCAAAATAACTTTCTTTTAGCTTGAGGTAGTAATATTTTCTATTGTCTGCCATTGGTATTATCCTTTCATCACATTGCCATACATTCCTGATAGAGGATTAGAGTTTACAGCAGTTCTTAATTGGCTCTCGTCAATATGCGTATAGATTTCAGTAGTGGCGATACTTTCGTGTCCTAAAATCTGTTGTAGTGAGCGAATATCTACCTTGCCATACTGATACATCAAGGTGGCTGCTGTGTGTCTTAATTTGTGTACGGATATATTTTTGTGTTCTAAATTTGCAAGTTTAATGCACCTTTTAACAACATCTTGAACACTTCGCCCTGTCATTCTATTTCCTTGCTTAGTGATAAATAGTGCAGTAGTGGAAGTAGGTATTTGTTCTCGCTCTTTTAACCAATTTTCAAGAGCCTTTTTGGTAGCACTGGTTAGAAATATCTTGCGTTCTTTATTTCCCTTGCCGATAACTTGCAAAGTGTCTGATGATACTTGCCCAACATCAAGGCTTGTTAGTTCTGATAGCCTTAATGCACAATTAAGAAATATCGTGATGATACAATGATTTCTTGCAGAAAATTCACTGGCAATGAGCAACCTTACACTTTCTTCAAGAGTTAAATATTTTGGTATACGTTTAGGAATTTTAGGTGTTTCTAAGTCCTCTGCGACATTATTATCAATGACACGAGCCTTGTTTTTTAGATACTTCCAAAACTGACGGATAGATACAATTTTTCTTGCCCTAGTGCCTGCACTCGCCTTGTTTTCTGTTTGGCAATGAGAGATAAACGCATACATATCATTGAGAGTAACACTCCCTATAAATGCACTATCTATCATGCTTAAATCATACTTTTCTCGCACAATATTTCGCTTGTTACAAAGAAACTCAAAGAACATCAACACATCTGTGCGATACTCTATAACCGTATTGATTGAGCGACCTTTAATAACAGTGAGATAGCTTAAATATTCTTCTAATAAATCAAAACTTTTGTAGTTCTTCAGCATAACTTTCTCCTTTCATTTGGGCATAAAAAAAGACGAACCATGTATATGATCCGTCTTTTAATGCCTATTTAATTTTTGCGATAATCTTGTACTTTAGTACATCAATTAAAGTTTCTTGCTTACACTTCGGACAGAATAGTGGGAAGTTTTTGAGTTCCGTATCTTCTCGAAGTTGTATCCTTGTTTTGTTTTGGCACATAGGACATAAAAGCCACTTCTTATCTTGCACCTAGTAGCTCACCTCCTATATCATTTGTTGTTACTTACCCTTGAACAAAATGCTCATTTTATTTATCATAATCTATTGGGTTTGTTTCGTCCATTGTTTTAAGTATATCAGCTAAATTTTCATCATCAATTTGTGAATATGGCAAGTAATCTACTCTATATGCAAGATTGCCTTCGGCATTAATCATTCCAAAACTTATATAATAAAAGCCTATACCAGCTTCATCAAAAATACGTTTCAACTCTCTTATAACCTCTGCACCTTTTTCAAAACTTTCGTCACCGTCAGTAAATCTAAGGTCTATGTCAATTAAGCCACCTATCGCTCCCATCTGTGCTATATCATAATCTTTATCAAGTTCAAGTGTAGTACCATCAATTCCACCCGATACATCTTCAAAACCCACTAATCTATCCTCAATTTCGATGCTGCTCATTAAATAAGCTGATGTATAAAAACTGTCAGTTTCTTTGAATAGTGGATTAGTTTCAAGTTGCTCAAAGATAAGATCTGTTTCATCTCTATAATCTTCATTTAATCGGTGTAAAACATTCCAGCCATTTGTAATGTTGTTTTCATATAAATCTCTACCAAGTTTGCCGTTCATACCATAGTACAGTGTAAAATGTAAATCTTCTATTGTTTCGCTTTTTAGTTTTACATAATATCTGGTGCTTTTAAAATCAAATCCGATTTCTTTTACAAGGTCTAAGTCTGAATACTGTGCTTCTATATATCTTACAGAATTTCTGTCGACTAAATATTTCGAAACTGGATTTCCAACAAAACCATTTGCCACAAATAATAGTCCTAATATTAGTAAAACTGCAACAACAATTGCAATAATTTCAGTTATCTTTTTCATCTTTTTTCTCCTTCTTAAATCCAAAATGCAGTAACATTGCTACTAAAATACCGAACAAAGTTAATCCAGTGTATATTAATGCCCACCATAATGGCGGTATGAACGCTTGCACAAGGTTTCCATTTAAGGCATAACCAAAACTATCATATAACCATCTTAAATATACTGTAATAAATACTGCCGTACACACATAAATCGATTTCTTTTTAAGTGAAAAATAACTAATTCCACCAATTGCTGGCATAATCAAGATGTTGTAAAACATAAATTGGTTTGCTGATAAACTAATTCCAAAAAGCATACCTAGTCCTATTATTATAAGACATATATGTGTTAAATTTTTCTTGATATCTTTTAAGATTTTCTTGTCACTATCTTCAAAAACCACTTCTACACCGTATACGTTTTTACAGTCTTCGCAAAACTTCATATGTTCATATACTACTTTTTTGCTGTCATCACTTGCAACTTCATCTTTAACAAGTGGCATTAAATCCATGCAAATATCACACGAAATTTTATTCATCGATATAACCCTCCTTCGTCAAAATATGCTTTATTTTTTTCTTCGTCCTAAAATCAATAACTCTTGCTGAATTTTCCGAAACAGAAAGTTCATTTGCAATTTCATAAAAGGAAAATCCTTCAACACGCATCAAAACAACTCGCCTTGATTTTTCTGTTTCTATGTTAAGTAATTCCAATATTCTATCTATTGTTTGTTTATCTGAAATAGTATCTTCACAGAAAAAATCAATCTCATTTATATAAAAGGCTAATTTTTCATTTAGACTTTTTATTCGTTGTTCTTTTCTGACAAATTCAAACCATTTAAGCCTTGCAATACCAAATAACCATGTCTTGATAGTAGAATCACCCTTGAAAGTGGGTAAAGATTTAATTGCCTGCAAAAACACTTCTGAAGTTAAATCTTCTGAAATATCTTTGTTGTGTGACAAATGATATAAAAAATAGTATACATCTTTTTTATATCGTTCATATATAGAATCAATTTTCATCTTTTACCTCCTTTCATATAATGAGTGACACTTAATTAGGTTTTGTTACAAGTATTTTTGAATATTTTAAAAATAGCTGTATGCTAAAAGCAAACAGCTATACTAAAGGGTATATAAATAATCTCACATCTTCACGATGTGGCTTTGTTTCAATCATTATATCATATCGTTGCACAAAAAGTCTATTGATAAAACACCCAAAAACTGTCACCTTCTACAATGATGTTTCCGTCACTCGCTCTTTAGTTGGCTTTGGAATATCTGCACCAGTTCTTTCTTCTTCCAGTATCTTTTGTACCTTTTCGGCATTACCGATTTCTTGTTTTAATGCTTTCAATTTCCACTCGCACAATGAAATATCTTGCATAAAAGAACTGTGTTCCTTTCTCCAATCCGATACACTAATTTTCCCTTTAGCATTTGCATATTTCTGTAATAAATTTGCGATTTCTTGCACACGTTCAATTTCTGTTTTATGCTTGCTATAAAACTGTTCTTTTTCCTTGCCTTTTAGGGAATTGTTCTGCTTTATAGTAGGACTTAACTTTTGATATTCACTCCAAAGTTCTAATCGTTTATCAAGGCTTTCTATCTTCTTTTTAATGCCTGCCTGCTCTCGTTTGATGGCATAAAAGCTAGAGTTTAGCTCGCTGATTTTACTTGCAAAATCTTGCATTGTTTGAATATTATGTGTCTGCATAAAGTTCCATACACTCACATTGGATTTAAGGTCTTTAAGGATTTGATATTGATTTTTTACCACAACATTATTGGCTTGTAATTTATCCATAACAGAAGCTCTTACGTTTGCTTTTTCAAGGTCTAAAGGCTTGGCTTTTAATTCTCGTTGCCACTTCATAAGCCTTGAAATTCTCGCCCTAATTATCTTACTTTCCTTGTTATCCTCTGCAATTTGTCGGTTGATATTTCCTCTTTCAGTAACAATTCCTTTTTGCTCCATTTGGCTTGCCTGTACTCCTAGATGGATAGATGGGATTTGGTCAACACCTTGTCTTTCATAACTTCGGTGGTCGATACGTTCTCTGTATCCTAATTGTTCAAGGTAGAGATTGCAATGTTCACTCCAGTTTGCTCTCCAAAGTTCTGCATTGGTTTGTTCGTTCCAATCCGTAGTGTCTTGTTTGTGGGATTTCCAGTTACCACTTGCAAGTTTTATTCGCTGTCCGTTCTCGTCAAGGTCATAAATCTTGCGTGATTTTGCTCCCCATTTTCCATCTTGTTCTATAGGTCGCATAGTCAACATGATATGGCAATGAGGGTTGCTAGGGTCTTTATTATGAATAGACAAATCAGCAATCATACCCTTTGAAACAAAGTTTGCATTGCAATAATCAATCATCATTTTTTGCCATAGATGTGAGGGGATTTCTTTCGGTATTGATACTTCAATTTCTCTTGCCAGTTGACTGTTTTTTGCCTTTTCAATTTTCTCTACTGCGTTCCATAAAGTGCTACGGTCTGCATACTCTTTAGGGGCATGAGAGGGTAGTAAAATACAACTAGAATAGATACCACCTTTTTGTGTGTAGTCATGCGTTTCTCCATCATATTCATTGGTTATTTTAGTGCCACTACGATATGCAGATGAAGCAACAGCAGACTTGCCTTTTCCTCTACTAATCACTTTGATTGCACAATGATAAATAGCCATAAGTTGCTCCTTTCGATTTATCAGACTTTATGAAAATGACTACACCTCGCAAGGTGTAGTCGGTTTCGTAAAGTACACTAGGGGTTTGGGGAGAGTAGCTCCCCATTGCTTCGCAGAACGCACGCACCATTGTAAATGGTGTATAAGTGCGCCCTTGTAACCAAGGGAGTTATCCCACATCTTCGGTTTCCGTCATTTTACTAAGCAAATGTAATGCTCGTTCACTCTGCAATACTTGTTGCAAGAATACCTTTAACTGCTGATTAGTCAAGCTCGCTATTTGTGGGTTCATACTGTCTATAATTGCACCACGTTCAATCTTTTTGCGAGTACGTTCTTTGCGTTCTTTCTCTCGCTCCCTCGCTTGGTGTTTCTCTAATTGATGTTCCTGCTGTTTCTTCTGTACTTGTAAAATATTGATTTCTTCTTGGGTATCTTTGATTTGTTCTATGACTGATTTTTTTGCCATTTCTTTAAGCTCCTTTATTAAAATTTGATAGAAAAAGAGGTCGTAATCTGTTAAGATCTCGACCTCTAATTGGTTATTACAGATAGATGATTTCAGTAAAAATGATTTCTTCAATCTGTGCTATGATATTATTTACTCTGCCTACCCATTCAAGCTGATTGGTGGCTTTGAGTTCTTCTGTTACACCTTGCTTTTCTTTGTACTGGGGTAGTAGTGTATCTAATAAGTATTGTGATTGCTCATTGACATCACGCAAGTGTGAGTGGAGTGTGCCATTTAATAATAGATGATGATATAGGGGTGTTCTATGTTCTTTCAAAAATGTTTCGTAAAGCATACCATATTTACCTAAAGGTCTATCATCTGTATCGCTTTTATTTTCATTGAACTGTCCTAAATTCGGCACATAATAATCGCCAACTTTGATGTAAGTACCACCTAATTTTTCAAATATACTTTGTTCCATTTGATTATGCTCCTTTATCAAGTTTTTGTTTTGCTTCTTCTAATAATTTTGCTTTTTTGCGTTCTTTTTGCACCTTCGCTTCTCGTCGATTGGTTTCAATATCTTTGACAATTCTTTCTCGCTCTTTAGCTTGTGCGACCAATTCTTCTTCACTAAGTTCCACTTGTGGAAGTTCAAATTTACCAATAAAGTTGAAGTAAATATCAATCTGTTGTTGTCTTAATCTTGTTCGTCCACCAGTAGCTTCATGAACGATAATTTTTTCTATAAATTCATTTAGAATTGTGGGTGTGAGTTCATCAAAGTCTTTGTATTTTTTTACAAGTGCAATGAACTTATCTGTTTTTACTGTCTGCGATGCAATTTCATTTACAACTGTTTCTATCTCTGCAATTCTATTAGTTAAGGCTTGGTGTTCATCATCATAATCAGCAAGTAGCCTTTCAAAATGATTATCTGGTATCTTGCCAATGGCATTGCCCTCGTAGAGTTTCTTCACAAGCAAATCAAGTTCTGCAATTCGCTTTTTGGCTGTGGCAAGTTCCTTTTTATCACTCTTGGTTTGTTCTTCATGGTGTGTATCTGATAACAGTTTTACTCGCTCTATAAACTCTTTTTTATCAGTTAAAACATAGGTGCTTACATTTGAAATTGCTGTCTTGATTAAAGTTTCAATCGCTGAACTTTTGGTAAAATGGATAGTGCAATTTCTATGCAAATTTCTGTAATCGCCACAAACAAAAGCACTGTCGCTGTCGTATGTTTTTCCATCTTTTCTGTGATTGGCTTCGGGACTTCTGTATGTCATTCTAGCACCACAATCTGCACAATATAGCACTCCCGATAACAAGTGTGAAAGTGGTTTGTTTCTCACAGTTCTACGAACTTTGCGTTTAAGTCTTTGAGCATTGTGCCATGTTTCTTCTGACACAATAGCAGGGTGGGTATTTTCAAAGATGATTAGTTCATCTTCGGTGGCTTTTCTGCGTTTTTTTGTTTTGAAGTTCTCACAAATTGTCTTACCTAACACTGTATGCCCCATATATTCTCTCTTTTGAAGAATGTAGCTGACAGCAGTAGACGACCATTTGTAAGGGTCTTGATAGCTATTACTTCGGCAATCACTAGGATGGTTCAGTTCTGCGTAAGCTGATGGAATAAGCACTTTATTTTCGCTCAATGTTCTTGCTATGTGATTAACTCCATATCCCTCTGTTATCATCTGAAATATCTGTTTTACCACCTTTGCAGCTTCTTCATCAACATAAAGGGTATTTTTATCGTCTGCCTTACGATAAAAGCCATACGGAATAGCACCACTACAACGCTTGCCCTCTTTCATACGAGCCTTAAATACTGCTCTAATCTTGTTGCTTGTATCCTTGCTGTACCATTCATTCATTATGTTCAAAAAAGGTGTAAAATCATTGCTTTCTTGCTTACTGCTATCTACTCCATTGTTGATAGCGATAAATCGTACATCTTTTTCAGGGAACATTATCTCGGTGTAAAAGCCTACTTTTAGATAATTTCTTCCGAAACGAGATAGGTCTTTACAAATTATTTGTGCCACATTGCCTTTCTCGACCTCTGCAATCATCTGCTTAAACGCAGGTCGGTTAAAGTCAACTCCCGAATAACCATCATCACTGAAATGGACTATGCGATTAAATCCGTTTTGCTTTGCAAATTCTTCTAAATATGCCTTTTGGTTGGTAATAGAGTTACTTTCGCCTTGCAGTTCATCATCACGAGATAGACGAGTATACAATGCTGTAACCTTGATATTGCTTGATTTTGCCACTGTTTTTTCCTCCTTTCGTCTTTGATTGGACTTTCTCTGTCCTTATATATTGTAACCTTTTGGATCAGTAACTACATAGGAGCTGTGGCATTGCATAAGGTTTGGTTTTAGCCAAAATCTTGTTTTACCACTACCCGAGCCACCAACAATAAGTACATTCTTATTTCTTGCTGTTTTTGGATCTTTTGGGCGATTGTTCATGGTTAAATGTTCTGTTTGGGTGAGAATAACATTGTTTTCAAATACTGGATCGGTATAAGGTTTTATATCGTTCCGTGTTCCAAATCTCGCCGAGCCATACTCCATACCTTTTCTATATTTCTTCGCACTTTTACTTCGTATATAAACAAACAGTCGTATAGCGATTGCGAAGAAAAATCCCACCATTAAGTCTGTGGGATTAAATGAGGGGAACGGATTTTGAAAGGCAAGGCTAAATCCGTCCATATATCCTAAAATCTTTTGTCCTATATCAATACCACTTGCATATCTCCAAGCCTGCGACACTTTAGTAAAGAATAGTGCTAGTACAAGGTACGGAATATGAAGTATGAATTGTTTCTTTACGTCATTTGTCATAGTCCCTCCTTAAAATTTACTTGCTAGTTCAGAGTAAAGGGTTATTGTCGTTTCTAGTGGTGGAAAAGATACTCCCGATACTTCTACTGGCATACTTAAATCAAATTCAATCATTACATCCATTTCATTTACAGTATCAAAGGTAAGGTCTAAGTTCGTGATTTCAAAACTTCGCCCCGTACTTGTTTCACCTTTTAAGTCAGCATCCACACCCAACGCATTTGCTAGATAGTCGATTAACTCATTTTCATCTATGGTCACTAAATAGCTATTTCCATTTTTAATAGAGTCCATATTTTCCATTGCTTGTACTGTGACATATTCTTCAAGGCTTGCATTTGCTGTATGCTGTATTTCTAAAGCCAAACTTCTAAATTGCATGACAGTAACAATTCCAAGAGTTAGAATACATAGAAAGATTAAAACGACTATGGTGTAGATTAGACTTGATGAGCCTTGTTTATCTTTTAATAGTTTTCTCATAGTCCACCTACTTCCAATAATATTTTGAACGACCAGTTTTTGTGATTTCAAATTCTAATGTTCGGTCAAAGCCTAATAGATTGATTTCCATTTCTGACTTTAATGTAATTGTAATCAGTTCTCCGTATTGTACTTTCGAGCCAGTAAGGTAAGTGGTGGAGTAAGAAACATCGGGAGAAATAAGCAAACTTTCTTCCAGTTGTTCAAAGCGGTCATCTACCTCTGTGCTACTGGTTGTTCCATAATCACAGACTGTTAAAATGTACTGATTGCCAAATTCGTTGAGTGCGACTTGATGATTTACCACCTTGATAAAGGTGATAGAAATAACAAGCATACAAGTAATTACCATTAACCCTACAAGGGAGCAAACCAGTTCAGAAAATCCATTATTATTTCTTAGTATTTTTCGCATATTACATCCCTCCAAACAACATGGTTGAAGAAGTCAACGCTGTGGCAAGAATAGCAAATACTGTTACGATAGATACTGCGAACATGATGTAACTTAGCCTATTAATTTGTGGTTTTTTCAATAATGCTTGCCTTTTTAGACTTTGCTCCCATTCGTTAGAAAGTTCATAGCCTAAGTTCTCAAAGTACAAGGTCATTTCATCACCTTTCATAGCAGAGAGCAATCCACGAGTAAGTCTTGATATACTAGAAGAATTGTTACGCATTTCCATATTTTTCAAGGCTTTCTCATAGTTTCCGATTTTCATTTCAGCAACTGTTACTGTCAGTTCTTCTGTAAGTGGAGTGTTAAAATTCATCTTGTAGCTTTCGATACAGTTCATAATGTTTTTCTCTGTCTTTAGGGCATTTGCCATGTACATGACGAATTTGAGTGTTTCTGTTTCAATGTTTCGCTGTCTTTTTTCTCCTGCTTCACTTAGTAAATTGTATTCTCGTCTATATAGGTAAAGGGAGATAATGAAAGGCAATACGCAAAACAAAGGGTTGATAAATACGAGAATAAAAATAAGTCCTAAAGGGAGTAATGCTACAACGTAACTTCGTGCAACAAATTCTTCGGGACTTTTGGAACTACTAGCAACTGCAAGTAGCTTTTCTACTTTATTCTGTTTTACAATGGTTAGCTTTAAGTGTGGAGCAAGTTTCTGTGTCATCTTATCAATCAGATCCGTAAGAAGTCCACTTTTCTCTGTATCTTGTTTAAATGCCTTGCTTGTTTGAAAACTTGGCACTTTTAATAAAATAGCCAGTAAGCTATACAGAGTAATCGCTCCTAGCAATATTAAAATAATATTCATGTGTTCCTCCTATAAGTCAAATTTGATTTCCCTTGTAATGAGTGTTGCTTTTATAGATACAATCAAAGCAACTGCAAAATTAAGGGCGATTAAGATATTACTTAGATTTTCGGGAATATCAATCATCAAGCCACTTGGTAGCACGAACACACCCACATAAAGGAGTGCAAGTGCAGCTACAATCAGCATCCAAAAATCTTTGATACAATCCATAAGAATATTTTGTAGTTCACCCGTTACCACATTGATTTTAGATAACTTCGTTACAATCGGTGATAGTACATACTTGATACCTCTGTTTCTTGAACATCGCTTTAAGGCTTCGCACCATTCCACCCATACGGAGTTATCAATGCGACCTTTCATGTGTTCAATCGCTGTTTCATAGTTAGGATTGACGTTTTCCATTTCATGCACAAAACTCTCAAAGATACTGCGAATTGGCTCTCTTGTATCTTCTGTATTTTCCTTAAATGCCATAAGGATATTTTCTGTTCGCTCATAAGAAGTAGTAACACTGGACATTGCTGTTACCAGTTCTTCGATCACGAGCTTGTTGTATGAGATAAACTGAAAACGAATGTAGATAAATGGAAGAATACCACAAGCAATAGCAAATACGGGAACTAGATATAAGTTACCTAACATACCTGCAACAAATGCCCCAACAACGACTAGCACAACTGTTAGTATCAGTACAAAGTTGAATTTCCCAGTTTGCCCAGTGGCTGACAGCATATCTCTTGTATCGTTTACGAATTTAACAAGAACATTTTCTTTGTCATTCATTTGAGATTTAAAAGTGTCTTCTTTCTTTTTCTCAAATAGAGCAGTTACATCATTTGTAGTTACTCCAAAGGCTAAGAAGATAGCGACTGAAAACAGAAGAAAGGCTACTAGCAATAACATTTCCATACTCACATACCTCCTAATTCATCAATTTCAGCTTGACTGATACCATACATTTTCATCTTATCAATCAAATGACTAGAGCAAGTACCAACTTGTCTATGTTCGCCTTTAATTACCACACCATTATCATTGACTGTATTTTCTTCAATTTCAAATTTCCAAAGTGGGTTATAATGAGCCTTATTTTCTTCATCAACAAAGCATTCTGTAATTCCCATTACTCTACGAGAATTATCCTCAAGCATATGAAGAAATACAACAACGGGAAAGGCTTCTTGTGCCTGCATTAAAGCTGTTGGATAATCGGTATGGTTTCCTTTTCTAGCAAGGTCTGCAATACGTTTGTGAGCTTCTCTTGGTGAGCCTGCATGAGTAGTGGAGATAATCGGGTGTCCCGAACGACTGGCTTCCACAGCTGCACTGGCTTCACTATCACGCATTTCTGCAACGGAAATATAGTCGGGATTAAGTCTAAGGGAAATAACCACTAAATCTTCTTGCTTAATATCTAAACTTTCGATTTTGCTTTCCCTTGTCAACATATGCACCACGTTATTGACCACTTCGCCATCTTTTACTTTGGTTAAGTCCATTTCACGAGCTGAGTTTTCAATGGTTACAACTTTTGTTGTATCAGATAGTGTTGAAAGCAAATAGGAGAGGAAAGTTGTTTTCCCAGTATTTACTTTTCCTACCACAAGTACCGATACTCCTCGTTTCATAAAAGTAGAGAGCATATCAATTTCTTGCTTTAAGGCAAAACCACCATCTACATATCGTTCAATTTGAAAGACTTGTTTTGATAGTTTACGAATATAGCAAGCAACACCAACATATTCATCAACAATCGGTGATTTTACAGTCGTGATACGAATATTTGAGCCGATAGAAGTTTCAGCGATTGGCATACTTTCATCAAGCACTTTTCCTTTTTCTTGAATAAGTCTACGGATCACATCAATGCTGTGTTCGGGATTTTCAAATCCACTAATGTGTTCAAAATGTCCATCACGAAATTGTAAGATAATACAATTCCAAGCATTTACATGAATACCCTCTACAGTATCATCTTTTAGAGCATCGGTTAGGATAGAATATTCGTGGGTATCGTTATAAAGCTTTCTAATTAACTCTTTACTGGTATATCCATCTAGTTGAATGTGATTAGATTTCAAATAGTTACGATAAAAGGCAAGTACAAGTTGCCTGCTTTCCGTTGTGTTTTTTTCTGCGTTTAATTGCCAGTAGTTCTCATTTACAGCAAGACGCACCTTTTCAAGAAGTGGAAAGTAGTCGGGGTTAGGAGCTACTTGTTTATACGTCATAACTTACCTCCAGTTCTTCCATCGTCTTGGCAATGGATTTTAATGTTTTCTTATATTTACTACTAACGGATACATCTTTGATTGCTTCGCCATTGTAAATTGCTGTAAGTTTCTTCTCATAAGGAAGTTCAAATGGTTTCTCTTTAAAGGTAGTGAGAGCATCTTGATATGAGCCATAAGGACTACTTTGCCACAACACATTAATTGCACCATTTTCTTCTTTCATTCTAAAATGATGTCCTCGAATATCAGCAGTCGTAATACAGATATTGGTACAATCGGGAGCCTTTGCAATAAAGCTGTCAAAGATATGTTTTGAGCTATCTACAATTACAATATCTGCAATTCCTTCTAGTGCTGTCAGTAACCTCACGCAGTTAAAAGTAGTAATATCGGGAAAGTTTTCGGTGTAATCGCCACCAGTAATCATTAAAAATCGCTTGTTGATTAAACTTGCGTTTTGATAAATATCTTTATCTGTAATGACTGGATCAGACAAGAGCCTTGCAAGAGATTTCTTTGTTTTCTTCGCATTAGGGAATAGACAACGAAAGGTTGCTTTTTGCTCATCGGTACTAATAAGCACTACTTTTTTATCTTTACTAAGGTGTTCAGCAAGAAAGTAGGAAAATAAGGTTTTCCCACTATTGCCAGTTACAATAATTTTCTTCATGTTGTCCTCCTTATTCTGTGATTTCATGAGTGAGTACATCTTCTTCGCTGTCTGTCACATCGTCCTCAGTTTGTTCAGCAGGGATATATTCTTCTTGTAAAAGTTCTTGTGCAGTTAAATATTCTTGTTTTAGAGTTTCATCACCACGAGAGATAAGAGCAAGATGCAAATTACTTGTATATTCATATTCATTTAAAAGCAAGGCTTGTTCTTCATTTACAATAAGAGTAATAACGGAAATAGATTCTTCATCTGTTTCTGTTTTATCTGCCCCAGTTGAAGTGCTAACATAAAGTACCTCTACGTATTTTAGCAAGATTGGTTGAGTGGATACTCCGTTTGTGTTGACATAGACGGAAACAATATCTCCCGATTGAAGTTTATTTGCCACACTACTTGCAAGAGAACTAGAAGAAATAGTAAAAGCAATTTTTCCATCTTCCAATTTATCAAAACCTTGAATAACATCAGCTTGCGTATCCACAAGTAGAGTATCAATGATTATTTGACCATTAGCTAAATCAGTAGCTGCATAACTTCCAATAATCTCATTTTCATCTAACACAACATTATCCATGCCTTTTGTACCAATAGTTACTGAAGTAAGCATTTCATCGGTAATTTGTGTTCCTTGACTAATATTTGTATTGAGTTTATATGCTGTTACATCCTCCGATGTGTTGGATTGTAAAAATGAATAAACACAAAGTGCTGATAATACTACACAAATGGTAGCTAAAAATAGTCTGTTTCTAATTAGTTTCATAATAGGTTAATTCCTTTCATAATGGTTACGGCAATACAGCCGATTGTAATGTAAGGCACAAGTGGATAGTGCCTTTTGATAGGTTCTCTTTTAATTAGTGTAACTGCAATTTCTACAATTACTGATAGGGATAGTCCAATGAGCAAGGCGATTAAACTTGGTAATGCACCAAGTACAAAGCCACAAGCTCCTGCGATTTTTACATCTGCTCCACCTAGATTAGTCAGCATAGCCACTAAGAAAAATGAGATAAAACAGATACTAGCTCCTACTAAGCTATCGAGAGTTACACCAACTAGTCCCACTCCAAGTAACATGAACGTGTATTTATCTGATACTGTCATTGTTTTTAGATCGCTAATAGATGCAAATACAAGTATGGTAATAAATAACATTGCTTTTACTAAATTCCAAGATAAGAAAGTTTCGTTTCCTATCGAGAAAAATGTAAGGTGTAGGATTGTCACTAATAAAAGAGCAATAAGTGGAAATATAACGGGGACTGATATGCCACCATTTATATCCTTTAATTTACGTTTGATTTTAAGTAACATATCGTCCTCCAATTTTGACTTGTCATCTTCGGTTGTAGGTAGTCATTTCTACAATACAGCCTACCAAAGTAGGCAGGCTGTTTCGACTTTATTCTTCTTATGGTGCAAAGTTGAAGATACCTTCTGTGTGGGTGGCTAGGTCTGACATAACACCACTAAACCAACTTGTAATTGCAGGAGCAAAGAATGCTCCAATGACTGCCACGACTAATACGATAAGCAATACTGTTTCGGTAGTCTGTGACATACCTTTTGCAGATGCGATAATAGATGCTGCTTTGTTTTTTACTGTTCTTCCTGCTTGTTTGATTTTGTTAACCATAATAATTTCCTCTTTCTTTCTTGTTTGATTTTGTTTGTTGGTTTCTGTATAACAAAAGCCTATAAGCATCTTAGGTACTTATAAGCTCTCATTGTGAAGTAATGTTGTTTCTTATGGTGCAAAGTTGAAGATGCCTTCTGTGTGGGTAGCTAGATCTGACATAACACCACTAAACCAACTTGTAATCGCAGGAGCAAAGAATGCTCCAATGACTGCCACCACTAATACGATAAGTAATACTGTTTCGGTAGTCTGTGACATTCCTTTCACTGATGTGATAATAGATGCTGCTTTGTTTTTTACTGTTCTTCCTGCTTGTTTAATTTTGTTTTTCATAATCTTGTTTTCCTCTTTCTTTCTTGAATTTTTAATTTTATATATAAGAACCTCACGCTGTTACCAAAATCAAAGATTTTGACAGCTGAGAGAACCTTGAAATGCACTTAACTGCTTTGCAGTTAAATAGCATTATAAAAAAGCAAGCTAAGTTCCTAAGAAAAATAGCCTGCTTAATTATTGAATAGTTGTGTAAAACCAATCATCATAGATATTTCCATCTATCTTGATTTGGCTTGTTGTGGTGGTGGCACTAATCATGCCTGCCGGTGTCCAAACATCATAAATGTAAGATTTTAATACATACATTCCATCGGGATAATAAATCGGTGTAAAATGTACCCTTCGATATGCACTTGATCCATTACTATTTAGAGCATTACTGTTTTGTTCAAGTGTCAATATATTGCTAATCAGTCCTAATGTGCGATAACTATTGATTGCACTAGAATACTGATATTCGGGTAAAAATAATGCTCCATTTTGAGCTGATGTATAGGCATCACTACTTGGCATTAAATAACTTCCGTAAGAAGATATGCCCGTTGTTGCTTCAAACATAATTCCGTATCCCGATTTCATGGTAGTAATGCTACCACTTACTGTTTCGGTCTGAACTACTGTGTCAGCTGTTACAGATATTGTAGGAGAATAAGTAACTCCATAAGTGTTAAGCACGAATGCGTTATTGCTCCATTCCCATACTTGCCACGTTGCACTACTTACTGCTGTTTCACCCAAAGTAGGTGTACTAGCTGTGGAGCTTGGTACAGTAAATCCAGTTGGTGAACTTTCAAAAGTGGTATCTTCTGTTTGTGAGTCTACCACCGAAGTAACGGAAACGACTTTTGTAGAAGTGTTATTTGCATAATCGTATTCTTCTACACTGGAAGAAACATTTATTTTAAACGTGAGATAACGACTGTCACTCGGGACACTTACCTTGAAATACACAAGATTTTCGTTATAACTCGGGACAATTACATCTTCAGAAGTATTTAAAATCTGTGTTGTTACTCCTGCATCATTGGTCGAGCTTACTGTAAGAGTTACTTCAAGAGGATCGCTTGGTGTAAAGCTAAATACTCCGTCATTTACAATGTCATAGCTGACAATAATATCAGTTCCTTGCCTATAACTGGAGTTTGGCACGATATATTCGGGATAAATATCTACATTCGGTGTCCATATCGCATAGAGGGTAGTGCTACTATTGGAGCTATATGTTCCACCTGCACTATAATTCACAGTAGTATCGGTTGCGTATGTTCCCCAACCTGCAAAATCATAACCCGTTCGAGTTGGTATTTGACTACTCAAAGTTAAGTTATAACCATAGTATTTAGTTTGAGGATTTGGAGCATTGCTACCTCCGTTTGCGTTGTAACTAACGGTGTACTCATTGGGATAATAATATCCCTTTATCGTTTTTGCTCCCGTTACAGTCCACGAACTAACGGAAAATCCACCAAAATAATGTCCCGTTGGTGTTGTTACGCCAGTGGTAGTTGGAGTAAATGTTGTCCCATACTTTGCTGATGTGGTTTTAGTCGTGTAGTAGATCCAATCATCGGTAAGTGGATTATACTTATAAAAGTTTATGGTCTGCGTGTAATAGTTCGGTGTCCATATCGCATAGAGGGTAATTCCACTATTGGAAGTATACGTTCCACCTGCACTATAATTTACAGAAGTATCGGTTGCATACGTTCCCCAACCACTAAATGTGTATCCCGTTCGTGTAGGTATTGCTGTCCTCAAGGTGAGGTTTATTCCATAATACTTCGTCTGAGAACTCGGGGCATTACTACCACCATTGGCATTATAACTGACTGTGTAGGAGTTTCGTTCCCATATAGCATATAAAGTAATGTTGCTGTTTGAGGTGTATGTTCCACCTGCACTATAATTTACAGAAGTATCTGTTGCGTACGTTCCCCAACCTTTAAAGGTATAACCCGTTCGTGTGGGAGTTGCTGTTCTAAGTGTTAAGCTAACATCTTCGTATTTGGTTTGAGAACTCGGGGCATTACTACCACCATTGGCATTGTAAGTAACCGTATATTCTTGCCTTGTAGCCACGTCATAGGCAACACCTACACCATATCCCGAATTAATAATCGTATAAAATGTAGCTTTGCTACTTAAATAACTTGCATTACCCCAAACACCCATTCCATCGGGAGTGTATAACCAGTTTGCAAAGTGCATATTAGTATAATTTGCAATAAATCCCCATGTACCACTATTACTACTTGAGCCGCCATTACTTGATGCACCTAACAAATGTTTCCCATAAAGGGCAATTTCAGTTAATGTTAAAACACATCGAACAGTTTCTATACGGACAAGTTGTAAAGGCTCTACAATTACCTTGTAACCATAGGATAAACTATCTACACCATTTGAAAATCCAAGTTCTCGTAAAATAGCATTTAAGTTTGCATCTGTTTTTGCCCAACTTGCCATACCATCGGGATCGGGTAGTGAAATACTAAAGCTAGACTCATTAAAGCAGTTAGTGGTATTAGAAGTAATGGAAAAACTGCTATTTTGCTTTGCTATAAGTTGTGCTTTATTGTACTTGGTACTAAACTTCTGATAGGAACTCATGTAGGTTGAATAACCACTTCGGTAAACATCAATTACTTTTGAAACAGTATTACCACTTGCATCTATAACTGAAAAGCGATAACCTGCCACGTTATTGTAATTCGTATAAGTAATGGAATAACCCGGTGTAGTCGCTGATGATCCACCACCTCCACCACCATCTGAGCTACCATTCCAAGAAATAGCAAAGGCGTTAATGCTAGTTGTAAAAATCATTAGCATACAAATAGCACTCATGATAAGTGGACGAAATCTCTTTGATTTATTCAAGCTGTTCCACCTCCTTGCAGGTATGACATTCTAGGCAAGTAACATCTTCACCACACAGATAACAAGTCATATCTTCTAAATATCTAACGCAAGTATCATTTGTGCCATCGCCTTTTTCTTTGCCACAAATCGGGCAATAGTAAAGTGGATCACTGGTGATGTCATATTCTTCACATAAGGTAATATCAATGTCATCTTGTCCCCATTCATCAGTAGCATAAAGAGAGGGACAATCAGTAGAGCCACACAGCTCACAACCAGTTGTTTCTCTTAATTCTTCTAACCAAGAATAATCAACTTCATTGTCGGCATCTGTTTCTCCTACGACTAAATCATCTTCCTCAATACTTTCTGTTTGGGATTGTTCTTCTGTTAAGGTTTGGTCTATCTCGTTATCTTTGGTGCAAGACACTAAAGATAGACATATTGTCAGTAACAGAAAACTGACTATAAATTTTCGTTTCATCGTGTATGCTCCTTATCTTTGTTTTTAACTCTATCGATCGTATTGTTCTTCACCAATTCAACAAACTGTTTGAGTTGTGCAAGAACAGAGTTTTTGCTTTGCTTTTTAGTAATCTCTGATGTAAATTCTGAAAAAGCCTTTGTCACAGCATCAGCATCTTTTCCTTTAAAGAAAATAGTATGAGTGGGTGGCTTTGTCTTTTTGTCTGTCATAATTGCATAATCAACACCATATTTTCGCATCAATCGGTCAAATAACTTTACATCATTATCATTCATATCAAGTGAAGTCATACCTTGCCCTTGCTTGGCTAGAGCTTTAACAGTTTGCTTTCCTTGTGGAATGTTTGGGTGCATTTTCTTGTTTTTGCGATGTTGCATATACATTCTAATCATTTTATAGAGTGTATGACCAGTTACCTTAGCAGCTCTTGTGGTAAGTGCAATACTTCGATGATCAATATCTTCTTGGATTGACATTTTCTAACACCTCCTTTTATGTTGGAGAGAGGATTATTCTCCATTCTTCAATCTGCGTAAAATCATAGTCCCATCAACAGTAGTTAAACACTCATACCATTGAGAATGAAAAAACTGTTCAATTTCTGCTCTTTCTACAAGTAACAAAACATTAAACGGATCACTCTCGAGTTTCTTTAACACTTTTCTATAATCATTTGCAGCTTGAACAATAATCGCAATGCTTAATTCTTCATAAGCAGTTTCAATATCTTTGACACTGGTAATAACAACCATAATTCATCTCTCCATTTGTGTTTTTTCAGTTGCATCTTTTTCTTTCAAAGGCTCGAGTTTTTGTACGACAACAGCTCCTGCTAATTTAAAGAATTTTTCGGGTTTTTCAAAAACCTTAGAATACTTATCAATCATTTCTGGAGAAAGACTTTCAAAATCTTCTTCACCATCACCAACAATTAAAAATGAGCCTGCTAAAATTTCTACCATATCGCCTTGCTCATTATAAATTGCACGATTTAATGGTAGACTGTTAATTTTGCCTTCTTCGTTACAAACAATCTCAATCGGATCATTAAAGAAATGGGCAGTTTCAATATAGCCACCAACAGCCTTTTGCAAGCTGTCTAAGTCACTTGAAATCTCTACTACTGAAGGTGGTTTCATTGGCTCGATAAGTAAAACTGTTAATTTTGAAACTTCTTCAATTTCTCGTGTTGCCGATGTTTTAATAGTTGCTCCAGTAAAGTTATCAGCATCTAATACATGGATACTTTGCGACCACTGGTCATGGACTAAGTCCTCGGCTTCTTCTTGGCTTTCTGCTTTCACTGTTACTACTTTTTCAAGTGTTTCAGTAATTGTAATATCAAATTCTTTCATGTAATATTTCCTTTCTTTTGGGCAAAATAAAAACACTCTGTTTCATTCAAAGTGTTTTAGTAATTGAAATCGTGATTTACTTTTGCTGTATAATAATTGTCCATAGTTGAGGGAGCATTAAATAGTGTTGCAAGCAGGTATCTCTTAATGTTTCTTATCTCACTTGGATTAGCTTTCATACATTCAAAAACATATTCAATATGAGAAGAACTTATCTTTAACATTTTATCCTTTACAAGTTGTGACGGATAATCTTCACCTGCTACATTAATCGTTGGTTTTGTAGAACACAAAGTTTCAATAATAATATCAGCTATTTCCTTTATTCTTTCGACTTCTGATATTTTGCCATATTTTCTAAAATGCTCATATTCAATATTCTCATAAACAACTGATTTTAATTCATCATAACTATCAAATCCTATCATTTCGTATCCTTGTATCTTTTGATTGATTAGATAAGGATTTAATACATTAGTATTTAATTCTTTAGTATTTAATTCTTTAGTATTTAATTCTTTAGTATTTAATTGTTTAGTATTTAATTGCAGGGGATTTTCCAAGATAGGTTCAGCCAGTTTTGGTTTATCCATTTGTGGTTTATCCAAGATTGGATTTTCCAAGATAGGCTTTTCCGGTTTAGGATTTTCCTCTTTTGGTATACTCTGTGGAAGTTCTAAAATGGTATACTCGGTATCAGTAAAATGACCTTTATCATTTCTAAGTCTTGTTCTAATAATGTATCCATTTTTTTCGAGTTCCTTGATTGTACTACTAACCCCATCTACACCATCACGACAAATAACTGCGTATCCTGCAATACTATGTTCCCAAGTATCGGGAAGTGATAACAACATGGATAGTAACCCTTTTGCCTTTAAAGATAATTCTTTGTTTTGCAAATGGTGGTTTGCCATAACAGTGTAGTTTTTGGTTTTCTCAACTCTAAAAACTGCCATCGACTACACCTCCTAAAAAGTCGCTAGACTTTATAGATAGGTACGTTTAACGTGCAGAATTTTTTAAAGGAATGAGCATAAATTTCATTGTTCATATAGACCTACCTTTCTTGATTTTGCTGCTTTTTCTTGTGCCAACCTTCAAGTAATTTGATGATTGTATCTTGCATTTTTTGTGGTGTATAAGACTTAGGAAAGTATTTTTTCAGTTTGTCAGTTGAAAAACTTACTTTGCCGATTTCTGATTTCTTTTCTTCACCCATAATGGCACTCATAGTATCAAAGTCACAATTTCCATCAACACTTAACTTTTTAATTCTCTGTGCTTGAGATAAAGAGGGGATAGCTTGTTCACTATCTAAAACATCAAGGAACACCACTTGTTCTTCTTGTTTCAAAAATGATAGTTCAACAGCAGGTGTCATACCCATTTTCTTTTCATCTACCATCGAGAGTAATTCGGGAATAAGTTCTGTCAATCTAATGTATCTTTGCACTTGATTTCGACTTGTGCCTGCATCTTCTGCAATCACTTCATCAGCTCTTTGCAACTTCGTCCCAATTTGGGACGAAGTTAAATCTTTTCTTTCGCCCTGCTTTTTCATAGCTTCCATTTTCATTTTAAATGCAAAAGCTCGCTCACTTGGTAGAATGTTTTCTCGTTGTAAATTACTATCAACCATAATAATCGTTGCTTCTTCATCATCTAAATCACGCACAAGTACGGGCATTGTATCAAGTTCAGCGAGTTCACTTGCTCTATGTCGTCTATGACCTGCTACAAGCTCATATCCACCCTCATCACGAGGTCTAGCGATTGCAGGAATAAGTACACCATATGACTTTACACTTAAAACTGTATCAATCATTTTATCATCATCAAGGACTTTGAAAGGGTGGTCTTTAAATGGATACAGTTCATTCAAAGGAATTTGTACGACCTTTTCTTTGTATTGGTCTTGTCTTGTTTCTTCGGTTGAAAAAATATCATCTACCGATTTCAGATTTATGTTTTTGACGGAGCTTTTCAATTTTAATCACCTCCTTTGTCAAATTTTTGTAGCTGTCGGCTACCTTTCCTTTTGGATCGTGGCTAAAGATACTTTTACCAGTTGTTGATGTTTCAGCAGCTCTTACAGATTGTGGAATTTCAGTATTAAATACTTTGATTTTTCCACCATAAGTTTCTCTTAACAAGGTGCATATATCCTTTGCGAAGTTTGTGCGATTATCTACCATTGTCATTAAAATGCCATCAATCATTAACTTAGGATTAAGTTGTTTTCTCACTTTAGCTACTGTCAGCAATAGCTGTTCTAAACCCTTTGCCGGCAAGTATTGAGATTGGACTGGGATAATTACACTAT
Source organism: Tannockella kyphosi (assembly GCF_021054785.1). Lineage (GTDB taxonomy): Bacteria > Bacillota_I > Bacilli_A > Erysipelotrichales > Coprobacillaceae > Tannockella > Tannockella kyphosi. Next base: position 674,613 of record NZ_CP088239.1, on the reverse strand, counting down.
CTGCACTAGCAAGAGCATTAACAGTCAACATACCAAGTGAGGGAGAACAGTCAATAAGAATGAAATTGTAATCATTTTTAACAGTATCAAGATACTGTTTCAAAACACTTTCTCGACTCATGGTATTAACTAGCGATACCTCCACAGCTGATAACTCAATGTTTGAAGGTAAAAAATCAATACCCTCATCATGTGCTAAAATACCCTCGTTTGGTTCAAGTGGAATATCTGAAATTACTTTGTTCATGATACTGGCAATAGTCGTATCGAGTGTATCCGGTTGAGATTGCCCTAAGCTGATGCTTAATGATGCTTGTGGATCTAAATCCACGATAAGAACCTTTTTACCTTCTTGTGCAAGACCAATTCCTAAATTAGCACAAGTAGTTGTTTTGCCGACACCACCTTTTTGGTTGACGACGGCGATAGTCTTTGCTTTCAATTTTATCTACCTCCTGTTATTTTTGTCTGCGTGTTGAAATTGGTTCCTTTGAATAAGGACAAAACTCATATACACAAGTTTCATGTTTCCAATTCGGTCTATGAAAACGACAGCTTCTACATTCCTCTAAGATGCCATCACTACCACTATCATAGTTATTTGAATATGGTGTTTCTTTCATCATCATTTCAAACGCAAAACCCTCTGTCACTTCTTTGATGCTCATTAATTTAACTCCTTTCCATTTAATTTTAGGCACAAAAAAGAGGGTTTGTTTCATACTCCTTTCGGAATACAAAACAAACCCTCTTTAAGATTTATTGTTTATTAAATTTATTATTTCTATCATTTCAAGCCACCTGCAAGAGATAACTTTTCTTTAAATTGCTTAAAACCTCAGTGTTTACGGGCTTTTTTCGGTTTAGTCCTATTATTACACAATCATCCACTAACCTTACCTTTGCATTTAAGTTATCTTCTAATAAGATAGATACTGCTTGATTAGGGATAAATTTAGGCTCTACCGTCATAATCATTTTACCCTTACCAGATTGTGGTAATTCATCAATAGCACGTAACTTAGCATCTGGGTCATCTATATAAGGGATTACTGCCTTTTCCATGAACTTCTTTATAAATGTAGACTTCCCTGTTCTTACAGGCCCTACTACTGCTAAATAGATATCCCCATCACATCTCTTTGTTATATCTTTAAGTATCTTTTTTGTTTCCATCATAATTCCTCCTATACTAGTGGTATGTTTGTTCTCTATTTTTAGAACTTGCTAGTAAGAAAGTATAAAAAAAGACTAGAAATTAATCTAGTCTAATCCACAGGGTATGCTCATAATATGCTGTGTATTATTATTATTTCATCAATAGTTAAAAATATCATTTAGCTAGCTCCAAAAAAGCTTCAAGATTTTCATCAATCAATTGATCTGTAGCTTCACTTATTTTCTTAGTTCTAACCTCACGAAGTAACTGAATATCATCGTATTCTTCAAAATCAACAAGAATATATTTTGGTTTGTTATTTTTCATAATTACTGCCATTCCTTTTTCATCAACTATTCTAACTACTTTTGAAAAGTTTTGATTTGCTTCTGTCATTGCAACTATATTTTCAGTATTAATCATCATTTTATCTCACCTCAAACATAGTATACTCGAAATATAGGATAAAATCCACCTATGTTCTGAAAAATCATAGTTTTGTTTTATGTTTTTTTGAATCTTAACATCCTATTTTAGTTAATCAGCTATTTTTTATAGTAGTTTTAGTTCCAATATTTTGTACGATAAGGACTAAAGAATAGCTTGAAATTATACTTTTCTTAATACAAAAAGATAACTTTTGCAACATAAATCAAATTGTGTTGATTATAGCAATTTAATTCGTTTTGGTCCTATTATTACACAAATATCCACTAACCTTGCCTTTACGTTTAAGTTATCTTCTAATAATATTGATACTGCTTGATTAGGGATAAATTTAGCTCTACAGTCATAATCATTTTACCCTTACCTGATTGTGGTAATTCATAGCAACACGTAACTTTGTAGCAGGATCATCGTCGTAAGGTATTACTGCCTTGACGTGTTATGTTTTATTAACGTAGACTTCCCTGTTCTTATTACCCTACTACTGCTAAATGAGATATCGTCGTCACATCTCATAGTTTATCTTTAAGTATCTTTTTTGTTTCCATCATAATTTCTCCTAAATAGCGTTATATTTATTCTTTGTTTTTAGAACTTGCTAGTTAGAAAGTATTAAAAAAGACTAGAAATTAATCTAATCTACTGATTATGCTCATAATAAGACCACCTATAGATAACACTGAAATATATAAAACTTTTCTCCTGATTAAATTCAGATGTGTTCTTTCAGAAAGTTTAATGTTTCTTCAAATGCTCGTTTTCTAGAATATTCACACTCAAGTGGAAATTTTCGTTCCACTTTATACACCTTTTTTGAAAAAGTATCTACTGGGCATAAAATATGACTTGCAATTTCATAATTTTCATGTTTATAAAAAAACGGAAAACATTTTTCTTTCAATCTTTTTATAATATGGTCACTCATGATTTCGCTACACCATTGGGCATCATTTTTTGCAGACAATAATAATATCGGACCATTGATATTTTCTACTTTAATAGTATTTTCTTCGCATTTATTTTTTTCCAAAACTTCAATATATTGTTTTCTGAACCCAAATTCATGATATTTGAAAATGTTTTTAAACATATTTACATCTACATCTTGAAAGCTTGCATAAGGAAGAGGTTGATCATTTAAAGTCCAACTGGAAGTGTTACTATAACGTGGTTTACGGATACCCTCAAATACAAGGCAAGCAGGAGAAACAGCTATAACAAATTCAATTTCAGAAAAGCAACTTGCAGATACAAGGGCAAGTTCAGCTCCCTTGGATATTCCATAAATACCAATTTTTTCATATCCTTGATCCTTCAAATATATACTAGCATCTTTTATGATTTCTAGAGGAATAAGAGACAGGGTATGTGGTAAATTTTTATCTTTCCAATAGCTGATAGAATAGCAGGTAATTCCTTGTGATGCAAACGTTTCAGCAATTTCATTTGCCCATGTATGACCACCATCACTGCCTGTTACAATAATCATTGCTGTGTGTTTATTATTTGATGGATGTAAATTCCCATTGTACAAGAAATGCTTATTTTCCATTTAATCGCTCTCCATTTATTATATAAATAATCTTTATCCAATTATAGCATGCTTTTAATTTACAGTAAATTCACTTATTACCAATTCTTTTTTCTAATTCTAACAAATTATATTCTTTATGAAGTTCTATTCTTAATTCTTCTTCACTAGGTAAGTATAGTTTATATCTAGATGCATATACGTTACTATTTTTAGGTAACGTATATTTTACTAAGCTTTCACTTTTATCTACACATAAAACAATACCAATAGGTGGATTATCTTCTTTACTACTTACTTTTTCTTCATAGTAGTTTACATACATTTGCATTTGTCCTAAGTCTTGATGCGTTAAGTCCCCTATTTTTAAATCAATAATAACAAAACATTTCAATAAGTAATTATAAAAGAGTAAGTCTATATAAAAATGTCTACCATCAAAAGTAATTCTTTTTTGTCTTGCTATAAAAGAAAAACCTCTTCCTAATTCTAATAAGAATTTTTGTAAATGAGAGATCAAAGCACTTTCTAATTCTTTTTCACTAAAAGATGCCTGATCTGGAAGTCCTAAAAACTCTAATACATAAGGATCTTTAATAATATCACTTGGTGATTTTAATATGTCATCTTCACCTATTGATTTATCTTTCGTACTTTTTCCATCTTTACTAGATAATAACCTTTCATAATAAAAAGAATGAATTTGTCTTTCTAGTTGCCTAGTACTCCAGTTAGAATTTACACATTCTTCTTCATAAAAATTTCTAGCTTTTTTATTTTCTACTCTCATTAACAAACGATAATGAGTCCAACTCAATTCGTCACGCAGTGCGTGACCTTTTTGAAATGTTAAATAAAATGTACGCATATTTTTCAAATTAGTAGTTGTAAATCCTCTTCCAAACTCTGCAGACAATTCTTTTGAAATAGTTTTAATAAGCTCACTCCCATATTCTGCTTTTTCCATACCACCTTGTTTTTCTACTATTGTTCTACCAATTTCATAATACGATTGTACCATTGTATTATTAGTTACTTGATATACTTTATTTCTAGCTTGATAGACGATATTTCTTATATCATTTACAATCTCTTTTTCTAATTCCATTATTAGTTCCCTCTTTTCTTTTATTTATTTCATTTTGTTCTTTGATGACTTTCTCATTAAGTTATACGTAATTCATGAAGCAATTACTCTTCAAGAATAAAAAAACTATTTTCTAAAATCATCACATTGATGAAGTAGTTATTAGGCTTTTTACTGTGATGCTTATTTAATTGTTTGAAAATGAATAAATATTTGTATCTATATAAAAATATCCTGTTCTTAGAACTTGCTAGTAAGAAAGTGTTAAAAAAGACTAGAAATTAATCTAGTCTACTGATTATGCTCATTAACTTTAGTAACAAAGTCCATATATCTCAGCCTCACCACTTATTAGTATTTTCTTGCTTTATTTTTTCTTATACCGAAATGCTCTATATACAATAGGTGAATAAACAGCTAGAAATAATAAAAGAAGTAAAATCCTTGTAGGAATGGGTAGAGCTAACGCATACACTTGTATTTCTTCTAATACACCCCAACCAGCATCATGGAATGTTCTTTGATAACTTCCATACATCATTAAAAGTCCTAATACCATAAAAATCCAGTAACAAATTAGGTCCATAGATAATTTTTTCATCAAAATAACCTCTTTCTCATTTTTTAAAATTATATGACAATTATAACAAAGCGAACCCGACACAGTATGTCTAGTTCAAAAATTTATATTCTCATATTTTATACAATCTCTAATATAAGCGAAATATAAATAATCAGAGGGTGAGATATAAATTAATATCTTATCACCTATTCACTTTTATGGGGTAAGGATATGCAATTGGTGTATATCTTTAGTAGTAACACTATCTACCCTAATAGTTGTACTCATTCCAATGGTAACCCGAGTTCCAAGCCAAATGCTATCACCAATATTAAAATGAGTTTATACGTTACTTATCAAAATGAATATTATTTACCTATCATGAAATTTAACAAATCAAAATGCCAAAAACTTTAGTGAAGTAAAGGGGAATAAATTATTAGTGTAGTAAGAACAATTAAATTTCTGTAAATTTACACTAAATTAACCAAACTATGTTGGCAAAAAGTTAATCTTTCTTGTATTATAATAAAAATAAATAAAGGAGGTATTATTTAAGTGAAGAAAATTATTTCTATGTTTATGATGGTAGCATTAATCCTGTCAGCAACACTTTCAGTATCAGCGGCAGAACTCGGATCTGGTGGAACAGAAATGGTCTTAAGTAGTGGAATTGCCTCTTCTTTGACCAAAACATATAACGGAACAGCTACACCAACTAATTACAATAGTACAGCAAAAGCTGTTGATGGTTATTTAGGAAGTGTATACATAGATGCAAAGGTTTCTAAAGTAATTATTAAAGGAATAGCAGGGAAAACAGTAAAAACAATTAATTTACTAAATCCGAATATCCCAGCAATGCTATATTAGGTAATATACTATGAAATATAAAACAGCTAATATATTAGGTTTTCTTCTTATACAACTTGGTATTATAGTATTTGGTATATCAATAATGTACTTTCAATCCAATGTTAATATAGGTACGATTATTGGAATCACAATTACTGTTATAGGTTTTTTAATAAGAATAATTTTTTATCGATGCCCACAATGTGGAGCAATGATTACTTGGAGACCATTAAATATAAAGTACTGCCAAAATTGTGGACAAAAATTATAATATTTTACTTTTCTATATGAATTTTCGAGTAGGTTAATCCACAAATAATACCAGCCATAAAGTTCGAACCGACACACATCAACTAATTTATCTCCTTGATATCATTAAATGTGCATTTTTAAGCAACTATGCTGTAATAGATGATAATTTTTCTAGGTTGATTAAATAGTCATAAGTGAATCAAAGGTTACACCTTTGAGCATAATGCTTATAATCTTTGCAATTCTAATAATTCGTGTAATGTATCACACCAATTATTCCACTTTTTTAAATCAATAATAACAAAACATTTCAATAAGTAATTATAAAAGAGTAAGTCTATATAAAAATGTCTACCATCAAATATGATTCTCTTTTATATTCAATAAAAAGCCTCTTTCTAGAGACAATAAGGATTTGTAAATGAGATATCAAAGCTACCTCTAATTGTTTTTTTGCTAAAAGAAGACTGATCAACAAGTCCTAGAAGCCCTAATACATAAGGACCTTTTATACTATTTCTAACTTTACTAGATAGCAAGATTTCATTATAAAAGCAATGAATTTACCTTTGTACCCAGTCAAAACTTACACATTCTTCTTTATAAAAATTACTAGCTCTCCCACTCTCATTAACAAACGATAATGAGTCCAACTCAATTCGCCACGCAGTGCGTGGCTTTTTGAAAAAGTTAAATAAAATGCTAGTTCAAAAGGTACTTCTAGCTTTTTGATGTGAGAATGGACTTTTAGAAATAACATATATGTAGAATACTTCTTCATTTGTTTATAATATATTGTGTTTTAGATGTTTTGAGTATAATAATGTAAATGGCACTAAGTGCAAAAGAAACAACCTGAAATTTTATTCAGGTTGTTTTTCTATACTCAATTGCTTAAGTAAAGCAGTGTAACTTTTTTATTTGTTGATTTTCTTAAATCATGATTTTTAGGATAACAAGCGAGAAACCTCTGTAATTCAATTGCCGAGTAGTTCCCATGCTTTATATTCTATTATTTCTTCTTCCCTTGTATTTCCCCTCTTCCTCAAGACGCAATTAAGCACAATATTCGTGTCCTATTCTACATATTTTTATTAAAATATAAAGTGAAATTGAAATTGTTAAAAACATCCATTTTACTAAATACTATTATGTACTTTTAAAAATCCTGATTCGATAGAATCAATACATTGCTCTTTAATTTCATTAGAATGCTCAATAATATCTAGAAAACTCATATCTTTATATGCTTCTTGATTCAATATTCTTTTACATTTAGGTCCATGTATCGTTACATCAACACCAAATAACACTACGATAAGTTTTAAATGATACTTAGCATAAGAATAAAATAACTGATCTAACTCTCCAATATATCCTAATCCTGTATCAATAGATAATCTATTTCCTGTTATTGTTAGTAGTTCTATATAAGTAGATGATTTCTTGTTTATAACAGTAGATGATGTATGTAAGGAACATTGATATACTAGTTGTTTTAATACATAATAACCATTAATCGATATCCAATAATCACTTACTTTTATTTGTTTATATAAGATAGTATCTTTAAATTCTTCTATATATTTAAATTCTTCACCTTCTAATAGTTTTTCTAATTGAACTGTAGTTAGATGTTTATTTAAGTATGGAAAACATGGATTCTTCTTAAAAACATACTTCTTTAAAGGAAAGAAGGTAATAAGTAAAAAGATACTACAAAAGATAGTACCATAAATATCATCTTGGGTATGAATACCCATCATGATTTCATAAGCACCATAAAGTGTTGCTGCTAAGATAACTATCCATACTGTACATAATATTGTTTTCTTAATAGGATATCCTTTTTTCCAATGAATTTTTCTAACCGTTTTCATTTATTTCTCCTTTATCAATATCATACTATCTTTTTTAAATATTTTACTGGTACTTCTTTTATAAGCCAAACATTATTAACAGATAGATAGAATACATAGTGATCATTAATCATCTTTTTACAATCTACTTCATAAACAATAACTTCTCCATGTCTTTTCCCTACAATAATTGCAGTATCTACATCTTTTGATAAATGAACATAAAGTCTTGTTTTAGATAGGAGTCCCTCTTTTTGAATAGATTCTTCATATTTCGTAGCACTACCATGATATAAGATATCTGGAGGAATCATTTCTTTTAATTCGACATCTACTTGTAATGAATGTCCTTGATTTGCACGAATTTTTGTTTTATCTTTATTGAATGAATATCTTTGCTTATTATCAATAGTAACAATGTATAGTAAGTCTTCTAGACTTACCATACTATTGTTATTTTTATTGATTAATACTATTAATTCCTTTACATCAGCCCATCCATTTTCATCTAAAGATAATCCTATACTTTCAGGTTTATGACGTAAAACCAAAGATAAGAGTTTACCTGTTTTATGATAATCCATATCTTCTATTCCTTTCTTTATAACTATGTTTTTATTCTCTCTTTCTAATAAAACCGATATAACAAATGCTGTTTCGATATAGGAACATTCAAAATCATCATCTTTAAATCCCCCAAAATTAATCACTTCATGATCATTTAAATTCATCGATTCTTTTACACATTATAGCATTATTTCATTTTATCTTTTTGTAAAATAGCTTAAATTATTATAATTTTTATTTACCGTGTCCACTTTTTATTATCTAAGATTACTCTTCTATAAATATTCTTTAGAAAATTATAGCATACTTCTCACCTATTCAAGCCTGTTTCCTATCTTTTTCTAATTCTAACAAGTTATATTCTTTTACTCCATTCTATGCTTCACTCTTTTTTTGCACGTGGGTATCGTTTATATCTAAATGCATCTACGTTGCTATTGTAAACACCCATAAAATATCCATACAAAAAAAGACTAGAGATTAATCCAGTCTAACATACAGGTTATGATCATTTTATGATAATACCAAACATGCGAGCTAACTCAAGTGCTTGATAACTATTAACTATAATGCCTTTTAGTTCACTTTTATTTTCAGATATAACAATGCCTTCTATATCAGAATCACTAAAATCTATCTTATTTAAAGGTGTCAAAAAGAAATCAGCTAAACAAAAAGAAGTTTTTTTAAGACTTGCGTGAACTATTGTACTGTTAGCAAAAAAGGTACTATTAAAATCACTTTTATCACTTTTAAACCCATTAATTTTACAATCATTAAAATTCGAATATTTCATATTGCATTCTAGAAAATGGACAAAATGAAAAGTACTATCTGAAAAATCAGTATTTCTATGCAAAGAATTTATTTGTTTTACGATTTGTAAATCAGTATTTTTGAAACTACAATGATTAAACTGACAGTTTTCAAATATAATTTCTTTAAACCAACACTTTTCAAATGATACTTCCTCAAATTTACAATTTAAAAAATGTACTTTAACAAATTCATATTTATAAAAATCATCACCTATTTTTTCTACATTTTTTATAATCAGATTGTATATTTCATCTTCTGTATTTTCAGTAACAATATCCTCCATCTCTAATATATCTTTATGCAATTGTGGATCTTTCCATATAAAATTTTCTTTCATAATATCTCCCAAACATAATATAAACAATCATTATTCTTATTTCAATATCTATCATTTATAATTCGTTTTCTTAATTTATTGAAATAAACTAATATCAATTATAAGTTGCATTCTATAATAACTCTTCTGGTGGCTTTTTATCTTTGCCTTTAATCTCATATACTTTTAGAAATAAATTCATTTCTTTAACGTTAAGACTAGTAGCAGCACTTAATATTACAGCCGTTATTTTTGTTGTATCAAAATCTTGTAAAAAAGATCTTATTGCTGGTGGAAAAGTACTAGCCCAAAGTGGAAATACCAAAACAATATCTTCATCATTGCAAGACTTTTGATATTCAATGGGTAATTGTTCCCTTTTTGAAGCCATAGCACCGGCTTTTAGAAAATTGATTTTTCCATCCCAATTTTTCTTATCATCTATTCTGTGCATTTCAACATGATTACTCTCTGCAATCAAACGAGCAATCTCTTCACTTTCACCACTACGTGAAAAATAATATAATTTCATATACATTCTCCAATCTTTAGATAAATAATCTTTCCATAATCATATCATGATTACCTTATTATTTCACTATATTCAAAAATGTTAAGGTTTTGTTCCATTTATACACAATTAAAGTAAACTGATTATTCCTATTAGTCCAAACATCCCAATCCCTAAACTTGGCATACAAATTCCTGGAAGTTCATAAAAATATTTTGGACTTACTTTCCTTAACAATACTCCTATGATTAAAAATACAATAGGATTTAAAAGCATACACCAATTTGGTACATTCAGCATTCCACTTACTATACAATAAATAGTAATGCCTGTTGGTACAAGGAGTATAAACACATATAATGGAAAGAACAGTATTTTTACAGCATCAAAAAGTGCATCAACTGTATTATTAGCAATTTCAAAATTACCTCCTTTTATCACTGATTTATAAATAACTGGTAAAATACAACATAGAGTATGTACGAAAAATCCTGTCATTGCTAGAAGAATTGTAACAATAAATAAAACTTCACCTAATCTTTCATTTTGTGTATAAATTTGTCTTGCTAAAGAATAAATTCCTAAACTACACATAAAAGAACCAAAGAATCCTAAAATAATAGAAATTTTAAATCTCACTGTTGCCATTTTAATCCAATTTGACTCAATAAATAATGAACCATTTACTTTCACATTATCTTTGCCTTTCAAATCTAGCAACATATCACCAATCGCACAAACGATTCCACCTAATAAACCAGCAATTGAATATATTAAATTTAATTCCATATAAATCTCTCCATTTCCTAAATAATATTTAACTAATTATAACATTACTTCATCATTGTTTCATTATATTTTTAATTCGCTATACTAGTCCAGTATGCTAATCAGTATTTTATTGCATTCATATTGAAGAATACTCTGTTCATAGGTTTATAATGTTCAAATTTTATACGATAAAAAACAATTTAAAATTATACATATTTTGTCCAGAAAGATAACTTATGGTGTGTAGGATAAATATAGATTATATCAATATTTATTGTTTGGTATTATCCACTACCCTACTATATGCATTTAAGTATTCATCTAATAAAGGTGATACTGCAAAAACTTAGAACTAACATCATAATCATTTTCCCTTGCCAAATTGCTGTAATTTATCAATAGTACGTAAATTACCTTCAATATCATTGTTTTAAAATATTTCCAGTTTTTCGTGAATATAGACTTATTTATAGATCTTTATTGCTTTTAAGATTTATCCAAAGGTAACCATAAAATAATTAGTAGCTTCAACAAAATACGCAATAATTTCTATAATACTATATAATGTTAAGATTATCAGTCCATACATTTTGGATTTTTAGCCACAAAATAATAAAAATACAGTCATGAATTTAATGTTCAATGACTGTATTTTAATATTTGATTATTACTCTAATCCTAATAGTTTAGCACCATTTTTATAGAATATTTGTGCTTTTTCATCCTTAGATAACTTATCTGTGTTTTCTAATTTAATGCGATAACGTCCCACAGCTGCTGATGAAGTGTGTGGAAAATCACTACCATAGAGTAAACGGTCTATGGTTGTTACTTTTAAGAGGACCTCCAACATCTTAGGCTCTGCCATGCCTGCCACATCAAAATAAACATGTTTCATATCTGCAAATATATCTAATGGTTTATCCATCATATTGAAAAATACTTGGATACGATCTGACAATAGAGGTACAAAGGCACCAGCATGTGGGAAAATCCATTTGATATTGGGATATCGTGTAAAGACTTCATTTAGTGCCATGTTTACAAATGTTCTAGTGGTATCAAAGAAAAACTCCATAGCTGGAATGGGTAAATCTTCACACACACCTTTGGGTATACTAGTAGCCTCCGTTGGGTGGATAGCTACAATGGCATGGTGACGGTTTAGTTCAGCCATCACTGGATCTAACTTAGGATCACCAAGGTATGTATCTTGTGAGTGTGTATTGACAGAAAAACCCTTTGCCCCTAACACATAAGCTCGCTCTATTTCAATCAGTGACTCTGCTATATAAGGTAGAGGCAGTCCTGCTAAAAAGTCCATCGTAGGCTCTGTAATTAACAAGTTTGCAATTTCCTCATTATTCTTTTGTACCGAAGTAACAGTCTCTTCCTTGTCTCCAGCGTAGAAATAAGGCGATGATAATCCTAATAGGGCATGGGTAATCTGATTTGCCTCCATAAGTTCTTTTTGTTTGGATATATCCCACTGTGGAGTTGGATATCCCTCTGGCTTTGCACCGAAATGTTTGTACAAAAACGCTTTATAAGTATCGGTTAAGTAATGCACATGAAAATCAATTTTTGTATAGTCTTCCATCATTTGTAGGATCTCCTCTTGTAGTTGTTTTTATAAAATGTGAAACCTGTTTGTTATCTAGTATCTATAGAAATAATGCTTATTTATTGTAATCAATCACTATTTTTTTACACTTTTGACAGTTATATGCTAGTTCGTCGCAACCTGACATTAGTTTGCTACCTGAACCAAGAACAATAGAATCACTTCTAATGGATGGTAATATAGCTATCTTTCGTTTCTTAGTATCCCATATTAAACTATCACGACACTGAATATACCCAGCCTTCATTTCTTCACCACAATAAGGACATTTCATATATTTCCACCTTTCATTATCCAAATAATCTTTTGTTAACTATAGCATAATTTAGCTATCATTACTGTAAAATTTACATAAATAAAGATATATTCTATTAGAAACTTTTATTTTTAAATGATTTGTTATGCATAAATTCATCATTGTAAGATATAACCACCTTAACGTGTTCATTTTTTAACTACTATTAAATAAGATATCACTAACTATCTTCATGATCCTTTTTTTATTCTTCCAAAGTAGCATTATGTTGCTTTTTTATTTTAAAGATAAGTATTAAAAAAGACTAGAAAATATATTCTAGTCTTCTGTATAAAGTATCTTATACCTACTAATACTTAAAAATTTTAGTTAAATATTGTAAATCAAATAAACTTTCACTTTGTGTTAATCTAATTTTAACATTACTATTATCTGCAAACTTTAAAAAAGTATCATCTCCAAAAACAATGGAATCCTTAGTCAACTTAAACAAATCAATCTTTTCTTTTTCATTCTTTATATATCGAATACTATCTTGTTTTTTAATTTTATGAGTACAAACAACATCTAAAACAGTACAACCTTTTTCTTCCATATACTGTTTTAATGCAAGTGCTTTATCATAGCTTGCATAAATTAAAACTTTACGATTTAGTTGTTTTGATTGTTCTGTTTTTGTTATTTCAAAATCCATATTAATCGCTTTTGCAATATCTATTAGCCACTTATTTGTAGCTGTTATACCAATAGGCTGTCCATAAATATAAGGTATATCAAATCGTTCTTTTAGAATCTCAGCTGCCTTTAATCCTTCATAACTTAGTACAATATTTACCAAAGCTTTTGACATTGTTTCAATTTTTTCAAGATTGGTTTCTAAGGATAACACTGCATTCTTATGAAGTCCAAAATTATTTGATAATTGTTTTTCAATTTCTAAAACATCTGCATTAGCACTTTTGTCCATTGCAAAAACCCCTAAAATATTGTAACAATTTTCTTTTTTCATTCTAGAAATTGCAAAATTTGATATTAAATCAGTATAACTTGCTTGTAGTCCACTACTATAATCTCCATTAAATCCACCTTGGCTAAATACGACAAGCTTTGCATTTACTTCCTCTTGCATATATTTACAAACTCCTTTCACATCAGTTCCTGTCATAGAAGAAACAGAAGATGCCATAACAAAAATTGCTTTTGGTGAAAATTTCTTGTCAAGTTCTAGAATCTTTTTCTCTAAATTTGTTGTATCACCCATAACTACGTTATTTTCATCTAACCCAGTGACAAAGAGTTTGTTTTGAACATTCATTCCCATCATCATATTGATTTTCATTGCATAAGCAGTTGTCCCTTCTGTGCCATATTCTAAGATAATAGCATCCTCCATTTGTAAAAGTGACCATAAAATCCCCATTCTATCTGATGGAGTTGGTAAAAATCTAGTTAGTGCCATATTATCTTCCTCCCATTTTAGAATGTATTTTCTTACGAATTTCTTTGTCTGACATTCTTCCACCTGTTTTTGCTTTTAACATTTGAAACATTTCCTCTTCTGACATAGTAGAACGTGACATATTCGCTTTACTACCTATTTTATTGCCTATCATGTTTGTAATGTTATTAAACTTATGAGGCTTTTGTCCTAAATCTTTTGCCGCATCAAAAACTAAATCCATTCCATATTCATCATCTTTCCCTTTATAATGATTAGTTTGAATAACTTTTACTGGCAAATTATATTTAGCACTTGCTTCTAGTGCAAGTGCTGTAAAATCATCACCAATAATTTCAACTACACATGTTGTAATTAAAAACAAGGCAGTTGGTTTATATTCATCTAACAGTTCATAAACAGCCTCACTAACAGTATCAAGACTACCGAAAGTTATATCATTTTTATCTAATACAACAGAAAAGCAATTACTACTATCACCTTTCATTTCTAAAGATGATTTAGTGTAATAGGTACATTCTTCTGTACCTATTACTAGCATTGCTGCCCCATCGACCATCATTACAGCTTTCGTTGCACCAGATAGAGGACAACGATTAATCCCTTTATCTCCATGCATCATTTTTTTCATATTACGCATCTTATTCTCCTTCATTTTCACTTGTTCTTTCTAGAATTTTATTTGCTAAATCATTATAAACATCTATCATCATAGATTCTTTTGTAAACTCAAAAACAGTACCACCAGCATTTTCAGCAGTTTGAATATCACCGCATCTTGGAATTTGTTTCACAATATCAGTTCCTATTTCTTTGCAAGCTTTTTCTACTATTTCAAGTTCATTTTCAATATTTTTAGAATTTAAGATAAGTCCACCAACTTTTGCATAAGAACGTTTCTCAAAGTTTTTGATTGCTCTAGAAATATTATCTGCTGCATAAAGTGCCATCATTTCACCACTTGATACAATAAAAACTTCTTTTGCATATCCATCACGAATTGGCATTGCAAAGCCTCCACAAACAACATCACCTAGTACATCATATATAACAATGTCTGGTTGGTATGTTTCAAATGCTTCCAATTCTGCCAGCTTTTCAAAAGCTGATATTATTCCTCGGCCTGCACAACCAATACCAGGAGTAGGACCACCTGACTCTACACACAGTACCCCTCCAAAACCTTTATAAACAACATCGCAAAGGCTAATATCATCACCTTTTTCTTTTATTTTATCTAATACAGATGGAATGATTTTACCACCCATAAGATTTTTGGTTGAATCAGATTTCGGATCACATCCTATTTGCATGACCTTGTATCCTTTTAATGCAAGTGCTACTGATAAGTTAGAGGTAGTAGTAGATTTTCCAATACCACCTTTTCCATAAATTGCAATTTTTCTCATATTAATTCTCTCCTTTTAATTAGTAGTACTAACTAATTTTTTCGTAAAATATAGGTGCATACATAGATGCACATATAAATTTATTTTTCGTTTTCTAGATGATCATTGATTTTTTCAATGATTCGATTGAGTTCTTTTGTATCCTCTTTGCCAAGAGATGAAGTAAGTTTCAATAACATTTCTTTATGTCTGGTACGATTAGACATAAGATACTCCTCTCCTTTTGGTGTCAGTGACAAAAGTTTTGCTCGTTTATCATCTGGTGATGATTTTTTTTCAATTAGACCTTTTTTAATTAGCCTATCAGCTAGTGTCGTGGCAGTAGCACCAGAAATACCAATTACTTGACTTATCTTTACAAGTGTAGGAGCTTTATCAAATCTATGATGATAATGGGCAATAAATTTAATTAACGACATCTCACCAGAGTGTAAAAAATTTTCTTCTGCCATGTTTTCCTTTTTGATTTTTTGCATTCTTTTTTGCAACTCATCCAGGTTTTCTTCTAAACTTTTTAAATTTTTCATATAACCTCCAAACCTTAGTAGTACTAATTAAAATGTTTCTAAATAATTAGCGCCACCATATTTAATTAGTAGTGCTAAGGAAATTGTATAAAATATTATGAATTTTGTCAAGAGAATTATATAAATAACATTTTAATGCTAATAATATAACTATCATTACTGTAAAATTTACATAAATAAAGATATATTCTATTATAAACTTTTATTTTTAAATTATTTGATATGTTTTGATCATGTGTTTTTCATTCGTATTACGTTTAAATGAGCGATAAAAAAGATTAGAAGTTATCTAATCTAATATATCGATTATTCATTTATTGCCATAGAGGCTACTTCTTTAGCATGAATAAGTGTTGTATCAAAAACAGGCAAAGAAATATCAGCTTGTGATATTAACAATCCTATTTCAGTACATCCTAGTATTACTCCTTGGGCCCCTTGTTTTTGTAATTTATCAATTATATTAATATATTTTTGTTTAGAAATGGGGTTAATTTCTCCTAAACATAATTCTCCATAAATAATATCATTAACTACTTCCACATCTTCTTGATTAGGTATGATTACTTCAATACCTTCATCAATCAATTTTTGTTTATAGAAATCTTGAGTCATTGTATACTTTGTACCAAGCAAAGCAATTTTATGAAGATTCTCTCTTTTTATTGCTTTTGCAGTAGTCTTAGCAATATGAATAATAGGAATACTAATTTTATCTGCTATTTGTGGTACTACTTTATGCATTGTATTAGTACAAATAACAATAAAGTCAGCACCAGCTTTTTCAAGATTTACAGCAATATCTGATAGTACTTCTGCACTTTTATCCCATTCCCCTTTTGATTGATATTCTTCAATTTCCGCAAAATCTACGCTATATAGCAAGATCTTTGCAGAATGCAACCCTCCCAAAATTTCTTTGGTTTTTTCGTTAATAATTTGATAATAAGAAAGTGTACTTTCCCAACTCATACCTCCAATTAAACCGATTGTTTTCATCATCTTTTCCCTTTCTACTATAGAAATATTTTTATAATTATAGCATGTTTTTTAATAATCTCAGAATTTATTAGTTATTCTCATTTGTTTTTATACATAATCAAAAGCCTATTTTCTAACTTCCGTTATTGAAGTAATAGTGAATAGGCTTTTTGTTAAGAAAATATTCTATTTGGTAAATAAACTTAGACCTTTATTTAAATTAGTGCTACTAGGACTAGTTTTACAAACATACACCAAGGAATTGCTACTGTGGATACGGCAATCATAATTAATGGGAATATGCAATATTCTCCTTTATATCCACTTACTTTCAATACCCATCCAGTAACTGGTGTAGGTACTATTGCTGCATATATGATGGTACAAACTACAATTAACCATGAACTAGGATAAGTAACCATAACTGCAGCTACTACTAGAATACTGGTAAATGATAGTATTGGTTGACTTTTATAATATGGATAATAAATAAAGATAGTTAATGCACCTGTGACAATCATAGCAAATATAGTGATAGGAAACAATCCTACTCCAGCTCCCGTACTTAATGGATTTAATAGATAAGATATTACAGTAAATACTACTAAACCAAGAGCAGCTATGGAACTACCATTTACACCTGTTTGACCAATATCACCAAATAATTGGTTCATAAACCATATATTAGGAGAATATTTAGGTTTATTAACTTCTGGTTTAGAATCTGCCTTTGTCATCCAGGGCATAAGTTTAAAAATCAAATGTGCGATTGGCATAAATCCAATTGCCCCTACTGTTACACTAATAAATATTGGTAATCCTAAAGGATCAACTAACCAAATTCGCGCAAGCAAACATATAGGTGAAGCTAGTAAAGTTGTTACCAATAAGATAGATAGTATCTTTTTAGTATCTACACCATAGAACATAACTAAATGATGGAAAAATAAGAAAGATGCTAGTGTTGGAATAAATCCAAACTCAGATAAAGTATTCGAATAAAGCAACTCACTTAGTATTACACTTACGATAGCCATAACCAACATAACAGTAAATATATGTCCGTTACCATCTACCCCAGTTCCCATATATTTAGAACCAATTCGTTCTAAATATGCTGCAAAAAATGAGATAAGAATCATCATTGTACAAGAAAGTGGAGAGAAAAGAAATGTTAATTGAGAAATATCCATCATAACATACTCCATACTTCCTAATTGAATATCACCAAAACTAGTAGTGATATTATTTGTTACTACTATTGGATAAATAGTAGTAAGAAACAAATATAAACCAACTGCAAGTAATAAAGAAATAAGGAAGCCGTATAATACCTCCATACGGCTTGGTTTTTTAGTTTCTAACATATTTGTATCTCCTTCATTGATAATGATTGCATTAAATTGCTAACGCTCGATAGTAACCATCAGAAACAGCATCACTAACACGAGCTGTACGAATAGCATCACCAATTTCAAAAACACGTGGAGCAGTATTTTCGAACTCTTTTGCAAGGGCAATATTTGGACGCATACCTGCAGCTAATAAGATATGATCAGCACTAAACACTACTTGACCATCTGGTGTATCACATACTAAACCTTCATCATTAATAGCAATCGCTTTTGATGATGTATGGATTTTAATATTGCTTTTACGGATATAAGTAGCCATTGCATTTTTATGCATAAAGTAAGAATCAGTAGCCCAGTCATCATTCATTTCTATCATCGTTACATTTTTACCAAGACCATCTAAGTAAATTGCAACTTCAGTCCCTACTAGACCTCCACCTAAGATAACAACATTTTCTCCTAATTCTGGATTAGCTTTTGTTAATACATCTAAACCAACCACTTTTGAACTATCAATACCTTCAATAGAAGGTACAATTGGAGATGCACCTACTGCAACTATAACTGCATCCGCATCCATATTTGCAACTTCTTTGCCACAAAGAGCATGATTTAAATGAACTTCTACCCCTGTATCTTCTAAACGTTTTTCCATTACTTTTACAAACTTATGCATATTTTTCTTGAATGGAATATGTTCTTCAAATCGTAATTGTCCACCCAATGAACTAGATTTTTCATATAAACTAACAGTATGTCCTCTTTGTGCAGCAGTACAAGCGGCTTCCATACCACCAGGTCCACCACCAATAACAATAACTTTCTTTGCACTTTCTACTGCAACTGGTGCACTTTGACAAGCAAGTTCATTTCCAACTTCTGGATTAAATGCACAAGCATATGTTCTATTTGTTAAATAATTATAGAAACATGTAAAGCAACGACAACAAGAAACGATTTCATCACTTTTTCCTGAAAATGCTTTTTCTACAAAATATGGATCACAAATTGACTGTCTAGCAACTTCAACAATATCTGCTTTCCCTGATGCAATAATATCTTCCATCATATCCATATCTGATAAACCACCTAAAGTAGCAACTGGTGTTTTTACATGTTTTTTCACTTCAGCAGCTAAGAATACATTACAACCTTCTGGTACAAACATCGACGGATGGGTAATCCCAAATACTTCTGGATTTTCATGAACACCTGCTGAAACATGTATTAAATCAACTTTCCCATCTACTGCTTTTGCGATTTCAACACCTTCTTCAATTGTGTATCCACCATCATCAAACTCAGCACCACTATAACGGAATTCAATTGGATAACCTTGACCAACTGCTTCACGAATTTTTTCAATAACTAGTAAAGTGAATCGCATACGATTTTCTAAAGATCCACCCCATTTATCTGTTCTCTTATTCATAGCAGGAGAAATGAATTGGTGCAATAACCATCCATGCCCTGCATGTAATAAAATCATATCTATTCCTGCTTCTTTTACAAGTTTTGCTGCTTCTCCAAATTCTTCTGCAACTGCAAGTATTTCTTCATCATTCATTGCATGAATCATATTTCCATGAGAACCAACCTCATCATTTGGCCCCATTGATGAACCAGAAACTCCAGCATGACCACGTGCATTTGCATATTTACCACCATGCGTTAATTCCATAACTGCTAGTGCCCCATGACGATGAACTGCATTTGAAAATTCTTTTAATGATGGTAAACTCATAACATCATATAATGTAACTTCTTTGGTATGTGTACGCCCTTCTGGTGACACAACCCCTAAACCGATACAAGTACTTGATAATCCACCTTTTACACGATTTGCATGAAAGGCTACGTCTTCTCTTCTCATGTGACTTTCTGTGTCCATTTCAGGATTTGACATAGGTGCTCCTAAAATACGATTTTTAAATGTAACATCACCAATTTGAATTGATTTTGCTAAATTTGGGTAAAATTTGTTTTCCATAATAATTCTCCTTCTTTTTTTTATTTTCCTTGTTAATTATTTTACAAGTTCATTATACAAGATAAATTGATATTGCAATAACAGCGCTTTCATTGTACGATATACAAGTAAAAAGTTGTAACAGGAGGAAAATATATGACATTTCATCAAATGGAATTATTTGTGTTAGTTTGCGAATATAAAAGTATTAATCGTGCTGCAGAAGTTAGCTACATATCACAACAAGGTATTTCACACACAATTAAAGAACTAGAAAAAGAACTTGGTTGTACGCTTTTTATCCGTTCTAAAAAAGGGGTAACTCCTACAAAGAGTGGAATCTATTTCCTTGGGGAGTGTATCGCAATGTTAGATAAAAGAAGTTTTCTAAAAGAACATCTTTCTAATATAGATAACATTCCCGTAGAAACTATTCATCTAGGGATGGCCTTTGGAGTAATCTCTGCACTACCTTTTAATATGATAAAAGATTTCGAAAAAAAGCATGATTATATAAAAATTGATTATAATGATCGTGCTGATTATTATTTAGAACGACAAATGTTACGAGGAGACTATGATTTTTGTGTTACAACAGGAATAGTAGATAGTGATGAAGTAATTGGTGAATGTATTTATACACAAGGTATCTATTTATGCATCCCCCCTACTCATTTGTTATATACAAAAAAAGATATTACAATGGATGACCTTAGAGATCAGTCATTTGCAACATTTAGTACACAGTTTCATATTCGTCATGACTTTGAATGGGTATGTAAAAAAAGTGGTTTTTCACCACAAATAGAAATTGCATCAAATGATTTCAACTCTTTAAGAGAAGTTGCCATTAACAATAACTTTCTTTTTGTAGTACCTGCTCATACTAGATCTTTTACGAATCAAGATGTCAGATACGTACCATTTCCAGATAATAGCTTTGAATGGAAAATATTTTTAACGATGAAAAAAAGCAAAGTATTAAGCGATGGAATGACTAATTTCTATAACCATATAAAAAACTATTCCAAACTTGCTTTAAAGCCTCAACTATATAATGATACCAATAATAAAAGCGTTTAATTACTTCAAAAAGCATATTCTTTCAAACAATCAATGTTTGAAAGATATGTTTTTTTAAATATTCTTTTTAAACTTCTGTCTTGACAGATGTAATGACATATAATACAATCATACAAACTAATAAATTATAAAGGAGTTATGAGATTGAAAGAGGAAATTGTTAAATTAAAAAAAGAAAGAAACGCTATTATATTAGCACATTATTATGTAGCAGATGAGGTTCAAGAAATTGCAGATTATGTAGGAGATTCCTATTATTTAGCTAAGATTGCAAAAGAAAGTACTGCCGATGTAATTGTATTTTGTGGTGTTAAGTTTATGGGAGAAAGCGCTAAAATAGTTAATCCAAATAAAATCGTACTACTTCCAGAAAAGAACGCTGATTGCCCTATGGCACATATGGCAACAGTAGAAAATGTTAAAAAAATCAAAAATGAACAAGATGATTTAGCAGTTGTATGCTACATAAATTCATCCGTTGAATTAAAGTCAGTATCTGATGTTTGTGTTACATCTTCTAATGCAATAAAAATAGTAAAATCTCTCCCGAATAAAAATATATTATTTATTCCTGATGAAAATCTAGGTAGATATTGTCAATCTAAAATACCAGAAAAAAACTTTATTTTTAATAAAGGATATTGTCATGTACATACTGCTATCCATGCTTTTGATTTAATGAAAACAAAAGCAAAATATAAATCAGCGTTAGTTTTAGCACATCCTGAATGTACTGGAGATATTTTAGAACTTGCTGATTTTATAGGGAGTACATCACAAATTATTGAGTTTTCTCAAAAATCAACATGCAATGAATTTATAATTGCAACAGAGCTAGGTATTTTATATGAGTTAAAATCAAAAAGTCCTAATAAAATATTTCATACTATTAGTGAACAACAAAGTTGTCCTGATATGAAATCAATTACTTTAAATAGTGTTTTATCATCATTGAAAAATAATAACTACCAAGTTAATGTGGATGATGTTATCGCAATAGATGCCCTAAAACCTTTAGAAAAAATGCTTGATCTAGCAAAATAAATAACGAAATATAGGGAGAGAATGAAAATGTCTATTATTAATACAAATATTATTATCGTTGGATGTGGTGTTGCAGGTCTTTTCACTGCATTAAATTTGCCTAAAGATAAACAAATCATTATCATAAGTAAGACAAAAAAAGAAGAAAGTGATTCATTTTTAGCCCAAGGTGGAATTTGTGTTTTACGTGATGAAGATGATTATAAGAGTTTTTTTGAAGATACTTTAAAAGCTGGACATTATGAAAATAATGAAAAAACGGTGGAAATAATGATTAAGAATTCTCGTGAAATGATTGAAGATCTTACTAGTTTAGGTGTTGATTTTGAAAAAGAGAATGGGGAATTAAAGTATACTTGTGAGGGAGCTCATTCTAATTCTCGTATCTTATTTCATAAAGATATAACAGGAAAAGAGATTACATCAAAGTTATTATCTGCTATTTCTAGTTGTGATAATATCAGTTTATATGAAGATACAACAATGCTTGATATTATAAGTGAAAATGGTGAATGTAAAGGTATTATTTGTAATCAAAATCAAAAAACATTATCAATCAAAGCTGATTATACAGTTTGGGCCACAGGTGGTATTGGTGGTTTGTATCAACATTCAACAAATTATAAACATCTTACAGGTGATGCTTTAGCTATTGCTTTCAATCATAAAATAGAACTAATGAATTTAGATTATGTTCAAATTCACCCTACTACTTTTTATTCTAAAAAAAAAGGAAGACGTTTTTTGATTTCAGAGTCTGTTCGAGGAGAAGGTGGAATTTTGTATGGTAAAAATAAAGAGCGTTTTGTTGATGAATTACTACCAAGAGATATCGTATCAAAGGCTGTTTATCAACAAATGAAAAAAGATAATACTGATTTTGTATGGTTATCTTTTGAAAATATTGATGAATTTACGATTATGAATCATTTTACACATATCTATAATCAAATGAAATTGGAGGGATATGATATTGTAAAAGAACCGATTCCCGTTGTTCCTGCACAACATTATTATATGGGTGGTGTTGCTGTAGATACAGTTAGTAAAACGAGTATGGAACGATTGTATGCTGTTGGTGAAACGTGTTGTAATGGAGTCCATGGAGCAAATAGACTTGCTAGTAATTCTTTGTTAGAAAGTTTAGTTTTTGCTAAAATACTAGCCAAGGATATAACAAAAAATTACGAAAATAGTACGGAAATAGTAAACAAATTGGATTTAATAAAGTATACTATAAAAGAAGAAGTATTAAATGGATACAATAAAATGCTCATTGATTTAATATTGAAAAATAAAGATATAAAACATAACAAGGAGAATAATAATGAACGATATTACTAATATTTTAGTGGTAGACGAATTACTTCGTCTAGCACTAAAAGAAGATATAAGCAGTGAAGATATAACAACGAATGCTGTTGTAAAAGATGATAAAACAAAGGCTTCTGTTGATTTAATATGTAAAGAAGATGGTATTATTGCAGGACTTAGTGTTTTTATGAGGGTTTTTAAATTGTTAGACAATGATATCAAAATTGATTTTGCAGTGAAAGATGGAGATGCTATTCATTCAGGAGATGTTATTGCTACATTAAATGGAAATGTATGCGCATTATTGTCTGGAGAACGAGTTGCGTTAAATTATTTACAACGTATGAGTGGAATAGCTTCTTATACTAACTCCATAGTACAAATGTTTTTACAACATCCTGATTGTAAAACAAAACTGTTAGATACAAGAAAAACTACACCAAATATGAGAATATTTGAAAAATATGCTGTAAAAGTTGGTGGTGGATATAATCATCGATATAATTTATCTGATGGTATTTTGTTAAAAGATAATCATATCAGTTTTGCAGGATCAATAAAAAATGCAGTAAGTGCCGCTAAAGAATATGCCCCATTTGTACGTAAAATCGAAGTGGAAGTGGAAACCCTAGAAATGGTAAGAGAAGCAGTAGAAGCTGGAGCAGACATCATCATGCTTGATAATATGTCCATTGAAATGATGAAAGAAGCGATTGCAATAATAGACAATAGAGCGAAAACAGAATGTTCTGGGAATGTTACAAAAGAAAACATCTCCAATTTGATATCAATAGGTGTTGATTATATTTCTTCTGGAGCAATCACTTATCTTGCACCAGCACTTGATTTATCATTAAAAAATTTGAAAGTTATATAATAAAAAGGTGAAATTATATGAAAGAATTAAATGGAGAAGAAAGAAGAATTAAAGTTTTAAACATGATAAAAGAAAGCAATTCCCCTTTAAACGGGACAGCTATATCAAAAAAAATGGGTGTTAGTAGACAAGTAATTGTAAATGACATTGCCTTATTGCGAGCAAATAAATATGATATTATTTCAACAAATAGAGGATATATTATTCAAGATGCATCAAACAAAGTTAGTAATGATAAAGATGTATTTACTCGTGTTTTTAAGGTTGAACACAATGATTTTGAAATATACGAAGAACTATCTTGTATAGTAAGTCTATCAGGAAAGGTACTCGATGTATTTGTTGATCATGAGGTTTATGGTAAGTTTTTTGCACAATTAAATATTTCAACAACAAAAGATATTGATAACTTTGTATCTCAAATGAAAGAAAATGAACTTGTACCATTAAAGAATATAACAAATAATTGTCATTATCATACAGTCCAAGCACCATCTATTAAACTACTTGACTTAATTGAATTAGAATTATCACAAAAAGGATTCTTAAAAAATAACGATTAAGTCATTAAAAGACTCAACCATCTTATTATATCGAATTATCTTTCTCTTTTCCTATTTTATTCTAAATACACATACTAATTAGATTTATTTCTAACAAAAAAGAACTGATTTCAGTTCTTTTTTATTATTTATATTCTTAAATAAATGTTGCTATTTCATCTAACGTTTTCTTTTTTAATTCTGGTAATTGATAATTTAAGTCTGCTTGTCCTACTGCTAAAATCATTACAGGCGTTTCTCCTTTGGGTCTATTGAAAAAGTCTCTTAGAAACATCATTGGTGAAGGTGTATAAGTTAGTGAGGAATATCCTGCATTTCTAAGAGCATTAATTAACATACCAATCGCAATTCCAACACTTTCCGTTTGATAATAATTTACTTCTTTTTCTCCTTTATCATTTAGTATATACATTTCTTTAAATACAACAATTAAACATGGAGCTTGAGTTAAGAATGGTTTTTGATAATCTACATTTAGTTTATCTAAATCTTTTTGCCATTCCTTGCTTATTTTTTCTTCATAGAAAGTTTTTTCAACCTCTTCACACTTTTTCCTTAATTCTATTTTAGTCTTATTATCTGTTACTACAACAAAATGCCAAGGTTGTTTATCTGCTCCACTTGGAGCAGTTCCTGCTGTTAGTATACAGTCTTTCATAATATCTATATCTACTGGTTGTGATAAAAATTCTCTATAACTTCTTCTTTTTTTACTTTCTTCAAGTAATTGTTTAGATGATTTTGTCATATTGTTTCCTTTCTAGTGTTGTTATTTGATATGATAGACTACTCTATTGTTACAAAATAATTATTTATATTGATTGCAATGAATCAAGATATTTTTAAAAGAGAAAGACAACAATATATCAATCTTCTTTTTTTATTTTACCAATTAAAATACTTTCTGGAAGTGGTTTTTCATCCAAAAGTTCATTACTGATGATTTCAAATCCGTATGATTTAATAAAGTCTTCCTATTCTTTTGATGTCCACTGATAAAATGTTTTAAATCCAATTTTTTCCATCACCAATAACCTAACTTTATTGATTTCTGCTTCATAAACAAAGGTTGGTGCTATTAGAATTCCATTAGGCTTTAAAACCCGTCGGATTTCTTTCAATGCTTCATCTGGTTGAGGCATGATATGCAAAGCATTTGCTATTAAAACAACATCAAACATATGATCTTCATAGGATAGTTTGGTAGCATCTTGAATCTCATAAGAAACTTTTTTTGTATTAAAACGTTTCTTTGCTTCCAGGACCATTTTTGTTGAAAAATCTGTAGCAATCCAATGTTTAGAACTATTTGCAAGAAAAACTGTAAGTTGTCCTGTTCCACATGCCAACTCTAATACTTCTTGATTTTCATTAATCTGGGGCTTTATTTTTTGACAAAGAGAAACATATAAGTCTTTATTTCCTTTTTCTTGAAAAGCTGTATATAGTTTTGCAATACGTTCCCAAAATTTTTTATTAGAATTATCTTTCATAGTACTCCCTTTTTATTTACATTAAGATACTTCTTACTGTTTTAATATTTATCCAAAAGAACAATAATGTCTTACTTTGTTTCAATTATACCAAATTCAGTATAATTTAGACAGTGGAAACCATGATAAGAGAGTTATATTTAAAACACAATGATAATAACATAGATCTAAACAATCTACATCAAAAGAACAATAGTATTTTAAGGCCTTATATCCTGAATTAAAACATATTAAGAATTAGAATAAGTTTTTATAATACATTCGATTATTATTTTTATGAGTATCTATAAATGAGGATTAAATTGTTAAATAAAGAAGTTTCAAAACAATATCCAATAGTACCTATTCCACATGATGGAATATAATAGAAAAAGCAAAAACCAAGTCAAAATCAATCAACTTGGTCATGTATCAATTTTATTTGTTTACATTAATGTTTTTCATTAAAATTCAAGAATTAGATCATTTACTTGTTTCACTGCATCTAATAGATTTGAAACTTTATGTGCATCTCCTAGAATATGTACATTAGATTTAGTTTCCGTTTTAATCTTTGTACCACTTATAAATCCAATAGATACTACTGTATTATCTGCTGCTATTTTTATTTCTTGGCCTGTTTCTGTTTTAACTACAACTGCGTTTTCTTCAATACTTAGAACATTCGCACTTAGATAAACTGGTACTTTATAGTATTCAAAAGCATCTCTTAAATAACTTGTATTTGCCATAGATGACCCTGGTGCTTTCATAATATCATCTTGTTGTTCTATAATAACAGGTTTTTTCCCTAACATAGCTAAGTCATAAGCTAATTCACAAGCTGTTTCACCACCACCAATGATTACTACATTTTGACCACAATCCATTCCATTTGCTAGGAATTCAACCGCATTCATTGCATATTCACTACCAGGTACTTGAATACTTCTTGGCTCTAGGCTACCTGTTGCTATAATAATTTCATCTGCTTCTAGTGAGCAGGTATCTGTTATTTCTGTAGCCATATGTAAATGAACGGATGATTTTTTGATTTGACACTCATAATATTTTAACAACTCTCTTGCTTTTCCTTTAAAACTAAAGCAAGCTGCCTCATTAAATACACCACCTAGTCGATCACTTTTTTCATATAAATCAACACTATGTCCATGTCTTAGTGCCTGTAGTGCAAACTCCATACCTGCAATTCCTCCACCTACTACAGCAAAATGTTTAGGATCTTTTGTTATCTTTAGTTCATATTTTTCTTCATTATTAGTATATGGATTTAAGGCACAATTACCTGCTATATGACCTGTTGCTCCTGAGTCTTTCCATAGTGAAAATGCTAAACAACCAGTATGACAAGATATACAAGGTCTAATGTCTTCTTCTATATCTTCTCTAATTTTTGTAAGATAGTTTTCATCTGTTAAGAATTGGCGAGCAATTCCTACAAAATCTAGGTTACCACCTTCAATAGCTTCGGCAGCTTGTTTTAATTCCATTCTACCGGCACAGATAACAGGTTTATCTGTGTAGGGTTTAATTTCCATCGTTTCTTTCAAGTTACAGTTTGGGGGCATATATACTGGAGGGTGAGCATAATACCATGAGTCATACGTTCCATTATCAGCATTGAATGCATCATATCCAGCTTCACTTAATATTCTAATAGCTTCTTTAGATTCTTCCATTGTACGTCCAATTTCTATAGAATCCTGATCTGCAGGTATAATCCCTTTTCCAAAATCTTTTGTCTTTGTTTCTACAGAATATCGTAACATTACTGGGAAATCATCACCACATTTTAGCTTGATTGCTTTTACAACATCACAAGCAAAACGTAATCTATTTTCTAATGAACCACCATATTCATCTGTTCTATGATTTGTGTGTGAAGTAGCAAATTGGTCCATAACATACCCTTCATGAACCGCATGAACATCAATACCATCTACCCCATTTATTTTACATAGATAGGCAGCATTAGCAAATCCATCGACAATTTTATGAATTGTTTCTACAGACATTTGGGTAGATAAATGTTCAGGAATCCAACGATTTGGCAAACCAGCATCAGCAGTAGAGATTGAACTCTCTAAATCAGGAATAAATGATAATATTTGCATATCCACTGGATATGGGAAGTTTCTTCCAAAACCAGCTGCTAACTGTACAAACAACTTTGATCCATAAGAGTGAACTTCATCCATAAATTCTTGAAGTCCTTCAAATACTTCTGGGTGATCACCCAGAAATTCTTTCGTCATCAAAGAATGAGTTGATGCTGCCCCAGGTATAATTAAACCAACACCATCCTTTGCACGATTTAAAATTAATTGTCTTGACTCAGTGTGAAACCCATTATTTGTCATGGTCCAATCTAATATTTTTGTTGGTTCCATAGGTTCCATAACGAATCTGTTTTTAATCTCACAGTTACCAATTTTGGCTGGTGTAAATAAAATTTCATAATCTTTGTTCATAATTGCTTCTCCCTCCAACTTAACTTGTCTTTCAAATTTTCTTATGATATCATAATTATAAGTTTAAGGATATTGCTTTTCAATTATCAATATTTGTAAAAATGTAGGATAAACTACATATAATCATAAAATGAATGGAAAGGTATAAAAAATATGACGGACAAAAGAATTAGTAAAACGAAAAAGAATATAGAAAACACGTTTTTTTTACTTTTAGAAGAAAATGGTATCGAACATATAACGATCAAAATGATTTGTGCATCTGCTCAAATAAGTAGAAGTACTTTTTATGATCATTATGAAGATTATCCAACATTCGTTAGAAGCATTGAAGAACAACTTGTTGATAAATTATTAAAGTGTGTAGAATTATATGAATATAATTCGAACACTGAAGATATGTCCAATAAATTATTTTCTGTGATAAAAGATAATCATTATCTATTTTCTTTTATCTTTAATGATACGATCCATTCTAATGCAAGAGATATGTTTAGAGAAAGGTTAAAACCTAGTGCAATTGAAGGTTGGTCAAAAAACAGTAATCTTCCTAAAGAAGAGTTGGAACTTATTTATGATTTTTTTATGGATGGGGCCCACTCTTTAATGAAACAATGGTTTAATAATAAAACTACTATTTCAGAAGATAGATTTCTAGAGTTATACAAGAATTTATTAAGATATGGTGTGTATAAGTACGTATATATATAAGGTTACTATTCTTTGTTATATTTATTAAAATATATATCGAAACAAAATAAATAATGGTTTTATACAAAGATTGCTCACCTATCGTGAGCTTTTTTTATTTATGTTATTTTCTAAAAAATACCTTTGCTTTTTTGTTATCCTTTTGTTCATAATTGCTGACATTGTAGAATAAGAGTGGGACAAATTCATTTTAGTTACAATAGGACATTATCATATTTGGTTACTAAAAGTCATGAAAGCACTTAATAATATCCACCCTATTTGAATCGTCAAAAATTAAAATAATTCCTATAAATCTTAAAACCACTAATACTCCTATTAAAGTTTGCATTTATATATCCGCCATAAAACAATTCTTTTTACAATTATAGTTTCTTTATTAGCTAAATACTGCCTCAAAACCTAAGAATGCAATTTTTAGAAAAAAGCATTCCTTTTTTATTTTTTCTCTTTTATATATGATGGGTTTAGTTAGTAAATCTATTGCAAAGGAGCATAACATGAAAGAAAGTTTAACTACTAGAATTACCAATCTAAATCCAATAAGAAAGGAAAACAATTTTGAAATAAATAAAGAAAACATTACTTCACTTTATTATTATTTAGCTTTAAAAAACAAAAAAGAATATTACATTTGGTTTTATCAAAGAGTTAGAGAAGTCTTGATAGAGAGAATTAAACTTATTTATTGTGACTATGATGGTGAATATTTTGAAAAATATTCCTTATGTGATTTACAGCGATTTTTTTGTTTAGAAGAAAGAGATACAGACATTAGTTTTATACATTATCTAATTTATATATACCCATTTATCAACTTAGAAGAGGAGACTACCCATGATGAATAACCCAAAAATAGTAAAAGAAACCCATAAAGGATTAAGTATGTATAGCATCCAAGATGATATGCTACTACGAAGAGAAATAGAATGTATTGGAGAAATAAATACAGAATTAGTAAATTCTCTCATTTCACAAATCCGTTATCTATATTCTCAAGATAAAAATAAAGAAATAACTATCTTTATTAATAGTCCTGGTGGATGTGTTAGTGATGGACTGGCATTATATGACATTATGAATGCTGTACAATGTCCTATCCGTACTGTTTGTATTGGAATGGCTGCAAGTATGGGGGCTATCTTATTTGCATCAGGAGATACCCGAGAAATACTTCCTCATGCTAGAGTTATGATTCATGATCCTCTAATTAATGGTAACATTGCTGGAAGTGCCTTACAAATTCGTTCCATTAGTGAAGACTTATTGAAAACTAGAGAAGTAATTGCTTCTATTTTATCGAATCATACTGGAAAAAGCATCGAAGATATTTATGAAAAAACAATTACAGATACTTATTTTTATGCTCAAGAAGCCATTGATTTTGGATTGGCTGATACTATCATTCATCAACTATAAGGAGAACAAAATGAAAACAAATTATCGCATACTAGCAAACAACACATACCAAAATAACAATACTTATGAAACAGGTATAAATAATAATGACTTAATTATTGGTCCTTCTGGTGCTGGTAAAACAAGAAATTATGTAAAACCTAATATTATGCAATGTAATGAAAGTCTTATTATTGCAGATACAAAAGGTAACTTAATAAAACAAGTTGGTCCTTTATTAAAAGAAAAAGGATATCAAATAAAAATCATTGATTATAAAAACATAACAAAGTCACATGGGTATAACCCATTTGATTTTATTGGTTACAATAACGAAACAAAACAATACAATTGTCAAGATATCTTAACTATCTCAAGTACTCTTGTTCCTCAAGAAAATTCAAAAGACCCTTTCTGGGACTTAGCTGCAAGAATGTATTTAACTTGTTTAATATCTTACACACTAGAATGTTTACCAAAAGAAGAACATAATCTAGAATCTATCTATGAATTACTTACTATTATACAAACTTCTGTTTTTGATAATCTAATATTTCAATTAGAAATAGAAAATCCAAAAAGCTTTGCTGTAAAACAATACAAGATGTTTAAGAACAATCGTCAAGCAGAAAAAATGAATCAAAGTATTATTGGTATTTTATTTGAAAAAATAAATGAATTAACTAACAATGATATTTGTACACTTTATCACAATAATAAAAAGATTAGTTTTGAAGAACTATCTACTACAAAAACTGCTATTTTCTTAACAATCAGTGATACTGATCGTTCTATGGACAAACTAGCAAGTTTGTTTTATAAACAAGCATTACAATCATTATGTACAATAGCAGATAACAATCCATCTAGTCGTTTAGATATACCAGTCCGTTTTATCTTTGATGATTTTGCTACAAATACAATTATTCCTGATTTTGATAATATTATCTCCGTTATTCGTTCTAGAGAAATATATGTCAGTATTATTTTACAAAGTATTACTCAATTAAATGCTCTTTATGGAAAAGAAAAAGCCATTACCATTATTAATAATTGTGATAACTGTTTGTATTTAGGTGGTCAAGATGTAACTACTGCAGAATTTTGTGCCATCAAAGCAAATAAGCCTATTCAAGAAATTTTAGAAATGCCTATTGATAGAGCCTACTTGTTTACAAGAGGAAATAAACCATTAGAAGTATCTAAGTTTGATATCACTAAACATGATTATTACGATCTTCTTCCTGAAGCATCTTTTCCAAAAATAAAACAAGAACCAGACTCTATTCATCAAGAAAATACATATCAAATATAGAAAGGATCCTTATGAATACACTAAATACGATACTTAAAACTGTCTTTCATCAAGAATGTTTACAAAATACAAGTTATAAAGTTTATACCAAAATACCAACAAAATGTATTGAAAACACTTATATTGATAATACGATAGACCTACTATTTACAAAAGATGATCAAATATGTGGATATATTAAAATGATACGACCTAGATTATTTCATAAGACTGAAAATATTATTGAAAAATCAGTGATGGATCGTGATATTTCTTCTAGTGATTTTAAAGAATTAATTCAAAACAGTTATTTTTCTAAGATACCTTTTTATCTAGATTTGCCTACTACAGTGAGCTATACAAATGATATAAGTGATTTTACAAACCATGTCATTGCATCTAATACTACAAATATAACAATCAAATATTTAGATAAAAAAGATATTAAAAAAGAATTCCCTGATTTAGAATTTGAAAAATTTCTACTAGAACAACATTTAATAAATAAAAAAAATAATATAACTGCATTTGGTCAAGAATATGGTTTAGTAAAACAATACTGCATTCATCCTATTACTAAAAAACTAGTTTATAAGTTTGTCATATTAGCTACTTACTATCCTAAATTCCTTAAAATAATACAACTAGCAAACCCCCAAATACTTCCATTACAAGATAGAATAGAACAAAACACATTATATAATCCATTTAACCTATCTAAATTAGATCAAGTCTATACGCTATCTAGTCAATTATTACTAACCAATCTTTTTGAAAACAATCTTGAAGATCTAGAGCGACTACAAACTATTGTTTCGATTTATTCAGGTCCTAAACCTATTCGTTATGGAGACATAGCACAAAGAATCCATGACATGTACCAAAGACCACTATATCGAAAACACGCCATTAAAGCACTAGATTTACTAGTATCTGTTCTACCTGATAATTTAACTAATGAATAGACTTCTACTTATCCCAATGCTATACTTAACATAGGTTAAAAGAGGAGAAAGTCATGAAAAGTATAAATATTAATGAATATGTAGACTTCTATATTGAACGACAATATTCTGATTATATGGAAGATTATGAGGTCGATGATTTAGAAGATTATCGTGAAACATTAGTTAAAAATGTTCGCAATACTTTAAAAGAATTTAACGACTTCCAACCTACTTTTTCCATTGAAAACACTTCTATTTTTCAATACTTTCCATATCATACTCTCTCTACACAACAACAATATGACTTCCTAGATCATTTATTGTTTTTAAAATACAATGACTTTGCTATTGGAAATAAAGTAATTCATAACTTAAAGAAAATAACTTATGATTTAGATGATTCTCGCTTTGATGCATTATCCTTAAAAGAAACAGTCCCTACTTCTTTTACATTACAACTAGGCCAATATAAAAATAATCATCGTCATATTATTCGAAATGATTTCTTAGAAATAAAACAACTACTATCTAATAATGAACTAATAGCAAATTATGTCATTGAAAAACAATCCTATCAAGATTTATATACTCTTTTAAATATATATACGGATAGTATCTTACAAGCAATCAATTATTGGGTTATTGCTTGTGACTTTTTAGATATGAATAAAAGAATGGCTTGTTTACTATCTTTGCATGCTATTCTAGATAAATTATTAGATGAAGTAACATCCCATCATCAAACTCCAAAAAATACGAAGTTATCTTCTTCATTAGATATTTATATCACTTTATTAAAATATCGTAATCGTTGTGGAGAACACTTGAAGTTATCTTCTTATTTAAAAGAAGAACAAGAAAATGAAGCTAGTTACTTTCAACCAGTAAAAAAAGAATACTTTGTTACAAAGTCAATGTTTGTTGAAAATCAAAATATAAAAGCTATTTTAAATGAAGGAAATGGTCGATGCGACCATTTTGAAGAAAAATTAATACAAACTAAAGCAATTATTGAATTATTATCTAAAAATAATGGTCGTAATGTAGATCCTAATAACTTATTAGATTTAAAAGTATATTTTAGAGAATTATATATTAGTAAATCAAAATATAAGACTACTGCTGCTACTATTGCTAAAAAATATATTGATTCACCTAATCAATCCATTTCTTTAAGTGATGAAAGATTTCTTAATGAAAAGATAAGTAGAGGCTATTTTAGAGAACAAATTCCTTTAGTGTTATATGATTATAAAAATATGATTCAACACAAATTATATTTAGTAATTATTCAATCATTACTTTGTTATGATTTAAATGAAATTGTATCTATTAATTATCAAATTACTAATTTATTAATAAAAGAATCCTTTATGTCCATTAATGAGGTCTTACCAGATTATAATAGAAAACCTATTTTTTAATAACTTATAACATAGTCAAAAGACATAATTCTTCTTTAGATTATGTTTTTTATTATTTATCTCCATCTAAAAATATAGTATACTTTAGCTAGTGAAAATATAAAATATTTCACTTCATTTGATAATAAGAATAGAAAAGAGTGTACAATCAATAGTAAATATGAAATTTGTTTACCTTTTGATTACGTACATATTATACGAGGAGAGATTCTATGAGTTCAAATATTTATATTATGATTGCAATAACAGGTTATCTAGCAATGATGCTTGTTGTTGGTTGGTTTTGTTCAAAGAAGAATAATTCGACAGATGATTTCTACTTGGGAGGTAGAAAATTAGGTCCTTTAATGACAGCAATGAGTGCAGAAGCTTCTGATATGAGTGGTTGGTTGTTAATGGGTTTACCTGGGGTTGCTTATGCATGTGGTATTGCGGATGCAGCTTGGACTGCTATTGGATTGGCAGTAGGTACATATATTAATTGGCTGATTGTTGCTAAGAGAATCCGTTTGTATACACATTCTATTGATGCAATTACGATTCCAGACTTTTTTTCTAAGCGATATGGAGATAAAAAGAATATTTTATGTGGTATAGCTGCATTGGTTATTCTTATATTTTTTGTTCCTTATACTGCTTCTGGTTTTGCGGCTTGTGGAAAATTATTTTCTACTGTGTTTGGTATTGAATATATGACTGCTATGATTATTAGTGCTGTTGTCATTGTTGGTTATTGTGCTTTAGGTGGCTTTTTAGCTGCCTCTACTACAGATTTAATTCAATCTATTGTTATGACTTTTGCATTAATTATGATTTTATTATTTAGTATTCATATTGTTGGAGGTTTTGATACTGTTATAACAAATGCTTCTTCATTAGATGGATATTTGTCGATGACTGCTATGTATAATGCAAGTACGGGAACTGCTTCTTCTTATGGTTTTGTTACCATTATTTCGACACTTGCTTGGGGACTAGGTTATTTTGGTGTTCCTCATGTATTGTTACGTTTTATGGCGATTGAAGATCCTAATAAATTAAAAGAATCACGTCGTATTGCTACTGTTTGGGTTGTTATTTCTATGTTTGTAGCTATTTTAATTGGTGTTACTGGTTATAGTGTTTCTAGTGTAGGAGCTATTGAAGTCTTAGCAGATTCTGAGAATATTATTATTGTATTAGCTCAGTTATTAGCTGAAAATGGTGTTGTTTTAGCATTGTTAGGTGGTATCGTATTAGCCGGTATTTTAGCTTCTACCATGTCTACTGCTGATTCTCAGTTATTAACTGCTTCATCAAGTATGTCTCAAAACTTATTACAAGATTTTTTAGGAATTAAGATGACTAAAAAAACTACTTTATTAGTAGCTAGAGGATGTGTTGCAATAATTGCAATATTAGGTGTTTGCTTTGCTAGTGACCCTAATAGTTCTGTATTTGGTATTGTTTCGTTTGCATGGGCTGGGTTTGGAGCTGCTTTTGGTCCTGTAGTCTTAGCTGCATTATTTTGGAAACGTTCTAACATGCAAGGAGCATTAGCAGGCATGGTTGCTGGTGGAATTACTGTTGTTATATGGGAATATGTTTTAACCCCTATTGGTGTGTCAATGGTTGCTGCAGGAAATTCTATTGGAGCATATTTGACAATCTATGAATTATTACCTGCTTTTATAGTTGCTTGTATTGCAATAGTAGTTGTTAGTTTATTAACGAAAGCACCTGAACAAGCTGTTTTAGATAAGTTTGACGAAGTACAAGAATTATTAAAATAATGAAAAGAGGTAACTTGTGGGTTACCTCTTTTTTATTTTATAGTTCAAACATTTCCTTTACGTATTCTACTGTACCATCTAATAAAAAGTTCTGTTTTGTTAAAAATAATATCATATAATTTTCTTCTGGGACTTCAAAAGGAGCTACTACTTTAAACAAACTTGCTTTTTGATATCCTACTTTAGGATAATAATTTTCATCACCTAATACAATTGAAAAAGGATATCCTAATTCTTTAGCAATAGCATGTGCTTCATTCATAAGAGTCTGACCCACTCCCTTTTTTTGTTTATCAGGTAATACGGACAATGGTGCTAATGCAAGACCAATATGCTTTCTTACCTTAACTTTTGTAAACATAATATGACCTATTATTTTATCATCCATTACAGCAACTAGTGCAAGTTCTTTGATAAAACCATCACTTTTTCTTAATAGATCTAATAATTTATACTCATTTCCATCTGTATGTTCTGCATTTTCAAAAGCACTTTTAACAAGTTCTCTAATTTCAGCAAAGTCTTTATATTCTTCTTGTCTAATTATCATTCGTTATTCTCCATTCATCCTATCACTACAAAATAAACTACTATCTTTCTAGTAACTTCTTCATTATAGCATAATGTCTTAAAAACGTATCTTCTTGAATCGAGTAGGAGATAAATAATTAATTTATTTATCGTCCTCTCACACCACCGTATGTACCGTTCGGTGTACGGCGGTTCAAATTTATACTAAAATATGTTTTAACTGATACTGGTCTAGTAGTGATACTAGACCTCTTTTCTTTAGTCTATCGTTCGTTACCGTTCTACACATGATATATGACATGGCAACTCGTGCGTATGCTTTTCTGCTATTCGCCCATTCCCATGCTTTATATTT
Source organism: Tannockella kyphosi (assembly GCF_021054785.1). Taxonomy (GTDB): domain Bacteria; phylum Bacillota_I; class Bacilli_A; order Erysipelotrichales; family Coprobacillaceae; genus Tannockella; species Tannockella kyphosi. The sequence continues at coordinate 637,020 of NZ_CP088239.1, read as the reverse complement.
GTTTACTCCTAGTTTTATTAGTGCTCTGTATTTTGTACCTATTCTTTTCCATCGTTTCCATATGCACATTCTAAGTCTAAACCGTGTATGTGCATCTATTTGTTTGCACACTTTCTTAAAACTCGCTATTCTAAAGTAGTTGACCCATCCTACTATCAATTGCTTTATCTTTAGTAGTCTGTAGTCCATGCTCACTCCCCAATTCCGGCTTGTAAGTTGCTTCAGTTTTCTTTTCAGTTTTTCTACAGAAAGTTTATGTGGTTTCGCTTTATAGGTCTTTTGAAGTTTATCATAGTAAAATCCAAACCCTAGGTATTTTGTACCCTCTGGTTTGTTGACTTTGCTTTTTGTCATATTTACTTTTAATCCTAGTTTCTTTTCTATGTACCTACTCACATTCTCTATTACTCTATTTGCTGCTTTTTGACTTCCTACCAATATTTGCACATCATCTGCATATCTTACGAAATTAAGTCCTCTTGCCTCTAATTCCTTATCCAACACATCAAGCATAATATTTGATAATAATGGACTAAGATTTCCGCCCTGTGGCGTTCCGATTGTTGATTCTTTATATTCGTCATCAATCATGATTCCACTTCTTAGGAATTTTCTAATTAGGGATATTACATCACCATCTTTTACCTGTTGACTCACTAGTCGAATTAGTTTATCATGGTGAACATTATCAAAGAATTTCTCTAAGTCAATATCTACTATCCAATGCAATCCTTCATTCATGTGCTCTAATACTTTTATGATTGCCATTTCACAGTTTCTACCCGGTCTGAACCCATAGCTATGTTCACTAAATATCGGTTCATAGATTGGTGTTAATACTTGCACTATCATTTGTTGTACCATTCTATCTTTTACTGTTGGTATTCCAAGTAATCTTACTCCACCATTCTCTTTTGGTATTTCTACCCTTCTTACCGGACTAGGTTTATATCTCCTTGTCCTTATCTCTTCTTTAATTTCTTCGCCGTGTTCTTCTAGGTATTCCTTTAACTCAGTTACTTCCATACCATCTATTCCACTAGCTCCTCTATTTCGTTTGACTTGCTTATATGCTTCTATCATATTTTCTTCACTAAGCAGTTGATTAAGTAATTCATTTCTTTCTGTTTCCATATTTCGTTACTTCCCTTCCTTTCGTTTCCTGTATGTTGACTTATAGCTTTCCTCCGTTCTTGTTTACTCACTATTCTAGTTTCACTCTTGTCCTCGAGTTACACATACCGGTGCAATTTGACAGTTCTTTAACTGATAAATCTGTTCAGTCCTTTGCTCCATACCCATTACAGGTACTTCCTCACTACTACGACCTCGGCTGACTTCTCACAATTCGTTGTTACTACTTTCTCGCTTGTGAGACCTCCCAGGGTAAGGCTATACATCTTTCCCTCCATATATCTTCCATATTTACATTAGATAAGTACTTCATAGTCTGTTAGATTTTGTGTTGTTAAGCACACTTGTCTCTTATCTCCTGCCTGATATAGTTCGTGTTCCTAAGACCAGAGTTTTGTCTAATTCTTCCTTCAGATTCCGCCTCACGATGGACACCCTTGACTTCGACTAGTGGTTGGCGACTATTCCCCCACGGTGGACTTTCACCACTTAGATGTATACCATGCCTGGCACACTTAAAAAATGTCACTACAAAAAGTGACATTTTTAATTAATTTTTATCTTCTTGAAGGAACGCTAAATGATCGACTAGAAGAACTAGATGAACTACCAGAAGTACTAACTTCATCTCCATTTTCATCCACAATTGATCCACCAGTATAACTTACACTACCTGTAACATCGATTTCGCTATCTCCAGCTGTATAAATTGCACTGACATCAAGAACTACATTTCCACCCGTCATTTCAAAATCTCCGTTTGAATCAAAACCATCCCCTTGGCAAGCTACATAAATGTCTCCACCAGTAATCGTTAAAGTTCCTGAACTACTTCCAGCATTGATTCCATCATCAAGTACAATAACACTTATAGTTCCTCCATTAATTGTAATATTATCTCCCTCAATACCTTCATATCCATATTCAATTTCAATAATTGCATCATTAATCGTTAAATCATAATCCGCATGAATAGCATCATCCCCTGTTACAATATAAAATTCTCCACCATTCATTGTTAAATCTCCATTAGAATGAATCGTATCTTCATAAGCTGAAAGATTAAATATTCCATCATTAAAAATAATAGTTCCTGCTTTTATGCATTTCATACTATACTCTAAAGTATCCGTAGCCATTACACTACCACTTGATCCTTCACCTACTGTAATTGAATTTAAAACACCCTCATATCCATTACCACCAGTTAAATCAAATTCTCCTCCATCAATTTGTAAACAACTAGAAGCATCCATACAATCGGCTACTGAATTAATCGTAAATGTTCCACTTGCAATATAAATATAACCTTTCGACGTATCATCACTGTTTTCACACTGCATACCATCTTTACCACTATCAATTGTAAAATCAGCATTTACGATACGAATACTATCATTTGCATTAATACCATGATTCTTTGAAGTAATAATATAGGTTCCACTTGTAAAAGCAATATCATCCTTAGCTTCTATACCATGACCATAAGTAGCATTGATCGTAAGCGTCCCTGTTCCATTAAAAGTAATATCACTCTTCGAATAAACAACAGCATCCACACCTTCATCATCCGTGTCAACATACTCTCCACTTGTAGACAATGTATTATCACTATTATCAGCCAATGTAATAAAAACCTTATCTGCCAAAATAACATATATTGCTGCAGATGAACTAGAATTAATAGTAACTCCATCCAATACTAATTGTATTTTTGCACTATCTGAGGCCTCTACAATAACTTGTCCATCACTAATACTACCAGATAATATATATACTCCTTCTTCACTAATCGTAATTGTTTCATCATCTAAACTAATAGAAGTGGCAGTACTCTCGTCATAATCATAGTCTAAATCTCTATCTGTAAACATATCCGCAATATCCTCATCACTAAATGATGTTAACGTCTGCGTATTTGTACTACTGTCACTACTGCTACTACTAGAACTTCCTCCACTACTAGAGCTACTACTATAAGTATAACTTTCTTCTACTGAAGAACTATCAAATAGTAGATTTGTTATTAAATCACTTAATAAAGAACTAACTGTCAAAGTAATAATTACTAGACATAGAATGTTCATTACTATATATACATATTTTTTCAATTTAGTCATCTCCTACCTTGTATCTATCTAATTTAACATAAATATGTGTGAAAGTTGTGAGGTAAAACAATAAATAAATGTGAAACAAAAGTCTTAGAATTATGTTATTTATACTTTTTAATCAAATATGATTGAGAAATAGTTGTTATTTATGATACTGTATAGACATAGAATAGAATACAAAGGAGGATTTATAAATGGCGAATCAAAACGAAGAAAGAAAAGGTCCTAGAGGTGGACATGGCGGACACCCTCCAAGAAGAGGTCACACACCACCACCTAGAAATAATCATAATATGAATCATAACGGTTCTTCTCACCCACCTAGACCACGTAAAAAAGCTTCTTTTGGGGCATATGTTATTGTTTTTCTTTTACTAGCAGTCATTCTATATTTTAGATATTGTTAGTGTTTCCTAAAAAGATAAAATAATACAATTCTTATCTAAAACAGATGAATAGAGATTCATCTGTTTTTATATACTAATTATAATAATTTATATTCTTTTTTAAGTTATTTATAACTTTATAATATAAATAAAATAAATGCAAAAACTAGCAATAACATATTTGCTCCTACAAATATACCCACTACTATTTTTGAAATACCTTCAAATCGATGTACGTATGCTTCCTTTGGTTTATTAGGGTTATAATATACATCTACATCTGAGCCTATTGGAAATAATTCAAGAATCGGTGAACAAGTTTTACAAGCTATTGAATTTTTATATATTTTGGTATGAACATATAATGGTAGATTATCCTTGGATGTTAAATTTGATTCAAAAGCTGTTTCTATATCTTGAGAAGGTGTTTTTACAGTAATACATGTTCCTCCCAAAAACTTAGGTCCAACTACTTTATACTTTTTATTATTTACAAAATATTCTACAACTGCAGTATGTGCATCCCCATAGTAAATACTAGACATTCTTTTGACTACACCTACTGTTTTTTCACAGCATCTTTTTTCTCTGCCTATTTTTTTTAGAACAATAAAATAAAAGCAAATCTGAATGACAATCAAATATGCCATAATAAACAATAACCATAAAATCGATATTTCCATATCCATCCCTCCTACTTTTCTATACTATATCACTTTCTATAAAAGAAAAAAATGTTTGCTCTTCTTTTCATTACATTCTGTATCTTTTTTCATAACTCGCCAAAAGAACTTGAATTAGATTCAAGTTCTTTTGCATCCCAAACAATCATTGAAAATTAAAATTTTTATCATTCATCTTATAAATCTATTATTTTTGCTTCTCTTTAGATTCTTTTTTAGCAAATATAATAATTGTAATAACAGATGTTGCTAAGAAGAGTACTAGAATAGTAATATTTGTATTATCTCCTGTTTCTAGAATATCTAAAATGCTACTAATCTCTTCATCTGATTCATCTTCTGAAGTAATAATAGTCTCTTCTTCGGATCCATTTTCTGAAATAGGAACTATTTCTTCAGTATCTTCAATAATTTCTGCCACAAATACCCAATCTATTTCTCCCTGTAAACTTGCTATTTCGTTTCCTACATCCATGGATATTTCTAAAACAATTGTGATTTCTGTTGTCTTATTTTCACTAAAAACACCTAACATAACACCATCTTCTAATAAACCTGTGATTTCTTGATCATCATAACTAACAGTGAATAACACATTTTCCATTAAAGTTGTATAATCTTCTGATTCTCCTTTTGAACGTAGATAAATATAAACAGTTTCATCACCAATATTTTCAACCGTTAACTCTATAACTTGCTCCAAACTGTCTCCAGGTATTACCCCTTTTATATCAGTAAATAAATCAGGACATCCTGTGCTACTGCTTACTTTTGCATTGTTATAACTAAACATTCCACTACTAGTATCAAATATTACTTCTGGTGTTGAAGTTAAACCAAAGGAAGAGGTAGAAGTAATAACTAGTAATATCATAGTTACTATAACACTTAAACAAACCTTTTTATGCTTCATTTTTCTTCCTCCTACTCTTTATCTAAATAAACAACTGGATTATCATCACTATCAGTCGTCAAACTTACATCTTGCCATGAATCTTCTAAACCATCTACTTGAACACTATCCACAATAATTGTCAAAGTTACTACTACTCCATCATAAAATACTTCTTGATAAATTTTTTCAACTAATGTATTCGCAGTTTCTCCTGGAGCTAAAGAATATTTGTAATAATATACACCATCTCCATCACTAATCCAATCAGTATCATTTAAGCCTTCTACATCAAATACATTTGTAATAGTTGTAGCATGATTAGCAAGATAACCATTTTCATCAAATGAACTAGTAGTTGCTACAAGAGCACCTGTTTTATAAGTCAAAGTACTCGCTGTTGTTGAGTCATAATTTTCATCAGATACTACAACTTCCCCATCTTCATTTATAGTCGTACTATATTCATTTCCTAGCTCATCTATTAGAATAGGATATCCATTATCTCCATAGATAACTTCCATTGTATTTACAACAAATTTTAATCTTACATAAACATCCACATCACTATCTGATGAATTGCTTGCTGTTACACTTTCTTTAACAACTCCATCAAATTCTTCTTCAATAGGAGTAACAATTGTTGGTGTTTCAAAGTTGTTTTCAATTTCATCACTAACTCCTATTTTATATGCAATAGTTAGGCCAATAGCACTCACCAAGAACATTACTATTAAACAAAGGGACATCATTGTTTTTTTGTTTTTATGAAAGAATTTTTCTATTATTTTCATTCTTATTTTATTAGTTGTTTTCATTGTATCCCCTCCTATTATCTTGGATCACTTAATTCATAAAATGTGTTTTGAGCTAATTCGCTATATGATAACCAATATTCATTCATTAATGTATTATATACATCAATATCTACTTCATTAATGTCAAAGTATACTGCTGATACAGGTGCATACATAGTTGTTGTATTACTTGAATCTAAATCAAAGTTTCCATTGTTATCTTCATATGTATATTGCTCAGTATCAATTCTTGTCCAATCAGAATAATCATCACTTTCGTTTTTATCTAAATAATCAGTACTATTAGTAACTAAAATCATAGCTGATGATCCATCTTTAGCAGTTGTTACTGTTGCAATAGAATCAAATGTATATTGTGTTAAGTAATATGCATATTCATAATTTATATAATTATCTTTTTCAAAATCAGTATTTTGGTAAGTTCCCAATAATCCTTCTCCTAATTCAAGAATACCATCATTATCTCCTACTTTATCCCCTTCAATTCTTGCTACTATTTCTTCATCATAATCAATAATTTTATAAGCAGATGTTTCAGTTGTAGTTGTTTGTGTAATGTTTCCACTAGAATCTTCACTCATAACCGATGTTGTATCAAACACTGGATAAACTCCTTGTTCAGACATTTCAGTTATGAAATTATCAATACTTACAAAGTTTCCAGCATTAAATCCCTCCAAATAATCACTTATATCTGCTTGAACATTTCCATAAGTTACAGTACGAACTTGATAACTGTTGTCTACTTCCGTTATTACATTTGCAATAACATAAGTCACTTCCGTTTCGTCAACTTCAGTAGTATAAACACTAATACTTACTTTTCCATCAGTTATATCAAATTCATAAATGTTTTGTGTAACATAGTCTAAGTCTGTTGCTTCATCACCACTTACATAATCAGCGTATTGAGTTGTAGTAGTTGTTGTAAACCCTGGTTCATAACGCCAAGACCAATTAGTATCTTCAACAATGTCTAGCTCTACACCACAATATAAATCAGTTACTAATACATTAAAAGTATAATAACGTGTTCCGGTAGAATCAGTCCATTCTACGGTTTCTACATTAGACATATCTGGATCTATAATTACCTCTAATGTTTTTTCATAATCTATTACTGTTGCTTCGTATAAAGGTATTTCGTTTTCTTCATCTTCCCATAAAACACGAGCTTCATATGTTGCCCCATTATAAGAAATAGTGAAATTTGATTCATTAATATAATTTCCTGATGTATTTTGAACACCCGTTTCACTAAAGAATTGATGCGTAATATTATAATACTCCGTGTATGTTGAATCTAATACACTATCATCTTGAGGATTAATATTTGTGTAAATAGCAAATTCTGTTTCCCCACTATAGTATCCAGTAGTATCGATGTATAAATCCACTGTGTCATTGTCTGAACTTTCAAATACTGTTAAACCATTATCATCTTGATAGTATTTTTGAGATGTTATAAATTCAGCATCTGTATAACTTAAATCAAAGATAAATGATTGAGAATATGTATCATAATCATCTGCATTTACTGTTTTACTAATTTCTAAATCATATTTATTAATATATACTCCAAATGATGTTACTTCTTCTTGAGAATATTCATACCTTGTAGTATTAGAATATCCGTCGGAAGATTTAATAGTCATCGAAGAAATATAGAACTCTTTATCTTCACGAACTCCTATTTCAAAGAATTCGTCCGCTGTATATTCGATACCACGCCTTGCCGTATAACCGAAGTTTACCGTTGGTGCTTCTATTGTTGATTCAGGAATATCATATGAATAACTATTTGTTGTTTCCCATGCGATATTATCAGTTACTAATGTATCATACGTCGACATATCATCAGGATCTACTACTGATAGAATGTTATCTTGTCTTAAATCTACAGGAGTTGCATAATCTACCCAAATGTTATTTACTTCAATTGTAGGATGTAATACATAAACACGAAGTAATTGAGATTCTACTGTTGTTGTCCCAACTGTACCTTCTGTTAGAGGAGAAATAGTAATTTCTACAAGATAATCAGTATCATCACTAGGAGTTATTAATGTATCTACATTATAGCTATCACCATCTGCTGAACTTGCTGATTGACCTGCTGGAATATATACCCTATAAAGTTCAATTCTATTGCTATCACTATCTAAAGCGTATTTGTAATATTCATCTTTCTCTTCATCATAAGCTACATAAACGCTACTTTCACCCGTAGTATATTTGTCATATTCATCTTTATTTGATTCTTGTGTTTGATATAAAACATAAGTAATATCAACATATTTATTACTATTTCCATCTATTGATTCTCCATCAATTTCTACTAAATCTACGATAGAAATTGCATTACCTAAATAAATAGTTTGATCTGTAGTTTCTACAGTTACATCTATAGGAATATCTGCATTAGGTACAGGAAATGATTCTAAGGAATAATACCCACTACTATCAGAAGTTGCATGTGAAGAATCATAAATATAAACTCCTGATGCAGAAGTATTGGTATCAATTGCATTACCACCCAATGTACCATCACTAGTAATATTATCACCCACAGTAGAACTAACTGGATCAATATCAAATTCAATAATTAGTTTTGCACCAAAATCTTCACCATTTGCTTCATCATTATCTTTATCAACAGTAGTTACATAATATTTGTTAAAGTCAAACCCTTGTACTGTTACTAATTGTGTTTCATATAAGTCTACTCTTAATCCGTCTATCATAATATAAGTGCCATTGCTATCAGTACTAACTTCATCAGCGTAATAAACAATAGAATCATCTTGATCATTAACATACACCGTTTGTGTAGTTACTGATAGATTTTCATTGATTTCATTTGTGTTTCCATCTTGGTCATAAATTAATACACGTTCACTCCATGTATAGTAACCACTATCAAATAAACTACTGCTATAATCCTTATCCTCCTCACTATTTTTCCCTTCACAGTAAGCTATATATAAGCTAATAGTTGAATTTTCTGGTATTATAAATTCTGAAGTCATAACATCACGAACTTGTGTTGTTTGATCTAGTTCATAAGTTGCAGATGTTGTTAATGAGCCAGCAACTTTAGTAAATACACTTGCCAAACTATCTGATACGATTACGTCATTACTATTAGTATCAATCGGATAGTAATATTCTGTATAACTTTTTACAGTTCCATCATCATTATAGGATGCTATTTCTTTAGCATAAGTAGTAGAAATAGTGTAACTTGTAGCAGTTCCAACATCATAAATACCAGACGAATTAGGGAAACTACTAGAAATATAAGTACTAGCATTTACATAATTACTAGATAATAAATCTAAGAAAGAACTAATAAACGTATTTCCATCATTAATATAATAGGTAGTTCGTCCATTAGATGTTGTATAGCCATCATTGTAGTATGATGAAGTACTATTAGTATTCGCATCATTCGTATAATCACTATATACTCCATCTAGCATACCAATGGTAAATACAGTAACACCATCTTGTTTCATGCTAGCAGATGCTGCTAATGCACGATTAACATTGTTTAATGTACTAGCGGATGAATCATCTGATCCATCACCTGTGGAATTAATTTGAGTTGGTATCCCATCTGTAAAGATTACTGAAAGTTGTGTTCTACCAGTACCTTCATAAAGCTCTTCTAAGTTTGTTGTTGTTCCGTCGTATTTAGCATCATATAAGATATCTTCTGCTGTTTCTATACCTAATGCAATTAATGTACTATGTTGTAAATTAAAGGTAGTCGTACCATCAGCATTTCCACCTTCATATGTGTTTCCAGAAGATGTATTTGTCTCAGTAACCCAAGATAGTACCTCTTCTATTACATCAAGCGTATTATCCCCATCTGTATCAACTAAACCACTTAAACTATATTCAGTAGTATCATCGTTGTGATATGTCACGATAGAGATACGATGCTCAACATCAGTTTCTAATGATAAAATGAAATCCAAAACAGCCTCAACAAGGTCTTTTTGACGACTTTCGCTATAAAGATAACCATAGTTTGCTTTATAAAAACTAGTCCATTCATTATTAGATGAATTTAATAATGACTCAATCGTTACAGTATCTGTTTCACTAACCCAATCTCCATAAGTCACACTAGCTGATTCTTCAATAGGAGAAACTGTGATTGATGTATCTTGAACCCATTCATAACTTGACTCTCCTGAACCAACATCAGTTATAAGTTTGTATTCTCCATCAATAATACCTACATTATTTTTTAGATTCTCAGTACTATCTTGTGATATATTAATATCACCATAAGTTAAGTTTTCTGCTTGATCAGCAGGCCACATCATACTTGTAGATTGATCTAGAACTAGAATAATATCAACTGGAGCTGTCTCATCTTCCGTTATTGATACTTCTCCTGTTGTAAAAACATCTAAATTCAAGGTATATTCATAAGAATCTTCACTTGCTAATCCATTATCATCAGTATCATAAGAAAAAGTAACTGTCTTACTAACAGAAATTCCTTCATTGTTTTCTGTTGCATCTCCTCCTGTCGTTTGATCATCTGCAAGAACATTCATTAGCATTGGTGCACTAAAGATACTTGTTATTGCTAATATAAGAGATAATATTATTGATGCTATTTTCTTTTTCATTATTTCTTCACCTCATTTCCTGTAACTTCAGGGAATCCCTGCACTTCTAATATTGATTCAAATTCATTATATTCAGATTGCACTGACTGAGATCCTACTACTAAAGTAATAGTAGATCCAATATAATCATTATCCATTTCTGAAGAGAAAGAGATTTCACTGAACACTGGATCCTCTGTTGTTTCTCCAGATCTCACAATATTTACATATCGATACCAACCATCTTCATCTTCTACCCATTTTTCATCATCGATATTCAAACTAACTACACTAGAATCTAACGACTCGCCATTTACATCTTCAATATAAAATTTGATTGATACTCTTGTGTAAAAATCCTCAGATCCTGTATTAGTGATATAAGCAATTTGTTCTACTGTATCACCTGGTAATATTGAAATACTTTCATCTGTAGAAACTAATGTCCAATTTATCCCATCTGTTTTTATCTCTTCATATAACTCCATTTGTACATTACCAGTGGTTATAACATTTGTTGTCGTACTTTCATTTACAAAATATGCAACTGTTTGATAACCGATTGTGCCTGCTAATATCATTAGACAAATGAAACTAGCGTATATTCTTTTCTTTCGCATTTTGCCACTCCTTTCTTCTATATTTTCAATGTTTTATTTTATATAACTAAATACTATTTCTAAATTTTCCGTATTTAGAATGTTATCACTTTGAATAGCATATCCTATAAATGATAAGTCTACTGTATGAGTGTCCGTATTATCTTCAGTTGTATTATTATTTAGCAGTAAATTAAGCATTGCTTGCGTTAATTTATCATTGATAGTTACTTCATCATCTAATAAAATTGGAAACTCAGCTGCAACATACAAATCAGTAGTGTTTGTTAATTCGTCTAGATTAGTCATCTGATCTAAACTTGAAACTGAAAGTAAATATCCATCTCCATCTACTAAAGCATATACATAAGTAATTGTTGTATAAGTATCACCCGCTTCTCCTTCGTAATAACTTACAGTTGAAGCAGAAGTTTTAACTAAACTCCAATACCAATTTGTTGTTATAGCATCAGCTGTATATCCTCCAGCATAGAATGAACCCCCTTCAACTAACGGATCTACTAAAAATGAACCATTAATTTCATAAGTTACATAATCAGCAAATGAGAATTCATCATTATTTAATGCTGCAGTTGGCAGTGTTTCAATTACTTCTACAAAGATATATGCATCATCCCCTGTAACTGAGATTGTTGGGTCTTTTGTGAAAGTTTCACCTGGTATTAAACTATAATCATTATCTGTTTCTACTAATTCAATATCTACATTTTCTCCTACTGTAAAGCTATTTGTAATTTCATCTGTTTGATCTGTTAAGTAAGCTATTGTAGCTCCTATCGTTAATAACACCACTAAACATAACGCTGTAATTGGTTTTGCATATTTTCTCATTTTTTTCTCCTCTTTCTTGTCGGAACCATTCCCTATTATTTCTTAATACACTTTTAAATCTTTTCTATTTAGTTGATTCATGTTTTCTTTTTTATCTTTCTCCCAAAGATCAATCATATGAACACCTATCATCCACATCAACACTAATCCTATTAAGATGTAGCTCCATGGTGGTGTTGTTAAATATGCTACGATAAACCCAAGATATGGGATAGAAAAGCTTGATTTACCAATAATACTTTCTATTGTTGTTGGTAATCCATCTGCTGTTTCATTGGCTAAGCCTTGAGTATAATAATATCCATTTATTTCATCTATTTCTATTACTTGATGAGTTACTATAGTTGCGTTATCTATCATATAGAAAGTAATAACATCTCCTACTTCAATTTCTTCTGCTGTTACTTCTTCTACATAGACCATAGATCCTGTTTGATATAACGGCTCCATGCTGCCAGATAATACAACATAAGGGTAATAACCAAACAACCTCACTCCTATTAATAAAAATAGAAGTAAGAGTAAACAAACTAACATAATAGATGATATGCAGTTATAAATTCGCTTTATATAATGCAATTTAACCACCTCCCTTAGTTATAAACTCAAGTTTATAAACATTATCTGCCTTCGTTACACATACTATACTTTAAAAAAAGCAACAAAAAACCAAACTTGCAAATTTGTAAGTTTGGTTTCATATATTAAAATTTTTCTAAAATATAGCCTTCTGAACGTTGTAAAGAGATAGTGACACCAGATAATTCTGCATTTAGTTTTTTCTTTAATCTCGAAATAACAGTCCATAAAGCACTACTATCTCCTGACATTGGAACACCCCATACCGATTCATAAAGTTTCTCTTTATCTACAATAGAATTAGGATTCTTGGCTAATACTAATAAAACAGAAAATTCTTTTTTAGTAAGATATAAATCTTCACCTTCTAAATTAGCAGTCATCGATTCTGTATCTAACTTTAGGTTTCCAAAATAAATAAAGCGATTTTGAGTTTCTACAGATCTTAATCTTGCTTCTATTCTTGCTAGAAATATTTCAAAATCATAGGGCTTTGCTAAATAATCATCTCCCCCTGCTTTCAATCCAGCAATAACATCTTTATTTTCTCCCAATGCACTTAACATTAATATTGGTGTATTTGTTTTTTCTTTAATCACCTTACAATAATCTAAACCATTTCCATCTGGCAACATAATGTCTAAGACAATTAAGTCAACTTGATGAAAAGATAATAACTCTCCACATTTCTTGAGAGTAGTCGCACACAGAACTTCGTATCCTTTCATAGTTAATAAAGAAGTATTAAAATTCATAATATCTAAGTTATCTTCTACTAATAATATTTTAGCCATACAATCACCCCTATTTTTATATCGTATACCTGTTTTGATGATTATTCAAGTATTTATTCATCCGAATTTAATCTACTCATCAATATATATCGGTAATGTAAAAGCAAAACTTGTACCTAATGGACCTGTCTTTTCTACCTGTAATTCGCCTTTATGCATTTCTACAATATCACGACAAATTGCTAAACCTAGACCACTGCTACCATCATGACTAAATCCTTTTTCAAAGATATGTGGTAGAATTTCTTCGCTAATTCCTGTTCCCGTATCAACCACACGAACTAATACCCTATTATCAATTACTGAATCATTACTAAAAGTAATAACACTTGATTTAGAATGTCGATTCGCATTTACTGCCAAATTGATATAAACTTGTAAAATCATTTCATAATTAATTCTAACATTAATATCAGCTTCAATATCATTAATAATAATATTCCCTTTTTTAACTAAAATAGGCTTTAAAATAGTGGACATTTCTTCTATTAATTGATATAAGTTTTGTTTTGTTTTTTCTGTTGAAGAATGTGCATCTAATGTTACTGTTAATAATTTAGAAACCAAGTTTGACAAACGCATTGCTTCATTGGATATTGTTTTTAAATTTGCTATTGTTTCCTCATTAATTTTATTTTCATTGATTTGCAATTGCGTTAATTGAGAGTATCCAGTAATAACCGCTAGAGGAGTTTTTAATTCATGAGCTATTGTATTCATATAGTCATTTTTTAGTAAATTCAAGTTCTCTAACATATTATTTCTACTATTAATCTCTGCCTCTTTTTGAGAGGCAATAAATAATTGCTTATCTGTGTTAGTAAAACTAAAAGTAAAAATGATTGCATTAATAAAGATTACTACTAAGGTTGTAGGTGCTAAAATATTAATAACTATATTTGGATATAATAAACGTTCTAATCCGGCTGCCAAAGATAAAAGAATAACAGAAAGTAGAGTTAAAAATTGAGTTTTTGTTTTAAGACCATCATATTTTATAAATGTATAAACTCCATTTGCAAGTAAAAATAAAATAGTTAATGTTAATACTACTACCATTTCACTTAAATAACTAGAATATATATAAGAAGGAGTAACCATATAGAACATAGATAATCCCACTAATATAGATAAACCTATTATCATTGCTATTTTATTAATCATCCAATGAAATACTGCATCTAAGTACATAAATAAACAGAAAAAATAAGCAAATACCGAAATCCACTCTAACCGATGTCCAAGATACCAATTTAATGATGGTGATATTAACATAATCGAATTTCCATACAATGCTGTTTTTAATGATACAGCAAAACAAGCAAGACCAAAGAATAATAAACTAACATCCTTATAATAGAAAGCATACATTCCTATAAAAAATAATCCTATCGAAGCTAAAGCTCCTAAAATATAAGTTTCATGCATATAATAAGTTACTGTTAAATCCACCACTAAATCTGGATCCCCTAGGTACAATGACTCTACTGCGCCATTAACATGGTTAAAATAAGCACTTTGAATAATAATCTCAACTTCTTCCTCACCTGCAACAAATGTAATAGAATACTCTGTTTTCTCAGCTACAAAGTCATCAACATTATCACTAACAACACCTACCTGTGACAAAAGTTCTCCGTTAATCCATACATTTTGAGCATAGTCAGCACTTTGTCCAGCTATCATATATGTTTCGCCTTCTTCTAAATCCAAAGTGACTCGATATGTTCCATATAATGCATCATCATCTGCGATTGCAATTACATCATATTCAAAATCTTCACTTGTGTATAATACACTAGGATACCATTCAAAAATATCGCTTTGCAATTCAACTACTTCCGTTGAAAAGTCAATATAAGCAATTTCATTTTTATCACTAATAGAAATCGAATCATCATTTAATAGTGTTAAAATAGTTCCATATGTAAAAATAACTAGTCCTAAAAATAAGACCCCATTAATTATTAATATTATTTTACGTTTGCCCATATTCTTATTCCTCTCCCCTTTTATGTATGATTTCTAAGAACCTTTTATTAAAAAGCTCACTGTTAAAATAACATCAATTTCTTAAAGAATAACTATATCTCTATTTAGATATTATTTAAACATGTAGCTATTGTGCTTATATATACTATACCACTTAAGCAATATAAAAAAAACTACTGATATCTTTTTAATAGCGATAGTTATCTGTCATGAAGATAGATTGACTATCCTATCTTGTATGTTATAATGTAGTTACATTTAAGGAGGGATAATAATGAGTATTAAAATTGAAAATGAGAAGCAATTAGCGAAGTTTTTTGATCATACATTATTAAAAGCTTTTGCTACTGATGATGATTTAAGAGCACTATGTAAGGATGCTAAAGAAATGGGAACAGCAATGGTTGCCATTAATTCTTACCCTGTGTCAGTATGTAAAGAGTATTTAAAAGATTGTGATGTTCATGTTGGTGCTGCTATTGCTTTTCCTTTAGGGCAAACAACAATTGCATCAAAAGTATTTGAAATAAAACAAGCTATTGAAGATGGTGCTGATGAAATTGATTATGTTATGAATGTAGGAAAAGTAAAAGCAGGACAATATGATTATATTAAAGAGGAGATGACTCAAATAGTAGCAGCTTGCAAAGCAAAAAATATATTATGTAAAGTAATATTTGAAAACTGTTATCTAACGAAAGAAGAAATCAAAGAAGTTGCATTAATTGCAAAAGAAGTGAAACCAGATTTTATTAAAACTAGTACTGGTTTTGGAACTGGTGGAGCTACTTTGGAAGATGTAGCATTAATGGTGAAAACAGTAGATGGTGCTTGTCAGGTAAAAGCTGCTGGAGGTATTAGAGATTGGGCTACATGTAAACAAATGATTGAATTAGGAGCAACAAGAATAGGAACAAGTTCTTCTAGGGAAATATTAGCAGGATTCCTTGCTGATCAATAAGGATGGAGAAAATATGTATCCATTAAAAATGAAGTCTATTTATGATAAAACTATTTGGGCTAATAATAAGTTAACAACAATAAGAAACAAAGAAGATGGTTATGGAACTGCTTGGGAAGTAAGTGCTCACCCTTACTGTCAAAACATTATTCTTAATGGAAAATATGCTGGTAAAAATTTATTGGAAATGATAGAAGATCATAAAGAAGCAATGATTGGTGATTTTGAATTAGAAGATATGCTTCGTGTTGCATATTTAGATGCAAAAGATGATCTATCAATTCAAGTTCATCCACATCATGATTATGCTAGAAAACATGATAATGATAATGGGAAAACTGAATCATGGTATATTCTAGAAGCAGAAGCTGGTGCTACTTTAGTTGCTGGTACTTTGTGTGATGATCCTAACATCATAAAAAAAGCAATCAAAGAAGGTAATTTAGAACAATATTTACGCAAGGTTCCAATAGAAAAAGGAGATTTTATTTATATTGATGAAACCATGTTACATGCTTTAGGAGCTAATATTTTTGCTATTGAAATAGGAACTAATTCGAATACTACTTATCGTTTCTATGATTATAATCGCAAAGATGCAAATGGTAATGGTAGGCAATTGCATTTAGAAAAAAGCTTTGATGTGGTTGATTTAACAAAAAGAACAGAAAAAATCAGTAATCCTTTTATCAAACATGATAAAACGACTAAGAAGACACTCTGTGATAGTGAATTCTTCCATGTAGATATCTATGATGTAGTTGATGAAATAACATTTGATACAAATAATGACATATTTATGACTATTACATTTGTTAATGGTAGTGGAATAGTAGAATGTGCTGGTGAAAGTATAGAAATGAACTATACTCAAAGTATGTTTGTTCCTATTAGCACTAAACCATTTACAGTGAAAGGAAATGTTCGATTACTAGTTGGCTATGTAAACAAAAAATAACGCTATAAAACCACATCCAATAATGGGTGTGGTTTTCATATCGCTATTTTTTAGTGCTAAGATATTTTTCTGTAAATTCTTTTGTTGGTATTGCCCTACTAATAAAATATCCTTGAGCTATATCACATCCAACTGTTCTTAAATATGATAAGTGTTTTTTTGTTTCAACACCCTCACATATTACTTTTAAATCTAAATTATGTGCCATTTTAACAACACTCTCTATAATTTCCGATACACTTCCTGAACTATCCATTTTCCATAAAAATTGTTTATCTAATTTAAGGATATTAAGTGGTATATCTGTTAAAGAACACAAATTAGAGAATCCTGCCCCAAAATCATCCATTGCAATTTTGAAACCTTTGTTAGAAAGTATTTCTAATTGTTCAATGACTTCATTACTTAATTCATTTAATGATGTTTCTGTGATTTCTATTTCAATACAAGATGCATCTATTCCATACTTTTCTACTATTTCTAAAAAAGAAGTAACAAAATGATCCGTACTTAACGTTAGTCTAGAAAAGTTAATCGCAATACTAAATGTTTGATGTTCTAGCATAATCTCTTGAAGATAACTACAAACTTCTTCTAAAATATAATAATCTAATAAAGGAATAAGTCCTTTCCCTTCATACAAAGGAATAAATGAATCAGGAAAAATAATCTTTCCCTCTTCTACTTCCCATCTAACTAATGCTTCTGCTGCATTAATTTGCATTGTTTCTAGATTTAGTTGAGGTTGTAAATAGATTTTAAATTCTTTATTTACAATAGCTTCATTAAATCGAGAAGTATAATCATCTTCTTGTTGCACTTGATTAATAAAAGAACTATCATACCAAACTACTTCTCTCGCATTCATTATTTTTGCATAAGAATGAGCTAAATTTACTTTTCCTAATATTTCTTCTATTTCTTCTGTATTATCAATAATCTCATAAGCACTATATATAAAATGAATATCCTTGGCAAGCATCAAAAATCCTTTTTCACGCATTTTTTCTACTATATATGTATTAATATCCTCTATCATATGATCTCTTTTTATAATAAAAACCTTAAAGTTATCACCATTAATTCTGGAACATATTCCATTTTGACCTACAAATTCTTCTAGACAACTAGCTATCAAACAAAGTATCTCATCTCCAAAACTATGACCTAAACGATGATTATATATTTTAAAATCAACAATATCGATAGCTAGTACAACATATTGTTCTTTTGATGAATTTTGTAGTAGATGTTTCGATTGTTTTGAAAATCCATCTCTACTATAAATATTTGTTAAACTATCCTTCATTGCTATTTTATTCAAATTATTACGATTATGATAAAACAAAGAAATTAATAAAACAATCGCAAACCCAAAAGATATTCCAAACAAATAAAAAAACTCACTTAATTCTTTAGCTGAAGTATCTTCCACATAATGAGCTAAATCATCAGATATTTCATAATGCAAAAGACTAATCGTATAAATATCATTAGAACTTCCTTCTAAACGAATAACTTCAATCTCTTCTTTTATCTGACACCATAAATCATCAATATAAATAAGTTGTTCTTGATAATAAGTATCCTGAAGATCAAAAGAACTATATTCCTCAGCTGATTGTAAATCATAAATAACTTGATCTACATAAGCTATTAGCTCATCATCCTCAATACCTTGTGTTTCACCTAAAATAACTTTTTGAGTACACCCTCTCACAATACCAGTATAATTAATAATATGTTCATCCCCATACATTCTAAATAAGGTAGCAACTAGTACAAGAAAGAATACAATCCAAACAATTGTATATATTTGAAATAATTTTTTATTATCTTTCATTGTTTTCCTCCAAATCTAAAAATAGATGAATATATCTATATTTATTATAGTACAAAAGTGTGAGTTGTTCCACTTTTCACATAAAATATTTAGAAAAGACTAATATTTATTACTCAATTCTTTGTTATTTGTCCATAACAATGTTATATTAGGAATACTTCACATTTTAAAAACGTGATTTTATTTATCTTACAAAATAGAGAGGAAATGTAAAATGAAAAAATTAGAGTACATTAAAGAAGCAGTAATAGCTAGAAACCCTAATGATAGTGAATTTTTACAAGCAGTTGAAGAGGTTTTAGATTCATTAGAACTAGTTGTTGAAAAAAGACCTGAATTATTAAAAACTGGTGTTATTGAAAGAATAGTAGAACCAGAAAGACAAATTATGTTTAGAGTTCCTTGGGTAGATGATAATGGTATTATTCAAGTGAATCGTGGATTTAGAGTGCAGTTCAATAGTGCAATTGGACCATATAAAGGTGGATTAAGATTTCATCCAAGTGTTAATTTAAGTATTATCAAATTCCTTGGTTTTGAACAAACATTTAAAAATGCACTTACTACTCTTCCAATGGGTGGTGGTAAAGGTGGTTGTGATTTTGATCCTAAAGGTAAATCTGATGGAGAAATTATGCGTTTTTGCCAAAGTTTCATGATGGAATTAAGCAAACATATCGGACAATTCACGGATGTTCCAGCTGGAGATATTGGAGTTGGTGCGAGAGAAATAGGCTATCTATTTGGACAGTATAAGAAAATAAAAAATGAATATACTGGTGTATTAACTGGAAAAGGTTTAGATTGGGGTGGTTCTTTAGCAAGAAAAGAAGCTACTGGATATGGTCTATGTTATTTAATGGACGCTATGTTAAAAGATCATAATTTATCATTTGAAGGAAAAACGACTGTTATTTCAGGGAGTGGTAATGTTGCTATCTATGCATGTCAAAAAGCAACTGAATTAGGAGCAAAAGTAGTTGCGATGTCTGATTCAGGTGGATATATTTATGATGAAAATGGAATTGATTTGGCACTTATAAAAGAGTTAAAAGAAGTAAAACGTGCTAGAATTAGTGAGTATGTAAATACTGTTCCTACTGCTAGTTATACGGAAGGTTGTGGAAATATATGGAATGTCGCATGTGATATTGCACTTCCTTGTGCAACACAAAATGAGTTAGACGAGACTGGTGCAAAAACATTAGTTAATAATGGTTGTCTAGCCCTTGGAGAAGGTGCTAACATGCCATGTACTCCTAAAGCAATTGAAGTATTGCAATCAAATAAAGTTCTTTATGCTCCTGGTAAAGCAAGTAACGCTGGTGGCGTAGCTACTTCTGGTTTAGAAATGACACAAAATTCAATTAGACTAAGTTGGACTTTTGAAGAAGTGGACGCTAAATTAAAAGAAATCATGGTAACTATTTATCATGATATCTCACAAACTGCAAAAGAGTTTGGTGTCGAAGATAACTTTGTTATTGGTGCTAATATAGCTGGTTTCTTAAAAGTTGCTAATGCAATGATTGATCAAGGCGTATAAAAAAAGAGAAATAAATAGATAGTTCCCATAGATAGAGCAAACTCTATCTTTGGGACTATTTTTTTATTCTCTTTGATGATTTTATTCACTTCGAAGGGCAATTACTGGATCTTTTTTAGCAGCAGATTTAGCAGGTAATAAACCGGCTAATACTGTAATTACCACACTTATCATAATTAAGATGATTCCAACATTAATTGGCAACACTGCATTAATACTTTCATTTGCTGTCAAGAAATGTAAAATAGAATTAATTGGAATTATTAATAACAATGTCACTACAATACCAATTGTTCCTGCAAATAAACCAATAATTAGTGTCTCTGCATTAAATACTTGAGAAATATTACGTTTTGAAGCACCAATAGCACGTAAAATACCTATTTCTTTTGTTCTTTCTAATACAGAAATATGAGTAATAATACCAATCATCACACATGAAACAATTAATGAAACAGAAACAAAAGCAATTAATACATAACTTATTACATCAATAATAGATGTTAATGAAGATGTTAATAAAGCTACATAATCTGTATATGTTATTTGTGCATCCTCATCCACTGTTTCATTATAATTTTCAATTGCTAATGAAATAGCATCTTTATCTTCAAAACTATCTGTATAAATACTAATTGAAGAAGGTGCATCATAACTAACTTTACCAAAAGCACTTAAGTTATCAATATATGAATTTTGATCTAAATAAGTATCATAAATAGTTAATAATACTTCTTGATCTGGTGATGAAGCTAACCAATAATCTAAAGCAGTAGCCATTTGTTCTTCACTAGTAAATTGAGAAGTTTGATTACTCATCATCATAGAATAAACAGAAGCTTTTTCACTTATTGATAAATTTGATAAATATTCAATAGTAGTAGCTACTTTTCCATCATCATCCTCTTCTTCAAATGAAACACCAGTTAATATATTTATTGATTCATCTTCTTCTTGTGCTAAAACAACAGCACTATCATCTGTATAATCAATAATATAAGAAGTTAAAGCACTAGTATATGCTACATTTGTAGCAATAGTATCATTAACAGCATCCTCTGTTGATTTAATAATACCTACAACAGATAATTCAATAGAATTATCAAGTAAAGAATCTATGTCCTCTGTAGAATAACTAAATGTTCCATTATCTTCTTGACTATAATAATCACAATAAGGTACTAAACTAAATGTATATCCTAATAAATCATCATAATCAAAACTAAGAATATCTCCTGTTTCACCATCACTAATTTGATCACAAATAGCATCATATTCATCTCTTGTAATCAATCCTAATTGATATAAAACAGTAGTTGAAATTTGATTATCACTACCTAATACTAAAACCACTTCATTATATTCACTAGCCCAATCTCCCGCTAATAAATCATAACTATCACTAATAACACTACTAATTCCATCACCTGATGAATTTGCCATTAATTCACTAAAATTATCAGCACCACTTGAACTAGAAGTACCTAATAAAGATTGTAACATCTCTAATTGAGCATCATTACTACTAACTCCCTCTTCTTCTTGAGGATCATCATTTGTATTAATAGTAGTTCCTTCACTATCTGTTGCATATACATCAAACTGAACATCATACGTATAAACAACTCCGTTTTCTCCTACATACTGATTAATCTCACTATCAGGATCATCCAAATAAACTTTAAAATTAGTTAAATCATTTTCTACAATACTTGTATTAAAAGATTCTTGTGCTTCTAGATACATATTATCTCCATAAACAGCATCTAACACTTCTGATGATTCATCCATAAAATCATCAATCATAGATTGTCTTGTATCCAGTATACTATCAGAATCAATTGTTTGAGATGAAATAGTTACTGGATAAGAACTCATTGTTTCTTTTTGAATATCTTCTATATACGTATTAACACCACTAGAAATAGAAACAATCAAAGCTATTCCAATAATCCCTATTGATCCTGCAAAAGCAGTTAAAAAAGTACGACCTTTTTTTGTCTTTAAATTATTAAAACTAAGTGAGACAGAAGTAAGAAAAGACATTGAAGCTTTCCCCATGTTTTGATACTCCGCTACTTCTTGTTCATGATGAGGTACAAAAGGATCATTATCATCAATAATCTTACCATCTTTTAATTTAATAATTCTAGTAGCATATTCTTCTGCAAGTTCTGGATTATGAGTAACCATTACAACTAAACGATCTTTTGCTACTTCTTTTAAAAGATTCATAATTTGAACACTTGTTTCACTATCTAAAGCACCAGTTGGTTCATCTGCTAATAAAATTTCAGGATTATTAACTAATGCTCTAGCAATAGCCACACGTTGCATTTGTCCCCCTGATAATTGATTTGGTTTTTTATGAATGTGTTGTTCTAGTCCCACTTTCGTTAAAGCATCAATTGCTTTTTTTCTTCGTTGTGCTTTTGAAACACCAGAAATAGTTAACGCTAGTTCAACATTGGTTAAAACTGATTGATGTCCAATTAGATTATAGCTTTGGAATACAAAACCAATGGAATGATTACGATAAGAATCCCAATCTTTATCTTTATATTTCTTAGTTGAAATAGCATTAACAATTAAGTCCCCTTCATCATAACGATCTAATCCCCCTACTATATTTAATAGTGTTGTCTTTCCTGAACCACTAGGTCCTAGAATAGCAACAAATTCATTATCACGTAAGTTTAATGATACATCATCTAATGCTGTTTGAATATATTCTCCTGTTTGATATTGCTTTTTTACATTTTTAATTTGTAACATATATACCTTCCTTCCTTTATAAATACTTTCCTACTATAACAAGTATACTTAAACACAATAACAAATAAACATAAACTGCAGTTAAACTAATTGTTTACAACTAGTTTAAGCAATGAAAGTAAAAATATGTTATGATTGTTTTGAGGTGATTTGATGAAAAAAGTAGATTTAACAATGAAAAAGAGATTATATATTTCGAATATACTAGCAATTGCTATTCCTGTTTTCATTTCTATTATTATTATCATAATAGGTATCACTGTTACATTTTTTTATGTTCGTTTTGGTACTGGTGTAAACTTTATTGATAGTGAAACTTTTTATAAGGCAAGTCAAAATATTTTTGAAGTAGTAGATGAACAATTACAAAATAAGGAGGATATATATATTGATTCTTTATCGAATACAGCATTAGTTACATTAGATAATAATGAATTTTATATTCTTATTTCATCAAATGATACAATTACATATAGTTATGGTTCCTCACTAGAAGTAGATGAAAGTTTAATAAGTGCGATTACATCATTAGGTGGTGTTGGTTTTGTTTCTAATAATTCACGAGAATTATATATGGCAAAAAGCTTTGTAAATGATCAAGTATATACAGTGGCTATTTTTGCAACATGTAGTGATCTTTCTTATAACACATTGAAGATAGGTGTAAGTATTATTAGTGTTAGTATTTTATTAGCACTGCTTATTTCGATTAAAGTTACCAATAATTTTTTAATAAAATTTGTTTATAACCGTATTCAAGATCCTTTAGAATTATTATATAAAGGAACTAGTGAAATAACAGCAGGAAACTTATCTTATCGCATTGAATACCCTTATCAAGATGAGTTTAAACCTGTTTTTGATAATTTTAATGAAATGGCAATACGTTTAAAAACATCCTTAGATAGGAGTGAGTATCATGAAAAAAGTAAGCAAGAAATCCTAGTTGGTATATCCCACGACTTACGAAGTCCACTTACCTCTATTCGTGCCTATGTCGAAGGATTGTTAGATGGAATTGCTAAATCACCAGAGAGTCAACAAAAATACTTACAAATCATTAAAAACAAATCTGAAGATATCGATCAAATGATTACTAAAATAATGTCTATTAGTAAATTAGAGTTAGGTGAGTTACCAATCAACCCTATTTATATACAGTTGGATGGATTCATTAAAGAATATATGCAAAAATATTATATGGAATACTTAGAAAAAGGATTAACTATTCAATTAGGACATATTGCTTCTACATCCATTTATGGTGATAATGATCAACTACTATCCATCTTTAGTAACATACTAGAAAATAGTGTAAAATATAACAAAAATAGAAATCCTATTCTAACAATATCCTTAGAAAAAGAAGGAAAATACTCTTATTTATCTTTTAAAGATAATGGTGATGGTGTTCAATCAAAAGACCTAGAACATTTATTTGAAGTATTTTATCGTAGTGATCCTTCTAGACATAATCCTAAAAGTGGAAATGGATTAGGATTAGCGATTGTTAAAGGGGAAGTAGAACGAATGAATGGACATGTTATTGCGAATAATATGTTAGGCGGTGGATTAGAAATACTTATATGTATTCCACACAAGGAGATCAGTGATGAATAAAATACTAATTATTGAAGATGATATTACCATTGCTTCTATTGAAAAAGATTATTTAGAAATAAATAATTTTGAAGTAGATATAGAAATAGATGGTGCCATCGGATATCAAAAAGCGATAGAAGGAAATTATAACTTAATAATATTAGATTTAATGCTCCCCACTATTGATGGTTTTACAATATGTAAAAGACTTCGTGAATCCATCGATATCCCAATCATAATGGTTAGTGCTCTTAGAGAAGATATTGATAAAATTAGAGGTCTAGGAATAGGCGCAGATGATTTTATTGAAAAACCATTTTCACCTAGTGTTCTAGTTGCGAAAGTAAAATCCAATATAGCACAATATGCTCGTCTAACAAAAAACATTTCTGAAACTATCGTATATGATAAACTCGCTATTAATACAAAAACAAGAAGGGTTTTTATAGAAGAAAATGAGATTGAACTAAAAAACAAAGAATATGAGCTATTGTTATTTTTAGTTACCAACTATGATGTTGTTTTTAGCAAAGAAACGCTTTATGAACGTATATGGGGAATGGATGCACTAGGAGATAATGCAACTGTTGCCGTTCATATTAACCGTCTACGTGAAAAGATAGAATTAGACCCTGGTAAACCAAATTATATTCAAACTGTTCGAGGAGCAGGTTATCGATTTAAAAAATAACCAGAATTTAGATTCTGGTTATTTTTATTGAAAGTATTTTTTTATTGTTCTACAACTATAACCATATAAGGAAATAGAAAATTTTTTTTGAATATCTAAATAGTAAGCTTCGTTTGTTTGGCTATTTACCAAAATAACTAAACTAGAAATAGCGGGTTTCGTTCTAAACAAGTCATCCGTTGTTGATTGATCAACTGATAAGTTTCGCAAATTATCAAAATCCATATCCATAAGTTGATCGCAATAAATAAATAACAATAAACATGCATAATTAACCTTTTTTTGTTTATTTTCAAATCTAGCATACTCTGTTTTAATTGTATAAGATACATCCAAACTATCAATTTGTCTTACATAATAAGAAATACTATCTTTTGCTAAAGATAACTTTTTTTTAATAAAATAGGAATCATCTTCTTTAAAACGTTCTTTTTTTAATATTTGAGATACTCTATCTTTCGTAAAATTATTTATTTTAGAAAATTCATAGTTATTATATTTATTTGCTTTCTTAAGAAATTCATAACTTAATAAAAAACTATAGTTTGAAAACAGGATTGCCAACGCTAATAACATACTCCCAAAAAATACAAACAACATTACAATGATTTGTATTCCACTCAAGGTCCTTGTGTTTTGCAACCAACCACCATAACATAAACTACCAAACGCTATTAAAAAGAGTAATAGGACACTTCCCATAATAAGTACTACTGATTTTTCCTTCTTCATATTCTCTCCGTCTCTATACTTCTTTTGTCATTTGAATATAAGACAGTGTTTGATAACCATTTTTTTGATATGCCTTAATAGCTCCTTGATTAGTATTTGATACTTCTAAACGAAAACGTACTACATTTCCTTTAAACGTTTCTTCTAAGTACTTCATAAAAATAGAAACATATCCTTTATTTCGATAAGGCTCTTGAATATAAATATCCTCTATCCATAAACAGTCCCCACCAAATTCTGTTGAATAACTCCAAGCAATCATTGCATACCCAAAAACAACATCATTTTTCTCAAAAACAAATCCTTTTAAACATCGATGATCATAAATACAATTCTTAATATTTTTCTTTAACACCTCACCAGGTACTTGTTCCAAAACCGCTGGGGAGTTATAAAATACTTCCATCATCCTATATACAATATCTTCATCTTTATCTTCTATCTTTCTAACTATCAAATAAATCACTACCCTTTCTATCTGTTTTCTTATTATTCAATATTCCTTCCTACAATCCAGTTTTTCTAAGACAAATCATGAAAAGTAGCTTCTAAATAAGCACATAATTCATATCCAGAAAGGACTATTTCACAACCTCTAACTCCTGCACTAATACCAATTTCTTCAAAAATCATTGCTGTTTCATCGATATAAGTAGGGAACTTCTTTTTCATTCCTATCGGTGAACATCCCCCTCTTATATATCCTGTTACCTGTAAAAGATCTTTCATTAATATCATTTCTATTTTTTTG
This sequence comes from Tannockella kyphosi, assembly GCF_021054785.1. Classification (GTDB taxonomy): domain Bacteria; phylum Bacillota_I; class Bacilli_A; order Erysipelotrichales; family Coprobacillaceae; genus Tannockella; species Tannockella kyphosi. Next base: position 609,687 of record NZ_CP088239.1, on the reverse strand, counting down.
TTTTTACTAACTATTGCTGCTTTTTTAAGATCCAACTCACAATTAATGGGGATACAAAAAATATTATATCCATTTTTATCACCTTTTGTTACTAAAGTTTTAAAAACTTGATCTGCACTCATTTTAAAATTTTTAGCAACCTGTACTCCAAAATAATTATCCTCCGCTACTACATATTCTCTTGTCGTATAGCTTATTTTAGCTGCATCTAATAATCTCATTGCATTTGTTTTATTCATTCTCCCACCCTCTATTTATGACACTTTACCATTAGTATCACTTTTACTAAAGAATCAATTGTTATTAAGTTAAAAACAATATCTTTTGTCAGATAACTTTCTATACTCTTTTTATCAATACTATGATGTAAACTAAATGCATAATTTACTATAAAGTAATTACTTGTTATTTTAGTTTCAAACATAAATGGTTTATCTATTTGACAACAAGGTAATAAATAATGAAAAATATTAATAATACTATCTGTTTGTTCTTTATCCAACTGAATATCATAAGATGGTTTACTACAAATAACCTTAAAATCATATTCTTCCATCCGTTTTTTATTTATTTCCACATTCAACATATAATCCAAATAAATATCACCAGTTTGAACAATATTTTGATACTTTTCTAATTTCATTATTTTACAATCTAATAAATCAATTGCTTTATCATATTGATGATCCATCATCAAGAATTTTAATTGCATATAATGATACGTATTTTGATGTTCTAATGTTGATAATTCATGATACATCCGTGTTAATATCTTTTTATTTTCCGTAATATATTCTTGCCTTTGTTTTGTTATATCCATACTTATTAGTGAAGCAGCTTCTTTGTTTATTACAAAACAAAGAACAATCACTAAAAAACATAAAAAAGCAGTATTCCATAATGCAATAAGTATAGAATTAGTAACAATCGCATCATTTAGTATCACATAACCAATTAAATAACTATTCAATAAGATTGATAAAAAGATAGGCACAACAATCCACCATCGATTATGTTTCTCATTTAAACTAAATAAATCTTTAAAACGATAAAATACAATACACATAAGTGCATAGATAACCTTAGAAATAGTACATCCAACAATTAGTGGAAAAACTGTATCCACTAAACCAACAATATTCCATCCCATCAGCAAACTTAAAATAAGCAAAGCACAAAAATTAGCTACAATTAAAAAGATAGAAGATATCAAGACAATTAAATAATCATAGATATACAGCCTTTTTTTAAAAAGAAAAACAATAGCTGTAATCATAAAAGTATATATAAATAAAAATAATATTGATACTTCTTTATATTGATTATATGTTTCTGTAAGTAAAACACTACTCATTGTACAAACTACAATAAACAAATGTTTTTTTTCAAAGGAAAATATTTTAAATAAAAAGCAGGCTTGTATAAAACTCTCCACAAGAGCAAAAATAATCTGTATTAACATGATAAAAGATACTCTTCATATAATGTTAATAAATTAGTTCGATAAGACCTATTTACACCAAATACTTCCCCACTCTTTAAAACAATATCCCCTTGAATAATTTCTTTTACATTATCTAAATTTATTACGAGAGACTTTTGGATTTGAACAAAGTTCTTATTATCAATTCGTCCTAAGAAGTTTTTAAGTGTTTCTCGATATACAAATTCATCATCATAACTAAATATATGAACATATCTTCCATCAGATTGAATGTATATAATATCACAATGTAAAATTGATGTCTTTCTCCCATTGCAATCAATAGTAAGTAGTTTCCTGTTTTTTACCATATAATTTTCTATTAATTGAAAGAAAATAGCAAGATCAGTATCTAAAAATGATTTTCTAATAAAATAAAAAGGATGTACAGACATAGCATCAAAAACTAATTCCGTTTTTGATGATACAAATATTAATAAAGGTTGTTTGATATTGTCTTTTGAATAAGAACGAATCATCTCAATTCCATTTAAACCATTCATTTCAATATCTAAGAATAATATATCCATTTCTTCATGAATAAAGCTAGTTTGTAAACATTTAATTTCAAAACAATCCATCATTTTAGAAAAACCAGCATCTATTTTTCTTTCAAAACAAGATAAGAAATCTTTATCATCATCAACAATAACTATCTTCATTTTATCCCTCCTACTATCTCCCATAATCATACCATAATATAGAGACAAGTAAACAAAAGTATCATATAGAATCATGAATTCAAACAAGTATGTAACTACACATTATTGATTGTATAGATAAAAAGATAAGTACAAGAATTTGTGCTTATCTTTAATCACCAAGCAATTGTTCAATTGCTTGACGGACAACTATTTCATTGGATGTATCAACTAAAAAGGTAAGAATATCTCCTGATTTTATAAATGTATCTCCATTTGGTGTAATATCATTTTCACCACGAGATATCGCAACAATTAGACAACGAGCAGGTAATTGAATTTCTCGCAAATATTTATTTTCTACATTTGCACCTATATGTACTACCCTCTCTATTACTATTTTACTTCTATTTGCTGGTTCTTGATGAATATGATGGTTTTCTAATAGGTTTTCTAATAAAGAATCATATATTGGTTTATTGTTTAATTCTTCAGCAACAAGATATGCTACTGTTGAAGTAATAATTAACGGTAAAAGCTGTGAAAATGAACCTGTCATTTCTACTAATAAAATAATACCAGTTAATGGTGCTCTTACAATTGCTGCAAAATAGCCTGCCATTGCAATAATGACAAAGTTATAAAATAATACTGCATCTAATCCCAGTCCAGGAATAGCTATCTTAGCAAAAATAGCACCAAGTGTTGCTCCTAAAACTAACAATGGAAAGAAAATCCCACCAGGTGTTCCAGAACCAAAACTAATCATAGAAAATATGAATTTAATAACAAGAATCATCAATAAATACATCATGCTATTTTCAATACTTAGTTCATGAATAATACTATGTCCACCACCTAAAACAATAGGTAATGTAATACCTAAAATACCTGCTATCATAAAAGGTAAAATAGGTTTGTATTTAGGGTTAATAGCACTTATATATTTGTATAATTTTTGACTTTTTACAATACATAAGTTATAAAAAACACCTGAAAATCCAAGGAATATTCCTAATAAAATAAATAGCCAGTAATAACTTATTGGTAAAGAAGCAGTAACTTCAAAGTCAAAAACAGGACTAATACCAAAATATACTTTAGAAACAAAATCAGCTACAATTGCAGCAACTAATGTAGAAAGCAAAACTACTGGTGAAAAATATCGAAATATTTCTTCTAATGCAAACATTACACCTGCTAATGGTGCATTAAAAGCAGCAGCTAATCCAGCACTAGCTCCACTAGTAATAAATATTCTTTTTTCAGTATTAGAAGCACCTATTTTCTCAGAAACACCCTGAGCTACACTGGCACCTAGTTGAATCGATGGACCTTCTCTACCTAATGATAAACCTGCTATAATTGCTGTCATTCCAGCAAAAAATTTAACGATTAGTGTAGTAAACCAATTTGACTTTATATATCCTAATATTTGACCTTTTACTTGAGGTATTCCTGATCCTGAAGTCAGTGGATATTTAGTTATAACACATCCCATCAAATATCCGGCGATTGCTAGTCCTATAAATAAAATAGGAACAAACTGTAAATGAGCTTCTATATAACTATACATTGTAAGTGATATGCTTTCTGCACTAGAAATAGCCAAACGATACAACACACTTACAATTCCTGCACTAAGTCCTATCATTGTACTGACTAAAACGATTTTTATATTATTTTGTTTTGTTGTTACTTGTTTAATAGCTGTTTTACTCATAATGCCTCCTATTGAATCAGCTCATTTTATCATAAATAATAAAGGATTCATATAAAAAAACTTATAGAATATCCTATAAGTTAATTGTTATGAATTAAATCAATAACTTCCTCTACATCTTTTGCATCAATTATATTTTGAAGCATTGTTTTAGAATCCATAATTGAATAAAGATCCTTTAAAATATTCTTTGTCTTTTGAGGGTTATCCATTGTCATTGCAATTAAGAAAACAACACTTACTTCATGTTTATCCCATAAAATAGGTTTCTTTAATGTTACAATTGCTAGTCTTGATTCAATAATTTCTTTTTCACTACCATGAGGAATAGCAATCATATTCCCTAAATCCGTACTCATAATATCTTCACGATCAAAAACAGTTTTTTCATAATTTCTTGTTACATAACCATTTTTACACATTTCTTTAATTATAAAAGATAATACATCCTTTTTATTATCATAATCTAAATTAGTAAAAACAACAGTATCATCTATAATTTTAGAAAGATGTTCTAAACTAGGATGTTCACTTGATTGACCACTTTGTACTAAAAAGTTATTAATATCACGAATATCCATCTCAGACATAAAAGAGGATACTAAAACTACTGGTTTGGCACATTTTTTAATAGGTACCGTAGAAATAACTAAATCAATACCCGATAAATCCATTGTACTTAGTTTATTTAGCCCTACAATATCAACAATATTTACAGATGATATATATCTTTCAATTCGATGAGAAAGTAATCTAGAAAAACCAATTCCTTCAGGACAAACAATAATAATTTGTTTTTGTTCCATGGAACGCTCTACTGCTGCTTGGAAATGAATAGTTAAAAAACCTATTTCATTATCACTTAATCCACTTAAAAGTTCATTTTGTAACATTTCTAGTGAAATGGTTACAATCGAAAACATAGCTGCATATTGCGTTTTGATTTCTGTTACTAAGGGATTATCCATATGCACATCATAAATAACACGTTGTATTAATGGTGCAAAATGAGTAATTAGACTAAGCTTTAATTCTTTATCTTTTGTAAGATCATAATGGACTGATTCAGAAACAATTGAAATTAATTGGTTAATAAGTTCCATATATTCATCATCAATTTCTAATGCATAGTTATCTGCATCCAAATGTATAAAATCGCTTTGTATTCCAGAACAAACTAAATATTGATGAATATATTTTATTTCTGCTTCTGGTATTTCAACATCAAACTCTTTTTCTATCGAAGATGCTATAAAATAAGAAATAGCCATTGCTTTTTCGATAGTATCTATTTGATATACTTGATCTATTTGTTCTTGGGTATAAACTACAGAATTCTTTAGCCTTTTAATTAATATTAATAAATGAGTAATTAGATTCACATACGATACTTCATTTATCATGTATCCTAATTTTTCTTGTGCTTCTTCTAAAATGTTTTCTATTATTTCAATATCATCGATTTCAAAAATGTTCTTCAATCGATAAAAAGTAGATAAGTCTAAACGACTTGATTCTTGTTCTTGTAATACTTCATCAAATTCTAACTGTACAAAATTAGTTGCTAGCTGACTTAATGCATGACGAATATTTTTTTCATTACCCGAAACCCTAGTACCTTGACGATCTCTAATTAATTCGAGTTGAAAAGCACTTAAAAATAATTCTATTTTTTCAAAATCACTAACAATTGATGTTTTAGATACCATAAATTCATCAGCTAATTTATTAAGTGATGTTCCTTCACGATTAAATAATAATCGTGATATGATTTTCATTCTTCTTATTTCTGTAGATAATACACTTACTTCTTGTTTTGTTTCATCTACTAAATTTAATAATGAATTTTTAACTGACATATCCGCATTTATTTTAATACCTACATTTTGTTTTTTATCAAGTTCTACATTATTATCATTAAGAAGCTCCTCTACAATCTTTAAATCAGTATGTGCAGTTCTTAAAGAAACCGATAAAAAATCAGCCATTTCTTGGACAGTCAAATAATTGTCTTGTTGAATTAATAATTTAAACAGTTGTTTTTGACGCAAATTCATAACATTTCTCCCTTGTCATATATCCCCATTATACATGAAAAAAGACGAACTTGCAAAAGTTCGTCTTTTAAATTCAAGATTAAATTTTATTATTCTTCTACAACGTCTTTTTTAAGAATAAAGATCATACCAACTACTACTAATGAACCAACTAATACAGCAGCAGTATACATTAAAGCATTTCCAACTACTGGTAATACAATTAATCCACCATGAGGTGCAGCGTTAGTACAAGCACATAATCCAGCGATTACAGCCCCAACAGCAGAACCAGTCATAATTGAAGGTAATACTCTGATTGGATCAGAAGCAGCGAAAGGAATAGCCCCTTCAGTGATACCGATACATCCCATAACAGCTGATGCTTTACCAGCTTCACGTTCTTCTTCAGTAAATTTCTTTTTACAGATGAATGTAGCAAGACCCATACCAATTGGAGGTACACAGATAGCAACCCCACACATACCCATCATTGAAGTGTTTCCTTCAGCGATTAAAGCAACAGATGTAGCGAATGCAACTTTGTTAACTGGACCACCCATATCGAATGCGATCATACAACCAACAGCAATACCTAATAATACAGTTGAACCACTGCTTAATCCAGATAATCCGTTAGTCATTGCAGTAACAAGTCCTCCTAATGGATTAGCGAAAATATAGATGTATAATAATCCAATAGTCATAGTTGTAACTAGAGGGATAATTAAGATTGGCATAATAGATTTGATGACTTTAGGAACTTTCCAACCTTTAACCCATTTAGCTAAATAACCAGCAGCAATACCTAAAACTAATGCTCCTAAGAAACCAGTAGATACACTTGAAGTACCAACTGCAGTGTTAGCTAATGAACCTAATGCAAACCCTGGTAATAAACCTGGTCTACCTGCAATTGAGTAAGCAGTATATCCCGCTAACATTGGACACATATATCCAATTGCGATACCACCAATAGTGTTAACATTGTTCCAGAATGTACTAGTAATTACCATACCAGTATCTCCTGCTTCACCAGTTGCTAATGCTACAGCGATACAAATACCACCAACAGTAACAGCTGGAATCATGTAAGATACACCAGTCATTACATGATTTTTTAAATCTGTTAAAAATTCTTTCATTTTATTTCTCCTCCCTGAGATTTTTATAATAAATGCTTATGCATTAATTACCCTACTAAAGCTAATGCTTCTTCAATAATTTTTTCTGCTTGTGAAATACATTTTGCAATATTTGCTTTATAAATCACTTTGTCATCAAAACGATCCATACCTTCAATAGCAACTTCTACTGCTAAAATAACTACGTCTGCTTCTTTTACTTGTTTTCTACTTAACTCATTTTCAGCACCAATAGATCCTTGAGTTTCAATTTGACATTCATGTCCCATTGCTTTTGCTGCTTTTTCTAATGCTTCTTGTGCCATATAAGTATGTGCGATACCTGTTGGACAAGCTGATACACCAATAATTTTCATAATTTCTTTCTCCTTCTTAGATTGTTATTTGTGATAATATTTGATAAACTTCTTCACTGTCACCAGCATCTAATAAAGATTGTCTGAAGTTTTCATCAATAAGTTTTCTTGAAATGTTTGCAAGTATTTTCATGTGAGTGGCTTCTCTATTAGCCATTGGAACACCAATCATAAAGATTAATTTAACTTGATTTTCATCCCAAGTCATCTCTTCTTTACATCTTGCAAAAATTACAAATGGTTCGTTAACACCATCACTTTGTCCATGGGGCATTGCTACTAAGAATCCTAAAGCTGTAGAAAATTCTTCTTCTCTTCTTAAAACAGCTGCTTTATATTCTTCAATGTTGTTTAATTTTCCTTCTTTATTAGCAAGATCTGCTAAAAAATCAATAATTTCAAGTTTATTATCTTGTTCTAAATCCAAATAAATTAGTTCTTTTTTAATCATTTTTTCATCCCCTTCCTACAATGCTATCTTACCAAATTTTTTTAACCTTGAATATAACAACAAATTGCAACAATTATGCAAACATGATGTATACACCCCGATTGCAACATTTAACTTTTTTACAGTACACCAACTCGCTCTATTCAAATGAGATGATATCTTTCTTTTACAAAAAACTTTCAACATTCTATCAACTATTTAGAGCGTCAAAAAAACTCTTTTGAAACATCAAAAGAGTTTTCTAAAATTTATTTAACTTTTACTAATTCTAAATAACTAGTATCACCTTGAAGACCAGGAGTACCTCCAGTAACTAAAATTAACTCTCCATTACTAATACCTTGTTCTCTTGCAATAATACTTGCATAATCAATCATTACTGAACGACTATCTAAAGGTTTACATATAACCCCTTTAACACCCCAATTTAAAGACAATTGACGGACAGTCGATTGAAAAGGTGTAGCAGCAATAATCATTGCTTCTGGACGATATCTTGACATTTTTTTAGCAGTAGTTCCAGTTTCTGTAAATGCAATAATAGCAGACACTTTAAATTTAGCAGCAATTTCTGCTACTGACATACAAATAGCCTCAGCTGGTGTATCACCAGCATTTTTCATTGCTTGTTGATGCAATGATATGAAATCAAAAGTTTGTTCTGTCTTTAAAGCAATCTTATTCATCATAAAAACTGCTTCTTGAGGATATTTACCTGATGCTGATTCCCCTGATAACATAATAGCGTCAGTTCCATCATAGATTGCATTCGCAACATCACTTACCTCAGCTCTAGTAGGACGAGGATTTTCTTGCATACTTTCTAACATTTGCGTAGCAGTAATAACCACTTTTCCAGCTTCTTTACATTTACGAATTAAACTTTTTTGAATTAATGGCACATCTTCCGCTGGAACCTCAACACCTAAGTCACCACGAGCTACCATAATACCATCACTTACTTCTAAGATTTCATCAATATTTTCAACACCTTCTTTATTTTCAATCTTAGCAATAATTTGAACATCTGTTCTTTGTTGTTCAATTAAAATCTTTTTCACATCAAAAACATCTTGTGCACGACGAACAAAAGAAGCAGCAATATAAGTAATTGGATGTTGACATCCAAATTCAATATCAGAAATATCTTTTTTCGATAAATAATTAAAACCTAATTTAATACCAGGTACATTAATACCTCTCTTATCTTTTACTTCCCCTTCATTTGCACTAACACAAACAATATCAGTACCTTCTACATGATCAACCAATAATTCTATTTGACCATCATTCACTAAAATAAAAGTACCTGGATGAACATCATTAAATAAATTTTTATAAGTGATTGTAAATCGTTCACTAGTTCCAACAATATCCTCTATACAAATAGTACACACTTGACCTTTTTTGAAAGTTGTTTTCCCATCAACAAAATCACCTGTACGGATTTCAGGTCCCTTTGTATCTAATAAAATAGACACATCACTACCAAGCTCCTCATTCAATTCTAATATACGATCCATCTTTACTAAATGTGTTTCTTGTGAACCATGAGAAAAATTCAAACGCATTACGTTCATTCCCGCTTTTGTTAATTTACGTAGCATATCCATTGATTCTGAGGCTGGCCCTATCGTACATACTATCTTCGTTCTACTTTTGTTATCAAAACGTTTCATATAATATCCCTTTCTCACTCCATATATTCTCTATTATACCCTACCAATATAAAAAAGCCTAGAGGCTTTTTTATATCATTTTTTTACCACCGTATTTACGGACTTTCAAAACATGACAACTATCTTTGCCAAATACTTGTTCTATTTTTTGTTTATAAGTACTAACAAATTCA